>JACOUL010000005.1 GCA_016177875.1 Burkholderiales bacterium
GCAGCATGAGAATGCCAACAAGGCCGTTTATAGATGTGCAGTCTTATTCTGTTTCGAATCAGTGGCCGGTTACTCGGAGGAGAAAACTCGTATGCAAAAAACTTGAAACAGCACTTGCTATTCTGGGGAAGTCCTTATAGAGCGTTAGATGCAACATTACCATGGAAGCGTGCAGAACCCCAAGCACGTAACAAAGGTTTGCGAACTGTAGGAATATCCCTACGACAGGAAATTAAAGAGGGAAAGATTTGCAATCCGAACGAAAGATTGCTGCGCCGCTGTAAGCGTGGTTTGCTGCTGTGTGAGGCTGGTGATCGCCTTGGTGTAGTCCAGCTCCTGCAAGTCGGCGAGCGTGCCGGCATACTGAATGTCTTTTTCCTGGCCGGAATCGTCAAGAGAATTGATTTCCTTCAGACGCGCGCCGACCGATGCCCGCACCGTCAGGATGTTGTCCAATGCATTGTCGACATTGGTAAGCGCATCGTTCAATCCGGCTGTCAGCACAGCTTGATTAGCGGCACCGACACCGGATTGGCCTAATGCATTCACAAGATTGGTCAGTGTCGTGAAAATGCTTTGATTCGTGCTTGGCGTCACCGTAAAGACATCGCCGTCTGCCGGGCTGCCGGTAATGTCGAACTGCATGCCGTCGAAGGTAATGGCGCCGCCGGGAGCATAGACATTTGCCGTAGAAAGCGTGGTGTTCGTCGTCGTATCAACCACGTCATACGTTACGTTGACGCCGACGACGGTAAAGTTGAGGCTGTAATTGTGTCCGGTCAGTTGCGTGTTATCGACCACGACACCGGACGAGATAACGCCCGCTCCCATGTTGGCAGCTGCCGCTTTGGTGACGAAGGTGCCGTTACCCGTTTTATTCAGCTCGAACACCGCGGTGCCGCTATCGCCCACCGCGAATTGGCGAGAAGCGCCGACTTGCAGCAGACGCTGTCCTTGATCGCCGCTGTAAGTGGCGCCCGTCGCGGATTGGGCGAACGGTTGAATCGCGGTTTGAAAACCTGAAAAGAGAAAATTCCCGCTGCCGTCGCGGCTATTGGCGAGGCTGAGCAATTCTTGAAAGCGCCCGCGTATATCGTTTGCGATAAATCCGCGCTGAACATCGTCCAGCGCGCCGTCGCCTGCATTCACGGTCAATGTTTTTACGTCCTGCAGCAAGGTGGTGACGGTTTGCAGCACACCCTCTTCCTGTTGCAGCGAGTCTTTTGCATACTTGCGGTTTTCGCCGTACTGGATATTCACCGCTTTCGATTGGGACACGTCAAAGGCGCGTGCGGAAGCAATTGGGTCATCCGCCGGCGTCAAATACTTGCGGCCGGTGGAAATTTGCTCCTGCGTCTTCAGTAAACGGGACTGCAAATCGCTCAGCCGAGTGGACGTCGATTCAAACATCATGGAAGTGCTGACGCGCATGATATGGTCCCTTTAATTACCCACCTAGATCCAGCAGCAAATCAAATAACTTACTCGCGGTCTGCATCACTTTGCCTGCGGCTTGATACGCCTGTTGGTACCGCAGCATATTCGATGCTTCTTCATCCAAATTAACGCCGGACACTTCCTGTTGGTTCGCCCTCGCTTGCTCCAACAATGCCATTTCCGCGTTGTTATTGATCTCCACCTGGTGCGCCTTGTTCCCCACCAGATTGACCATCTGTCCGAAAGCGCCCTGCAAAGTCAATGTGCTGTTACCGAGCGAATTGGCCGTCTGTATCGACGACAATAACAAAGCATTGCGATTATCGCCCTTGCCGTTGGTATTAGGACCGATCGTGAATGTATCGGCGTTGGCCGGGTTGCCGCTGATGGTAAAGCTGAGGCCGCCGAAGCTGATGGTGGCGCCGCTTGTATAAGTCACCGGCGCACCGGCGGCAAACACGGTCGCGACGCCGTTATTGGTCACGGTCACGGGCATCGCAACGGGAAATCCGGTTAACTCGTTCGTCGTGCCGTTGTAGGTCAAGGTCACGGCAGGCGTTACGGTCGCCGCGGTATATGTCGAATCGACCGAGCCTGCGCTGATTTTGCCCGAACCGGCATTGGTTACCGGCGCAGCCGTACGAATGGGCGCGGCAGCTGCAATTTTTGCCGGATCATTGATCAACACGTTGAAGCCGGCGGCACCTGCCGCTGTCGGTTTGATCAAGAAGACATCGCCTGCGGCTAGCACGCCGGCGGTCAGGCTGAAATCTAATCCATCCACAGTCATCGGCAGCGTGGCCGAGTTCGTTACCGCTCCGTCGGATAAACGCGTGACGCGATAATTTCCTACTCCGACATATTGGAATTGGTAATCGCTGATGGTCAGCGCATTCACGTTTGAAATAGTCGCCGCCATTTGCCCGGTACCCGTATTCTGCGAGCTTGTATTGACGACAGGCGAACCGACCGAGAAAAAATTGGTGCCGAGCGCGCCATTCATATCCTGGCCTAAGACATGTTGCGCATTGAAGGTGCTTGTCAAACCGACCGCGATACGACCGAGAGAATTCAGCGTCGGGTCCAGACTTTCTGCGCGAAACTCCATCAGCCCGCCCAGGCGACCGCCGGTAATCGCATTTTCCGGTAAGGTCACGACGCCGTTATTGCCCTTATATCCTACTTCGATGCGACCAAGATCCGTTACCGATGAGACCGGAACTAAGTCATACGAGCCCGTCGATACCACCAGGGGCTGGCCGTTTCCGATGAATATCTGATAGTCCGAATCCTGCTTTACTACCGATACCTTGATCTCTTTGGCGAGCTGCTCGACGAGATTGTCGCGCTGATCGAGCAAGTCGTTGGGTTGTTTGCCGTCGCTGCCTGCCACCACCTTACCGATCGCGTCATTCAAGACCGCAATCTGTTTAGCATACGAGTTGATGGATTCGATGCTGGTCGTGATATCGCTATTGACGCCTTGCTTCACTTCACCGAGGCGGGCATCGACGCTTTGAAACTGACCGGCGAGCGTCTGCGCCGCGGACAACATGGTCTGACGGGCGCCGGACGAACTCGGATCGGCGGCAACCGCTTGCACGCCGGCAAAAAATTCTTGCAGACTGGGAGACAAACCAATCGTCGGATCGGAAAATAAATTACTGATTTGCCTGATCTGCGCCGAATAGGCGCTCAGCGAACTTTGAGAGGTCTGCGAACTGATGACTTGATTCGTCAAAAATTCATTGTAGGCTCGCTTGACGGTTGAAACCGATGTGCCTTTACCAAGAAAGCCGCTACCTGTATTTTGCGATCCTGCGGACGCTTGTTCGATCGACTGGCGGCTATAGCCTGCGGTATTGACGTTGGCGATATTGTGACTGGTCGTGGAAAGCCCCGCCTGAGCGGCATTAAGGGCAGTTTGACCGATGCTGAGAATGTTGGGCATGATTCAGATTTCACTATCGCGTTATCTGGTTTTCGGCAGACACGGAAAAAACTTTAATCCCCGTGCCAAATTGTCAAGCTGCGTTCTTATCCATCTTGCGTGTTATGCCGACAATGACTGTTTGATAATTCTCGTCAATTTGGCGGCGTACTGGGGATCCGTTGCATAGCCGGCGCGCTGCAATCCTTGTGCGAAACTGCTCGCATCACGCGCATTCGCAATCACGTTCTCATATCGTGGATTATTGGTCAACAAGCGCGCGTAGTCCTTGAATGCGTCGGCATACGAATCGTAGGCCCGGAACTTCTGCACGACGCTGTGCGGAACGCCATTAACGTATTCCGTCGTCGTGGCCTGCACCACTTTGCCGGCCCATCCCGGTCCGGCTTTGATGCCGAACAGGTTATGGCTTGGCGAACCGTCGGCCGTTTTAATTTCGCGCTTGCCCCAGCCGCTCTCCAACGCCGCCTGGCCGAGAATGAACTTGGCGGGAATGCCGGTCGTGCGGCTGGCTTCCGTGGCCGATTGCATCAAACGGTCTTCAAACGCTCTAACGTGCGGCTGCCTCGCGCTCGATTTCCATGTGCTTTGCGTTGCCATCAGCGCGTCGATGCCGTTCGGTCCCGGCTGCCATTGCGTGCCTTGATTGCCCTCGTCCATTTGCATGCGCATCTGTTCTTGAAAAGCCGCGATTTGCGCCATGCGTGAAGGATTGATCAAGCCTGCGGCATTATCGACATCGGGAACGCCCTGGGCATCCGTCTCCAGATCCAGAATCGGTTGCTGGCCATTCCTATTATTTGACAATTGCTTCACCAGCATGTCCGCCAGCCCGACGCCGCGATTAGCCATCGTTTGGCTGAACTGCTGATCCAGCATGGAGGTATACATCTTGGTCTGCTGGTTATCAAATAAGCCGTCCGAAGGCGTCGCATCGCGCATGCTTTTCATGACCATGTTCATGAACAAGGCCTCGAATTGCTTGGCTGCCGCCTTCAATGCATCCGGCGAATTCTGCTTGGCGGACTCGCGCAATGCGCTCAAGTCCTTGGTGTCGATCGCGAGTTTGCCGGAGAGGTCGGTGGAATTGATCATAGTCGTTCGATACGATTAAATGATTTCCAGCTCTGCGCGCAAAGCGCCGGCGGCCTTCATCGCCTGCAAAATCGCCAGCAGATCCTGCGGCGTGGCGCCGATGGCGTTCAAGGCTTTCACTACTTCAGCCAATGAAGCGCCGCCCTTCAACATGAGTACCTGGCCAGGATCTTTCTTAATATCGATTTGCGAATTCTGCGTCACAACGGTTTGTCCGCCGGACAGCGGCGCCGGCTGGCTGACGGCATTCTCGGTATTGATCGTGACCGTGAGATTGCCGTGAGAAACGGCACATGTATCCAGCGTCACGGCTTGGTTCATCACCACCGAGCCGGTACGCGCATTGAGTATCACCTTGGCGCTGCCTTGCGCAGGGGTGAGGCTGATCGTTTCCAGCGCACCCAAGAAAACGACGCGCTCGCTTGCATTGGCAGGCGCACGCACGCGAATCACGCGACCATCCTGCGCGGTAGCGATATTTTCGCCAAAGCGCTTATTGACGGCATCGACAACCCGGCCGGCAGTCGAGAAGTCGGTATCGTTCAACTCCAGAAATACCGAGTCGCCTTGATTCAGCGAGCTCGCGACTGCACGCTCAACCGTGGCGCCGCCGGAAATTCGGCCCACGCTCAGGTGATTGACCACGGTCTTGCTGCCGCCGGAAGACGCGCCGACGCCGCCGACCAATACATTGCCTTGCGCGATGCCGTAAACCTGGCCATCCGCACCTTTTAAAGGCGTCATCAACAAGGTACCGCCGCGCAAGCTCTTGGCGTTACCCATCGACGACACGGTAATGTCCAAGGTCTGACCGGGCTGTGCGAAAGCCGGCAGCGACGCGGTGACGACTACCGCTGCGACGTTTTTCAATTGCAGCGTCGTCCCGGCCGGTAAGTTCACGCCCATGCTCTGCAGCATGCTCACCACGCTTTGCACGGTAAACGGCGTTTGCGTGGTTTGATCGCCGCTACCGTCGAGGCCGACCACCAAGCCATAGCCGATCAACTGGTTCTGGCGCACGCCCTGAATGCTTGCCAAGTCTTTCAAACGCTCGGCATGGCTGACTGCCGGCAGCAGACAAACCGCAGCCAGCAGTAGTTTCGCGATTGAATGTGACGATTTGCCAAAGCCCATGATCGTTCTCCGTCCCTTCTCGTTACAACGGCAGCACGCTTAAGAAAAAGCGCGTCATCATGCCCATCACTTCTGCCTTGTCGATATTGGTGTTGGTGCGATACTCGACGCGCGTGTCAGCCACTTGCGACGATAGAATGTTGTTGCCGCTCGTGATCTGGTCCGGATTCACGACGCCTGAAAAGCGAATATATTCGGTACCCTTGTCGAAAGCCACTTGCTTTTCGCCGGCCACCACGAGATAGCCATTGGGCAGCACTTCGGTGACGGTGACGCCGATCGTGCCGCTGAATGTATTGCTGGAGCTGGCGGCGCCCTTTTCTTCATACTTGTTATCGGTAGCGGCGGCGATCGACATATTGCGCGAACCGAATACCGACGTAATGGAAGAATCGGAGCTGCCGGATTTGCTGCCGGAATTCGCGCCCGCCTTCGTCGCCGAGGTTTTTTCGCTGATCGTCATGGTCAGGATGTCGCCGACAAAGCGCGCGCGTCTATCCTCGAACATCGGCCGATAGGACGTGGACTGGTAAATGGAGCCATTGGCGACCACCTGCCGCGGCGGCACCTGCGGTCTTGCCGTGGTCGGCCCCTCGACGATGGTCGACGGCGTCACCGCGCATCCGCCCAAAGCGCCGCACAACGAAGCAATATAAAAAAACTTTTTCATATCAACTCCTACGCACCGAATTAAAGCTGCGACAGCCTTTGCAGCATTTGATCGGACGTCGTGATCGCCTTGCTGTTGATTTCATAGGCACGCTGGGTCTGAATCATATTGACCAGCTCCTCCACTACGTTGACGTTAGACGTTTCGACATACCCCTGGAGCAGCAAGCCGCTGCCGTTGGTGCCCGGCGTATTCGTGCTCGGGCTGCCGGAAGCCGTCGTTTCGACGTAGAGATTCTCGCCTTTGCTTTCCAGGCCGGCGGGATTCACGAAAGTCGTCAACTGCAGCGTGCCGACTTGCGTCGTCGCGCTGGAGCCCGATTGCGTCACCGACACCGTGCCGTCGCGAGCAACCGTGATGCTGGTCGCGTTCGCCGGAATGGTGATCGCCGGTTGAACGACGAAGCCGCTGGCAGTCACCAGCTGGCCTTGGCCGTCGACTTGGAAAGAACCGTCGCGCGTATAAGCAGCCGTACCGTCCGGCAGCAGCACGGAGAAGAAGCCGTTGCCTTGGATGGCGACATCCTTGTCGTTGCTGGTCTGCTGCAAATTACCTTGCGTATGAATGCGTTCTGTCGCCACCGGGCGAACGCCGGTGCCGATCTGCAAACCGGAAGGCAATTGCGTTTGCTGAGATGACTGCGCGCCGGGCTGACGCAAATTTTGGTAAAGCAGATCTTCGAACACCGCACGCGAACGCTTGAAGCCCGCCGTGCTGACGTTGGCCAAGTTGTTGGAGATCACATCCATCTGCGTTTGCTGCGCATCCAGACCCGTTTTCGAAATCCATAGTGAGCGAATCATGTTTTTCTCCAATAACCTGCTGTTCGATCGAAGGCGCGTAGAGCGTTTATTGTCGCGGTTTGCGCCTTATTGCATCTTCATTGTGCGCTCAAGCTTACCCACCCAAAGACAGGAGCTGACTGGCTTTTTGGGCGTTGTTCTCGGCATTCTTCAACATGTTCATGTGAAGCTCGAACTGGCGTGCGAGACTGATCATATTCACCATCTCATCGACCACATTCACGTTGCTGCCTTCCAGTGCACCGCCGACCAGCGCTACCGTGCCGTCGGCATCCGCTTCCTCGCCGCTTTTCAGACGGAACAAGCCGTCGTCGCCGCGAGTAAGCGTTGCCTCTTCCGGATTGACTAACTTGATTCTGCCGAGCACGGTGGTTGCGCCGGGCTTAATGCCGTTCGCGATTGCGGATACGGTACCGTCTTTCGAGATGGTGACGGTGACATCAGGCGGAACGGAAATCGGGCCGCCCTCGCCCTGTACGTTCAAACCGCTGGTGGTTTGCAGCACACCGTTCTCTGACAGCTTCAGGCTGCCGTGACGCGTATAAGCCTCGGAACCATTTTCGAGCTGAACCGCGATCCAGCCCTTGCCTTGAACCGCAACGTCGAGATCGCGCCCGGTTTGCTGAATGGCCCCCGGTCTGAAATCGGCGCCGACCGTCGAATCCACCACGAATGCGCGTGTCGGCAAATTGGCGCCTTGCACCGGCACCGCACGAAACGAATCGAGCTGGGCACGAAAGCCCGACGTATTGGCGTTGGCAAGATTGTGCGAAGTCGTCGCCTGCTTTTCCAGGATGTGCTTCGCGCCGGACATGGCGGTATAAATCAGGCGATCCATGGTGTAGTTCTCCCTCTCCGCCTGGCGCTTGCGCTAGCCAGGCGGTTCTTCAAGGACTATTCAGTGATTGATTACCGCAGGTTCACCAGCGTCTGCAGCACCTGGTCCTGGGTCTTAATGGTTTGCGCGTTGGCTTGATACACGCGCTGTGCGGTGATCATGTTGACCAGCTCGGCCGTCATGTCCACGTTGGAGTCCTCCACCGCCGATTGCTGGAGCACGCCCAATCGGCCGGAACCAGGACCGGCGACCAGTTCCTGACCGGAACCAGAGGTCGCCGCCCACATGTTGTTACCGAGCGGCTGCAATCCATTCGGATTCTTAAAATCGGCCAGCACCACTTGGCCAAGCGTTGCCGATTTACCGTTGGTATAGCGGCCGGTGATGATACCGTCGGCACCGATATTGAAGCCGGAGAGTCGGCCCGAAGCAAAACCATCCTGAGTCAGCGTATTGACGTCGAAGTTTGCGCCGTATTGCGTCGTACCTGTGAAGTCGATGCTGATACCTGTGCCCGCGCCGCCGATCGGCGTTACCGCACCGGTCGTCACATCGAATTCGATACCGGTGAACGGCAACGTGGTTGCAGTCGTGTCGATCGTACCGTCGGAATTAAATGTAATCGTGTCGATAAATCCGTCCGGCGTCGGCGCCACATTTTGGATAAGAGTGCCGTCAATGGCACCATAAACGTCCCAGGTAGGCGCAGTCACTGCCGGCGCAATGGGACCGGTTTTGACGAAGAAGGTTTGTACCACGTGCGCATTACCCAAACTGTCGTAGACCGTAACCGAAGTTGCATTGTGATACGTCGTCGGATCGTTGATGTCGAACGGCGTCGTGGTCGAGTCGATTGCGGTTTTGCGCGAGTCCAGGTTCAGCAATGCACTGACTTCAGTGGTAGGCGCCGGCGCAAGCGGTGCGGTATTCACGACAATGTCGGCCGGCGCGCCGGTCGACAATACACCGTTTGAATTGGTGACGTAGCCGGTCAGGCGCGCACCGTTGGAATTGATGATGTAGCCGTCTTTATCGAGCTGGAACTGGCCGTTACGCGTGTATGTGATGGTACCGCCGGTACTCATGCGGAAAAAACCGCCGCCGTTGATGGCCAAGTCCATCGGGTTGTTCGACGAAGTAATATTACCTTGCGTGAACTGCTGCGCGACACCGGCCACCTTCACACCGATACCCACCTGCGCCGAACCGGCACCGGTCAACGACGCTGCGAACACATCGGCAAACTGCGCTTGGGACGCCTTGAAGCCAACGGTGTTGGAGTTGGCCACGTTGTTACCGATTGCCTCCAGGGTCTTGGATGCTGCATTCAGACCGCTCAAACCTTGCTGGAAACCCATGATAATCTCCTTTTAATGGATGTGTTGCGCAGAGAATTTATAGAATTTGTCGTACATCGGACAGTGTCATTTGGCCTACGCCGGTAACGTTGATCTTCACGCCCTGGCTGCCGGTCGACACACTGTTAACCTGTCCGAAAGATAGTCCTGTTGCGGATGTCTTCTGTCCGCCGGTTTTGGCTTCAACCTTGAAAGTGTAGCTGCCGTCCTTTGCCTTGCTGCCGTCCGCCAGCGTGCCGTCCCACATCGCCGGCACAGTGCCCGTTTCTTGCGAACCGAGGGAGAGCGTTTGCACCGTCTTTCCGGTCGCATCCTGGATAGCCACTTTAACGTCGTCGGCAGGTTCGGTCAGCTCTATGCCGAACACCCCTTTCCCTTCCGACAGCTGCACGTTCGAGCCCGGCACCAGCACGCCATGGCCGATCATGCTGGTTGCTTGCATGGCTTGCGTGGCTTGATATGTGCCCTTTAGAGATTCCAGCGTGGCATTGACTTTGTCGAGTCCCGTCACGGTCGAGAGCTGGGCCAATTGGCTGGTCACTTGCGCGTTGTCCAGAGGATTCAAAGGATCCTGGTTTTTCATTTGCGTGACCAAGAGCGTCATGAAGCGATCTTGCACGTCGCCGATTTCGCTGGTGGCCTTTTTAGCCGACTTGTCGCCGTTGACCGATGCCAGCAGGCTGGAAGAGACTTCTGATACGTTACTCATGATTCCCCCTGTTACTGGCCGAGGGCCAGGGTCTTGAGCAGCAAGGTCTTGGCTGCATTCATTGTATCCACATTATTCTGATAAGCGCGCGAAGCGGAAATCATGTTGACCATCTCCTCCACCACATTCACGTTCGGCATCGCAACGTAGCCTTTTTCATCGGCTTGCGGATGCTTTGGGTCATATACCATTTTAGGCGGCGACGCGTCTTCTACAACCTGCTGCACCTTCACCCCGCTGGCTTCCGGCGTGGACAAGGGCACCGCCTGAAACACCACTTGCTTGGCTTTGTAGACTTGGCCGGTCGAGCTGGTCGAACTGTCGGCATTGGCAATGTTGCTGGCCACCGTATTCAAGCGCTGCGACTGCGCGCTCATGGCCGAACCGGCGACGTTAAAGATGTTAAATAGCGACATGATTATTGCCCCTGGATGGCAGTCAGCATATGCTTGATCTGCGCGCTGATTAAGGTCAGACCCGTTTCATAGCGGATCGCATTGTCGGTGAACTGGTTGCGCTCGGCGTCCATGTCCACCGTATTGCCGTCGACATTGCCCTGCACCGCGCTGCGATACAACAGCGGGATGCCGCCGATTGCGTTATCGCTCTTGCTGTTCAAGTGAGTGGATGCGGATTTGGCGAGTTCCGGTGCTTTGGGCGGCTCGGCTTTAGACATCGCGCCTTTCAGTGCACTATTAAAGTCGATATCGCGCGCCTTGTAGTTCGGCGTATCGGCATTAGCGATATTCGAGGCCAGCAATTGCTGGCGCTGTGCCCGCAGGTTCAGCGCGGTTTCGTTGAAGCGCAGATATTCGTCGAGTTTGCCGATCATCGCTTTTTCCCCTGAATCGCCGGCTCAAGTTTCTTTTCCAGCCGCCGATAATGGTTTTTCATAGTCTGAATGTTAGGCGCTGGCGCAGCGACTTGATTGCGCAATAAGCACCTGAAACTCCCCCTTATTCCCCGCTTTGAACTTTTCCCCGGGAAGTATGATGCTCTTCGTCATGAACCCATTCGTGCGACGATCATGAAATCACTTCTTATGTTTTCAGTGGGCCTGCTGTTCGCGCAGTCCGCCGCAGCGCAACAGACGTCCAGCGCCAAGCAGGATCCGGCCGCCATTCGCGAAGTCGTCGAACAATTCCTGCATACCCAGACTGCCGGCTTGCCTGGGCAAGTCAACATCACCGTCAATACGCTCGATTCCCGCACGAATCTGGCAGCCTGCGTAGCGCCTGAACCCTTCCTGCCCGGCGGCAGTCGCGCTTGGGGCAAAACCACGGTCGGCGTGCGTTGCAGCGTCCCTGCAAATTGGACTGTGTATATTTCGGCAACGGTACGCGTCGTCGGCGAATATTTGACGACTGCCGCCCCCTTGGCGCAAGGTCAAACAATCGGACCAAGAGACATCGTAAAAGCCAAGGGCGACCTCACGCTGCTACCGGTCGGCATCTTGACTGACGCATCGCAGGCGGTCGGCCGCAACCTCGCCGTATCGCTTGCCGTCGGCACGCCGCTTCGTCAAGACTCCTTGAGAAATCAACAGGTTGTACAGCAAGGCCAGTCGGTACGATTGATGACCAACGGCCCCGGCTTTCGGGTCGGAACGGAAGGCCGCGCTCTGAATAATGGATCGGAAGGCCAAGTGATACAGGCACGCACCGCCAATGGACAAGTCATTAGCGGAATTGCAAGATTAGGTGGCGTCGTCGAAGTAACGTATTAAGTAAGAGCTTCTAACACAATGAAACCAGTCCGCCTGTCCGCCAAATGCGGCGCCTGCGTTGTTGCACTCCTCGCCAAGGGGAATTTACCCTTGGCGAGGAGTGCGCCTAGCAGTCATCCGCATGTGACAGCCATTCGAACTGGTCGCATTATGTTAAAAGCTCTATATTCTCTGGTCGGCCACGGCAAGAAATGTTAAATTTTTCCCTAAAGTTTATGGGGATTCGGCCGTTACCAAGCTAAGACAAGGGCTAATCCGCCTCGACCAGAGAAGGAAATATCGTGAAGATCGATGACTCAATCAAGAAAGCCGCGGGCCTACCAGTAGGCCCTACCCAGACCCGGGGCGGCAAAGGGGCCGACAAGGCCGGAAGCGTCGGTAAGACGGCTGAAGGCGCGTCGGAAAGCGTACATGTTTCATCGCAGCTGCAGGCGTTGGCTGGGACCGAAGGCGTGTTTGACTCGAGCAAGGTTGCTGAAATCAAGGCAGCCATCGCAGAGGGCAAATTCCAGGTAGATCCCGAAAAAGTCGCAAACGGCCTGCTCGACACGGTGAAAGATCTTATTCACACGCGTAAAGCATAAAGGCCAGCCATGAATTCTTCTGCCACGACACCTGCAAGCAGCTTAAAAGACGAAAGCCAGGCAGCACGTGTTTTGATCGACCTGCTCAAAAAAGAACAGGCGATGCTGGTGGCGGCAGAAATCGAAGGCTTGCCGGCCTTGACCGAAGAAAAGGCAAAAATCGTTTCGCACTTATCCGAACTCGCGTCGCGCCGCCACAATGCATTGGCAGCCGCCGGTTTCGCTCCGCAAGAAACCGGCATGCAGGAATGGCTGAAAAAAAATGCCATCGCAGCCGCCTCCTCTGCCTGGAAAGAATTGATGGACCTGGCCAAATCAGGCCGCGAACTCAATCGCATCAACGGCATGCTGATCAATAAGCACCTCGCCCGCAATCAGCAAGCCATCAACGTTCTGCAAGTCGGCCCTCAAGAGGGTCACGCTTTCTACGGTCCGAATGGGCAGTCCACCGTCAAGACGACGGTGCGCGGCCTAGCGATCGGCTGATTTTCCTGCTTTGATTTTTGATGCCGCGAGAGCGGCGGATTGGCTGCGCGCGTTGATATTTCGCCGCTTCTACTGCGCCGCATTGAGCGCTTCTAATTTCCTGACGCTGCAGACTCAATAAATGCCGATTGTTGTCGTAAATTAATACAACAAGAGAATTTTGTAAGTTTGGTGATAGGCACATAACGGATAATTGCATCAATACAGAAGCAGCGAACAAAACCAATATGTCCACAACATCCAGAGAGTTCCCGAAGCCCGGCGTCGACAATGCATTGCAGACGATGGCGATTTTTCTTGAGTGTTCGGAAATCACCCCGCGTCACTTGATGACCTTTCTTTTGGTGGCCTCACGCGGTCCGGTTTTGCTTTCACAGCTCAATACGCAATCTCCGCTTTCGCAAAAAAATTTCGACGAACCTGTCGCCTTCCTATCCCAACGCGATCAAGGTGAACAATTTTCTGCAGTGATTACCGTATTTTCGGCTGTTGACGGGCGCGACAAGTGGATTGCGCTGACCGCTCGCGGTAGAGAACTTTTCAGCCTAATCCAGAGGTCCGCATACTCCTCTCGAATTGCGGCATAAGCAGGCATCGCAGCGGCGACTTATTTCGGATAGTCGCACCTGCCGACAGAAGGCGCAGCACAGACGCGCCCCCACATATTGGCGCGTTCGAATTTCCCGCCCTTCATGTTGAAATTGCCTACCGTCGCAAATAAGGCGCTCGCGAAATTGGCGCCGTTGACATCGGCAGGCATGTAGCCTGAATGCAGGACTGCGCCCCGCATATCGGCATTTTTAAAATTCCCCGCAATTCGAGCGAGATGATCCATACGCATTCGCTGCAAATTGGCTCCTTCAAAGTTTCCATCCGCCTTGACGCTTAAAAAATCGGCGCCTTCAAGATTCGCGCCTCGGAAATCGACGTTTCTTATCGTGGCGCCGACAAAACTAACGCCGCTTAAATTCGCGTTGCGAAAATCGACATCCGTTAGCACGGCGCCGGCGAACGTTCCCCCGCTGAAATCGCCTTTGGCAAAATTGACCTTATTGAATGTGCTTTTACGAAAGTCGCTGGTACTGAATGTCGAATTCGACAAATCCTGCGCGCTAAGCGTCAAACCGGAAAGGCCGGCATTGGAACAAATAGATCCGGGGCCGACGCGACAGCCGTTCACCAATTGTCCTTTGCCGTTGCCGGTTGCGACCCGCGCGCCGGCAGGAAGATTGTTTACATTCTTCAGATTTGCATTGGCAAAGTCCGCGTCATCGGCGCTTGAGGCCTTGAAGTCCGCCTTCTCCAGGTTCGCACCCTTGAATTTAGCCTTGCTGAAATTGGAATTCCATAGCAGCGCGGATGTGAGCACAGCGTTTTCAAAGCTGGCTCCGGTTGCATTCGAACGATAAATGGTGGCGAGATTGAGCCTGGCATTACGGAAGTTGGCATTTTGCAGGTTCACATCGGAAAAGATGAAACCCTCTAAATCCAAATTCGATAAATCTTGATTACTGAGATCCACGCGGTCGCATCTTCCGCCGCGTTTGAGCTCGCATCCGTTAATGACTTTGGCCGGTACCGATGGCATGGCAAATGCGCCTGTTCCGATCATAGCGCCGGCAATCAGCAAGCTGCGAAACAACGGACTATGCATGGCCCTCCCCTGACAAAATTCGGCGACCGGAGAATGATTCAGGTACTACTCCATCAAGGCGGACTTGGTCCGCGTTCGGCTAGCGGCACCTCAGAAAACGCTTCCGGAATATTCGCCAAGATTTGAATTTCCACGCGGCGGTTACGCTGGCGCCCCTCTGCTGTTTCATTGCTAGCGGCCGGATAATTGGAGCCATGTCCCACTGCCGTCAAACGCTGCGGCGCGACCCCGTTATCGGCAAATAAGCGCACCACGCTGCCGGCACGCATGCCCGACAATTCCCAATTTGACGGAAACTTTGGCGTGTTGATGGGCATGCTGTCCGTATGCCCTTCAACCTGCATGGAATGGGTGTCGCTTTTCAGGATTTCTGCGATTGCCTTGAGAGCTTGCCCCGATTCCTCGGCCAAATTTGCGTCGCCCGGCGCAAACAAAATGCTGGCATTGATCTCGACCTTCACGCCGCGGCTGCTTTGCGAGACGCGCACGATCCCTTGGCTAACCAAAGGCTGCAGCGCCTTTTTTATGTCGCGCGCGATACCGGTCAAGCTCTCGGTTTCCCGGCGCACCGCGTCGGCTTGCTGCTTTTGCGCGGGAGTCTGCCTCTTTAACTGCCCCATAGGCAGTGCGTCGCTCTTGATCTGGGGAGGCAAACCTGGTCCGCGCCCGAAGGCGCTGCCCAATGCGTCGGACAAAACGCGATACTTGCCTTGATTGAGCGAAGAGATTGCATACATCACGACGAAGAAAGCAAATAGGAGCGTGATGAAATCGGCGTAAGAGACTAGCCAACGCTCATGGTTTTCGTGCTCTTCTTCAAAGTGTTTGCGCGCCATGTTATTTGCGATGGACATCCAGGCGTTCCTGGATGATGCGAGGATTGTCGCCCAATGCTATGCCGAAGAAAGCGTCGATCAGCATTTCGCGTTGCGTGACCTGGTCAATCACCATCATCTTGAGACGATTGCCGATCGGCAGAAATATGAGATTGGCTAAACCCACGCCGTATATGGTGGCGACGAACGCCACGGCGATGCCGCTGCCGAGCTTGGACGGGTCGGCAAGATTTTCCATCACATGAATCAAGCCCAGCACAGCGCCGATGATGCCGATGGTAGGCGAATAACCGCCGGCGGCTTCCCAAATCTTCGCGGCTTGGCGTTGACGCTGTTCGTAGTGGTTCAACTCGGCTTCCATGATTTCTTTGAGCTTATAAGGATCGATGCCGTCGATCAGCATGCGCAAACCCTTGGCGGTGAAAGGATCGCGCACGGCATCCAGATAGCGTTCCAAGCTCAATAAGCCTTCGCGGCGTGCAACGGTGCTCCAATTGGTGACTTCTTCGATGATGGCGGCGCGGCGATCGGGCGGCGGCGAAAATATCCACGCCGCCATGGCAACGCCATACCGAAAACTGATCAGGCCGGACTGAAGCAGGACAGCACCGACCGTACCGACAAAGACAATCACGAAGGCAGCCGGCTGCACCAAAGAGCCAAGATGACCACCCTCCATCAGCTGGCCGCCGATGAGCCCGGTCAAGCCAAGTAAAATGCCCGCTAGGCTAGCCCAGTCCACTCTCTATCCCTTAAGTAGGCACGCAAGCGCGCAATCGCTTGGCTGTGCAGCTGGCACACGCGCGACTCAGAAACGTTCATGATCGCGCCTATTTCTTTCAGGTTCATCTCCTGTTCGTAGTAGAGGCCCATCAAAATTTTCTCGCGCTCAGGCAAGGCCAGAATGGAGTTGATGACGGCTTGGCGAAAGCCGGTGTTCATCAATGCCTGCAGCGGGTCATCCGTTTTATCGGTGGCGAAGCGATCCAGAAAATGTTCGCCGTCGTCGCTATCGTGAAAATCTTCGTAATACACCAGCTGGTGACCGCCGCTTTCATTCAGCAAATCCTGATAATCGGCGAGTGACAACTTGAGCTGTTTGGCGACTTCGGACTCCGACGGCGGACGGCCCAAGCGCTGCTGCAGGGAATGCATCGCATCCTCGATCTTGCGCATATTTTGGCGAATGGAACGCGGCAGCCAGTCGCTATTGCGCAATTCATCCAGCATGGCACCGCGGATGCGCTGCACCGCGTAGGTTTCGAATTGCGCGCCATGGTTTTCTTCATAGCGATTGACGGCATCGAGCAGACCGATCATGCCGGCTTGGATCAAATCATCTACCTCCACACTGGGCGGAAGCTTCGCCTTCAATTGATGGGCAAGTCGCTTGACGAGCGGCGCATGCTCTTCCAGTAGGTGATTCTTATCGGATTTTCCATGCGCGTTGTACATTTATATATCTAATTTATTAACCTGCCAATCGCATCCCGGAAAGACCCGGCATGTCGGCGATGGCGCAGCGCCCTGCCAGACGTCGGAACGCAACCGATGCGCCGGCCAGGGGGAAAGCATCGACCACGGTACGACCCAGACTGGATGCACGTTTCAAATGCTCGTCTGCAGGAATCGCACCGAGGAACCGGATCTGCGTGCCGAGGTATTTGCTGGCGGCCTGAGCCATGTTGTCGTACACCAGCCTGGCTTCCTTTTCATTCGCACCGGTCACCAGCACGCTATAAGGACGGCGGCCGATTTTTGCATTCAAGCGCTTGACGATGGCGTATGCCGATTTGATCGAGGCGGCGCCGTTGGTAACTTGAACCACAATGTCTCCGCCGGTTAAGGCCGGCAGCGGCAAAGCGTCATCCTTGCCGAGATCGGCATCGACCAGCACAACGTCGCTTTGCTCAGCCAGCGCGCCGAAAATATGGCCAAGGCGGCGCGCCTGCGCAGCATCCTGCTGCGCCTCCTGTAATTGGCGGCGGCCCAGCATGGTTGCGTGAGTGAGTCGCGCAACGTTAAAACCGTCCGGCATTGCCTGCATTATCTCCTTCATGGGACGTTCCTGACGCACTGCCTCCAACAGCGTTGCCGCCCGCGTAGCGCCGAGGTCGTAAGCCACACCGCCGGTTAGCGAACGGGCATCCAGCAAGAGCACGCTGCTACCTGCAACCGTTAGGGAAGCGCCTAGATTTGTCAGCATCGCATTTTTTTCCTCGTCTGGCAATGCCGACAGGAAAGTAAAAATGCGCGGGCGCGGACCCGCCAGCATCCGGCGCAGGCCTTCGGCTTGGTCAGAGTGAAAATTAGCCAAGGGTCACCTCGCGCAAAGCAGCATCATGCATACCGCGTGCGGCATTGGCCACTACCAGGGGCAGTTCGGCATCCTGGTACTGGAACGGCTGTGTTTCACGCTTCAGTTTGAAGGCGCGATCGATCAGGTAATCCTTGTTGGCGACGTGAATATCTTCCGGCACGCGTTGGCCGTTGGCGACGTAATACATCTTGAGCTTTTGGCGAATCGCGACGTCCAGGGTGCTGCCGATGGTGGCGGCTTCGTCAAGCTTGGTCAGGATGCACCCTGCCAAACCGCCGCCTTGATAGGCGCGCACCACTTCGTTCAAGGTTTCGCCGGTTGACGTAGCGGACAAGCACAATAAACGCTTCACCTCGCTGCCTGCGCCTTGCAGCATGGCGATCTGCTCAGCCACCATCTGGTCACGCTGGCTCATGCCGACGGTGTCGATCAACACCATGTGCTTGTTCTTTAATTCGTCCAGTGCGATGCGCAGGTCGGTTTCATCTTTCACCGAGTGCACCATCACGCCGAGGATCTTGCCGTAAATGCGTAATTGTTCATAGCCGCCGATACGATAGCCGTCGGTGGTGATCAAAGCCAGCTTGCCGGTGCCGTGGCGCATGACGCAACGCGCGGCCAGCTTGGCGGTGGTCGTGGTCTTGCCGACGCCGGTCGGGCCGACCAAGGCATACACGCCGCCGCGGTCGAGCATCTCGTTTTCATCGTCGATCGAGCTGAGGTTGCGCGACAATACCGAGCGTATCCAAGCCATGCTGTTTTCCATGGTGGTGGATGCCGGCAGTTTTTCCGTCAAAAAGCGCGCCAAGCTTGCGGAGAAACCCGCGGCCAGCATTTCACGCAAGACGAAGGATTTGATCGGCTCGCGTTTTTGATGTGTGCCCCAAGCGATTTCCGCCAATTGGGATTCCAGCATGCCGCGCATCGAGCGGATCTCGCGCATGACTTCGGCGATCTCCGCAGCGCTGGTTTCGCGCGGCATGGCCGACATTTCACGCGCCGAGTGCAAGGCTTCGGCCAAACGCGAGGCTTGATTGTCTTCGGAGCGCGGACGCGACTCCTCTTCTTCCATGCGCGTCACCATGGTTTCGGGCACGCGCTTGGGCTTCAATGCGGCCAAGGTCGATTCCGAGATGCGCGGCTTTTCCTCCACCGGCTCGTTCAGCGAAGCCATGTCTTCCGGCGCCAAGGCTAGAATTTCGATTTCGCCATCGACGCTCCTATTGGACAGGATCACGGCATCGGGTCCGAGAGCTTCGCGCACTTGGCGCAATGCTTCGCGGGACGTAGTGGCGGTGAATTTTCTTACGTTCATGCTTGGCCTCCAACTAGGCTGGTGACTCTAATCGATTTAGACTCGGGTAGTTCGGCGTGCGACAAAACCTTCAATTGCGGAATAACGCGGCGCAGGAAGCGCGACAGCAAGTTACGCAGCGGACCCGGCACCAACAGCACCGGCGTCAATCCCATTTGTTCCTGCTGGCGCGCGGCTTGCGCAGTCTGCATGGCCAGGCTGTCTGCCAGGCCCGGCTCGATGCCGGCGCCGTCCGGGCCGGACGTCTGCACTGCTTGCATCAACAAGCGCTCCAAGCGGTTATCCAAGGCCATGACCGGCAACTCGTTCGCCGACTGGAAGATTTGCTGGACGATGGCACGGCCCAAGGCGATACGAACCATCGCAGTCAAATCGGTCGGATCGGCCATGCGCGCGGCATGCTCGGACAGCGATTCAAGAATGGTGCGCATGTCACGGATATGCACGCCTTCTGCCAACAGATTCTGCAAAACTTTCTGCAGCGTGGAGATCGGCACCATCTTCGGCACCACTTCCTCGACGAGCTTAGGCGCTTCCTTCGCCAGATAATCCACCAGCTGCTGAACCTCTTGGCGACCGAGCAGATCAGCCGCGTGCGAGGTAATCAAATGGTTGAGATGGGTAGCGATCACGGTGCCGGCATCGACCACGGTGTAGCCCATGGATTGCGCCGAATCGCGCATGGATGATTCAATCCATACCGCAGGCAAGCCAAAGGCGGGATCGGTGGTCGCCGGGCCGGGCAATGCACCGCTGACCATACCTGGGTTAATCGCCAAAAATTGACCGACGTGCGCTTCGCCGCTACCAACTTCCACACCCTTCAAGGTAATGCGATAAGAGGACGGCTTCAGCTCCAAGTTGTCGCGGATATGCACGGGTGGCGCCAAGAAGCCCACTTCCTGCGCAAATTTCTTGCGTATGCCTTTGATACGGCGCAGCAGTTCGCCGCCCTGCCCTTTGTCGACTAAGGGAATCAAGCGGTAGCCGACTTCCAGGCCCAGCGTATCGACCGGCACGATATCCTGCCAGCTCGCCTCTTCCATTTCCGGCGCGGCGACGGCGGCGGCCGCGGCAGCAGCTGCTTCCGGCGACTCTTCCTGTACCGGCGGCGCCTTCGCGCGCTGATTCAGCATGTAGCCACCGCCGGCCAATATCGAAGCCAAGAAGATAAAAGCAATATGCGGCATGCCGGGAATCAAACCCATGCCGCCGACGATGGCGGACGTGATGAACAGCACTTGCGGCTTGGCGAACAATTGGGACAACAACTGGCCGCCGATGTCTTGCTCGCTCGCCACGCGCGAGACGATAATGCCCGCCGCAGTCGAAATGATCAACGAAGGAATCTGCGCAACCAAGCCGTCACCGATCGCCAGCAAAGTATAGTTTTGCAAGGCATTGGCAAAGTTCATATCGTGCTGCACGATGCCGACGATCAAACCGCCGATCACGTTGACGAGCGTGACGATAATGCCGGCGATCGCATCGCCGCGCACGTATTTCGACGCACCGTCCATGGCGCCGTAAAATTCAGCTTCCTGCGCGACTTCCTGGCGGCGGCGCTTGGCTTCGCCTTCGCCGATCAAGCCGGCATTCAAGTCGGCGTCGATCGCCATTTGTTTACCGGGCATGGCGTCCAAGGCGAAACGTGCGCCGACTTCAGCGATACGGCCGGCGCCTTTGGTCACCACCACGAAGTTGATGATGGTGAGAATCACGAACACCACGATACCGACGGTGTAATTGCCGCCGATGAGGAAGTGGCCGAAGGCCTCGATCACTTTGCCCGCTGCATCCGGGCCGGTGTGGCCTTCGGTGAGCACGATGCGAGTAGAGGCAACGTTCAGCGACAGACGCAGCATGGTGGACACCAGCAGCACGATCGGAAACGCCATGAAATCGAGCGGCTTGACGGTGTACAAGCTGGTCAGCAGAACGATGATCGACAGCGCGATATTGAACGTGAAGAACAAGTCGAGCACGATGGCCGGCAGCGGCAGCACCATCATCGCCAGCATCATGATGATGAGAATCGGCGCCGCGAGCGCCTTGGAGTTCGGGCCGCTCAACCAGACCGGAAGCTTGAGGTAATTCATTGCAAGACTCCGTCGTCAGTTTGCGGGCGGGATGCCGGATTGGCCGGATCGAGCTCCGGCGGCACTTCCAATTCGATCGGCGCATCAGGCGCCTGGCCGCCGCGCTCTTTATACATGCGCAGCTGGAACACATAAGCCAGGACTTCCGCCACCGCCGTGTACAGTTTCTCCGGAATTTCATCGCCCAGCTCGGCATGGCGATACAAGGCACGCGCTAATGGCGGCGCTTCCAACAACGGCACGTTGTGTTCTTTAGCCAGCTCACGGATCTTGGCGGCGATTTCGTCGGCACCCTTCGCGACCACCACCGGCGCGCGCATTCCGCCTTCTGTGTATTTCAAAGCGACCGCGAAGTG
The DNA here is from genome assembly GCA_016177875.1 of Burkholderiales bacterium. Lineage (GTDB taxonomy): Bacteria > Pseudomonadota > Gammaproteobacteria > Burkholderiales > Burkholderiaceae_D > Paucimonas. The sequence goes on from JACOUL010000005.1 coordinate 21,372, forward strand.
CGTCGGGTTGGTCACCACCACGTCGGCGGTCGGCACTTCGCTCATCATGCGACGCTTGGCCATCTCACGCTGCAATTGGCGGATCTTGCCTTTGATCTCCGGATTACCGTCGGATTCCTTGGACTCTTGACGCAACTCTTCACGCGTCATCTTGAGCTTGTTCGCGTAATGCCACATCTGATACGGTGCATCGATCAACGCAATGATGACTAATCCGCCGGTGATCGAAATAAAGCCGGTCAGCATCAAATCGGCCAAATGCGCGCTGCCGGTTTCGAGAGGCTCGGTAGTCAATGCCATGACGGCGTTGAATTGATTGGAAATGACGATCCAAGCTACAGCACCCACAATAATGGTCTTGCCGATGGCCTTACCCAACTCAACCAATGAGGTTGAAGACACCAGGCGGCCGAGACCGGAAATGGGATTCATGCGCGAGAAATTCGGCTGGATGGATTTAACCGAAAACAGCCAGCCGCCGATCAGCATCGGCGAGCAAATCGCAATAATCAGGAGCAACGTAGCGAGCGGTACAAACGTCATCGCCAATTGACCGACGCCGCTGATGATATGGGCGTACAACAAGTCCATGTCGTAGACCATCGCACGCTTGAGGCTTAAGCCCTTGACCAGCATGGCGCTCATTTGACGCATCATGCTCTCGCCGAACATCCACAAGCCGATGCCGCCGCCCATCAGTACGGTACAGGTCGCGAGTTCGCGCGAGCGCGGAACGTCGCCGTCTTCGCGCGCTTGTTCAAGTCGCCGCTCTGACGCTGGTTCCGTTCTTTCGAGATCGCTGTCGTCGGCCATTGCCGATTTCCCCTGGTAGTCCGCGCGCGTCGGAATGACGCACTTTCAGCTACATGGGAGAAATTATTGTCTAGAAGGAAGGTCCGCCATCAGCGGAACAGGGAGGAAAACCCCCCGTATTTCGACAAACACGGAAGATAAATATTGAGGACTTATACGCAAAATCGTCCCGACAAGACATGGCGACGACGACCGTACGACTGGTACGGCTAGGAGCCATAACGCCGCTGGGGCGGTTTTACGTAAGTCCTAATATTAAAGTTTCAGGCCTTGTGCCCAGGCCATCGCGGAAAGATGCGCCTCATTGACTTGAGCGGCGCTGATAAACAAAGAGTCGGCGAGCGCGCCGATTTTGTCATTGTTGCCCTTTTCACAAGCTTCTGCCAGAGCGAGGAATGGGCCGAAGATCCCTTGACGGGTCAACAAGGCTTCGTTGACTTGTTCCGACAACGGAATATTTTCCAGCACCTGCTCCATCGGCATGCCCAGCAAGCGATCCAACAAGGAAAACATACCTGCGACAAATAGGTTTTCCGCCTCATTTTTCGGCAAGAAGCTACTGCCGAGCAATTCGGCCAACCGCCCGCGGACGATCGCTGTTTGCATCAACACCGGCGACTGCGCACTGGTACTGGCGGTGGTCAGCAGCACGGACAACCAACGGTACAAGGGCGAATAACCCAACATGGTGACGGCATGACGCAAGGATTGAATTTCGGTGCCCAGGCCAAAACCGGCGGAGTTAATATATTTAAGCAGCTTATAAGAAAGCGCGGCGTCGCGCTTCAATACGTCTTCCAGTTGACGCACATCGGTGTTCTTGCGAACCATGTCCATCAACCGCAAAATCATGCCCTGCACCGGGTTAAGGCCCGTCGCTTGCGTACCGGGACGCGTCGTCATGTATAGATTGCCGACGAAGGCATTCAAACCGAGCGAGGCGCAAGAATCGAATTCTTTCCAATCCGTGATCTGCCGTCCGATCATCTTGATCGGACTCTGCTTTAAGGCTGCATAGATTCGCGCTTGCGTCGCGAAATCCGCCGGGCCGAAGCGAATCTCCACATGGGATACGGCGTGCAGCAGCGTTTTATCCTGAGCCAGCGCCTCGGCATTGCGCAAAATGACGCTAACGCCTTCCTTTTTCAGCGCCTTGGCTGCCTCGGCAGTTTCAGGCATGGCCAGTTCTTGCGGACCAAGCGTCAAAAACAAATTCTTCGCGGGCAGCGCCTTTAAAACTTCTTCCTGCAACAACGCAGGCGTCGCCTGGAAAAAAAGCAGCGTTGTGCCCAGCAGCCAGGTTCCCTCCGTGTCGGTAAACTTTTCCGCTGAATAGCTAGCCAAGTTAGCGGTATCGGCGTCGCTCAATGCCTCAGTGGTGCCCTCCGGCTGCTGCCATGTCAACTCATAGCCAAGAATGCTCTGCTTCGGATCGAGCAAGGGTTCGCGTACGATGAAATTGACGTCTTGCATGAGCTTGAATAGGGACTAGAAACGAAGGTAAGTAGAAGGTAAGTAGTTAGCCGACGGCATTCGCAATACTACTATCAAAAACCCAGACTATCCAAGAGATCATCCACCTGTCCCTGATTGGCAACCACTTCACTATTGCCTTCAGGGCTGATCTGTGGGCCATTCATGAGGCTGTTGTTGACTTCGCGCTTGACTTCCGCAGGGGCATAATCCACCAGCAGCTGCAGAAGTTGCTGCTCGAGATTGTGCGCCAATTCAGTGACGCGCATGATCACCTGACCTGTCAGGTCTTGAAAATCCTGCGCCATCATGATGTCCATGAGATGCTGCTTCGTTGCTCCAGCGGCACCACGCGTTTCGTGCAGGTAGTTGATCGTTTGCGCAGCGATCTCACGCGTCTGGGCTTCTGAAATTGCTCCCGACAGTAGTGTCTCCCACTTTGCTGCTAGGTCCCGTGCGCCGGAATCAATATCGTCCTGCAGCGGGCCGGCTGCATCGGTTGCATTCAGCACGCGTTGAGCAGCCTTCTCGGTCATGCGGGCAACGTAATCCAGCCGGTCACGCGCATCCGGAATATCGGTTGCCGCACGCTCCATCAATTTGTCGAAGCCCAGTCCTCGCAAGCTATCGTGCAGCGAACGAGTCATGTGTCCAACGCGAGCCAGCACCTCCTTTTGGGCGAGAGCTGCCGCCTCCTGCGGAGTGACCTCCGAAACGGCGTCTGCGTCAAACGGTGGGAAGTCCAATTAGGCTCCGACTTTTTCTATTTTCTCGAAAATCTTCGCGAGCTTTTCATCCAGTGTCGCTGCCGTGAAGGGCTTCACCACATAACCGCTGGCGCCTGCTTGCGCAGCAGCGATGATATTTTCTTTCTTGGCTTCTGCGGTCACCATCAGCACCGGTAGTTTCGCCAGCGCTGCATCGGCGCGGATCTGCTGCAACATGGTCAGTCCATCCATGATCGGCATGTTCCAGTCGGAGATCACGAAATCAAACTGCTCACTGCGCAATTTGGCTAGCGCCATCGCACCGTCTTCGGCCTCGTCGACATTGGTGTATCCCAGTTCTTTGAGTAAGTTTCGGACAATACGGCGCATCGTCGAAAAATCGTCAACAACCAGAAATTTTGTATTCGGACCGGCCATGCTAACTCCATTAATTCTTGTAAAAATTTAGAGAGGGGGTGAAGACGTCGCGATCTTTTTCTTTGTAAGTGCTCCCGCTTATGAGGCATTAAATCATGCAAAAGTCTTTCGCGCTTATTTTAGGACGACAAGAAACGTTTCCATAGAGAAATTTGTTGCAAAACCGCCTAAGCAATGAAAACTTGAGCCCATATTTAACTTATTTTCAACATTCACTCTAGTCGGCTATACACGCAAGGACCGTGTGCTGTTGGTAGCCAGATAATTTAAGACCCTGGCCGGCAGTTCCGTCAGCCCTGCCACCTCGTCAGTCGCACCGACCGCAATGGCTTCTCGCGGCATGCCGAACACGACGCAAGTCTCTTCATCTTGCGCAAAGTTATACGCACCCGCGTTCCTCATTTCCAACATACCTTGCGCGCCATCCTTGCCCATGCCGGTGAGGATGACGCCGACCGCATTTTTGCCTGCGCACGAGGCTGCCGAGCGGAACAGCACATCGACTGAAGGACGATGGCGATTGACCGGCGGCCCCTTGTCCAGCTGCGTCACGTAGTTGGCGCCGCTTCGCGCCAACAGAAGATGGGAATGGCCGGGCGCAATGTACGCATGGCCGGGCAGCACACGCTCGCCGCCTTGCGATTCACAAACAGAGATCTTGCACAAGCCGTCCAGCCGCTTTGCAAACGACGTCGTAAAACCTTCCGGCATATGTTGCGTGATCAAGATGCCCGGACAATCGGACGGCATGCGAATCAAGAATTCCTTAATTGCTTCCGTGCCGCCCGTCGAAGCGCCGATGATGATCAACTTTTCGCTACTGGTGAGCGGATTCTTGATCATCGGCAGCGGTTCTTCAGCAGCCGCCTTGTCGGTAACCGGCGTGCGAGGAACGGCGGCTCGTATCCGCGCACGCGACGCAACGCGAATCTTCTCCGCGATGAGTTCGGTGTATTCCAGCATGCCGCTTTGAATCGACATCTTCGGCTTAGTGACGAAATCGACAGCGCCCAATTCCAATGCGCGCATGGTGATTTCGGAACCGCGTTCGGTCAGCGTGGAAACCATCACTACCGGCATCGGGCGCAAACGCATCAGCTTCTCAAGGAAATCCAGGCCCGTCATCTTCGGCATTTCGACGTCGAGCGTCAGCACGTCCGGATTTTTTTGCTTGATGAGCTCGCGGGCAACCAGCGGATCAGGCGCAACGCCCACCACTTCCATGTCCGGCTGGCTGTTGACGATCTCGGTCATCACGCTGCGGATCAGCGCCGAGTCATCTACGATCAACACTTTAATTTTCATAATATGCCGCTCTATGCGCCATTAAAACAATTCGACGTCGCCTGTAACCGGTTTCGTTTGCAAACGGTTGGCGTAATCCTGCTCACGATTAACCAGCGTGTTGTTGTTGAGTTGTTTAAGCTTCTTGACGAGCACCTTACCGGTACGCGGAAAGAAATATACCTTGCGCGGATGAACGTCGTTCAAATCTTCCGCGACGACTCTGATGCCTTCTGCCTTGAGGAACTCACGTACGAAATTCGCATTGCGCTCGCCCACGTTGATCGCGACAAAACCACGCAAGACATTTCCACCGCCGAACACCTTTGCCTCAAGATTTTCACGCTTCGCACCGGATTTGAGCAGGTCGTTGATCAATACTTCCATCGCGTAAGTGCCATATCGCATGGATAGCGATACCGGACTGCTTTCCGACTCACTGCCGCCATCGGGCAACATGAAATGGTTCATGCCGCCGATCCCGGAGACACGGTCGCGTATGCACGCGGCGACGCATGAGCCGAGTACAGTCACGATCATCATGTCCTTCGGGGTGAAATAATATTCGCCGGGCAAAATTTTGGCGGCGTCGCAATCGAAAGTGCGATCGTAATAAATATTGGTCGCGAATTGTTCGATATTGGAATTAGCCATGAGCTCTATTTGCGCCCGCCGGTCGCCATCACAGCGCCGGCCGTCCTATCTGCCAACTCGTATACGGTTTTTCCGCGCAATTTGAACGCGTTGGAGACATACAAAAAATTCTCCGAATGCCCGGCAAACAACAACGCATCGGGTTTCATGAGGGGTGCGAAGCGCGACAGGATCTTGCCTTGTGTCGGTTTATCGAAATAAATCATCACGTTACGGCAAAAAATAACATCGAACGGACCGGTAATCGGCCAGTTTTCCGACAAGAGATTCAAGCGCTTGAAGGTCACCAGACTGCGTAATTCTTCGCGCACCCGCACTAAACCTTCTTGCTCGCCTTTACCCTTTAAGAAAAACTTCTTGGCGCGCTCCGGCGACAACTTATCTAAGCGATCCACCGAGTAAATGCCTTTTTCACCCGTCGCCAACACGTTGGTGTCGATATCGGTGGCAATCACCTGCGCAGGCGGCGTCATCGTGCCGAAGGTCTCGCAAAGCGTCATGGCAATCGAATACGGCTCTTCGCCGGTGGAACTAGCCGAGCACCAAATGGTAATCGGGTCTTTTAAGTTTTTGACGTGCTCGGCGAGAATCGGGAAGTGATGCGACTCGCGAAAGAACGAGGTCAAGTTAGTGGTCAATGCATTGGTGAACGCTTCCCACTCCTCGCTGCTCGGAGAACGGTCCAAGCTATCGAGATAACTGGCAAACGAAGTCAGACCGGTTGCACGCAGACGCCGCGCCACGCGGCTGTATACCATCTCTTGCTTGCTGTCGGCCAATGCAATGCCGGCACGCTTGTAAATCAAGTCGCGTACACGATCAAAGTCGCGAGCCGTAAACTCGAATTCCTTTACCGTCTCCACCTTCGGAGACGATGACAGCTTGAGATTGCCGGTTTTTGAAATCACTTTATCCATGAAGCCGAGGTCTGCTGCTCAATCACGATGGTCTACGAACGATTAAAACTCTTCCCAGTCGTCACCGCTGCCGCTGACGTTGACCGGCTTCTTGATTTTGGGCGAGGAAGAAGACTTGACCGCTACGTCGGTGGACGTCGTCTTGGAGGAAGGCAATGCCTTGGCCGGCTTCTTTGCCGACGAATTGCCGAGGCGCGCCGCGCCGCTGCTCTGATTCAATTTAAAAATGGACACGGCCTGCGCCAACGTGTGCGCCTGGTCTTGCATGCTCTTTGCGGCAGCGGCAGCTTGCTCAACCAACGCGGCGTTCTGCTGCGTCATTTCATCCATCTGAGAAATGGCATGATTGACCTCTTCAATGCCGGCACTTTGCTCTTGGCTCGCTGCAGTAATTTCGCCCATGATGTCAGCCACATGCTTGACCGATGTGACGATCTCTTGCATGGTTGCGCCGGCATCATCGACCAGCTTGGCGCCGGCATCGACTTTCTCGACCGAATTGCCGATTAGCTCCTTGATTTCCTTGGCCGCAGCGGCAGAGCGCTGCGCAAGCGAACGCACTTCCGCCGCTACGACGGCAAAGCCGCGCCCCTGCTCTCCGGCACGCGCGGCTTCCACCGCTGCATTCAAAGCAAGGATGTTGGTCTGGAAAGCGATGCTGTCGATCACGCCGATGATGTCGACAATCTTGCCTGAGCTTTCCTTAATCGAACCCATGGTATGCACGACTTGGCCGACGACCTCACCGCCCTTAACCGCATAATCGGAAGCCGATACCACCAGCTGATTCGCCTGACGCGCATTCTCCGCATTTTGCTTGACGGTCGTGGTCAACTCTTCCATTGAAGACGCCGTTTCTTCCAGCGAACTCGCTTGCGACTCCGTCCGCGCCGAAAGATCCGCATTGCCGGCTGCAATTTCTTTCGAACCGACTCCGATCGTCTCGACCGAGTGACGCACCGTTCCAACGGTACGCGCCAAATTGTCGGTCATCTCTTTAAGGGCTTGCAGCAGCTGGCCGGTTTCGTCACGCGACTCCGGCACAATGTCATGCGTCAAATCGCCGGCGGCAACGCTTTTGGCAATACCCACGGCTTCGCGCAGCGGATGAAAGATCGCATGCACCAACCACAAGCCGATCAGCACGCCGATAATCACCGCACCGGACAAAGCCAGCAAGCAAATATAAAAGACGTTGTCGTAAATCTTTTGCCCGCTTTCGAATTCGCGCTGCGCAGTATCTTGAAAATGTTTGATGAGCGCGTCGATAGATTCCTGAGTAGAGACATATAACTTCGCCATCGGCCCCTGCATTATTTCCAAGGCCTGCGGCGCTTTACCCGTACGCAAAGCGGCAACCGCCGGTTTCAATCCTTCATCGAGAAATTTTCGGCGCGATTCCACGAAATGCTCGCCGAGGCGCCGCTCTTCCGGATCTTTCACAGCGGCCGAATAGCTATCCCAGCTCTTGCTGATTTCGGCTGCTCGTTTCTCGATCTCTTCTACTTTGCGCGCGATGGCATCCGGATTGCCGGTAATTGCCTCGGCAACAGCCATGCGGTTACGATCGATATTCCTAACGATTAATTCGAGCTGCTCCAACGGCGCTAAACGCGACTGGTACATGCTCTTCAATGCGCCATTGAAATAATGCAGGCTAGTCAAGCCGATGATGCCTCCGCCGATCAGCGACGCGGATAGAAAAGCGATGACAAAAATCAACCGCGACTTGATGGATATATTCTTCAGCATTATTTCTCCGCACTTCCTTTGCTATTCGATACGCAGCCGTAATAGTTCCCGGCTGATGTTGCTCTCGACTTGAATCGCTTACGCGGCGATCTTGTCGATCAATCCCATTTCTGCGCTCGACATGAGCTTGTCGATATCGATCAAGATCAGCATGCGCTCGTCGAGAGTGCCCAGACCGATCAGGTATTCCGTGGAAAATGCCGTGCCCATTTCCGGCGGCGCTTTGATTTGCGTGGAATTAAGCGTAATGACGTCGGACACGCTGTCGACGACGATGCCCATGATGCGTCCGCCGATGTTCAGGATGATGACGACGGTGAACTGATCATAAGTCGCCTCGCCGATGCGGAACTTGATGCGCATATCGACGATCGGCACGATAATGCCGCGTAAGTTGATCACACCCTTGACGAATTCCGGCGCATTGGCGATCCGTGTCACTTGCTCGTAGCCGCGAATCTCTTGCACCTTCAGAATATCGATGCCATATTCCTCCTTGCCGAGCGTGAAAGCAAGATACTCGTTGCCCGCGGTGTCTGTGGCGGCCTTGTCGCCGCTTAGTGCATTGGGTTCAGCCATGGCAGAGGTCCTTACTGAGTGTAAACAGATTCGTCATTGAGCTGGCGGCTGGAACGCAGCAACGCCGCGACATCGATAATCAGCGATACGCCGCCATCGCCCAAAATGGTTGCGCCAGAAATGCCGGCGACTTTGCGGTAATTCGATTCGAGATTTTTCACCACGACCTGCTGCTGTCCGACCAAGTCGTCGACAAACAGCGCGGCCTTTTTCCCATCGGATTCGAGGATAACGACAATCCCCTTGGACGGGTCGGTATGGCCTGGAGTGATATCGAACATTTGATACAGCGGAATAAGCGGCAGATATTCGCCGCGCACACGCAGCACGCGTCCTTGGCCGCTGATTTCCTTGATATCCGATTCTTGAGGTTGCATCGACTCGATGACATAACCCAAGGGAAGAATATAAACTTCCTCGCCGACCTTGACCAACATACCGTCGAGGATCGCCAAGGTCAGGGGCAAGGAAATCGAGATCGTAGAACCAAAACCCTTTAACGAGCGAATTTCCACCACGCCGCCCATGGATTCGATATTGCGCTTGACGACATCCATTCCAACGCCGCGTCCGGAAATATCGGTGACCTTTTCCGCGGTGGAAAAGCCCGGCTCGAAAATCAATAGCCATACTTCTGAATCGGGCATCGTGTCCGATACCGCCATGTTTTGCTGTTTGGCCTTGGCGAGAATCCTGTCGCGGTTGAGGCCGCCGCCGTCGTCCGTGACTTCGATAATGATGTTGCCGCCCTGATGGGCTGCTGATAGCGACAAGCGTCCGATTTCGTTCTTGCCCGCTGCCGCGCGTACCGCCGGCATCTCGATACCGTGGTCGACGCTGTTGCGCACCAAGTGCGTCAACGGGTCGACGATACGCTCGATCAAACCCTTGTCCAATTCGGTCCCCGCGCCATGCGTAACGAATTCCACCTTCTTGCCGAGCTTCGCTGCCAAATCGCGCACCATGCGCGGAAAACGCGAAAACACGTAATCCATCGGCATCATGCGAATCGACATCACGGCCTCTTGCAGATCGCGGGTATTGCGCGTGAGCTGGGTGACGCTATTCAAGAGGCGCTCATGCACGATGGGATCAAGCGAATCCGTGCGCTGCTCGATCATTGCTTGAGTAATCACCAATTCGCCGACCAAGTTGATCAGCTGGTCCACTTTCTCAATGCCGACACGAATAGATGCAGAGGCTTCGTGGCCAGCGGCAGGCTTGTCGGATTCACGACGAGCCATCGGTTTTTTCTCGGCCACCACTTGCGTTTCCGAAATAGGCAATGGCGGCGGCTCGCTGCCAACCGTCTCGCCTTCCTCCTTCTGCGCCGACTTTGTAGGATCAATCGGCACAAACGGCGCGAAAAAGCCGTAACCTTGTTCGTTTTCTTTTTCCTGATCTTTGACTGCCGTGTTGAGCGGCTCGAAAAATCCGTAGCCTTGCTCATCTTCTTTGCCAGATGCTGCAGCCTCTAGCGGCTCGAAGAATCCATAGCCTTGTTCGTCTTCAATCGATTTGGAAGCAGCGGCTGCAGCGATACCGGCAGCCTGTGTAATCTTGACATCCTTCGGGTCCAACACGAAGGAACAGATTGCCATGATATCGTCCGGCGATTCGGTGGTAGCAAGCGTGAAGACGCAATGCTCCCCTTCCATGGCATGGCTGATATTTCCCAGCAGCCCCAGCTCAGCCAAGAGCGCCTTGATGTCGCGCTCTGGAATTTCCGGCAGCTCAATGCGATATAACGGCGTACCGCCGTTCGCCACGGGTGCTGCCGCTGCCTTCGGAGCGAGCGCCTTCGGTACCGACTCTTGCTGGGACAACTGATGCAGCATCATGCGCACGTTGGCAACCGTCTCTTGGTCGACCTCGCTGCCGTGCCGATGTCCATCCAACTGCATTTTCAGCGTGTCCTTGGCGGCGAGGAATGCATCGACATGTTCGCCGGTCAGCGCCATTTCGCCCTTGCGAATTTTATCGAGCAGCGTCTCCAGAACGTGCGTCACTTCTGCCAGATCGGTAATACCAAACGTGGCGGCGCCTCCCTTGATGGAGTGAGCGGAACGAAAAATTGCGTTCAGATCTTCCGGATCGGGTTCTTCGATATTGATCGCTAAGAGCAGTCTTTCCATTTCAGCGAGGAGCTCGTCCGCTTCCTCGAAGAACACCTGGAAAAACTGACTCATATCAATAGTCATTATTGGACTCCATGTCGTACGCCTGCCTGGTTTCCTGGCTAATTTTTCTTGCTCCTATCTCCTTAAGTGGATTTAGCCGATGACCTTCTTGACGACTTCAGTCAGACGCTGCGGATCAAAAGGTTTAACCAGCCAGCCGTTTGCGCCGGCAGCCCTACCCTTTTGCTTCATCTCATCGCTAGCCTCGGTAGTCAGCATGAGGATAGGTACCTTTTCATACGTGCTGAGCGCACGCAACGAGCGGATAAGGGTAAGGCCATCCATGCGCGGCATGTTCTGGTCGGTCAGCACCAGGTCGAACGTCTCTTCCCTGGCCTTCTCCAGTCCATCTTGCCCATCAACCGCTTCAGTTACCTTGTAACCGGCGGCCTTGAGGCTGAACACCACCATTTGCCGCAAGGATCCTGAATCGTCTACCGCAAGTATCGTCTTTGCCATCATTGCTCCTACTGGTCTTTACACTGGGCTGAGCCCGTTATTTTTATTTCACTTATTTAAAACAATTCAATGTCGCCGCTTTCCATATGGGTCTGCTGCACCGGCTTCCACAACACGCTTTCGAGTTTTTCGGTTTGGTTCTCGATGACGGTATTGAGTTTGTGCAGCGCCTCGACGATTTCTTCGATGTCGCTTTCCGGCAGCATGCCGGCACTTCACGAACCGAGCACATTCAACACTTCGCGCAAGCCGGTGACGCGGCGCACAGTGCGCCCGATCAATTGGCTGGTCATATCTTGGAATTGAAGGCCGGTGACGGCAGCATTGACGTGTTTACCGATCTCGCCACGCAAGGCTTCCAGCTTTTCCGCATTTTCCGGAGTGACGCCGCTCTTCATCAGCATCTCCACCGTTTCCTGCTGCTTGCATACGGCCTCGTGGATCGCCACAAAACTGGCGCCCAGCTTCTCAATCGCTTCGCTCAGCAAAAACGTCGTCTGAACCAGATCGGTCTCGACTTCCGTGAGATGCTGATTCCCCTGGTCTGATACGCCCGACAACAGGCGCTTCACCTGCGGGGCTAATAATGTTTTTCTTGTCATGAAATTACCTTATCATTGACATCTTTATATGCAACGGCTGGGGCAGCTATCGCGCCGGTGCATTTTCTTCTCCCTTTTTCTCCTCCAGCTGGTTCGAAACCGTGACTGCGCCGCTTTCGTTCCACGCATTCTCTTCCGCCTTTTTATTCATGACGATAATACTAATACGTCGATTACTCGGCGCAAGAGGATTTTCCTTATCATAAGGCACAACCGAGCCAAGGCCTACAACACGCAACACCTTTTTTTCATCCATGCCGCCTGCGATAAGCTCTCTGCGCGACGCATTGGCGCGATCCGCAGACAATTCCCAGTTGCTATAGCCTCTTTCACCGCCGGCGTACTGGGCCGCATCCGTGTGGCCGGAAAGCGTAATCTTGTTAGGCACCTCATTTAATGCAATGCCGATTTCCTGCAATATGAGCCGTGTATAAGGCTGCAGGTCCGCCTTCGCCGACTCGAACATCGGCCGATTCTGTTCATCGACAATCTGAATACGCAAGCCCTCGCCCGTAATATCGATTAAAAGCTGCTTTTTAAATTGGCTTAGGATCGGACTGCCGTCGATTACGGCTTCGATTTTTTCTTTCAAATTCTTGAGGCGTTGGCCTTCTACTTTTTCAAGGGCTTCTTGGGCTTCTTTGATGTCGTAAGTTTTTTTCTTACCCTGAATCTCGCCTTGCTTAACCTGACCGGACTTGCGCGACAAGTCGGTGCCGCCGCCCTTGATTACACTGGAACTGTCACCGCTACCCGACCCACCCGCCATCGCAACTTTCAAAGGAGTCTTGAAATAATCCGCGATACCTTGCAAGTCGCCGCTAGTGGTCGATCCGAGCAGCCACATCAGCAGGAAAAACGCCATCATGGCAGTGACGAAGTCGGCATAGGCGATCTTCCACGCGCCGCCGTGAGCACCGGCCGCGGTTTTCTTGATCTTCTTGACGACTATCGGTCGACCTTCATCCGCCATATAACGCTTGCCAATTCATGAGGTGTGTTACTTGCTCTTCGAAGCCTTGATATGCTCTTCCAGCTCGCTGAACGTCGGGCGCTCGGTCGAGAACAACACCTTACGTCCGAATTCCACTGCGAGCGCCGGTGCGTAGCCGTTGAGGCTGGCTAAGAGCGTCACTTTCACGCATTGGAACATCTTGGTCGATTCCTCCAGCTTTTGCTCGACCAGGCCAGAAAGCGGACCGACGAAGCCATAGGCCAGCAAAATGCCAAGGAAGGTACCGACCAGCGCATGGGCAATCAGGATGCCGAGTTCGGCCGGCGGCAAACCGACAGACTCCATGGTGTGCACCACGCCCATCACGGCGGCAACGATGCCGAATGCCGGCATGCCGTCACCCAGCTTGGCGATGCAATGCACCGGAATATGACCTTCGACGTGATGGGTCTCGATTTCGTTGTCCATCAGGTTTTCAATTTGGAAGGCATCCATGTTCCCGGCCACCATCAGGCGTAGATAATCGGTCATGAATTCAATGATGTGATGATCGTGCAGGATGCCCGGATACTTGCTGAAGATCGGGCTTTCTTCCGGAGTTTCGATGTCGCCTTCGATCGACATCAAGCCTTCCTTGCGCACCTTGCTCAGGATTTCGAACAGGAGCGTCATCAGCTCCATGTACAGCGCCTTGTTGTATTTTGATCCCTTGAGAACGGTCGGCAACGCCTTGAGCGTGGCCTTGATCGCCTTGTTAGTGTTACCGACCAAAAATGCGCCCCCGGCCGCACCGCCGATCATCAGCAATTCAAGCGGTTGAAATAATGCAGCCAAATGGCCGCCCGCCATCGCGAAGCCCCCGAAAACGGAGGCGCACACCACCAAATATCCAATTATGACTAACAAGCGTGTAACTCCGGTCGTATAAATGGGCCGCTCACCGGCCCATACATTCACGCTCAGAATACCAACTGATGCACGTTGACAAAACGCCGAACAGAGCCCGGAAAAGCTCTCTTCAATTCAATGGCAGCGTGTCAGACGAATTCTGATGAAACTCTAGGAAGAAAATGTACCACAGGAAATTATTTTATTGCGCGTTTACATACGCCAGCCATACAGGGCCGGCCCCTTTTCCCGTGGACGAAGAACCACGTCCGGCGCGTGATTAGGAATGGCGAACTCATAACTTAAGAGAAGTGAGCCGGCCCGCATCTCTTTGTGGGCTTTTTCCCACAAAGCCGGCATCGCAGCCGGTGAAAGATAGGCAAACACGACATCGAAATCAGCAAAATTGAGCTGCGCATAATTGCCGCGGACGATTTTTGCCCGGCTACGCGTAAGACAAGCACGCAACGCACTGACCGCCCAAGGTAAGGGCGCAAGTTCGATACCGGTACACTGGCCGTCATGCCGCAGCGCAGCAACATGAAGCGTCATGCCGCCGAATCCGCAACCGATATCGATGAATTTGAATGCTCGCGCCTGAGGGAGCAATGCCGCAACCTGCCGCCAAACAGCAAGCGTCGATGGATAATAGGGAACCTGGGTGCGAAAGGTGCTCCAATAAAGCACCAGTAGGAACAAGAACGCTGCGAGAAATATGCTTGGCGGCAGATGCAGCGCCAACACCAAGAGCAAGCTGATCGGAAATAGAAACTGGATGGGAATCCACCAGATTGCCAATCGACGCCAATACGAGAGAACCGAGGCAAAGATCCCCTGAATCGCCGCAGCAACCCATATCGCAGTTGAAGTACCGGCAATCGCGTCAAAGACTGTGACAATCGCCACAGTCAGCGCCAATGCCAGAAACTGGAGGCCCAGCGCCCGAATAGCGGGAGCTCTCAATAAAGGCTTAAGCTGCGACCTCCGCAGTTGCTGCATCCTTAGCTTTCTTAGTCTTTCCGGCGCGGGAAGGCATGTGACACAAACCGCAAACATAATGATCGTGCAAATCTAGGCCATGCACCACAAAATGTCCACCACACTCTTCGCAGCATGCAGTCTGCAGCATCTTGCTGTCAAAGAAGCGCACGAGCGTCCAAGCACGAGTCAAGGACAACACCGGCTCCTCCTCGCCTTCTACACCGACTTGCTCCAGATAGAGTTTGTATGCCTTCATCACGGCTTCGATGCCATGGATCTTGGCGTGTTCGACCAAGTAGTTGTAGATGTTGATAAAGAGAGAAGAATGAATATTCGGCTGCCAAGTAATAAACCAATCGGTCGAGAAAGGCAGCATACCTTTTGGCGGCGATACGCCCTTCAATTCCTTGTACAGCTTGAGAAGACGTTCACGCGACAGGCTGGTCTCCGACTCCAGCAACTGCAACCGTGCGCCGAGATTGATCAGCTCGATTGCCAGTTGGATTTCCTGCGCTTCCGTCACCACGCTTTTCTTAGCCATTTTTGTCCCCTTCTTGGCGTAGAATCAGTTTGCTATCAGTTCATGCAGGTTTAGACGATTTCTTCAACCGGCTGACCAGCCATTAAGATAGCGGCATGCGAATGCGACAAAGCACGGTCCTTGTTGTAGTTGGTGAGCATCCCGAGGATGGCACCGTCGTCGAAGCGGAACCGAGCCAACATCATGTTGGTACCGGCCAGCTTCAGAATTTGGGCATTGTTCAAACCTTCGATCAGATCAGCGATTTCGCTGCTGATGCCCAGACGGAAAATTGCGGTTGCCTTGTCGGCGCGGATCATTTGTTGGGCGAGCATCAGGTAACCTAAGTTGGCATCCCTGATTTCAGCCATCATGTCGTTAGTGTCCATTTTTGTCCCCTTTTACCGAAGTTACCGAAGCGCAATTTGCTGCCCCGGTGAATGCATTCTTATCCACCGATTGCTCAACGGAAATAGGAACTCTTCGGTTTTTTGTGTCAGCGACGACGGAAGGCCGCCTGTAGGTGTTTGTCTGACAAACACCAGGCGGCATTGAAATCCGCACTTATGCAGCCGTGCGGAAAGTGGCTCCGGGCTTGGCTTTCCGAGGGATCGGGGGACATCGACCCACTTCGTTTAGCCACCCTGCCAATTTAAATTTAGCGGGTAATTTCCTGCTTTTTCTTACCCTAAACTTTTCAAAATTTCTGTTCAAAACGGCTCGAAGGGGACATTTCTCGCTCGTCTTGTGTCTCGTTTACGGCATACGATTCAGAAACTTTAGGGTTCAGAAGCAAAAATTTTCAAAAAGTTCGAAATTTTTTTGCCACTATCCCTTGTCTGAATACGTTATCGGCGCCGGCTCAACGAACTTTAGGGTCATCGCAAACTTTATTTCTATTAAATTTAAATTTTTAATAGTTTTAATCAAAACGTTGACTAATCCAGCGTCACTTCAATTTGCTGGAGCTCCCTTGCTTTCTCTTCCGGCAGCACATCCATCACGTACATACCTGCTGCCAGTTCGGTGCCTCCCAATACTTTGAGCCGGTCTCGCGTGCGATACGGCCCGTTCAATTCGGCATGCAGATGGACTTCGGGGTGCGCGGCGCCATCTACCGGCGCCTGATACCAGGCCATCAGATACGGAAAAGGCTTTTCCCAGAGATACTCGTGTTTCAGCAGTACCGTCTTTAATGCGCGCGCCAAATCCTGCCGCTGTGCTTCCCGCAATTCCGTGAAACGCCTAACAGGCTCGATGGACGCCACCCAAACTTCGCAGGGATAGCGTGCGCATGCAGGCACAAATGCGACGGCGTGCGTCCCCTGATAAAGCATCCTCGCCCCGCTCTGCACTTCCTTATTGATCAAATCGCCGAGCAAGGTCCGCTCGTGTTCGCGATAGAACGCGAGCTCGCATTCCTGCATTTTGGCCGGCACAGGCGGTACAAAAGGGTAAGCGTAAATTTGCCCATGAGGATGCGCGACGGTTGCACCCATTTCGGTCCCGCGGCTTTCAAACGGCAAGACGTAACGAATATTCGGATCGGCAGCGGCGCGTGTTGTTCGGTCCGCCCACACTTCCAACAGCAATTCGATGTGTGACAGCGGCAGGCGGCACAGAGGCATCGTCGCATCCTGTGCATAAACAATGACTTCGCATCGACCGGAGCCCGGCGCCGTCGCCACAGTCGAGGGAGGCGGCATATGGGCGGATTGCGTCAATGAGGGAAAGCGATTGTCGAAAACCGCGATGTCATAGAAGCCTTGCGGCATTTCGGTGGGATGAGACTTGTCTGCTGTTACGGCGAATGGATCGGTATCGGATGGCGGCTGAAAAACGCGCCCTTGGCGATACGCCGCATAAGTTATCCACTCACCGCGCAAAGGATGCCAACGCAAGTGGGGATTCGGCACCAAAGCTTCAGGAAAAGGACTGGGAACCGCGCTATGCAAGACCACCGGCGCTCGGCCATAAAGCGTCATATGACGACCGTCGGGTTTATCGCAATCGAGAAAATGCATAAAGCCCCCGCTGTGCTTTGATTCAGCTTGGAGCATCGCTTGCAAACTCCGTTCCCAAAAAGGAAGTAAAGAAGGAGCCTAACGAAAGGTTAAATTTGCATAAGGAAAAGGATGCAGCGAATAGTCGAGTTTTGTTACTTCGTTTCAAAAGTGGTGACGCCGTCCCAATTTTCTCCGGGGGGACGTTCACGATAATAGGCGATGCGCTGCAAATAAAGCGCATACAGCTTGCGGTCGGGATCTTCCTGCCGCAATTGCTGCAGCAATTGTTCTGCCGCGTACCATTTCTGTCCGCGCACCAAGGCCAATGCCTGATGCCATTTTTCGAGCGCGTGATGCGTCTCTTCCGGAAGCTCGCCGGCCAAGCCGAGCGGCTCGAAAATCGGCACCGGCTCATTTTTTCCTTTGACACGCACGCGATCCAATTCGCGGTAGGCATAATCGGACGCTGCCAGTTTGGTCATTTCACCCACGACGAGACCAACACCATATTCCTTCGTAATACCTTCCAAACGCGATCCGAGGTTGACTGCGTCGCCCATCACCGTATAGGCGCGCCGGATCTTGGAGCCCATGTCGCCGACGCGCATCTCGCCCGTATTCAAGCCGATGCCGATCTTTAAGGGCGGCCAGCCGCGCGCAACAAAATCGTCATTCAGCTTCTTTGCCGTTGCCTGCATCTGCAACGCGGTGGCAACCGCACGTGCGGCATGATCCGGCAAAGCGACGGGCGCGCCCCAGAAGGCCATCACCGCGTCGCCGATGTACTTATCGAGCGTGCCGCGATTCCCGCGGATATCCTCCGACATGGCGGTCAGGTAGCGGTTGATGTATTCACGCAAGTCATTGGGCTGCAAGCCTTCGGAGATCGTGGTAAAGCCGCGCACGTCGCAAAACAAGACGGTCAGCTCGCGGCTTTCGCCTTCCATGTTGTAGCTCTCGGGATCTTCCGACATGACCGCGACCAGTTCCGGCGCCACATATTCGCCGAACAAGTTGACCATGGCGCGGCCTTTGCGATATTCGAACAGGTAGCCCCAGGCGATATTCATAACAAACAGCGCCGAGATCAGGATGAGAACCGCCGCGACTGGCAATACCATGTTTTGAGACTCGTACATCCAGAAATTGAATCCGACAACCGAGGCGCCGGTCGCCAAAGTAAATAAAACAGAGTAAAGCGGGCTCAAAGACGATAAGGCGACAATCAATATGAGGCCGACTAACATCACCTGAACAAGATTGAATCCCAGCTCGAAGTCCGGCTTTTGTTTGAATTCTCCGTCCAGAATAGATTTAATAACGTTTGCATGGACCTCAACGCCCGGATAATCGGCACGCACCGGCGTAGCGCGCAAATCGAACAAGCCGGGTGCCGTAGTGCCGATCAATACAATTCGATTACTTAAGTCGGAGGTCGAAGCATTGCCTTTTAAAACATCGGCAGCCGATACATAGCGAAACGCGCCGCCATCAGGACCGCCGCGTCCGCGAAACTGAATGCGCGTCTTTAAAAAAGACTCCACCGGAATTTTTTTACGAATGCCGTCATTTTCCAGACGTATTGAATCGAGAATTCCATATTCTTTCAGCTCTTGCTCGCTCAGAATGGCATCTCGTAAAAAAATCGGCTTCACTTTTGTAGCGCCTAAGGCTACGCGGGCAGTCGCTAACGCCAAGGATTCATAAAATCCATCACCGACTTGAATGAGCAAAGGAGTGGACCGTAACGTCCCATCCGAATCGATATCGGTCGCATTGTAAAAACCGCCGGCGCGGGCCGCTTTTTGCAGAACCGGAATATTTGCCTCGTAACCTGCGACCGAATGCGCGTATAACTTGTACCCGTCTAAATCCTTCACCGTAAACGCAGGATTGGGCAGTACCCCCTTTTTTTGCCGATCAGTTAAAAAATATCCCAATACCACCGGCTGTCCTTGGATCGCCTTTGCCAGCCGGCCGTCATAGTCCAACTGCGGCTTGAGCTTTTCGAGACGCTCCTTGACTGCCGCAACGTCCTTCAATTCGCGGTTAGCCAAATTTTCAAGCGTCGTATAGCCTGAGCTAAGGTCCGGTTCGGAAAAGCTGATATCGAAGCCGACCGCTCGTACTTTGTAATGATCAGTTAGTTTATCGACCAGGTCGGCTGTGATATTTCGGCTCCATGGCCAACGGCCGAACTCATTCAGGCTCTTTTCATCGATATCGACAATGACGATGCGAGGATCGAGTTTCGGCGGAATGATCCGCATGCGCATGTCATAGGCGATCACTTCGAATCGTTCGATCAATGGTGATGGGATAATTTCCATGGCCTGCGCCGCAGCCAGCAAGACCAGTATTAAGCCTATCGCCCAGCGGTACCCATGCTTAGAGAGCAAGCGACGCATGACTATTTCCTATCAAGGCACATAGCCCGGGATCTTGGTCACATCCACGTCATCGATCTGCGCAGCATCCATGAATTCACGGGCATACTCGAGATACACCTTTTCCCTGACGAATACATCGAACAAATCGGGATCGATGTGGTTGCGTTCTTTAAAACCGCCGAGAATCTGCAGCGATTCGCTGAGCGTCTTGCCTTTCTTATAGGGCCGGTCTTTCGCCGTTAATGCTTCGAAGATGTCGGCAATTGCCATCATGCGCGCCTGCACCGACATTTGATCGCGTGTCAGTCCCTTCGGATAGCCCTTGCCATCCATGCGCTCATGGTGGCCACCTGCATATTCCGGGACGTTTTTGAGATGACGCGGCCATGGCAGCGATTCCAACATACGGATCGTCACGACAATGTGGTTGTTGATGATCTCGCGCTCTTCCTCATTCAATGTGCCGGCTTTGATCCTAAGGTTGTTCGCTTCATTCGCATCCAGGAAGTCGCGTTCGGCGCCGTCTACGCCTACCCAGCGATACTTGGCGATCTCATCCACGCGCGCTTGGTCTTCCGGCCTCATGAACTCCCCGCCGATATTCGCGCGGCGCAAAAACTCGCGGTCTGAATCCAGCCGTTCCAAATTCTGTTTCAAGCGGGCGTCGATCGCTTTTTCCGTTTGCGCATCGAGTTTTTCGGCGCGCAATTTTTCCTGAAGCGCGTGAATTTCGACATCGCGCTTCAATACCTCGAAACGCGTGTCGACCGTATGAATGCGGTCGTATAGGGTTTCCAGCTTGGTCGATTTCTCCACCACATGCACCGGCGTAGTGATCTTGCCGCAGTCGTGCAACAAGCCGGCCAACCACAATTCGCGGCGATCGCGCTCGGTCATCTCGAATTCCGCCAGCGGTCCTTGTACCGTGCGGTGGGTCGCCTCGGCCAGCATCATGGTCAAAACGGGCACATGCTCGCAATGCTTGCCGGTGTGCGGCGATTTTTCATCGATACCAAGGTTGATGAGCTTAATGAATGATTCGAATAATGTTTCCAAGCGCGCGATCAGCTGCTGATTGGTAATGGCGATCGCTGCCTGCGAGGCTAACGCTTCAATAAACCGCTGGTCGGTTTCGTTAAACGGGCGTGTCTTGCCGGTTTCCGGGTCCTTGGCGTTAATCAGTTGCAGAACGCCGATCAACTCGCCCTCGTGGTCTTTCATCGGCACCGTCAACAGCGATTCGGAATGGTAATTGTGCGTCTCGTCGAATTTGCGCATTCCGGTGAAATTGAACAGATTGACGCCATAGACGTCTTGAATGTTCACCGAAGTGCCGGTATTGGCAGCATAAGCGGCCACCGCACTCATGTTGCGATTCCCCGACGAATCGAACAAAGGAAGATCGGGGATATCGATTGCTTTTCCTGAGCTGCCGCCCTGGAACAACCCCAGGGTGTCATTCATCGCGATGGAAAATCGCAAGCTCTTCCCATCCTCCGTCGTGCGATACAGTGTGCCGCCGTCGGCATGCGTCATGCTCTTTGCAGCACGCAAAATTCGCTCCAACAATTGGGAGATATCGCGATTATTGGAAAGCGCGACGCTGAGTTCTGTCAGCTGATCCAGGCGGAGCGAAATTTCGGATTGATTCAAGGCATTCATCATTTGCCTCTTTCAAATAACACCAGTCAAACGCCGGTCGAGCCCGATTCAGCCCGGCACAGCATATCCACCAATTCAGAATTGGAACGATTCGCCGCAGCGCACTGCGCGGAAAGGCCTATTTGCCCCGACGGCAAGCTCCTGCATGATCAAGTCTTCTTGCCCAGGCTTCAAGTGATAAATGAGGAATTCAACCGAGGCAGGCATATTCCGCACATCATTCTGTAAAGTTTGCGGGCAAAAATGGAAGGACTTGTTGGCAAGGTCGAGGTCTGCGTTCGTAAACGAACAATCGACGATAACCTTGGTGAGCCGTTTTTCCTGCGCCATCCTGGCCCATAAATCGGGTGTAGAACCCATATCGCCGGTAAACAAAAAACCATCGCCGTTTGCGTGCACCCAATAGGCTGAGGATCCGTCGGTGTGGTTGACCGGATATGGCGTAACCATGCGGCCGCAGATATCGAGGGTCGCGCCGTGCGCGATCACATGCCAGCGCATGGCGGGCGTATCGACGTCGGGGATGGTCGTGAAATCCGGCCACAGCACCCAATTGAACAAATATTTTTTCAGCGCATCGACAATCTGTTGCGTGGCATAGACATTGATCGTGCCGGTACGCTTGACCATCATCGCGTCCACGAGGAAGGCAAGGCCCGCCACATGATCCAAATGGGGATGGGTAATGAAGACGTGATCGATGCGCGCCAATTGTTCGATATCGAGGGACGACAAGCCGGTACCCGCGTCGAACAGGATATCCTCGTCGACCTGCAGGCAGGTGGTTAGTCTTTCGTGCCCGCCGATTCCGCCGGCACACCCAAGTACCTGCAACTTCATGCGTCGGCCCGTATTCGTGCCGCAAGCGGCGGCAAGTGTGTCGAAGATAATGCTCCCATACGCTGGATCCCTCTGTTTTTTCAAGGCATTGTAGACTGAATTCGACCAAATCATGACAGCTCATGGTACATTTTTACAAATCAAAAAATAAGTTAAAAAAATGTAATCACATCTCAGAGAACGGGGCAACATGAGCACGGTTCTAGGCACCAAATCAGAAGGCACATCGGCAGGAAGTCCGGACGATCGTCTGAGTTTCTTTCAAAAGCTGCAGACCGTCACCAATAAGATTCACGCAACCGGCAATCTTGAGCAGATCATGCTTGAGCTGCCGGCGGATATTTGCGATCTCTTTAATTGCGACCGCATCACCATTTACGCAGTCAGCGACGACAAGAAATTCATCATTTCCAAGATAAAGAGCGGATTGAATTCGTTCTCGGACATCGAACTGCCGATCTCCACGCAGAGTATGGCCGGTTACGTGGCACTGCACAAACGGATCATCCGCATTGCCGACGTCTATGATGAAGAAGAACTGAAGTCCTACAATCCTCGTTTGAACTTCTTGCGCGAAGTGGACAAACGCACCGGTTACCGCACCAAACAAATGCTGCTTGCGCCGCTTCTGGACGCGCAAAATAGCGAGCTGCTTGGGGTTATCCAATTAATTAATAATCGTTCCGGTCTGCCGTTCTCGACGATTGCGGAAGAAGGCGTTAAGGAATTGTGCGCCACCTTAGCGATCGCCTTTGTTCAGCGACTCAAGCCTTCGCCGCTGGTACGATCCAAATATGATTCGCTGGTGGCGGACGCCGTGCTTTCCGCTCCAGAATTCGAATTGGCGACGCGTTCCGCTCGACGCAAAAATGTCGATATTGAAGAAGTTCTCATCAGCGAATTCCAGGTGCCTTTGCCCACTATCGGGCAAGCACTGTCGAAATTCTTCGGCGTGCCTTACGAATCGTTTAAGGGGGATCGCGTCAAGCCGGTCGATTTCCTGAAGAATCTCAAACGCGACTATATCGAACAAAACCAATGGCTGCCGCTGGACGATACTAAAGAAGGCATGGTAATTCTTGCGCTCGATCCGGAACGCATCAAAGGCAGCCGCGTCCTGAACAACATTTTCCCTAAAGCGCGATTCGTCTACCGCGTTACGACGAATCGTGAGTTCCAGCAAACGCTCGACCAATTTTTTGGCGCTGTAGAAGACACCACATCCGTCGGCGATCTGCTATCCGGGATGGAGGAAGGGGATGACGAAGGAGGCGAGAATCCCGAAAACGAATTATCGGCCGCCGCCGACAACGAGCTGGTTAAGCTGGTAAACAAGGTCATCATGGATGCCTACCGGCTCGGCGCATCGGATATTCATATCGAGCCTCGCCCCGGCAAAGAAAAAGTGCAAATCCGCATCCGCCGCGATGGCTCGCTTGAACCTTATATCGAAATCCCGGCCAGCTATAAAAGCGCGCTAGCGGCTCGATTGAAGATTATGTGCGACCTCGATATTTCCGAGCGCCGCAAACCGCAAGACGGAAAGATCAAGTTCAAGAAATTCGCGCCCCTCGACATTGAGTTGCGCGTAGCCACGATCCCCTCTGCCGGCGGCGTTGAAGACATTGTTATGCGTATCCTGGCGGCCGGCGAACCGATTCCGCTGGATAAACTGGGCGTACTACCGCACAACCTGGAACGCTTGAAAGGCGCTGTCAGCAAACCCTACGGCCTGTTCTTCGTGTGCGGTCCGACCGGTTCCGGTAAGACCACAACCCTGCACTCGGTGCTGAATTTTCTGAACACGCCGGATACCAAGATCTGGACTGCAGAAGATCCGGTGGAAATTACGCAAAAAGGCCTGCGCCAGGTGCAAGTCAATAAGAAGGCCGGACTTGATTTTGCCACGGCGATGCGCGCCTTCCTGCGCGCCGACCCGGACGTGATCATGGTAGGTGAGATGCGCGATAAAGAAACGGTCTCGATGGGTATCGAAGCGTCGCTGACCGGTCACTTGGTGTTCTCAACGCTGCATACCAACAGCGCGCCGGAATCGATCGTGCGCTTGCTGGATATGGGCATGGACCCGTTCAACTTTGCCGACGCACTACTCGGCATTCTGGCGCAACGCCTTGCAAAACGCCTGTGCTCGAAGTGCAAGATGGCCTATAACCCGACGGCAGAAGAGCTGCAAGCATTGATGCGGGAATATTGCGAAGAATTATTGAATACCGAGGCCTTTAAAAAAGACGCCAAAGGCAGCATGGAAGCCGTATTCGCCCGCTGGAAGAAGGACTATGCCAACAACGACAAGGGGCAATTCACGCTTTACAAAGCAGTCGGTTGCGATCAATGTTCCGGCGGCTACAAAGGCCGCGTCGGTTTGCATGAACTGATGCTCGGGACCGATAGATTGAAGAAGCTGCTGCAAGAGCATGCTCGTGTTGCGCAATTGCTGGCGGTAGCACTCGAAGACGGCATGCTGACCCTGAAGATGGACGGTATTGAAAAAATATTGTCCGGCATTACCGACATCAAGCAGGTTCGAGCCGTTTGTATTAAGTAAGAAAATAAGAGGCAGTGCAAGCTGCCTCTTATTTTGATCTACCGGACTTCGCAATCCGCATTATTCTGTTGAGCATTGCCGCTGCTGCCGCCTTGCCCTCCCACTACGGCTGAAAACTTCGCCGGCGGCGTAAATTGCATCCCCGGATTCGCCGGCAAGATCACCGGCGGTA
>JACOUL010000054.1 GCA_016177875.1 Burkholderiales bacterium
ATCCTACAAATCCTGAGTTTGACCTTGTTTGAAACCACACCGATAAATCAATTACTTATGAAACCCACCGAAAATTCAGAACCGCTTTTCGAGCCCAATCAGCTCTCGCTACTCTGAAAAACGTTGGGACACTACTGATAGCGAAAATAAAGTCTTCGTCGTTGACATAGAAATCCTGGAAGAGTACCGCCATGTCTTTTTTGCAGCGCCGGACTACGTCGCCTTCAGCCGCGTCGAAAACGGCATGTACATCGACGTCAATCCGGGCTTTGAGCGGCTGACCGGCTACAAGCGCGCCGACGCTGTCGGCCACACCTCGCTCGAACTGGGCATTTGGCCCGACAAAGAATCGCGCGCACGTTTTGTCGAGGCGTTGCACAAAACCGGATCCTTGCACGATTATCCCGCCCTGTTTCGTATCCGTAGCGGCGAGCTGCGCCATGTCGAGATTTCCGGCAACACCATGCGACTCAAAGGCGACGAAGTCATGGTCACCGTGATCCGCGATGTCACTGAACGCATAAGCAACGAAGAAGAGCTAAATCAATACCGCAAGCGTCTGCTGCATCTGGTCGAGCAGCGCACCAACGAACTGCAGGATGCGAACGAGGAGTTGCGCGACACCAATCGCAAGCTGGAAGAAGCACATAACCAATTGCTGCAGTCGGAGAAAATGGCGTCTATTGGCCAATTGGCCGCCGGCGTTGCCCACGAAATCAACAATCCGATCAGTTTCGTCAATTCCAATCTCTCCAGTCTCGAAGGATATCTACAAGGAATCCTGGAAATGCTGGCGGCTTATGAAGCGAACGAGCACCTGCTGGCCGAGAATCATCCCGCGCAGCTCAAGACGCTGCAAGCAGTCAAAGAGAAAGTGGAACTGGATTATTTAAAAGAAGACATCGTCTCGCTGCTGAATGAATCCAAGGATGGTCTGCTGCGCGTGAAGAAAATCGTTCAGGACCTCAAGGATTTTTCACACGTCGGCACCGCCGAATGGCAAACGGTCGATTTGCACGCCGGGCTGGACAGCACTCTTAATATCGTCAACAACGAGATCAAGTACAAGGCGAAGGTCATCAAACAATATGGACAGATTCCGCCCATAGAATGCCTGCCGCTGGAATTGAACCAAGTGTTCATGAACATGCTGGTCAATGCCGCGCACGCCATCGCCGATCACGGCGAAATCACCGTCCGTACGTCAATTCAAGGCGACCAGGTACTGGTCGAGATCGCGGACAATGGCGACGGCATCTCGCCTGAAAACCTCAAGCGCATCTTCGACCCCTTCTTCACCACGAAGCCGGTCGGCAAAGGAACCGGGTTGGGGCTGTCGCTCTCGTATAGCATCGTGCAAAAACACCAGGGGAAAATCGAAGTCGAAAGCGCTGTCGGCAAAGGAACATGCTTCAAGATATGGCTACCGGTCCAGCATGATTACGCTGCAAGCGGGGGAGAATCCGCCGGCTCAGGAATTTGAGCACCCGCCTTGCCTTAATTTTAGCGAATTGAAAGCTTCCTGAATGACAGCGACCAGCTCTCTATCGTCCCACGGCTTGTGAATGAAGGCATGAAGAACGCCATCGTTTCTCGCTTGCCGAACATCGGCCAGATCGGTTTTACCCGAAAGTATGATCGGCGTAATTGCGGGACAGAGCTGTTTGGCTGTGCGAATCAATTGGATGCCGGTGACCGGCGGCGTCAGCGAATCGGATACGATCACATCAATTTTTTGCGCCGCCAAAATGGCGAGCGCTTCTTCCCCGCTCAATGCAGTCAGTACGCGACCTGGATATGGCCGCATCAGGCGCACGAGTGCCTTGATGACGTATTCGTCGTCATCGACGAAAAGCACGGAGCAGGCTGATGTATCTCGTTGCGAATTCATTAATATTATTAAAAGAGAAGAATTCGATGGCATAGCAACACTAACTTAATCTGCCATAAGCAGCAAGCCGCTTTATCTTTTCGTAAAAAGAAGAAAGGCGTTCAAGCCTTGCAATGAAAGTCAATGCGAGTATGATGTTTTTTAAAAAGGCACACCATCGGTCATGGCTGAACTAGACGAACGACTCAATCGATTAACGATCAAACTCGTTTATTACGGCCCGGCCTTATCCGGCAAGACCACCAACCTGACACGGCTGCATGATTTGCTGGCGCCGGAAATGATCGGCGACATGATGACCCTCGAAACCGACGGCGACCGCACGCTGTTCTTCGATCTTCTGCCGCTGGGATTTACCGCGCCGTCGGGCCTACTCATTAAATTCAAGATATTCACCGTGCCGGGTCAAGTCGCCCATGACGGCACGCGCAAGGCTGTTCTTTCGCGCGCCGACGGCGTGACCTTCATCGCCGATTCGCAGCGCAACCAGGCCATGAACAATGGCAGCTCCTTCGACAATCTGATGGCCAACGCGCCACTGGTCGGCCTGGACCTGGCCACGCTGCCGCTGGTCGTACAATTCAACAAACGCGATCTGCCCGACATCCTTACCGAGGAAGAGATCCGCGCGCGCTGGTCGAAAGCGCCTTGGCCGCTGTTCTTCGCTTCGGCGCTGGAAGGCAGTGGCGTGCGCGAGACCTTCAACTCCCTGCTCGACCGTGTCTACGCCAATCTCGACCATAAGTTCACGCTCGGCGGCACGCACGGCCTGTCACGCCAAGCCTTCGTCACGGCGGCAGGAGGCTCGCCATGAAAGCCGCCCAATTCGATCGCGACCTGACGCTGGCAGAATTGCTGCGCGACGTGGCCGGCGCCAAGCTCGATGTCGCTCTTAGCAAACTGCTCGGGCCGCATTGGCAGCTGCTTGACGCCGACGACAAGCCGGTGCGCACCTCGCCTGCCGGCGTCCAAGTCGAGGCGATCGCCATGCCGCTGAAACTCGATATCGATGTCGTCGGCAAGCTGCTGGCCTCCGACGCGCCGCGTGCTACGGCCGAAGCGGCAGCTGCCTGGCTGGAGTTGACCCTGGCAGGTGCGGCGCGTTACCGCATGGCAGCCGATTTGCATTTCGAAGCGGTCAATGCCGATTATGAGGCGCTGCAGAAAAAGCACGCCGCCCTGCAGGAATCGGAAACGCGGTACCGTGAGCTGTCGCAGCAGTTGGAGCAGCGCGTTAAGGAACAGGTCGCCGTTATTGAACGGTCGCAGCGCCAGCTGTATCAGTCGGAAAAACTCGCTTCGGTAGGCAGCCTAGCCGCCGGCATGGCGCATGAAATCAACAATCCGATCGGCTTCATCCGCAGCAACCTGGCGACCGCGCTGGACTACGTTAAGAAAATGCAAGCCATATTGAGCGCCTACCGCAAAGGCGACACCGGTCATGCGAATCAACTCTGGAAAAATGCCGATATGGATTTCGCGCTGGAAGACTTTCCCGGCTTGCTGAACGAATCGGCGACCGGCGCCGACCGTGTCGCGCGCATCGTCGCCAACCTGAAAAAGTATGCGAGCATCGATTGCGCATTGATGACGCAATTCGACGTCAACGATGCGGTGCGCGCCGTCACCGACATCGCCGCTACCCAACTGTCTCCGCAGATCGAACTCATTTTCGACCTGCAACCTCTTCCCATGATCGTGTGCGACCAAAGCCGCGTCAATCAGATGCTGCTGTCCATCCTGCAAAACGCAGTGCTGGCGATAAAGGATGCAGGCGTGATCAAGGTCGCCACCAGGCAGATCGACGGTGATATCCAGGTGTCGATCGCGGACAATGGCTGCGGCATCGCACCCGATATCCTGAGTCGCATTTTCGATCCGTTTTTCACGACGAGAGAAGTAGGCAAAGGCATGGGATTAGGATTGACCGTTGCCCGCGACATTGCGATGTCGCATGGCGGACGCATCGAGGTCGTCAGCTCCCCGGGCACCGGCAGCACCTTTACGGTTTGCCTGCCGCTTGCCCAAGACGTGCCCTCTTCCAGCCAGACGCCGCATATAACATGAACTACGCGCATCTTTTTACAGGCGAGGCGGCTGCGGCCGAAGAACAGCCGGCTAAGCAGGCAGCTTATAGGATTCTGCTGGTCGACGACGAACCAGGCGTGTTGTCCGCTCTCAGGCGCATATTCCGGCAAGAGAACTACGAAATCGTTACCTGCGGCGATCCGATCCAGGCGGTGAACTTGCTCGCCGGCGAATCGTTCCAGGTGATCATCAGCGACTACATGATGCCCGGCATGAACGGCGGCGATCTGCTGAAACAGGCGCGCTCCCTGCAGCCGGCCACCATCCGCATCATGCTGACCGGGCATGCGGACGTTAACGCCGTCATCAGCGCAATGAAGGCCGGCGCCGTCTACAAATTCATCCTCAAGCCCTGGAACGACGACGACCTGCGCGTCACCGTCGCCCTGGCCTTGCAGCAATATGAGCTGATGCAGAAAAACAGCGCCCTGCAGCGCACGAATCAGGAGCAAAGCAAGGAAATCGAAAAGCTGGCCAAGTTCAGCGTCACCACGCGCAGCCAGCTGGCCATCCTGCTGAACAAGCGCAACCTGCTCACGACCCAGCAGGTGCAGGAGCTGGTCAGGCTGCAGCAGCTACAGCGCAAGGAAGCGATGATCAAACTGATCGTCGACCGCGGCTGGCTGACGGAGAAAGCCATCCACGACGTGATCGGCAAGGAGCTGATGATCCAGCAAGTCGATCTCAAGGAATTCAATGTCGATAGCTCCGTTGCCGCACTGGTGCCGGCCGCGCTGTGCCAGCGACAATTCATCATGCCGCTCGCGGCAAACAAGAAACAGCTGACGCTGGCTATGGCTGATCCGCTCGACAGCGGCCTGCTGGACGATCTGCGCTTCGTCACCGGCCTGGAGGTCGCTCCTGTGCTCGCGCCAATGGCGTCGATTCATGCCAAGATCGCCGAAGTCTATAAAGTCGGCGCCTCCGAACTGGCCGATCTGGAAACCGTCATCGGCTCGTCCGACCCTTACGAAGGCATCGAGATCGTCATCGATGACGACAGCAGCCTGGAATCGGTGGAAGACCTGCTGCGCGACACCGACGAGCCGCCGGCCATCCGGCTGGTCAATTCCGTCCTGCTGGAAGCGATACGCTTAGGCGCGTCCGACATCCATATCCAGCCACGCGCCAAGAACGTCATGGTGCGCCTGCGCATCGACGGCGTGCTGACCGACAAGATCCAGATTCCGCACAACATGCATCAGTCCATCGTATCGCGCATCAAGGTGATGGCCGAGCTCGATATTTCCGAGCGGCGCCGACCGCAGGACGGGCGCATCGCCGTGAAGACGCCGCAGCGCATGGTCGATTTGCGCATCTCGACTCTGCCGACCATCAACGGCGAAAAAATCGTGATGCGCATCCTCGACCGCAATTCCGCGGTGCTCAGCCTGGAAGCGCTCGGCTTTTCCGCGAACGACCTGGTCAAGATCCGCTACGCCGCCGACAAGCCGCAAGGCATCGTGCTGACCACCGGGCCGACCGGCAGCGGCAAGACCACCACGCTATACAGTCTGCTACAAAGCGGCGCTACACCGGAAAAGAATTACATCACGATCGAAGATCCGGTCGAATACTATCTCGATGCCGCCGGCCAAGTGCTGGTGCGCGAAAAAATCGGCCTCACTTTTCCGCTGGTGCTGCGCGCCATCCTGCGCCAAGACCCGGACGTGCTGCTGATCGGCGAGATCCGCGACATCGAAACCGCCGAGGTCGCCTTTCATGCGGCACTCACCGGCCACCAGGTGTTCTCGACCCTGCATACGAATTCGGCGCTGGCGACCATTTCCCGCCTGTTCGATCTGGGATTGAAGCCCTTCGTCGTCGCCACCGCAATCGAAGCCATCATCGCCCAGCGTCTGGTGCGCAAGATATGCGAACATTGCCGCGCGCCGCATGTGCCCGAGCCGGAACTGCTACAGCGCTTAGGCGGGCAATTCGCGGGAGGTATCAAGTCAGCCTATAAGGGTACCGGCTGCCCGGCATGCTTCGGCAGCGGCTATAAGGGAAGAGCCGGCCTGTATGAAATATTGGCGTTCGACGACAAAATGCGTCACCTGGTCGCCGGCGAAGCCGCCATCACCGAGATCGCGCAATATGCGCGCAGCAAAAACTTCGAAACCCTGCGCGACGACGCTTACCATAAAGTAGCAAACGGCCTGACGACATTGGAAGAAACCTTCCGCGTATTAGGGCCGGAATGACCGCTATCGCCTTTTTACTGCCAACACGCCTTGTTATCCATGACAAAGGTATAGAAGGACTTTGGGCGTTGCGCGAGGATCGTGTAAATGCCCTCGCCGATAAATGAGAATTCATCCATGTCGGCCAGCTCCAGCAATTCCACCATGAATTGCGTCTGGAACGCATCCATGCCTTGCTCTTTCAAGCTGCCGCTATATGCTGCGAGTTCAAGAGCTTGATAGCTACACTCCTTCCTCAGCACGTCTGAAAAAATTTCGGCGATCTCGGCATTGTTCCATGCGACTGCGCCCGTGACGTCGAAAATTTGTCCGTCGTAGCTGTCAAAGTCTTCCAGCATTTTCAACACCGCGCTGCCGACATCCTCAAGATCGATATAACTGATTCGGCCTTCGCATGCCGGAAGAAGCAAGCTGCCGTCCCGCACCATGTACCGATGGCTGGTGACGAAATTCTGCATCAAGAAGTTAGTACGCAAGATAGCGGCCTGTCCGAATTCGCGCGCCAGCGCGCGGTCATCCATATTGCCTTGAATGCTGAGAGGAAGAAAAGACGATCGGGCATCCGCCAGAGGCCCCGAAAATCGGATGAGCCGCTCCACCTCGCAAATATCCGCAGCCTTCACCAAAGTAGCGTTCCATTTCTCCATTTCCCGATTGATCGGCATGGCGTAGATCGCCGTATTCACACCCTGCAAGGCCTGAATCAACGAATCCGGATCCGCATAATCGGCGAGCCGTGTCTGGACCGTGTCCGGCTGGCTTCTGCGTTGATGGGCGATCGCCACCACTTCGCTATTGCCGAACTTGTCGTTTGAACGGATGGCGTTCAAAACGCAGCCACCCAGACTGCCGGTGGCGCCGAATATCGCAATTTTGTTCTTATTGTTCATGATCGTACCCTCCGTTTATTGCTCAGTCTTGAAATTGATCTTCACGCCACTGCATGGGCCGACCAGGTCTTCAACCAAGGCCGGTATCTCGCTCACGGACTCCGCAGCCAGCATATCCATATGGCTGCGAACAATCGCGCCGTATGCGATAGCTTGCGCTGTGCCGTTCTTGAAGAATGAAACCAGTGGAATGAAATACCGCTCGATTCGCGCGATATCGATCTCTACCGTGCCCGTCTCTTCAAGCAATCGATAGAACATTCCCTCATCGATCATGGGCAGCGCTTGTATGGCTGTTCTATTCATGCTGATTCCCCCTTTGAATCCGAATCGTCATTTGTCAAATCGGCACCGGAATGACGAGCTGCGCGAATTGTTGTCATTTGAGAATCGTCATTCCGGCCCGCATGTTGCCGTTGATCAACATGTATTGCCAATTTAGACTATCGTGACTATCATGTCAAATATGACGTACGTAATATTTCCAGGAAAGGGTGATTTGTTATGTCACAGGTGTTGACGACTGGGGAAGCCGCCAGAGTTTGCGGGGTAAATTTCCGAACGGTCTTGCGCTGGATAGACCGTGGGCTGCTGCAAGCCTATAAATTGCCGGGCAGAGGCGATCATCGGGTGCCGATCGAGGAATTGCGCCGATTCATGCGCGAGAACGGCATTCCCGACTTGTCGCAGCCGCAGGCTTTACCGAAGCGCGTGCTGATCACCGACGACGAATTGCCCATGGCGCGCGCCATTGAACGCGTTCTGAAGCGTGCCGGATTCGAAACCGCGATTGCTTCCAATGGCTTCGAGGCAGGCGCGTTGCTCTATTCGTTCAAGCCGGGAATCATGACCCTGGATCTGCGCATGCCCGGCATGGATGGCATAGAGGTCCTGCGCTTTCTCCAAAAGGCCGATGATTTATCTACACCTGTCAAGACGCTCGTCGTGTCGGCGGACAGCCAACAGCGCCTGCAGGAAGCCATGGAACTGGGAGCAAACGGCATTGTTCGCAAGCCGTTTGCCAACAAGGATTTGCTGGCGGCGGTTGAGCAAATGTATGCCTCATGAATAAGCACTCCTGATGCAGGCATCTCATATATCAGGAGATGTTGGAATGGTGCGGCAGCACCGACAATCGAAATGCAAACAAAAAATATGGAGGAGCGACATGACCGACATGACTGAACTGGACCTTCGCCTTTATCCCCGCGCGGTATTTCGTTGCCGTGCCAGGCTGTCCGTGGAGGACAAGCCTCCGATAAACGCTTGGACTGTCGATATTTCAATGGACGGCATCAGCATCATGCTTGCCGAACCGATCGAACTCGGCCAATACTGCGTCGTTAAGTTCGAGACGGCAATCAGTGGCAGCCCGCGACAGTTTTCGGCAATCGCAAAATCCGTCTATTGCGTATGCAGTTGCACCGGCCAATACCGTATCGGCTTTCAGTTTTACGGAATAAACCCGGCACAAGCAGCCATCATCAATGAATTATTATGCTGAGGCATTCATGTATTGAGACAAACGAAGCGGCTATCTTCTTGCCGCAGACTTTTCTATCACTCCGCATGCAATCCTGGCTCCCGCATCACCTGTCGCCAATGTCGTCGCATCCGGCGTGGCGACATATCGAGTCGGGATATTCGCGTAGTTGTCCGGACCCGCATGGATAATCAGAGCGCTGCCGTCCCCATCAAAGAGATCAGCGACCGCGAAGCGATCTGTGTTGAACCTCGCATTCGCCGTACCATCAGCATTCACCAGCAAGACTGGAAAGTCGCCGGAGTGATCTCTATGGGTGTGTCCCGCCAGATCGAAATGCCCGCCGGACGAGGTGAAAGGCGGAATGCATTCGCCGACTGTATGCACGTGAAACCCGTGGAAGCCTGGAGGGAGGTCACGGACGCTCACGTCAATGGCGACATTGCCATGCCCTTGTTGAATAAGCCTCGCGCTGCCCACTTGGTTGCCCGCCGTATTGTAAAGCTTCACTTGCGCGCTATTATTCTGCGCCATTGCGGGAGCAATCAGCACGGTCAGCGACACGAGTAGCATCGACGTTGTACGGAGCAGTGCTCGCGAGTGTCGGTGCAAAGTTACTTGAACATTACTGAGCATCATGTGCATTCTCCTCGTCTTTAAATATCGAACGGCAATCACGCTCCACTCATGCTGCAGTCAAATTTAAATGATTGATTAAAAGCAGCCAGCGTTCGCTATG
The DNA here is from genome assembly GCA_016177875.1 of Burkholderiales bacterium. GTDB lineage: Bacteria > Pseudomonadota > Gammaproteobacteria > Burkholderiales > Burkholderiaceae_D > Paucimonas. Next base: position 9,296 of record JACOUL010000054.1, read on the forward strand.
CGTGGCCGTTTGTCCGATATGCACAGAAGAAAGTACCCATCAAAGTCGCGCCACGCCTTCATCCTAATAAGCTGCCGACTTATACGGTTGATAAAGATCTATGAAATGCGATGGGAAAATGCAATCGCCGCGAGACAACATCCGACGTATTCTTCGGCAGAAAATTTGCCGCAGCAGTATCAACCTAATGGAAAGATCGAACGGCCAATCAGCGTGACTCTGCAACCGCCACACGTGCGGCCGCCAAATCCCAGGCCGCTTGCCCTACCGTCTTAAATACCGGCACTTGGGCGTATCGCAGGGATTGGCCGGATAACACCGCGCCTAAGTTCAAGACCGTGCTCCAATCGATATCTGCTTGCAGCAAATCCCCTGCTTCATGCCGCGCCCCTTCAAGATCATCGACGACAACCTGGCGTTGCCGTAAGAGCTCGGGTGGGAACTCCGCCATGTCCGGCCTGTAGGCCCCCACGCCAATGGCCAAGGTATGGGGTGCAATGTGAATCGGTATAACCGGGGACTTTGACGTCGTCAATGCGACAACAACATCCGTTTCCAGAGCGCGGTGCTGAAGTTGATCGGCGGGCAGTGGATGGGCACATAAGTCCGGATGGCGATCGAGGAGTGCTTTACAAAAAGACTCCGCCTTGTTGATCGTCGAACCGGCAACCAAGAGGTCCTTCACGCCGAAATATTCCACGAGCGCGTCCGCATGCGCTGCAGCCTGGGTACCTGTGCCGATCAGCAGCGCTGAACTTGGCGTCTTCGGCGCAAGTGTTTGGATGCCGAGCAAAGTCATCGCCGCCGTCCGGCGAGCAGTGACGGTTGGGCCATCCAATAACATTAATCGTTGACCGGTCTCGGTCTCGAAGACGATCACTTCGCCTTGAATGGCAGGAAGCCCGTGCTGCGCATTCTGCGCATGCACCGTAATCAACTTCGAAACGCTGATGCCCTTGCCGATCGCGGGCATGTTCAACAAAAAGCTATTCGAGTTAATGGAGACCACTTGGCGCTCCGGCGCGATGATGGCGCCGGTGGCCAGCTCCTTTGCCGCAAGCGCAACTGCGGGAACAAGCTTTGCATAAGGAAGCGCTTCTATCGTTTTTGTGCGGTCGAGAATTTTCATAGCGTGACGCATGAGGAAAGCCGTGCCTTTCAAAAATCGGCATCAACTGACTTGTATATCCTGAGGAACGAAAAATCCAGCGAGCGCAATTTATTTTTTAAACAAAACAGCACCAGTCACGACTGAAGACGGCGTAAAAGTCGACAATGATGTCTGGCCCGTAGACGTCACTTTGCCACTGCCCATGGTATAAAATACGACGGCGCCTTGGCCGTTCAAGACGAAATGTCCGTTGGCGGAACCGATGTTCTGCGTGCCGCAGGACGGGCCGACGCAACTTACTGTATGCGTCATACCGTTGGTCCCGCTCAAGGCCGTGCTCGATCTAAATCCGTCATCGACAGTCTTAGAAATCGGCACATTGTTTGCAGTCATGCTCCAGTTGCTGGTGTTGGTCGGCGAGTTAAAGCTGACATCAATCGTGGTGTTGGCACGGGCGCTGGTGAAATTTGCGTTGAGCGTGGCGTTCGTCAATGTCCCGACATTGCCGATCAGGTCAGTTGGATTCGTGCTTCCCAGCACGGTATAACTCGCGGTGCCGGTCAACGGCGGCTGCAAGAAATTGCTCGGCACACTGCCGATCGTCACCCAATGAAGACTGCGGCTCGTATTGTCAATCTTCCCAAGCAAGGTGCTGCCATCCGCGCTATAGACGGCGATATTGCCGCCGACCCACCGCCCCCAAGAAACCGGCACGCCCGCAACTGAACTGGAGCTCACATCCTGATTGACTGCCGTCCCAATCCGGATCGCGGCCGGAGTGAAACCATCGGGGGCGATTGGAGACGTCGCGCTTGAACCGCTTGAGGTAAAACCGGCTGCTTTCCCACTGAATCCTACCAGCGCGTTACCTTGCTCGATGACTTGATTCGGCAACTGCACGCCCCCGTCTACCGCGCCGCGAAATGCATTGGGATCCGTAGACGTCGCCGTCGAATAAATATATTCACCGCCAAACCATTCGCTTGAGGTGCCGGCAGCGCGTACCAACGTCATGCCGATGGAGATCGTGCTGCCCCCCGTTGTCGTTACCGTTTGGTTCAATGTATTTAAGCTGCTTCCGCTGGAATTGACGCCGGTTAAATTATTAAGCGTCGGTTCGGTGGAACCGGTCGTTGAAACAGCCGGCGCGCTCTCCGCGTTTGTTACGCCGCTATCCGCCGTGGTCGTCGATTGAGTATCGGACTTAGCAGCGCTTGGTGTCTGCTTTGCAGTCGGCGCAGGCGCCGCCCTAAAGATATTCGGCATCGTCGGCAACACCACCGGCGCTTGGTTAAGCGTAGCAGCAAAGCCGACTTGATTGGGTCCGACGTACGCTACGCCTGCATTGGTCGTCAGACTGGTCGCACCGACATTGACCTTGTCATATGTGCCTGCTTGCAATCCATTGCTCGGATTCGCCTGAGACGGCAGCACAACGACAGCCTCATGATCCGTTCCACGAATGCCGATCGTCGCGCTAGCGGTTTTGATCTTGTAATTTTCCTTGTTGGTTTTGCCGACGGCACCAGTGATCGCACGCAGCCCGCCGCGAATGAGGGAAAATAAGGCGTTTTCCGAGCCGTCTTCCTTGCCTTGGTAGCGATAGGCGGAAATTTTGAGCTGCGTGTCGGGGCGTAGCGCAATGATGCCGCCGTCGATCATGCGTACTTGGGCAGTACCGTTTTCAGCGGTGCTCAGTGTTTCGCCTTCTGCAATTTCAGCGCCTTTTTGCGCCGCTCTCTGCTTGCCTTGATTGTCGATGACGCTGACGCTGCCGGCCACGAATTGGAATCGCCCGACAGCGGCTGCGTCGGCCAAAACAGGAATGAAGCCGATAGCCGAAATACAGCACCACGCGAGAAAGTATTTACGGCAAAACAGGCGCATTGCAGACATAAGACCTCCTATTATTGAAAGTCATAGCGAACGACGACGCTCGCCTCTGTACGCTTGAATTCACTCAGCGCCACATTGGAACGATTTTCCGAATAGCTGATTTGCGGACTAAGCGTCCATCCTCGCGCAGGCATCCAGCTTAGTCCTATCGTTGCATCGAACAGGCGGTCGTTTCCAAACTCCTGGGTCGAAGAACGGGCAAACGCCGAACGATCCACGCGATAAGTGAAACTGGCATTGCTAAACAGGCTGAGTCCATCGGTCAGTGCTAGCCGGCCATTCAGATTCGTTCCGATACTGCGCCTGCCGACATCCGAACCGGAGGGGAGCTGATTCAGAGCGTTGTCCTGAGAGAGCGTCAATCCCACTCCCAACACAGGCCGATATTTCCCGTCAGACTGGCAAATCCATCCGGTCCCCAGCGAAAAGCCGTTCACATTGTTGACCGAGATGTCCGGAAATCGCTGACCTACCGCCACACCGAAGAGTCGCACTTGAGACCGTTCATTGAGCGCACGCCGCCATTCCAAACTTAAACCCGCTGTATTTCGATTGGCCGTCGGTAGATCGGTGCGCTGCCAATAATTCTGCAGGAACAAATTTGCAAGGTAAGTATCCTGCCCGACCTTATAAGCCAATCCACCGCGTAAATCGATTTGGCTGCTGGAGAAACTCGAACTGTTCAGCACGCCGCGATACCGGACATCTGCGCCGCCGTTCAAAGAGAGTCTTTCATCGACGACATGCGTAAGTTCGACGCCACCCGCACTGCCCAATACAGGCGAACTGCGCTTAACCGAATTACCCGTCGGTAGAAAACCAGGCAAATTGTAGGACTGCAAGACGGCCTGGGTAAAATCGCTGGTGACCGAACTTACGTTGCTGTCGTAACCGGCAAATGTTTCCAGATAACCGCGCACCGTAGTGCGTTTAGACTTGGCTTGCTCGTCAATCGCTTTACGATATTTTTCGATGACCTGCTTCGCTAGATCCGGCGGATTTTGTCCCGCGACGATATCGAGTTCACTGGCGGCGCGCACCATGTCGCCCATCGCAAAGTAGGCTCTCGCAAGGTCCAGCCTCGCACCGGCAAGCGCGGGGTTGACTGCCAAGGTGCGTTCAAAAGCCAGCGTCGCCCTATCCGGATGACCGCTATCCAATGCGACTACACCAAACAAGGTGTCAAATTCGACGTCTCCCGCTCGTTCGAATTCGCGCTCCGAAAGCATGTTATAGGCTTCGCGAGCCTTGCCTTCCTGCAGAAGTTGCCGGGCCTTCGGCACAATTTGATCTGACGCATGTGCGCACGGCATTGCAAATGCTGCCGCGGCAAGCACCGCCGTCATCCCCCCGATAGATCGACGCGATATTTTCATCTTATTTTGAAAAGCCTATTGAGCTGGCGATTCAATGGTACATCAATCTTCCAATACGGCAATGAAAAAATCACATAGCCGGGCAGGAAAATTTCACGAGGGGTCGGCGTTCAAAACGGAAGAGCGAAAGAGCGTCGACGCAATGCATTGTCGACAGAACAGCAGGAAAATACGGAGTGCTTGCGTCGAATGACTAACGCGCTTCTTCAATCCAGGCCATCTGGATAGCTTCCAGGACCTTTTCACCGGAACGGCTTGGATCGTCGTCGAATTCGTCCAGCTCACAAACCCACTTGTGCAGATCGGTGAAGCGCACCGTCAAGGGATCGACGTCGGGGTATTTATCGTAAAGCTCTTCGGCGATCCGTTGGATGTCAGTCCATTTCATGATTAATTATTTTCCCTGGCGTGATTAATTGTGTATTTAGGGATCTCCACGACCAAGTTTTCTTCGCCCACGATTGCCTGGCAAGACAAGCGCGAGGTCGCTTCCAAACCCCAGGCCATATCGAGTAAATCCTCCTCTTTTTCCTGCGGCTCGTTCAAAGAATCGAAGCCTTCGCGGACGAGCACATGACAAGTCGTGCAGGCGCAGGATTTTTCGCAGGCATGCTCGATTTCGATGTCGTTGTCGAGCAAAACGTCGCACAGAGATTTCCCGGCCGGCGCTTCAATGACCGCGCCTTCAGGACAGAGAGTTGCATGGGGCAATACGACGACTTGGGGCACTGTAAAAACCTCATCTAGTTAAAATTTGTTGGGGACAGAGTACCGCTGCCTAATTCGTTGGGGACTGAGTACCGCTTCGCTTAACTCAGCCCCGCAATTTCTTCAAACGATCTCGTCCAACTTCTTGCCGGACAAGGCTTGCCGTACGCTGCGGTCCATCCGGCGTGCGGCGAATTCTTCCGTGCCTTTCGCCAGCGTCAGGACGGCCGCGTGAATGGCTTGATGATCGCTTCCTTTTGCGGACTCGCGCGTTTTGTCGATCAGCGACTGTAATGCAGCTCGCTCCTCTTCAGACAGCAAACCGCCATCGGCCTCAAGCGCCGACTGCGTCGCGAGAATAATGCGTTCTGCCTCCACCTGTTCTTCACGCAGCGCACGCAATTGCATGTCGGCGTCTGCTGAACTGAATGAATCCTGCAGCATGCGCGCAATCTCGTCATCGCTTAAGCCATAAGACGGTTTAACGGTAATCGACGACTCGACACCGGACTTCAATTCACGCGCCGACACAGACAGCAAGCCGTCGGCATCCACTTGATAAGTGATACGAATACGTGCAGCGCCTGCCGCCATCGGCGGAATGCCGTGCAGCTCGAACTTCGCAAGAGATCGGCAATCGCTGACCAATTCGCGCTCGCCCTGCACCACATGAATCGCCATTGCGGTCTGGCCGTCTTTAAAGGTGGTGAACTCTTGCGCGCGCGCGCACGGAATGGTGGAATTACGCGGAATCACCTTCTCCACCAGGCCGCCCATGGTTTCCACGCCCAGCGATAAAGGAATCACGTCCAGCAGCAGCCAATCATCCCCGGCGGCACGGTTGCCCGCCAACAAATTGGCTTGAATGGCGGCGCCGAGCGCTACCACTTTATCGGGATCGATATTCGCCAGCGGTGTAGTATGAAAAAATTCCGCGACCGCCTTGCGGATATGCGGCATGCGCGTCGCGCCGCCGACCAATACCACGCCGTCGATATCTTCTTCCGACAGATTGGCATCGCGCAACGCTTTTTTGCTGGGGTTGATTGTCTTCTTCACCAAATGCTGCGTGATCTCGAAGAAAGTCGCTGCCGTCAAAGTCACATGCACCTCTTCGCCCGAATGGAGCTTGGCGTCGATCTGTGTTTCGTCTTTGGTCGACAGCAGTTCTTTCGCCTCGCGCGACTTCACCATCAACAACCGGAAGTCTTCATCCGACAAAGGCTCCAGCTTGGCTTGCTCGATGATCCAGCACATCAAGCGGTGATCGAAATCATCTCCGCCGAGAGCGGAATCGCCGCCGGTGGACAATACTTCGAATACGCCCTTGGTGAGCTTGAGAATCGAAATATCGAAGGTGCCGCCGCCGAGGTCATACACGGCATAGATGCCTTGCGAGCCATGATCGAGGCCGTAGGCGATCGCCGCGGCAGTGGGCTCATTCAATAAGCGCAGCACATTCAGGCCGGCGAGTTTGGCCGCATCCTTGGTGGCTTGGCGCTGCGCGTCGTCGAAATACGCGGGCACGGTAACGACTGCGCCAACCAAGTCGTCACCCAGCGCATCTTCGGCACGCTGACGCAAGGTCGCGAGAATCTCCGCCGACACTTCGACCGGGCTTTTGACGCCGGCAAGGGTCTTCAACTGCACCATGCCCGGCGCATCGACAAAGTCATACGGCAGATTTTCTGCGTAGACGATGTCCTTCAGCCCTCGTCCCATGAAGCGCTTGACCGAGACGATGGTGTTTTTCGGATCGTTGATTTGCGCGGCTTGCGCTTTGTAACCAATGTTCGCATGCCCTTCAGGAAAATAGCGCACTACCGACGGCAACAATACGCGCCCCTTCTCGTCTGCAAGCACTTCAGGGATGCTGTTGCGAACGGTCGCCACCAGGGAATTCGTCGTGCCGAGATCGATTCCCACTGCCAGACGCCGCTGATGCGGAACGGTGGACATGCCTGGTTCGGAAATCTGAAGTAGCGCCATAGGGAATTTATTTAATCGGATAAGAGATCGAATACACGGGCGACTTCTTCTTTAAAACGCTCAAGAAACATTAAGCGCCGCACACCTTGGGCAGCTTCTGCAAAATCCTTCGCGTCGAGCGCTTTTTCAATTTGTGCCAGCTCGGCTTTGCGGGCAGCACGCAAATCGGCTTCAAGGTTTTCGAGGGCACCGATATCCTTGTCAGCGTGCGCTTCATCCAATGCCTCGCGCCACTCCATCTGCTGCATCAAGAAAGCCGGCGGCATGGCGGTATTGGATTCTGTCTGCAAATCGACGCCGTTCAATTCGCACAGATATTGCGCGCGGGCCAGCGGATTCTTGAGCGTTTGGTAGGCTTCATTGGCACGCGTGGCCCATTGCATGGCGACGCGTTTTTCCGCACCGCCGGCACTGGCGAAGCGGTCGGGATGGGTTTGATTCTGCACTTCGTGATACGCCTTATCCAAGGCTTGCATGTCAATGGCAAAGCGTTGCGGAAGATGGAAAAGGTCGAAGTGAGTTTTCATAATTGCGGGACAGCGTTCCTTGAATTGCGGGACTGAGTTAAGCGAAGCGGTACTCTGTCCCCAACAAATTACGCCAGTGGTACTCTGTCCTCAACAAATTAGATAAATGAATCGATACGTTCGGCAAGATCAGATACGGAAGCTCTCACCGCAACCGCACTCATCCTTCACATTCGGGTTGCTGAACTTAAAGCCTTCGTTCAAACCTTCGCGCGCGAAATCGAGCTCTGTGCCGTCGATATAAGGCAAACTCTTGGGATCGACGAATACCTTGACGCCGTGCGACTCGAAGACCTGGTCTTCCGGCGTACTCTCGTCCACATACTCCAGTTTGTAAGCCAAACCGGAGCAGCCTGTCGTGCGCACACCGAAACGCAAACCAATACCCTTGCCGCGCTTTTCAATATAACGCGCCACATGTTTCGCCGCTTTTTCAGTCAGTGTGATTGCCATATCGCTTATGCTGCCTCCTTCGTGCCGTGCTTGCTTTTGTAATCTTCAACTGCTGCCTTGATCGCGTCTTCCGCCAAAATCGAGCAGTGGATTTTCACCGGCGGCAAAGCCAGCTCTTCCGCGATTTGCGTGTTCTTGATCGACAAGGCTTGATCGAGCGTCTTGCCCTTCACCCACTCGGTCACCAGCGAAGAAGAAGCGATCGCCGAACCGCAGCCATAGGTCTTGAACTTCGCATCTTGAATCACGCCGTCTTCACCGACCTTGATTTGCAGCTTCATCACGTCGCCGCACGCCGGCGCGCCGACCATGCCGGTGCCGATTGAATCATCACCCTTCTGAAACGACCCGACGTTGCGCGGGTTTTCGTAGTGGTCGAGAACTTTATCCGAATAAGCCATTTCCGTACTCCTAATTTCAGTTGAGGACAGAGCACGCTACGCGTAGCGCTGTCCCGCAATACCTAACAACTGTTGAGGACAGAGCATGCTTCGCATAGCACTGTCCCGCAATAATTAATGACTCGCCCACTGAATCTTGCTGATATCGACGCCATCCTTGTACATCTCCCACAGCGGAGACAGATCGCGCAGCTTGGCGACCTTTTCTTTAATCAGCTGGATAGTGAAATCGATATCGGCTTCCGTGGAGAAGCGGCCGATGGTAAAACGAATCGAGCTGTGCGCCAGTTCATCGCTGCGGCCGAGCGCGCGCAAAACATACGACGGCTCCAAGCTGGCGGAGGTACAAGCCGAACCGCTCGACACTGCAATATCTTTAATCGCCATGATCAGCGATTCGCCTTCGACATAGTTGAAACTGACGTTCAAGTTGTGCGGTACGCGATGCTCCAAATCGCCGTTGACGTAAACTTCTTCAATTTCCATCAGGCCCTTAGCCAGACGGTCGCGCAGCGATTGAATGCGCGCCAGTTCCTCTGCCATTTCTTCTTTGGCGATGCGGAAGGCCTCGCCCATGCCGACGATCTGGTGGGTCGGCAAAGTTCCGGAACGCAAACCGCGCTCATGGCCGCCGCCGTGCATCTGCGCCTCGATGCGCACGCGCGGCTTGCGGCGCACATACAGCGCGCCGATGCCTTTCGGGCCATAACTCTTGTGCGCGGAAAAGGACATCAAGTCGACCTTGGTCTTTTCCAGGTCTATCTCGACTTTGCCGGTGGCTTGCGCCGCATCGCTGTGGAAAATGATGCCCTTGCTGCGGCACAGCTCGCCGATTTCATCAATGGGTTGAATTACGCCGATCTCGTTATTAACCAGCATGACCGATACCAGGATCGTGTCCGGGCGAATTGCTTCGGCCAATTGCTGCACGGTGATCAAGCCATTGTCTTGCGGCTGCAAATAAGTCGCTTCGAAACCTTGGCGTTCCAGCTCACGCACCGTATCCAATACCGCTTTGTGTTCAGTCTTGACGGTAATGATGTGCTTGCCCTTGGTCTTGTAGAAATGTGCCGCGCCCTTCAGAGCCAGGTTGTTGCTTTCAGTTGCGCCCGACGTCCAAATGATTTCACGCGAATCGGCATTGACCAATGCTGCCACCTGCTCGCGCGCCTCTTCGACCGCCTTTTCCGCAGTCCAGCCATACATGTGGCTGCGCGAAGCGGGATTGCCGAACTGCTCGCGCAGATACGGAATCATCTTGTCGGCAACCCGAGGATCAACCGGCGTGGTCGCCGAATAGTCCATATAAATAGGGAAGTGGGGCGCCTTGAGGGTATCCAGCAAGCTCTTTTCCAGAGGGGCATTCATTGCATCAACTCCAAATCAAACTCCATCAAGCAACGTGCGAGCGAACAATCGACATCACACGCTGGTCGGCAGGCATCTCGCCAGCCTGCTTCATTTTTTGCTGATCAACCAAATCCTTCAGCGACACCGAATCCAAATATTCGACCATCTTGGCATTCAACGTCGTCCACAGTTCGTGCGTCATACAGCGCGAGCCGTTCGGATGATCCGGGCTATGGCAATTTTCTTTGCCGCCGCACTGAGTCGCATCCAGCGGCTCATCCACCGCGATGATGATGTCGGCAACAGTCACATCTTCCGCTTTGCGAGCGAGATTATAGCCACCGCCCGGCCCTCTTACCGATTCGACAATTTCATGGCGGCGCAGCTTGCCAAACAATTGCTCCAAATAAGAAAGCGAAATCTCTTGCCGGCGACTAATGCCCGCCAGCGTCACCGGTCCTTTGTCTTGCCGCATTGCCAAATCAATCATGGCGGTCACCGCAAAACGTCCTTTGGTTGTTAGTCTCATGTCTCCTCCGCTGAATCAATTGTCATAAGTCAAAAATTAACAAAATACAATTTTTGTTTTCCCTGATCGAACGTATTAAGTATATCAAAGTTGACTAATTTTGTCAGGTATAGGACCAAGGGAAGAGTGCCGTCCGGCACTCTTCAGGAAACACATAACGCGCGAAGCCGCTATTTTCCGGAAAATTGAATTTGCAGGCGTAAAAACGCCATGACGGAAGTATCTCGTGTGCCGTAATACGGCAGGAGTTCGTTGGGAATTATACGGCGACTCACTAATCCGCCGATATTGAAACGCACCGGGCCGCGATTGATCACGTCGTACAAATAACCGAGCGTGATTTTGCGCGCGCTGTAGCGTTGCTGATGCGATCCTTCCTCATCCTGGAATAGCTCATCGTTGCCTGCGCGTTCTAAACGGCCGAAGACCGTATGATGCTGATCAAAGCGCATGGCCGATTCCATCAAATACGCATTACCGGCAAAATCGCCACCGGCGCGTCCCCAGGCTAAGGTGGTATTCCACGGATTAGTGCCGGCATAGCCTCGATAAGTCGCCGACATCGTCGTGCGATGGCTCGCACTCGCACCGGGGAATTGGTCCGGACTTTCTCGGTAACCTCGACTAATCTGCACACCCCAGTTAGGTCCTAAGGTGTAGGAAAGCCGTTTGGTAGTCGAATCTAATTTGAGAAATTCGGTATTACGCGTACGTTCGGTTTCGCGTGCTTTGAAAATCGCGCCTTCCAGTTTCAGATTGCGCCAGGAGTAACCCAAGGCCGCCATGCTGGAAGCAATGTTGGATGAACTTAGCCAATGAATGCTCGGCCAGAAGTCGACGATCTTATGCAAACCTTCCAGCGTGCCGGATTCGAATTGCCAGGAAAGCTGAGCGAACTGGCGGGTATCCGGCACGCTTGCGTAGGGCGTGTACGCAATGGAAGTATCTGCTTCAACAGCGTTTTCAGCTGCTTGCGCATTCACGAGAAACGCGCAAAAGCATCCTGTCGATAGCACCGCCGCACGAGCTGCCGTCATTGCTTCCTCCCCTTCCCGGAAAAGGCGTCGGAAGCAATAGTGCAAGCTTCGTACCAGATCATTAGATCGGGTTTACAGAGGGGAGAACACGCGTAAGGACGGAACTTCTTTCGTAAGCTTTACACTGAACTCGTAAGCTTTACAGAAAAGGCATCATGCTTTATGAAGTAAAGACATCGGCCCGAACAAGACTTGCATGGCGGGATTGTCGATAAAACTCAAATTGTAAGGATGCTCGGCGACGGCCTTCGGAAAGCGCTCATTGGAAGGCAAAGCTTTTAATTGTTCGGCGATTTTTCCCCAAAGCACGAGAGTCGGTGCTTGTTCGCCTTGCTTTTCCGCGCGATCGGCCAGCGCATCCAGCACGGTTTGCAAAAACGGTTGCCACGCTTTGGCCTCCTTCAACGGCGGCACATGCGGACGAAACACCAAGGCTGCATTCAAAAGCAAAAACCCGTGACGGGTTAAATTGTCCTGAAGCTCCGCCAGCGTTTGTGTGTAGGATGACGGTGCGGCGCGCACTTTGGCGGCGACTTGCGCGACGGCTTCCCCCGACGTATTCCCCTTCTTCAGTTCGCCGCTTGCAACCAACAGCATCTTCATGAAATTGCGCAGCGAGGTCGCGCGATTGACTTGCTTGGACAAGCCAGTATCCGACCACAGCGATTGCACCGCCCCATCCATAAAACAGAATCCGGTCGCGCTTTCCTGCCGCGGATAAGGCCCCTCTCCTACCAAGACGTAACGCACCGATTCAAGCGGTTGCGCGAAGGCTGCGAACAAGCGGCCATTCGTTGGCAGGTAGTCGTCTTTAACGAGCCCATCCAGATAAGTAGGATGCGCCTCTGCCAAGGCTTCCAGGCCTGCCTTCAACACCGGCCGCCACGAAGCATGGGCCAGCGGCAGCATGTCGAGAATCTCGGCCGGTACGCGTCTGTCCATCATTTGCCCGCTATGGGAACCACGTTATCTTCTCCGGCTGCGCCGAACAGATTTTCCTTGAGCTTATGCAGCTGGTCGCGCACCTGCGCCGCCTTCTCGAATTCCAAATTTTTCGCATGATCGAGCATCAGTTTTTCCAGCCGCTTGATTTCCTTGCTGACCTGCTTTTCGCTCATGGCTTCGTACTTGGCGTGCTCCTGCGCCACCTGCAGCGCCGCCTTGGCTTCTTCCGGATCGTAGACGCCATCGATCAAGTCACGGATTTCCTTCTTGACGCCGACCGGTGTAATCCCGTGCTCCGTGTTGAAAGCCACCTGCTTGGCGCGGCGCCGGTCGGTTTCGCCGATTGCGCGCCTCATCGAATCGGTGATCCTGTCGCCGTACAGGATCGCCGTGCCGTTCAGGTTGCGCGCCGCGCGGCCGATGGTTTGGATCAGGCTGCGTTCCGAACGAAGGAAACCTTCTTTGTCGGCGTCGAGAATCGCCACCAGCGAGACTTCCGGAATATCCAAACCTTCACGCAAGAGGTTAATGCCGACCAGCACATCAAAGGTTCCGAGACGCAAGTCACGAATGATCTCCACGCGTTCTACCGTATCGATATCGCTGTGTAGATACCGTACCTTGATCCCGTTGTCGCTCAGGAATTCCGTAAGCTGCTCAGCCATACGCTTGGTCAGGGTCGTCACCAGTACGCGCTCGTTCTTCTTCACGCGTTCGGTGATCTCCGACATCAAATCATCCACCTGCGTGCTCGCCGGACGCACCTCCACCTTGGGATCGATCAAGCCGGTCGGGCGCACCACTTGCTCCACCACTTGCCCGGCGTGCTCCATCTCATAGGTCGCGGGCGTGGCGGAAACGAACACGGTTTGCCGCATCTTGGATTCGAATTCCTCGAATTTCAGCGGCCGGTTATCCAGCGCGGACGGCAGACGGAAGCCGTAATCCACCAGATTGGTCTTGCGCGCACGGTCGCCGTTGTACATGCCGTTCAACTGGCCCATCATGACATGCGACTCGTCCAGGAACATCAAGGCGTCCGACGGCAAATAGTCCACCAAGGTCGGAGGCGGCTCGCCCGGTTTGGCGCCGGACAAATGGCGCGAATAGTTTTCAATGCCCTTGGTGAAGCCGATCTCGGCCATCATCTCCAAGTCGAAGCGCGTGCGCTGCTCCAGGCGCTGCTCTTCCACCAGCTTGCCCTGCTGGCGGAACCACTCCAGCCGTTCGCGCAATTCTTCCTTGATGGTTTCGATCGCGCGCAGCACGGTCGAACGCGGCGTGACGTAATGCGAACCCGGATACACCGTAAAACGCGGAATCTTTTGCCGTACTTTGCCGGTCAAGGGATCGAATAATTGCAGGCTATCGATCTCGTCATCGAAAGTCTCGACGCGTAGCGCCAGCTCGGCGTGTTCCGCCGGAAAGATATCGATGGTGTCGCCCCGCACACGGAAGGTGCCGCGCGCAAAATCGATTTCATTACGCGTGTACTGCATCTGAATCAGGCGGGCGATGACGTCGCGCTGGCTGACCTTATCCTTGGCGCGCAAGGTCAAAATCATTTGGTGATACTCGTTCGGATTACCGATACCGTAAATCGCCGACACGGTCGCCACGATCACCACGTCGCGCCGCTCCATCAGGGATTTGGTGCACGACAAGCGCATTTGCTCGATATGCTCATTGATCGAGGAATCCTTCTCGATGAACAAGTCGCGCTGCGGCACGTAGGCTTCCGGCTGGTAGTAATCGTAATAGCTGACGAAGTATTCCACTGCGTTCTGCGGAAAGAATTCCCGGAATTCGCTGTAAAGCTGCGCCGCCAAGGTCTTGTTGGGCGCAAACACGATAGCCGGCCGGCCGAGCCGCGCAATGACATTGGCCATGGTGTAAGTCTTGCCGGAACCCGTAACCCCCAATAGAGTCTGGAACGATAAGCCATCCTCCACGCCCTCTACCAACTTGACAATGGCGCCCGGCTGGTCTCCCGCGGGAGCAAACGGTTGGTAAAGCTTATAGGGTGAATCCGGGAAGGTGACGATTTTCGACTCGTCGATATTACTGGTAACCTGGGATAGATCTGCCATCGTTGGATGACCTTTGGTAAAATGTGTGCCTCAATACAACCCCGCTGCCAATCACGCTTTGACAGCGAATTTTTCATGTTATCACGATGAACGCATCCCTTCCCGCCTCGCTTTTCAGCAACATTGAGATGGCTCCACGCGACCCGATCCTGGGCGTTACCGAAGCATTCAATGCCGACAAGAACCCGAACAAGACCAACCTGGGCGTTGGCGTTTATTACGACGACAACGGCAAAGTGCCCTTGCTCGAATGCGTAAAAAAAGCCGAAGCGCAGCTGATGGAAAAGCTCGCGCCGCGCACCTATTTGCCGATAGACGGCCTGGCCGCCTACGACAAAGCAGTTCAAGAATTGGTATTTGGGGCCGACAGCTCAGTCGTTCAAGAAAAACGTGCGATTACCGTGCAAGCCCTGGGCGGCACCGGCGCATTGAAACTCGGCGCCGACTTCCTGCAGCGTTTCTCGCCGAAATCCGACGTGTGGATCAGCGACCCCAGCTGGGAAAACCATCGTGCCCTGTTCGAAGCGGCAGGTTTCAAGGTCAACAATTATCCCTACTACGATACCGCTACCAAAGGCGTGAATTTCGCCGGTATGTTGGGCGCACTGAAAGACATGCCGGCCGGCGCGATCGTGCTGCTGCACGCTTGCTGCCATAACCCGACCGGCGCCGACTTGACCGACGACCAATGGACCGAAGTGATTCAAGTCGTCACGCAACGCGGCTTGATTCCTTTCCTAGATATGGCATATCAAGGCTTCGGCGACGGCATCGACGCCGACGGCAAGGTCGTGCGTCGCTTCGCAGAGGCCGGCGGCCCGCTGTTCGTATCGAACTCGTTTTCGAAGTCGTTCTCGCTCTACGGTGAGCGTGTCGGTGCACTGAGTATCGTATCCGCCACGGCAGAAGAAGCGGCGCGCGTGCTGTCGCAATTAAAGCGCGTGGTTCGCACCAACTATTCCAATCCGCCGATCCACGGCGGCCAAGTAGTCGCCACCGTGCTGTCGACCCCGGAACTGCGCAAGATGTGGGAAGAAGAACTTGCCGGCATGCGCGTACGCATCCGCGAAATGCGCCAAGCCTTAGTCGAGACGCTCAAAGCAAAAGCGCCGAATCAGGATTTCGATTTCGTCATCAAGCAACGCGGCATGTTTTCGTATTCCGGCTTAACCAAGCCGCAAGTCGACCGCCTGCGCGACGAGTTTTCGATCTATGCGGTCGACACCGGCCGTATTTGCGTCGCTGCGTTGAACTCGAAAAACATCGACACTGTCGCTGATGCAATTGCCAAGGTGCTGTGATTCGACAGAAATAGTTGCAGGCTTTTGACAATGCTCTGGAAACCAGCCTATAATATCGCCTCTGTTCCCTGATAGCTCAGTCGGTAGAGCGACGGACTGTTAATCCGCAGGTCCCTGGTTCGAGTCCAGGTCGGGGAGCCAAAAGATTCAAGGGCTTACGTGCAAGCGTAAGCCCTTTTTCATTGGCTCATTATCTGAATATTTCCCGCATGGCGATGCCTTTTCCCGGTATCTACTCAATTGAGCATTCGCCAACCCCAAGCCGAACAGAATAATCTACGGCTCAAGCAAGCGAAAAAACACGCGCTCAAAAAGAAAATTTTTCTTTTCTCCCCGCCGCCAAGAATCAGTCCTTCAGCCAGTTTACAGTCGTAACGGAACTTCGGATCGCTTACCAACCCCAACATATTGGTCTAGCATTTCCTAATATGTCGAGAGTTTTTCTGCATGAATACGCGTTTTCGCTTCATGAGCTTAAAAACCCGCGTGCTACTGGTTGTCTTGATTCTGTTGATCGCGGGCATTTGGGGTTTAGCTATCCGCGTCTCATCCGTGCTGCAAGCCGACATCGAAAAGATGGTGGCAGATCAATTGTCGGCCACCGTCGGCTACATTGCTATCGATATGGACGCCAATTTGAAGTTGCGCGTCACAATACTCGATGAAATCGCTGCGCTGATAACACCGGCCATGTTGAAGGATCCGGAGAGGATCCAATTTCTTCTCGAACAGCGTCACCCTTCTCCCTCGATCTTTCCCCATGGACTTGTCGTCTTTAATAAGGAAGGCGCCATCCTGGGAAACTATTTACACGGAACAAAACGTTCAATCGGCGATATTGAGAGCGGGAAAAATATTCGTGCGGTTGTGAGCGGGGGCAAGCCATATTCCATCGCCCCCTATATGAATCCGCAGACAAAGAAGCCGGCTATATCCATCACAGTCCCATTGCGCGACGCTGCGGATATTCCGGTAGGCGCACTCATGACATCGGTGTCTCCTTTGGACATTGATTTGTTCAATTTCCGCGACAGTCCATTACTCGGCAAGGTTGTGCGCATCGTGGTGATCTCGCCTAAGGCGCGTCAAGTGATTTCCGCGTCGGACGCAGATCGCGTTTTCAAGCCGATGCCGCCTAAAGGCGAAAATCCCTTGCTTGACCGGCGCCTCGAACAAGGATTCGAGGGAATGGGAATCACCAAAACCTCCTATGGCGCCGATACATTGAGCGTCAACCGCAACCTAAGGATGACCGATTGGACCGTCATTGCAGGCGTCAGTACCGAGCATGCATTCGGACCGATCAAGACGCTTCAGCGGCAGATTTATTTGACCGCAATCTTGATTTCGATTGCCGTCGCCTTGATGCTGCGCATGACTTTGATACGGCAACTCGCACCACTAAAGGAAGCTGCCGACGCCATGCGCCGCATGGCTGAAGAGAAGCCGCATTCGTTGCAGCCGCTTCCCGTTCGAAGGGATGACGAGGTTGGTTTATTGGTGAGTAACTTTAATCGTCTCATGTTGGAACGAAACCGGCTCTATACTGAATTGCAGGAAAGCGCCCGCACGCTGCAGAAGGCCCAATCTGTGGCAAGCATCGGGAGCTGGAAACTGGATATCGCTCACAGCCGGCTGACTTGGTCGGAAGAAGCCTACAAAATTTTGGGTGTTCCGATGGACACGCCGCTTACGGCGAAATTTTTTCTCCGGCGGGTGCTGCCCGAGGATCGAAAGGCGGTTATTCGCGCCTGGAAAAATGCATTAGAAGGAGAGTCGGTCGACATCGAACATCGCGTCAATACATCCGAAGACGTCAAATGGGCACGACAAAAATTAGAAATCATGTTTGACGATACGGGTAAGCCCATGACCGCCATCGGCACCGTACAAGAAATCACGCAAAGCAAGGTATCCGAGGCGCGTATCGAATTTCTGGCTTTTCACGATACGCTAACTAAACTGCCCAATCGTCTTTTGGCGAGAGATCGAATGGAACTTGCCACGGCGTATGCCGACCGCTTGAGTGCTAAAGCGGCAGTGCTATTTATCGACCTCGATAAATTCAAGTCGATCAACGATTCGCTCGGGCATCTGGCCGGTGACGCATTGCTCAAAGGCGTGGCGAGCCGCTTGCGCGAATGCGTGCGTGAAACGGAAACTATTTGCCGTCAGGGCGGGGACGAGTTTTTGATCATTCTTTCGGCAATGCATGACACCGACGCCATCTCAAAAATCGCCGATAAAATTCTGGAAAAAATGGCATCGCCGTTCAATATCGAAGGCCATCAGATCTTCACGAGCCTGTCCATCGGCATTGCCGTCTATCCGGACGACGGTCGCGATTTTGAAACGCTGGTCAAGGCGGCCGATACGGCCATGTATCACTCCAAGGAAGCCGGCCGCAACACTTATCGGTTTTATACCGAACAAATGAATGTCGACACCACCTCTCATCTCAAAACAAGGAATGATTTGCGCCACGCCTTGGTGCATGGAGAATTTGTACTTCACTATCAGCCTCAGGTCGACATTAACAATGCCGAAACCATCGGCGTAGAGGCGCTGATCCGCTGGAATCACCCTGAACACGGCCTCGTTTCTGCAAAGGACATCATTCCCGTTGCCGAAGACAGCGGGTTGATCATACCGATAGGTCAATGGGTGCTGAAGGAAGCATGCAAACAAGCGGTCGCCTGGCATGGAGCGGGATTGGCCGACATGGTGGTCACCGTCAATCTCTCGTCGGTGCAATTCAAACGAGGCGATCTAGAAAAAACCGTCATGTTCGCACTATCCGAATCCGGCTTAGATCCCAAATACCTCGAGCTGGAATTAACCGAATCGATTTTGATTCAGGACAGCGAACATGCTTTGAGCCTGTTACAACGTCTAAAAGCGCTCGGTGTAAAGCTATCGATCGATGATTTCGGTACCGGATATTCGAGTTTGGCTTACTTAAAGCGATTTGACGTGGACAAACTCAAGATAGACCAGTCGTTTATTCGGGATCTAGCCAGAAATACTGAAGATGAAGCGATCGTGCGCGCCATCATTCAAATGGCCCATAGTCTCAACCTTAAAACTATCGCAGAAGGCGTGGAGCAAGAACAGTCACTTAAAATACTCCGTGATCTACATTGCGATGAGGTGCAGGGAGCTTACTTCGGCATGCCGATGCCGACCGAAAAAATCGTCAATTATTTCCAGCATGCGTAGCTTAAGAAGAAAGGCCGAGCAACGTTAACGCTACGCTGCATCGGCCTTCCCTTACGTCTCTAATCTATCACTAGGCCGCAGAGCTTAGCAAAGTCGGGCGTAATGCCGTATTCAGTATATTTGCACGCGACATACTGTTGCTTGGGCCATCAACCGTCGCCGCGCCGCAATAACTCGCTGCAGTGGCCACGCCACAATAACTTACCGCGCTGGTCGCTCCACAATAACCGCTTGCCTGCGGCGACTGCTCGTCGCCGAACTCTTGACGGTAAAGTCGACTCATCGTTTCAGCGGCAGCGGCAAGATTCGCGACATCTTCGCCTCCCCTCATGCCGAAATATGGAAAGTGATGCAGAAAATAGCCGAAGACTTTATTGCAGTCTTCCGCGTACTTGAGCGTGTCCAGGATATGTCCATGCCAAAACTTGTCCACATCCTTGCTCGGCGCAATGGATGCGTCCGGAAACTTAACCAGCAAAGTTAAAAAGCGTTTGTATTCAATTTCCATATAGTCTGCATATTCGCGCGACCAGCCCTGCCCTTCCTCGCTGTCCATCAATTTAAATTTGATGGGAGCAAGATCAAGCGCATGAATTTCAGCGATGATTTGATTGTGCGCTTTCTTCAGGCCATTCATTTCCATGATTCGTTCCTTTGCGTAAAAACCGGATATTTACCGCAAACAATGAAACTTGAAGCGGCATTGATTCAGATCGATTGCTTTCTATTTTAGTTTCGCCTAGATGCAAAATTTTCTGAAGATTTCATTTGCGCGCGGAACGGATTTTCCGCGATGAAAGGATTTACCGCAGTCGATTTATAGCGCTCTTTCTCCGCTTGTTTCCGACAGGACTCGCTTGGTGTTCTCTACGGCGGGAATGCGCGAAATCATGCTGATCTCAAGCGCTCGGGTCTAACATGAGCCGTAGTCTTTCGGCGATTGAGATAACTGCGCTTTGCGTTATCTTGATGAAGAATCGGATGGATCGGTATGAGGCGTATCTATCTTGAACTCGCAAAATCGCTTTTGCATCGCGCCTACGTCAATCGACGCTCTTCTCGTACGCTTTCATTTACAAATATTGGTAGAACGCACTCTTTAAGATACTATTCTTAGTCATTCAATTGGAAAGACGGATATGGAAACGGAAAAGCATCGCCTGACCGACATAATGAGCGCACTCGATATTTCGCCCGGTCAAACAGTTTCCTATGTCGAATAACCCGGTTTTCCTTCCTTAATCTTTGCATGAAAACCGACTTCGCCGACATCATTCATTTGCTGCACGAGACATCGTACGGCGTATTGGCAACCCACTCCGCGCAACTTACCGGCTACCCATTTGCCACACTCCTGCCTTACGTGGCGGATGAACACCACCGGCCGGTATGGTTGATGAGCGCTTTGGCTGAACACGCTAAGAACGTTCTCGCCGATTCGCGTGCCAGTTTTTTGGTCGCGAGCTCAGGCGGCAGTTCGGTATTAGCGGAATTCCGTATCACACTGGTTGGCGATGTCGAGCGCGTCGACCCCTCCAAGGATTTGGTGGCGCGTTATCTGCGCTATGAGCCGCATGCCCAGCAATATTTGGATCTCGGCGATTTTTCCTTCTTCCGCCTTCTGCCGAAGCAAGCGCGTTTCGTCGCCGGCTTTGGCGAGATGGGCTGGATCGAAGAAACGGAATGGTCGCAAGCAGAAATTTTGTCCTTGGCCGACGAAACGGCGCTGTACCAAGACAGTCTCGCGTATCAATCGGCCGGCCTGCGCCTGCTGGGCATCGACTGCTACGGCGTCGACATCGAGCGCGAGGGAAAACGCGAGCGGCAGCGCTTTCCTAAGCCACTGACTTCATCTGAAAAAATTGGCGAGAGCGTCAAGCGCTTGCTTGCCGCATTCGGTTCAACCTCGTTAAGGCTGTTTTAAGGCCTGCCACTCTCCGGCGAAGCCGTTCGGGTTCATACTTTGCCAGCGCCATGAATCGGCACACATGACATTCATGTCATATGTGGCGCGCCAGCCGAGAAGTTTTTCGGCAAGCGTAGGGTCGGCATAGCAGGCCGCAATATCGCCCGGCCGGCGCGCCGCAATTTCATGGGAAATAGGTCGACCGCACGCCTTCTCATACGCGCGCACGACTTCGAGCACGCTATAGCCGCGACCGGCCCCGAGATTAACGGTGAAGGATTTCCGCTGATCGAACAAGTATGCGAGGGCCGCAATATGGCCTCGCGCCAAGTCGGTCACATGAATATAGTCGCGAACGCCGGTGCCGTCGGGAGTGGGATAATCATTGCCGTATACATGAAGCTTGGCCAATTTACCGATCGCGACTTGTGCAACATACGGCATCAGATTGTTGGGAATGCCATTCGGATCTTCCCCCAGCAAGCCGCTGGCATGCGCGCCGACGGGGTTGAAATAGCGCAGATATCCGATCTGCCAGCTGCTGTCGGACACTTCGAGATCGCGCAAAATCTGCTCGCTCATTAATTTCGTTTGGCCATACGGATTAGTCGCCGCCAGCGGAAAATTTTCCGTGATCGGAACGGAGTGCGGATTGCCGTAAACCGTCGCGGACGAACTAAACACCAAGGTTTTGACCCCCTTTGACGCCATGACTTCAGAAAGCGTCAGCAGGCCCACTACATTATTGCGGTAATACACATGCGGCTGCCGCACCGATTCACCGACCGCTTTGAGCGCCGCAAAATGAATCGCCGCTTGAATATCGTGGCGATCAATGATTTCCGCTATCAGGCCGGCATCGCGAACGTCGCCTTCGATGAATACCGGCTTATTTTTTGTGATGTACGCAATGCGTTCTAAGACTTTCGGCGAACTATTGCAAAAATTATCGAGGCCGACGACGTGGTACCCGGCCTCAACTAATTCACACCACGTGTGAGACGCAATATAACCGGTTGCCCCGGTCAGCAATACAGTCTTGGGTGAAAGCAAGCTCATGTTTATTGCACGCGTGCAGTTCGTGAATGAAAAAAAGCCAATCCATTTTACGATAGTCCAACGCCGATTCTTGCGCCTTTATCTCACATAGCGCATTTGCGTCAAATGAAATTCCAGCAGATTTTCTAAGCAGTACGCAAGGCAACCGCCGCCTCGCGAATGGCGCTTTCCGTGTCTTCCCAGCCGATGCAAGCATCGGTTACCGACTGTCCATAGACCAGCGCCGATAAATCCGGCTGAATTTTCTGTGCCCCTTCCACAATGTTGGACTCGATCATCATGCCGACCAGGCTCTGATTGCCCTCGCGAATTTGACGCACGACTTCGTGCAGCACGCCGACTTGGCGCTTGTGGTCTTTGTTGGAATTGCCGTGGCTGCAGTCGACGACGATGGAGGCCGGCAATCCTGCTTTCCGCAGCAAGATCTCGGCCTGGGCAACCGAGTCGGCACCATAGTTAGGCGCTTGACCGCCACGTAAGATCAAGTGGCCATGCAAATTGCCTGCAGTGCGGATAACCGAGGTATGACCTTCAACATCGATGCCTAAAAAAGCATGCGGTGCGCGCGCCGACTGCATGGCATTAATAGCGACCGTTAGACTGCCGTCGGTACCGTTCTTTAAACCTACCGGCGTCGAAAGTCCGCTCGCCATTTCACGATGCGTTTGCGATTCGGTCGTGCGCGCGCCGATGGCGTTCCAACTGACCAAATCCCCTAAATATTGGGGCATCAAGGGATCGAGCGCTTCGGTGCCGATCGGCAAGCCCAAATCGCTGATGTCGCGCAAGAGCGTACGGGCGATCCTTATACCCTTGACCATATTGAAGGAATCGTCCCGGTCGGGATCATTGATGAGTCCTTTCCACCCGACCGTCGTACGCGGCTTTTCAAAATATACGCGCATGACCAGCACCAGCACATCGGCGACTTCCGCCGCCAATGGCTTAAGCCGGTTGGCATAATCGAGCGCGGCGTCCGGATCATGAATCGAACATGGTCCGACAACGATGAAGCGCCTGGGGTCCTTCCTATCCAGGATATCTTCCAGCGTCGCGCGGCCGTTCAGTACCGTCGCTAAAGATCTTTTGGTATGCGGAATCTCTCGATGGATCGCCGATGGCGGCGGCAGGTTTTCTTGGGCGAGGATGCGGGCATTAATCAGGGCGGTCATAAAAGCCGTTCAATGGGAAATGAGTGTGTACTGTTTTAGTGTATCAGCAAGCCTGTTATCCTTGGAAAGCGATACTGATAAGAATAGGAATCAAATCAAGCAAGTGCGGACCGTGGAAGAAATAAGCACTCTCGAGTCAAGCAATAAAAAGCGGTCCTGGCTTTCAAAGCTCGGGCCGGGCTTGGTTACGGGCGCTGCCGACGACGATCCGAGCGGCATCGCGACCTACAGCCAAGCCGGCGCCCAGTTCGGCTACAACATCCTGTGGTCGATGTTCCTAACTTACCCCTTCATGGCGGCTATTCAGATCATCTGTGCCCGCATCGGACGTATCAGCGGGCATGGTTTGGCAACCAATATGCGCCGGCACTATCCGCGAGCGCTCTTATATTTTATGGTCACGCTGTTATTGGTGGCCAATACCATCAATATCGCTGCCGACCTTTCCGCTATGGGCGACGCGCTCAAGTTATTGATCGGCGGCTCGGCGCACTGGTATGCGGCAGGATTCGGCGTAGTCTCCCTGCTGCTTCAGGTGTTCATTCCCTACACGCGCTATGTTCACATTCTCAAATGGCTGACGCTCGCTTTGCTTACCTACGTCGCGACTATTTTCACCGTGCACATTCCCTGGAGCGAAGTTGCGTCCGCGCTTGTGTTTCCGCAATTGACTTGGGACAGAAAATATTTGACGACGCTGGTTGCCGTGCTCGGCACGACCATCAGCCCTTATCTATTCTTTTGGCAGGCGTCTGCGGAAGTAGAGCATTTGCATGCCGATCCGCTTGCCGAACCGATCAAGCACGCGCCTGAACAGGCACGCGATGAGCTAAAAAGGATACAGCTGGACACTTATATCGGTATGGGATTTTCCAACCTGGTCGCCTTCTTCATCATGTTAACGACGGCGGTTACACTGCATGCGCATGGCATTTTTTCGATCGACAGCTCGGCGCAAGCGGCACAAGCGCTGCGCCCCATCGCAGGCGACTTTGCCTTTGTCTTATTTAGCATCGGCATCATCGGCACCGGAATGCTGGCGCTTCCCATTCTTGCCGGCTCCGCGGCCTACGCTATGGCGGGCACCTTTAGATGGCGCAGCAGTTTGGAATTGGAACCGCTCATGGCCAAGGAATTTTACGGCATTATCGCGTTCGCGACCTTAGGCGGCGTAGCGATCGGCTTTACTTCCATTGATCCCATCAAATCCCTATATTGGAGCGCCGTCATCAACGGCATTGCCAGCGTTCCCATACTCGTCGTTACCATGCTCATGGCTACTAACGTAAAAGTGATGGGGCGCTACATTGTTACGCGTTGGCTCAAATGGTTGGGGTGGGTAACTGCAGGCTTAATGGGAGCAGCGGTACTGGCCATGCTCTACTTCATGTTTACCGGAGCGCCGGCATAACGCAATGATGAATTCTGAGCATTGCCATGGATTCAATGAATTAAACCTGCTCAGTCATGTCGACTACCGTGGCAATGAAGGTATCCATCGAAAATGGCTTGATCAAGAGCTGCATGCCCGGTGGCAGCGCTTCTTGCCCGATCACCGACTGTTCCGCATAACCGGTAACGAATAGCACTTTCAATTCAGGGTAGGCTTGACGAGCCCGAGTCGCCAATTGGCGGCCATTGATTCCCGCCGGCAGTGCGATATCCGTTACCAGCAAATCGATATCCGAATTGCCTTCAAATACGCGTAATGCCTCATGCGCATCCGAAGCAACCAAGACGTCGTATCCAAGATGCTGCAACACTTCGCATAGAGTTGACCGAACGGTGCGTTCGTCATCCACAACCAATACTGTCGAATGCTTCTTCGCCTTGATCGGCGACAGCTTCGAGACCTGATCCGCGCTGGGAGCGGCACTTTCCGAAATATACTTCGGGAAATAAAGGTGAACTACGGTTCCCTCGCCGACTTCGGATTCGATGGTGATGTAGCCGCCGGATTGATTCATGAAACCATGAACCATCGATAGTCCAAGTCCGGTGCCTTCACCGAGCGGCTTGGTCGTAAAGAACGGCTCAAAGGCTTGCGCCATCACCTCCGCCGTCATGCCGACTCCGGAATCGCACACGCTCAACCGGACATACTCTCCCGGCGGCATACTTCCGTCCGGCTTAGAGCCGTTCTCATGCTGTAAAAAGTTGGAAGCGCGTATCGTGACCTTGCCGCCGTCCGGCATAGCGTCGCGCGCATTGATGACAAGATTCAGTAAAGCACTCTCGAGTTGATTCTGGTCGCATAGCGCCCACCAGACGGATTGCGGCATTTCCGCTTCAACCGTAATGTCAGGCCCCACGGTACGACGGAATAAATCCATCAATGAATGTACCAGCCAGGTAGCATCCACCGGCTTCGGCAATAAAGTTTGGCGACGCGCGAACGCCAATAAACGGTGCGTCAATGTCGCGGAACGCTTGGTGGCGGAAATAGCGGCGTCGAGATGATGCCCAAGCTCAGAGGTGCGGCCAAGCGCAATGCGTAGGCGCATCATGTCGAGGTGGCCGATAATTCCCTGCAATAAGTTGCTGAAGTCGTGTGCGATTCCGCCGGTGAGTTTGCCGATGGCTTCCATTTTTTGCGACTGCGCTAAAGCTGCCTGCGTTTTTTGCAGCAGCTCTTCCGCGTTGTGCTTTTCCGTAACGTCGCGCGTGATTTTCGCGAATCCAATGACGTTACCGGCTTCGTCCTTTACAGGATCGATCACCACGTGTGCCCAAAAACAGGAGCCGTCCTTGCGGACGCGCCAAGCTTCCGCCTCGAATTTTCCTTGCGTTGCGGCTGTTTGCAAGGCCACTGCGGGCTTGCCCGCGATTCGATCTTCCTCGGTATAGAAGCAACTGAAATGTTGACCGATAATTTCTTCTGCCCTGTATCCCTTGAAATGCTCGGCCCCAGGATTCCAGGTGGCGACCATGCCTTCCTTGGTCAGCATATAAATGGCGTAGTCTTTAATGCTTTCCACGATCAGCTGATAACGCCGCTCTAATTCAATTCGCGGCGATTCCGGTTGGGAATTCATGTCTCAAATGTTTGGTTTGAAGATTAATGCTCTGAACGGTATCAGAGAAAAAATATGGCGCCGAATTCAACGGTAAAAATACCAGGCCTTCTAGCCGGGCATCAATTTCGTACAGTCTAGTGGAAGTGAGAGGAAGAAATTTTCCTGCGTCAACAGGATTTGATATTGCTCAAATCTAGTAGTCCGTCACACCTCAATTTGCGGTTTATGCCGAGGCAGTCGGACGCGAGTGCAAGGCGCAAAGCGCAGCCAGGGTGGCCCCCCTGGCGAGCATTTGCAACGCTGCAATCGCTTTCGAGTGACCGGCAGAAAATGAAAATTGGGGTGTGGCGGACTACTAGAGCCTTATCCCCACGAAACGTGAATAATCCTGTGGATAAACTTAGGGCAAGTAATATAAGGCCTTGAATCCACAAAGAAATTTTGCCATGATAAAAATCAAGGCAAGCTGTGAAGAAACGCCTTACCGATTATTTAGCTTCTTCGTCGGCTTCTTCTTCTTTTTCTTCGCTCAGGGCAAGATTGAGGCCGCCTGAGTCACCCGCGCTTTTATCTCTAGTTCCGCGCAGTTTGATATTGAGCCGCAATTCATTGGCGGAATCGGCATTGCGGATGGCTTCCTCGTAGCTCACAAAGCCGCCATTGTACAAATCGAACAATGCCTGGTCGAAGGTACACATGCCCAGCTCGCGCGACTTCGCCATGATTTCTTTGATCGAATGGAAGCTTCCCTTCATGATCATTTCGCTGATGGTCGGCGTATTAATCAATATCTCGATGGCCGCCTTGCGTTTGCCGTCTTCAGTACGTATCAGGCGTTGGGAAATGATGGCGCGTAAGTTAGACGACAAATCCATCAACAATTGATTGCGACGCTCGTCAGGGAAAAAGTTGATGATACGGTCCAAAGTTTGGTTTGCGTTGTTCGCATGCAGCGTACCCAAACACAAATGCCCCGTCTCCGCAAACGCGATCGCATGCTCCATGGTTTCGGTATCGCGAATTTCGCCGATCAAAATCACGTCAGGTGCTTGACGCAAGGTGTTTTTCAAAGCGTTATGCCAAGAATGCGTGTCGACGCCGACCTCACGGTGCGTGATGAGACACTGCTTATTTTTATGCACGTACTCGACCGGATCTTCGACGGTAATGATGTGTCCCGGCGCAGCGGAATTGCGGTGATCGATCATGGCGGCCAGCGTAGTCGATTTGCCCGAGCCCGTGCCGCCCACTACCAAGACCAAGCCTCGCTTAGTCATGATCACGTCTTTCAATACATCCGGTAACTGCAGTTTTTCGAAGGAGGGAATTTCGGAAGAGATGGTGCGAATGACCATGCCGACATTTTGCTGCTGCACATAAACATTCACGCGGAAGCGGCAAACGTCCGGCAGGGAAATCGCGAAATTGCATTCCATCTGCTCTTGAAATTCCGCGCGCTGCTTATCGTTCATCAGGCTCTCGGCAATCGTGCGGGTAATCTCACCCGTCAACTTTTGCTGAGATAGCGCCTTCATCGTGCCATGCGCCTTCATCGTCGGAGCAAAGTCGGCGGAAATAAATAAATCCGAACCGCCGGTTTGGTGCATCGCCTTCAAGAGCTGATGAATGTATGCACGCGCTTGTTCCAAACTAAGATTCGCTGCCATGACATTGGTCTCCTGACGAAAAAGAAAGATTTACGGATCATTACACAGAGGATGCATTTTGGAAAGATTCCTTAACCCGGCTTGCATTATGGATAATGCCTGCGGGAAATAAAACGACTCAGCAATACTTTACATTTTTTTGCAGTGCAAAACTGCAACGAATACGGAATATATTCTGCAGTGAAATTGCCTTTTAATTTGCCAAATGGCAGCATACTGAGGGTCGGCAAAAAACCATAAGAATCAGCAATTCAATTCATTACTGCAACATGTCATTTTTCTTAGGGGATCACTATGAAGTTTCAAAAATCGATTTTGGCTGCCGCAGTGCTGATGGCATGCGCTGCATCGGCTTCGGCTGCCGACAATTTTAAAGTCGTCGCCACTAACGTTACGAATAACCAAACGGCGACCTTCGGCTTCAGCACGGCATTGACTACGCTGGACTCGCTCCAAGCCCAATACCTGCAAACCAAGCTGCCCTCTTACACCGGCAATGAGGTCGCCCGCTTCAACATGGACTATCGCGGCCTCGCGATCAATCTTGCTTTCAACACGCTCAATAGCTCGACCCTGGATTTCAGCATTCCCGTGCTGGGAATTAATCAGCAATTCACCGGCTCTACCCGCAATGCGAGCCAATCTTTGCTGGTCGATTACATGAAAACGGGCGATTTGCTCGGCTTGATTCAGAAAAAGCTCGCCGAAGTGTCGCCGATCGACCCGATCGCCGGTAACCCGAACAGCATGATGTCGCAAATGGTCGCGAACGATTTCAACAATGCGTTCCTGGCCACCGCATCCAACATCGCACCGCCGCCGCAAACCGCGACGGCAGGCGAAAAAGCTGACAGCTCCTCCAATAACCTGATCGGTATCGGTCTGCGTTTCGGTCAGTACAAGCAAGGCGACCTCAATAGCCAGAGTGTCACCATTCCGTTTTCCTACACGATCCGTTCCGATATCGATCCGCGCCGTCAGTTGATCTTCAACGTGCCTGTTACTTATACGACCGTCGAGGGAGCCAAGGCTTATTTCGTCGGTGCCGGCGCGGCCTATCGCATTCCGATGAACGATCATTGGACGCTGACGCCTGCGTTTAACTATGGCTTAACCGGCGCGCCAGACCTCGGCTCCGCCGCACAAGTGATGTCCGGCTCGCTGAGCAGCACCTATATCCTCAACATGAGCGGATTCGATCTAGCCATCGGCAACATGATCGGTTACTACAAGACTTTGAAGTTCTCGACCAGCGGCTACTCTTACGATCCGGGCATCCAGAACACGGTATTCCGCAATGGCATCATGCTCTCGCAACCGATCAATTTCATGGGCCGCAAGATGTCGATCGAATACTCCCTGGTCGACACCCGTTTCACCGGCACCGCACTCTACAACAAGGGCTATGACGAGATCGGCATCACGATCGGCACCAACAAGAGCGCACAGTCCGCACGCAGCTATCTGCGCGCCGGTGCCAACTTCTTGGTTTCACCGCAATCGAAGGGCTTCTCGCTCAATCTCGGTTACTGGTTCTAAAACGTAGTGTCGGGCGGTGAAGCCAAGCTTCGCCGCCTTTTTTTATCTCTGCATAGGGATACCTGCCGTGAAGAAGCTTGCCGTCTGCCTTGCATTTCTGGGCTCCTCTCTCCTCCCCTTCTATTCCTTCGCAATTTCCGGCAACGAGCAAGTTGAACTTGCCGGCGCCGGCCAGTACGAGCAGCTTTGGCGAGAACTTGAGAAGGATGCCGCCAGCAAAGAACTCAAGACAGCCGACATGCATGCGTTGTGCTTTGCGTATTCCAAGACCAAGCGCTACAACAAGCTGATGCCCTGCCTGGACCATCTTGAGAAACTGGTCCAGCGCGGCGATATGCGCACCCGCTTGTTCGGCCTGGATGACGCTACGCCTACCATCCACTTAATGCGCGGCGAAGCCATGGTGGAACTCGGCCAATACGCCAATGCAATCACGGAAGCGGACAAGGCCATCGCCTGGTACAAGAAAGAAGACAGCGACGACCAAGACATCATGATCAATGCATTGACGATCAAGGCATTGGCATCGTCCTTCTCCGGCAAAAAGACGAACGCTGAAAAATATGCGTCCGAACTTGAGGAAGTCAAAGTGCTGGGACCTCTGCACGGCGACTTCAAATCGGTGAAAGCCATGGCAATTGCTCGTGTCAACATGGCGCTCGGAAATTATCAGCGCACGTATGATGCCATCACGGGCGATACGACATTTGCGATCCACATGTTTTTGGATCGTTTGGTCAGCGGCGCTTTCCTGACCGGAAAAAACAACTGGGCTTGGCAAGAACTGCCGCGCAGCTTCATGGTGAATAAAGCCTTGTTCGGCATGGGCAAGCTTTCCGAGGCCAAGGCCGGCTACGATCAGCTCCTTAAAATTCCGCAGGTGAAGGACAATGGCGAAATTTATTGGCTGATCCTGTATGAACGGGGCCAGATTGCCGAACGCGAAAACAAGCCGGACGAAGCAATCGAGTTTTATAAGAAGGCGATCGAGATTATCGAGAGTCAGCGCACCACCATCAATACCGAAGCCAACAAAATCGGCTTCGTCGGCGACAAGCAGCAAGTCTATGGCCGTATCGTGTCGACTCTGTCGAATAACGGCAAACATGGCGAGGCGTTCGAATATATCGAACGATCCAAGTCGCGCGCCTTGGTTGACATGCTGGCCGCCAAGCAAGCGATTCCGTTGAAGGCGAAAAATGCCGGAAAGTTTTCGCTAACAGATCTCGACAATGCGGAAGCCGAAGTATTGGCGCAAATGCCGGTCAGCGCAACCGAGGGCAAGTCGCAACAGCGCGAATTCAAAAGCAAGATGGTTGAGCAAATCAAAGCGATTGCACCGGAAACCAGCAGCTTGATTTCCGTTTCCTCGCTGCCGATCAAAGAATTGCAGCAGCTGATCCCTAACAATGAAACCGTCATCCAATATTATTTTCAAGGAGACAGCTTTCTAGGCATCCTAGTCACGCGCAATTCATTGAAAACCGTCATGCTGGATTTAACCGGCATGGACAAAGAAGTGCGCGGCCTTCGCGAGGCAATCTCGCGTCAAGACCCGTCTGCACTGGCGATTTCGCAATCGCTATACCGGCGTTTGATTCAGCCGCTGGAAGGATCCATCACACATAAGAACGTCTTGATCATTCCGCACGGCATACTCCATTACCTGCCCTTCACCGCTTTATCTTCGGGCGATCAATATTTCATCGAAAAATATTCGGTGCGCGTTTTGCCCAATGCCAGCGTTCTCAAATACATCAAACGCGCCGGCCCGGGCAAATTGGAATCCATCCTTGTCTTAGGCAATCCCGACTTGGGCGATCCTAAGTACGATCTACCGAGCGCACAAGCCGAAGCGGAACGCATCGCCTCGCTGGTTCCGAAGTCAAAGCTGCTATTGAGGAAACAGGCATCCAAATCCACCTTCCGCAAATTGAGCGGAGACTATCGCTATATTCATTTTGCCTCGCACGGCGAATTCGATCCTGCCGCTCCTTTGAATTCTGCGCTCTTGCTGGCGCGCGATGGCAATGACAACGGCATACTGACCGTCAATGAATTGTATTCACTTGAATTGAATGCGGACCTCGTTACGCTCAGTGCGTGCGAAACCGGTCTTGCGAAAATCAGCAACGGCGACGATTTGATCGGCTTGACGCGCGGATTTTTTTACTCGGGAACGAGCTCCGTCATTGCCAGCCTTTGGCAAGTGGACGACGACGCGACTTCTTATTTGATGGTGCAGTTTTATGAAGCGCTTAAAAAATCGAATAAGCGCGACGCATTGCGACAAGCGCAAATCAATACGATGAAAAAATTCAAGCACCCGTTTTTCTGGGCTGCGTTTTATCTGAGCGGGAATATCGATTGATCCCGTGCAGTTGGTTTTACATTTGAATTTACAGGGAAGGAGTTCATCATGTCCGCCGTTATGGCCCGCCGCGCTCTATTTGTCGTCGCCTTTGCCTTAACTGCTCATACAGCGTCAGCACGCGAAATAATTCAGCTGGTTAGCGACGCGGAGTATGCGCAGGAAAAACAGTTTGCGGCCAAGATGCCGAGAACCCGCCAATTGCTGCCCCAGGTCACCGTCGTGCCGGGAGCGCCACTTATCGATCTGAAAAAACCTCAAATTCAAGACACCTTGAAAGCACCCTTTCCGATCCAACTCGTATTTAAGCCCACCGACGACGCGGAAGTGGTACCGGATAGTTTCAAGGTTTTGTATGGCTTCCTGAAGCTCGATATCACCGATCGGGTTGTGCAAAACGCGAAAGTGACCAAAGAAGGATTGTTTGTCGATCAGGCCAATATTCCGGCAGGCACACACAAACTATTGCTGCAAATTCGGGATTCCAAAAACCGGAAAGCGGAAGTGGTAGTGAGTTTTAACGTCGAGTAAGCCTGCAAGCGACTGACGCGAAATGATTATAGGAAGGTCTTCACGGCCCACAGGATAAGACCGACGCTGACGACAGCCGATAAGGCGATACAGATCACTGCTTGTAACTTATTATAGTTAAAGCCTTTTTCGACTTCGACAGAGTCGATTGTGACTTCTTCAATAGTCTCCTGCATGGTCTCTCCTGACGGCATGTGTTGCCCGGCTTCATTATAGGAAGTGCTTAATCAAGGTCAATATGTCGTCCGACAACTTTCTTAAACGAATCAAAGAACAATTGATGTATTTCGTAGAGGGCTGGACGGACTTTGCCGATAACCGGTATATTTATTGCCAAATATAAATATTTTAGATTTCCCCCGGTTTTTATTTACGTTCAGCATATCCATCACTCCCCACTGTTGAGGAATTTTTTGCATGGACTCAAGGCCCATCTCTGCAGAGCTTGTCATTTTCTTCATCATCATTGCCAACATCGCTGGCATCGTGCTCTATTCGGCATTCAGCAAGTGGAAGATGCGCAGCCATGAAAAAAACATTGCGCGCATTAATGCGACGATTCTCGACCATTTTCAAAAGAGCGGCGTAACGGTGAGCGTTTCCTGCGTCAGTCTGCAGAACGACGGCAAGCGCTACACTGCCTTCGTCGAGTCTGAACCGATGAAGCGTTTCCGCCTATCTCACATCATCGAAATGATGTTGCGTCAACAAGTCGCCAAAACCTGCGGTCTGAAGCTCGAAAAAATCTATTGGCGCTTTCCTATCAAGGACACCGACCAGGATGCACGTGCACAGGGCCCTGATACCGTGATGGAGAAACCGGAGTCGGGCGAGCGAGACGAGTATATCAATGAGGGCTTGGTGAATTACAAGGATTTGCCCAAAGCGGACGTCAGCGAGATTTCTTGGGAAAAATTCGCGGAAGTGTCGGCAGACTCGACGCTGGATGGCATTGACCACAATAAAAACAAGCAATCCTGATGCTGTCGAAACGCAATCTCAACGCAATTTGAGCTGCATCAAAACTCAATACACTCAACTGTTCCCGACTGGCGATCGCATCTGGTGCAGCCTATAGTGAAAATGTCTCTCGAACTGGTTCGCATCATTCGTGTGAATTGTTTCGAAAGTATATTTTCGAAGGAGGTTTGCAATGAAACGTCTCGCAGTTTTGCTTGCGGTTTTCCTGCTCGCCAGTTGTGCTCACGGCACTCGCACCACTGCGCGTAGCGACGCTGGAACAGAAGCCTCGAGTGTCGGTACGATGGGCAGCACCACCGGCGCTGGTATCGGCACCAGCATCGAACCCGGCGGCCCCTATGGTGTAAGCGGACCTTGAACATCGGTCCGGCAATCCAACCACATCGTTTTTAATAATAGAAAGGGAATCGTCCGGCGCACAGCCGGACTACAATAGCGGTCATTGGCTTTAATCCACTGCCGCCAGATGACCAGTACT
Organism: Burkholderiales bacterium; assembly: GCA_016177875.1. Classification (GTDB taxonomy): domain Bacteria; phylum Pseudomonadota; class Gammaproteobacteria; order Burkholderiales; family Burkholderiaceae_D; genus Paucimonas. The sequence goes on from JACOUL010000054.1 coordinate 42,949, forward strand.
CCTGAAATCCGCCCAGAACAATCGATCGAACTGCTCAAAGAGTTGCACATTCTTACGCGCGACGGCAAGCTCAATCAAGATAGCCGTCGCAAGTTGAAACAGGTTTATCACCTCTATCAATTCATCGAACCTTTACTCGCTGAAATCCATCAGACTCGCGGCGAAATCCGACTGGTCGATCACGGTGCAGGCAAGTCTTATTTAGGCTTTATTCTCTACGACTTGTTTTTCAAGTCGCGCCACGATGCGTCGCGCGTATATGGCATCGAAACGCGCGAAGAACTGGTGAGTAAATCCACCGAATTGGCGAAGCGCCTGGACTTTCCCGGCATGGAGTTTTTGAATCTTTCCGTGGCGGAGTCGATTACTTCTCCGCTGCTCCCGGAAGCAATCGACATCGTCACCGCCCTGCATGCCTGCAATACCGCAACCGACGACGCTATTCGTTTTGCCTTGCATAAGAAAGCGCAATTCATGGTGCTGGTGCCTTGCTGCCAAGCGGAAGTGGCGTCGGTTCTCAACAAAAATAAAAATAAGACGCTCGGCAAAAGTGTCCTCACCGAGCTATGGCGCCGCCCTTTGCATACGCGCGAATTCGGCAGTCAAGCGACTAACGTGCTGCGCTGCCTGCAATTGGAAGCGCACGGCTATCAAGTCACGGTTACCGAATTGGTCGGTTGGGAACATTCCATGAAAAACGAATTGATCATTGCCCGTTTTCAGGACTTGCCGCGCAAACGGCCTGCCGAACGCCTGCAGCAAATGCTGGAGGAATTAGGATTGGAAGAATTGAGCGAACGCTTCTTCGCAGAAGCGGATTAATTCTTGTCATTTGCACAAATCGCTTGCAAGGGTTGTTTAACTTGTTAAGTGGATACTATGATATGGGTCATTAGTTTATAAGAATCATGAAGGAGACCCATGCAAACTCTGAGCCCTGAATTCACGCGCGGCAGCGGCAAACGCATCAAGATCGTCAGCGCCCAGGATGCGGTGAAGCTGATCCACTCCGGCAATACAATTGCGACCGGCGGCTTTGTCGGTATCGGCGTGCCCGAGGAACTGCTGATCGCACTGGAAGAGCTGTATCTGGCCAACCAAGGAGAGGACGGCCAATCTGAAGGGCCGCGCGATTTGACGCTGGTGTACGCCGCCGGCCAGGGTGACGGCAAGGAAAAAGGCTTGAATCATCTCGGTCATGACGGTTTGCTGAAGCGCGTCATCGGCGGTCATTGGGGCCTAGTGCCTAAAATTCAGCGCCTGGCGATCGACAACAAAATCGAAGCATACAATTTGCCGCAAGGCGTAATCTCGCATCTGTACCGCGACATCGCCGCCAAACGGCCCGGCCATCTTACGCGTGTCGGACTCGGCACCTTCGTCGATCCGCGCAATGGCGGCGGCAAATTAAACGATTGCACCAAAGACGACGTGGTGCAGCTGCTCGATCTCGGCGGCGATGAAGCGCTGCTCTACAAAGCTTTTCCCATCGATGTGGCCCTCATTCGCGCCACTACCTCCGACCCGGACGGCAACCTCACCATGGAACGCGAAGCGCTCACGCTGGAAATGCTGTCGCTGGCAATGGCCGCGCACAATTCCGGCGGCATCGTGATTGCCCAAGTCGAACGCATCGCCGACCGCGATACGCTCAATCCGCGTCAAGTGAAAGTGCCGGGCATTTTGGTGGATTGCGTCGTCGTGGCCGAACCGCGCCATCACTGGCAAACCTATGCCGAACCATATAACGCCGCATTCAGCGGCGAACTGCGCGTGCCGGCGAATACCCTGAAGGCGATGCCGCTATCGGAGCGCAAAATTATTGCGCGCCGTGCCGCATTCGAGCTTGCTGCCAACAGCGTCGTGAACTTAGGCATCGGCATGCCGGAAGGCGTTGCCAGTATCGCGCACGAAGAGCGCATGATCGATTTGCTGACGCTTACCACCGAACCGGGCGTAATCGGCGGCATTCCGGCCTCAGGTGTCAATTTCGGCGCGGGCGTGAATACGCAAGCGATCGTCGACCAGCCCTATCAATTCGATTTCTATGACGGCGGCGGACTGGATATCGCCTTTCTCGGGTTGGCCGAGGCCGATGCCGACGGCAGCGTCAATGTCAGCAAATTCGGTACGCGTTTAGCGGGCGCCGGCGGCTTCATCAACATCAGCCAGAATGCAAAAAAGGTGGTCTTCGTCGGCACCTTCAGTTCCGGCAAGCCGACCTATCACGTGCGCAACGGCCAATTGCTTATCGAAGGCAAGGATGGCCCGTGCAAATTTGTGCAAAAGGTCGAACACATGACCTTCAGCGGCGAGCTTGCGCGCAATCTCGGCAAGAGCGTGCTGTACGTAACCGAGCGTTGCGTGTTTGAATTGACGTCCGACGGCTTGGAGTTGATCGAAATTGCGCCCGGCCTCGATATGGAACGCGACATCCTGGCGCACATGGCATTCCGTCCGCGCATCGCCAGCGATGTGCACATCATGGATGCGCGCATCTTCCAACCTGAGCCGATGGGTTTGCGCGGCATCTTGCTGGAAGTGCCGATCGAGCAGCGAGTGCGTTACGATCGTTTGCGCAAAACCCTGTTTATCAATTTCGAAGGATTCAGCGTACGCGATGCCGAGGATGTGGAACATATCCGCCGCCAAGTTGTGCATACGCTGCGCGACGTGCATGAAAAAGTGCCGGCCGTGGTCAACTACGATAACTTCAACATTGCGCCGGAAACCTTGGATGCATACGCCGACATGGTCAAGGAGTTGACGGACAAATATTATTCCGCCGTCACGCGTTACTCGACTGCGGGCTTCTTGCGCGCCAAGCTCGGCGCAGATGTTGCCAATCGCGAATTGGCGCCGCACATTCATGAAAAGGCGGATGGAGTATAGGCGCTGTTTCAAGGCAATTGAATGCGCCACAAACTGGACCGGCGAAATCATGGTAGGTTAGGAAAGCTCGTCAATCCTTATCCATGAAGCGCGAAACTCATCCTCACAAGAATCGCATCGCCTTGGTGCTGCAAGGCGGCGGTGCGCTGGGCGCCTACCAAGCCGGCATCTTCCAGGCGATGCATGAAAACAATCTTGCACCCGACTGGGTGGTCGGCACCTCCATCGGCGCCATCAACGCCACTATTATCGCCGGCAATCCGCCTGAGACACGCTTGGAACGGCTCAAGCAGTTTTGGGAACGCATCGGTCATGCCGACAACGTAAACATGAGCCATGTGCCGGATTCCGTGCGCAAGCTCAACACGTGGCTAGGCGCGCTCGACGTGGTGTTGCGCGGCGTACCCGGATTTTTCGTGCCGCGTCTTTTTTCGGCGTTCAAATTCGGCTTGCCTGTCAATCCGGAATACGCCAGTTTCTACGATACTTCTCCGCTCATCGACACGCTGCATGACGTCGTCGATTTCGCGTACCTGAATGCCGAGGGCGGCATGCGCCTCACGATCAATGCCTTAAAGGTCACGTGCGGCGATTTGGTTCACTTCGATAACCGGAAGATCGATATCGGCGTCGAACACGTCATGGCGGCCGGCGCCTTACCGCCCGGTTTTCCGCCGACGCGCATCGACGGCGAACTGTATTGGGACGGCGGCTTGTATTCCAATACGCCGCTGGAGACGGTGCTGGACGATGAACCGCGCGTGGATACGCTGTGCTTCATGGTCGACTTGTGGAGCCCGGAGGGCGAAGAGCCCTCGACTTTCGACGAAGTACAAACGCGCCAGAAGGATGTCGTGTTCGCGTCGCGTTCGCGGCGCCACATTGAAAACTACAAGACGCTGCATAATCTGCGCCGCTGTTTGCGCGAAATGGAAGCGCGTTTGCCGGAAGACATCCGCAGGGATCCCGAGGTGTGCAAAATGGCGGCGCATGGTTGCGGCACCACCATGCACATCGTGCGCTTGCCCTACTCCGGCCGCGATTGGCACATGCCGTCCAAGGACATCAATTTTTCAAAAGGCTCGATCGAGTGGCGCTGGAATTTGGGGTATTCGGACGCTTTACGCGCAATCGAGCAAGCAGGTTGGCTTGCTGAAACACCGGCTCACGTCGGCGTTGTGGTCCATGAGTTGGGCCACAAAACCTACTAAACCAGGCTCGATCACTTACTCAAACAAAAAATTGAAGAAGAGCGACAATGCGCTGCGCGCGCCGGCCTCGGCCTCCAAGGTCAGCCGACGCGACAAGGTATAACGCAAGTGCAGTACGCTGCTCGCAGTCTCCAACCCTTGCTCGTAACCGACATATAGGCGGTCGGACACTTGTTTTCCGACGGTGACGATGCGCTGCTGCAATTTGTTTTGCGACGTGCCGATATTCAGGTCATCCAATCCGATCGCCGATCCCAAGCGCGATTGCACGCTTCCCATCGCGCCTTCCGACAACAAAGCGCCGGCCGCGCTTTGCAGCGAACCCACGTCGCCTTCGCCGACGCCGGATAAACCACGCCCCAATACGAGCCACGACAATTTTTCGGCCTCAGGAACGGAGGGCTCGGATACCAGCGTCGCGCGCGGTGCCAGCATGGTGCCGCGCACGGCGACGCCCGCCTCCACTTCCTGACCGCGCCGCATGGCGAGAATATCGAGCGCCGGATTATTCAGCGGGCCGCTGAAGCGCAACTCGCCGCGCTCGATTGCCAGCTTGCGGCCATAAGCGGCGTAAGTTCCTTTATTTACTTGCAGTGCGCCTTGTGCCCGCAAAGTTTGTTTGGGCACAGCGCTCAAATGCAATTGGCCGGTTAACACGCCTTCCAATCCGCGTCCGCGCAATGCCACACCCTGTCCGAAACCCACATCGACATCGAGCGACAGGGCAAGGCGGGCTGCGCCTTTTTGCTCGCGGCCAAGCACCACCACATCGTCCGACAATTGCGGCATATCAGGCCGGCCGAGATCGAAAAATCCGCTATCGACATTGACTGTACCCTTGACCGCCGCCGAGCCTTCGCGCAAACCGACATTGCCGCTGCCGCTCACCACCAGCTTTCTATCGCTACGGTTAAACACAGCGAAACGCTCGGCGCGCAAATCGATTTGCGCGGCCAGGTTACCCATCCCCAAGTGCACGGGGCCTGACGCGGCGACGCGCCCATCGCCGCTCTGAAAGCTCAAATTTTTTAATTGAAGAACGTCGTTTTGAAAGCTGGCGTCGAGCACACCTTCGCGTAAATCGACGCCGATTTCCGTCAAGAACAAGCGCAGTCTGCTGCCGGCAATTTGCCCATTCACGTGCGGCGAGGCGGCGCTTCCGCTGAGCCGGATATCGCCCTGCATCCGTCCTTCGGTAAGAATCGCCGGAGAAATCAGCGGACCCGCCCACGCAAGCGAGGGCACGTCGATCCTGGCGCTTCCTGCGAGAGCGGAATGCGGCGCGATGGAAAATCGACCGGCACCGCTGCCCGTTGCAGCGCGCATCTGCACGGCAACGTTACCGAGCAAACGACCAGCGGCGTCGAATTGCAGGCTCAACTGGCCGCGGTCTGCATTCGCTTTTGCGTCTAAGCGTTGCAATCCAAGCGCCAAGGGCGCGCTGCTCTTAATGACCAAATCGCCGCTTTGCCGCCGCACGCTGAAACTACCGCTGACGGTGTCGCCGATGCCGACATCCCATTCGCCGGCAAGAAGCAAGTCCGTCGCAAGCGCCGGATCGACGCTGGAAAATTTTAGGAAAGGCGCAATTTGTAAGCGCTCGAAACGGCCGCGCGTTGCGATGCCGTCGGCATCGCGTGTAAACCGTTCAATCACGATCGCGGCGGTATCGCCTTCGACACGCGCCCGCTCAAGCCTTACCTGCGCAGGCGAGATGAAAAGTGCGGCGGGAGCGGTCAAGCGGCCGACGTAGCGCCCGGCGCCGCTGAAATGTTGAATTTCACCGTTCCACTGCAAGCCGGCCGCGGCTTTTTCGAGAGCACCGATCGCCTTGACATTCCATTGCTGCGCCTCTTCAGACATCGATGCCTCGACGGTATGACGTCCCGCCGTGCCATTGGCGGCAAGCGTCAGTTCGCGCACCGCGATCCGCCCGACAGCCAAGCCCTGCGCACGCGCATCAACTTGCAATGGCGAGCGGGGCGAACCGCCGATTTCCAGTTCGGCCTTTCCAGCGAATGCATTAATCTTCAAGCCGCTCGGCAAGTGCAAGTTATTTGCCGACCATTGCGCTTGCACGCGTGGCTGATGAAAATTGCCGCCGGCATTGCCGTTGAGCCGCAGCTGGCCGCCGAAGTCCGGACCGAGTTGTTCCAGCTTAGGGGCATCCAAGGCAAACACGAGACGCGATATGCCTTGCGACAGTTCGCCGTTGGCGTGCAGGCGGTTATCGCCGGCAGTGAGCTCCAGTTTCGGGACGACTAGACGATCGGTACGCCAGTGAGCTTGCCCCTCGCCTTGCAACGCTTGCTCCGCAATCTTGCTCTGGTTGATGCGAAAGGAAATATCCGCATTTAATTTCGGCAGCCGCGCGCCGCGTATCGAAAAATTGCCATTGATATCGATAGCCGGTAAGCGTTCGAAACGCCCGATATCCTGCAAACGAAAATGACTGGCGCGACCCTCGGCGGCAAAAGTCTGTGCCCCGGCAAGGTCCCAATGTCCGGATAAATCCAGCCGCCCTGTCCCTAAGGCTAGGTGTGCGCGGTCGATGGCAAGTCTCTGATCCGCCAATTCACCATGCGCAGCGACGGAGGCGGTTTGGCGAGCGAGCGGCTGCTTTAATTCAATGCCGAAGACTTGTTTACCGGCTGCATGCTGTAAATCGATTGCGCCGCTCAGACGTGTGGACTGCAAGCGGCTGTTAATTGCGCGCAAATCAAGCCGGTCGGCCTGCAAAGCTAATGCGAGCGCGCCGTCGGCATAGCTGCCCTTGCCGGCGAGCGTCGCTGGGCCGCGCGCCGCGCGGATCCGATCGAACAAAAATTTTCCCGACTGCTGGCGAAATTCCATTTCAAGCGTATCGAGTGGAATGGCATGCGCGTCCATGGGACCGCTGCGCGTATTTTTCACTGACAAGCGTCCGCTTCCGGAATGATCGGCAGTCAAATCGAGATCAAGCGCGGAATGCGGCAGGCGCTCATCAAGATCGGCCAGATTCAAAGCGCGCGCCGTAACCAGTGCATCGGAAATCGCCTGACCGGAAAACGGCTTGAAGATCGCCCTGCCCTTTACATTTGCATTCCGCACGCGAAAATCCAGGGCTGCCTGAATCTCCGCTAACGATCCATTCAAATCAAGCCGGCCTTGGAGACCGTAGCTTTGCTGGCTTAACTTTGCCTCACCCCTGCTGGTGACCTTCGCCCGAAGGGCGTAGGGTCTCGCGACAACTAACGTCGCCTGTCCTGCCAAGTCGCCGGCAAATGTTCGCCCTTCCGTGACGGACTGCGCGGCCAGGCGCTGTAGATTGAGCGCATAGCGCTTATGATCGAAATTCAAATCGAAAGCGATTCCGCCGAATTTGGCCACCGTCACCGGCCCCCAGGCAATTTCGCCGCCATCGACTTGTACGCTATCGAATTGCAAAGCAATCGGCGACGCGATGTTGTCCGGAAGATGGAGCGGTTCAGGCTGCTGGTCGATCTTGTTGGCTATCGTCAGCTGGGCAGCGCGCAGCGATGTGACGTGCAATACGCCGCGGTGCAACTCCCAAGGGCGCCACGCCAATCGCACATCGCTCAACACAAGCTTTTGATTTTTGCTTTGAATTTCCAAGCGTCGGATGCGCAAGGCATCGGCTAAACGCCCATGCACGCCTTCCGCCTGCATCTGAATCGGCAAACGCGACGAAAGCGCCGCGATGGCGGTGCGCGCGCCGCTTTCGCTGCCTATCAGCCAGGCGGCAACGCCCATCAATGCAATGAGCAGGAGGAAAATCGCAAGCGATAAACCTATCCATCGCTTGCGACGGCCAAGCGCTTTCTTGGGGGACTCAGAAGCCATACCCCACCGAAAAATGCAAACGCGCTTGACGAGTCGCATGGCCATACGCGAGATCGATATTGACCGGCCCGATCGGACTGCGCCAGCGCGCGCCGATGCCCGTGCCGTGCTTGAACTGTAAATCGCGCCAGGAATCCGCGGCATTGCCCGAATCGCGAAAAACGGCCACACCCCAGGTCGGCGTGATCCGATAAACCAACTCCGCGCTTGCCACTGCTTCGACCAAACCGCCGACCACCGCGCCGTTTTGCAAGACCCCTAAGCTGTTATAGGCATAGCCGCGCACACTTTGATCGCCGCCGGTGCGAAACAATAAATCCGCCGGCACCAACTCGCGGCCGGCGCCAATCACCTTGCCGACCTGCCCGCGCAACAAGGCATGCCAACGGCGGTCCAAGGGCACGAGCCAATTGGCGCGCGCCGTCACCCGGCCGATGTTGGCTTGATTGAAAAAGCCGCGCGGACCGCCTCCCGCTTCGACGGACCATACATGGCCGCGCCTGGGATTCAATAGGCTGTCTACTCGCCGCCGCGTGTAGGTGTACGACACGATGAGCGCTTGACGATTGTTGACGTAATCGTTGGGCAAATATTGACGGTCGGTCAGATACGACAAACCCCAGACATCTTCATCTTGCTTATCGGGACTGGCGAAGCGCAGATCGGTACGCGCCTTATTGATTTTTTCACCTTCGACGTCGGAGCGTTCAAGATGGGTGCCGATACTGGGATACCAGCCGCGAAACCATCCTTCCTCGCGCTGCGGAAAATAGACATCGGCGCCGGCGATGCGCGTCTTGCGGTCCACGCGCAACTCGGATTCCAGGCGCCAGTCGTGCGCGAGAAATTCGCGATCCATCCATTTGATTTGCGCGCGCGGCCCGGCATCCGTGGAAAAGCCGATGCCCAGGCCAAGCCGGCGACGTTCGCTTTCCGTCACTTCGACACGCACCGGCACCGCACGCGGATGTTCGGTGTCGACGTCGATAGTGGCAAACACCGTCCTGAAATAACCGCTGTCCTGCAGGCGCGATTGCAATTCGGTGAGCTTATCTTGCGAGTAGGGCTCGCCAGCTTGAATCGGATTCAGCGTTTGAATGCGCTCATGCGAATAACGCTTCAATCCTTTGACCTGCAATTGCCCGAAGGTGAATAGCGGGCCGGTGTCGACATTCACCGTCAGCTGCGCACGGCGCTTTTCGGGATCGATGCGCGCTTGGCTCTGCGTAATTTTGGCGGCCGGATATCCACGATTAATCAAGTCGGCAAGCAACGCATTCTTGGATACCTCCCAATCCGCTTGGCGGAATCGCTCGCCGGGATCGAGCCGCCATTGGCGCTTCAAACGCTCGATGCGCCGGGCATCGGCATGCGGCCCCTCGGCCAGCTCGCCGATAAAACGCAAGTCGACGTTTTCCACAACGGTAGCCGGTCCCGGCTCGATGTCGTAACGCACGACGTAACGGCCATTTTCGGTGAACAGCTTGGATTCCACCCGCGCTGAAAAATGTCCTTCGGTCGCCAGCAAATCGCGGACTTGTTTTTCACCGGCGCCCATTAATCTTTGCAGCTCTTCTTGCGTCATGTCGACATCGGACGCATGCCGGCGAATTTCCAGATGCCGATCCAGCAGCGCTGCAAAGTCGCCCGCACCGCGCAGTTGCACGGCATAGCCGGCCGCTTGTGCCCATACATTGATCGGCGCAAGTACCATGCAAAACACGGCGATCAGAAATCCGGCTGCGATTGATCTAGGGAAATTCGGTAAGGAGTCAGTCACTGGCCTGAATAAGTTGTCGACACTCAGGCCGATAGCTTACCTTCTTGGCATCATCGATACCATGATATTTCCACGGAAAAAGGTATTTGCGATTGCTCTATGTCAACGCATAGACCAGCCCTGGCTGACCGCAACCTAATGATGGTAGCTTTCGCCGGGCTGCACCTTGCCATGAAATACCCAAAATACAAACGCCATGTAACACAATACTAAGGGCAACAGAATCACCGTGCCGATCAGCATGAAAACTTGCGAAGCAGGATCGGCCGCGGCCTGCCATACCGTGAGCGAGGGCGGCACCAAATACGGCACATTCGACAGTAGCAGCCCTACATACGCGAGCAAAAACAAGGCCACGGCGCAGGCAAACGGCTGCAGCGATTTGCCGGCACGAATGCCCTCCCGGCAAAGCCATGCCAACAATAAAGCAGCAAGCGGAATCGGCGCAAGGTAATAAAAGTCCGGCAGATGGAACCAGCGCTCGGCGATGCGAGGAATCTGCAGCGGTGTCCAAATACTCACCAGCGCAATGAATGCCAGTAATCCGGCGAGCAGCGGCGTTCCCAGGCGGCGTGCTCGCGACTCTACCGGCCCGGTAGTTTTCATCATCAGCCAGGCGGCGCCGAGCAAAGCATAGCCCACCACCAGCGCCGCGCCGCACATCAACGAAAACGGCGTCAGCCAATCGAGCGCGCCGCCGGCAAATTGATTGTTCTCGACACGTATCTCTTGCAGCAATCCGCCTAATACCGTGCCCTGCGCGAATGCTGCAACTGCAGATCCTGCGGAAAACGCGACATCCCATTTGTGATGACGAGGCTTGGCGACGCCGCGAAATTCAAACGCCACGCCGCGAAATATCAGCGCCAGCAGCATCATGATCACCGGCAGGTACAAAGCCGGCATCACGACAGCATAGGCCAGCGGAAAGGCAACCCACAATCCGCCGCCGCCCAGCACCAACCATGTTTCGTTACCGTCCCAGTAGGGAGCGATAGAACGCATCATTTGATCACGCTCGGCTTCTTCACGAAAGAATGGAAAGAGAATGCCGATGCCAAGATCGAAACCATCGAGCACCACGTAAAGCGCCACCGCGGTGCCGATCAACAGTGCCCAAATAATAGGCAAGGTGAATTCGAGATTGCTCATCGCGCAGTCTCCGCCGCCGATAGAGGGCGATTGGGCAAACCGCTCGCAGGTTCGGGTGTGATCTCTTTTTCCGGCGGGCCGAGCCGGATCAAATTGCGGATGTAAACAATCCCGATGGAAAACACCACGCCGTAGACGAGCACGAACAGCGCAAGCGACACCGCCACGGTTACCGGCGCAATAGGCGACACAGCATCCGCAGTGCGTAGCAAACCATAAGCAAGCCAAGGCTGACGGCCGATTTCCGTCACCATCCATCCGGCTAGGATAGCGATGAAGCCTAGCGGCCATGCATGCCGAAGCGGCCGCAAAAACCACCGCGCCTGCAACAACTTACCGCGCCACCACAGCACGGCACCGGCAAAGCCGATAAAAAGCATGAGGAGACCAAGCCCTACCATCACCCGAAACGCCCAAAACACCGGCCACACCGGCGGCCGCTCCTTCGCCGAAAAATCCTTCAGTCCGGGGAACAAGCCATCGGGATCGTGGCGAATGATAAGACTGCCTAGGCCAGGTATCGAAAGCTCGGCGCGATTACGCTCCTCCTGTTCGTCCGGCCACGCGAATAGCACGAGCGGCGCCGGCTTCGAACCATCCCAATGCGCCTCGATGGCGGCGATCTTGGCGGGCTGGTGCGCAGCTGTATTCAATCCATGCAAGTCGCCGACCCAGACTTGCAAAGGCGCGAGGATTACCACCATCGCCAATCCCATCTTCAGCATGATGCGCGCTTCGTCGGCGAAGCGCCGCTCCACAATGTATCGGGCCGCCGTCGCCACCACTACCAGCGCCGTCGTCAAGTAAGCCGCGATCACCATGTGCGCAAAGCGATAGGGGAAACTCGGGTTGAAGATAATCCGGAACCACGATTCCGGCATCGCAATGCCGTTGCGGATCGTGAAGCCGTCCGGCGTTTGCATCCAGCTATTCGCCGCCAAAATCCAGAACGCCGATAAAGCCGTGCCGAGCGCAACGACAATGCCCGACACGACGTACAACCACTGCGGGACGCGCTCGCGGCCGAACAACAACACACCGAGAAAGGTCGCCTCCAAAAAGAAAGCCGTTAAAACTTCATAACCGATCAGCGGACCGATGGTATTGCCGACGACGACGGAAAACCGGCTCCAATTGGTGCCGAACTGGTAGGACAATACGATCCCGGACACGACGCCCATTGCAAACGACACTGCAAATATCCGCGTCCAAAAGCGCGCCAGCGATAAATACAGCGCTCGATCGGTACGCTGCCAAAGGACGAGCAGCGTGGCGATATACGCCGACAGGCCGATGGTGAAGGCCGGAAATACGATGTGAAAGCTGACGGTAAAAGCAAACTGCAGACGCGCCAACAGTACTGTATCCAATGCGGCGAAGGTTGTCATCGCGCTTTCCGCAGAATTTCGATCACCCCATTCTAGTGAGCTCGCATACGTTCACGGCACATGATGCGAAGGCTATTTGAGCTAACGCAACATGCCAAAAATTTCATGTCGGCATCAATGAATTTTCACAGGCACCGGCAAACTTTCTCGCGATGCTTACATCCAATTAGAAGCAGCTGAGTGTGAACCAATCGCAACCGGAGAAAATCATGCCTGGAACACGTAGAGAGGAAAAGCACGCGAGCAAAGATGTAAATCCGCAATCTTCCAAACGCCTGCCTTCATCACAGGGAGATACGCCACGGCATACGCTCAATCAAGAAGTTGCCCAAGACACGCATGAGGAATTTCTTCTGGATGAAGCCATCAGGGAATCTTTTCCGGCAAGCGATCCGGTTGAACAGCCTGCCGATTTTATGGAAGAACAAATGCCCGCATGTGAGGCCGCCGAAGACATCATGCTCGATTCCGCTATTGAAATGACCTTCCCCGCGAGCGATCCGATCGCAGTCGATTCGTGCGCCGACATCATTCGCGAACATAAAGAGCCGCACGTCGAACCTTATCATCCGCCGGTTTAATAGGAATCGAATGATGGATTAACCGAAATCGGCAGCGCTTTGTCTTTTGCATGGCGAGCACGCAAGTCTTCCGTGGTATGCCCCTCGCCATGCGGACGCCATCCGGGCGGCATGAATAAATATCCGAAAAAAGCACGTAAGCTGCGCGCAGTAGCCGCGTCGCGCAACATGCTGAACCATTCCGAAAATTCCACTCGCACCGGGTTATAGCTCGTCTGTGGATGGACCAATCCGTAGCGGCACGGCAGGTCGTCTCGTTCCGGAATATAAGTACCGAACATTCGATCGAAAATGAGCAGCACGCCGCCGTAATTTGCGTCCAAGTATTCCAAATTGGCGGCATGATGGACGCGATGCGAAGAAGGCGTATTGAGAATGCCTTCAAGCCAGCCGAGCTTCGGTATCCACGTCGCATGAATCCAGAATTGGTAAAGCAGATTCAGCGTAATCACAGTAAATACGATGCGCGGATCGAACCCCAGCCAAATTAAAGGCACGAAAAACAAAGCAGTACCCGAAAACTTGCCGAGAATACCGAGACGCACGCTGGCAGATAAATTCAATTCATTCGGCGAGTGATGCACCGAGTGATTGGCCCAAAACCAGCGAACCCGATGCGCTGCGCGGTGAAACCAGTAATAGCAGAATTCCTGGCCCAAAAATAAGGCGATACCCGCGCCCCATCCATCAAGAGGGATGGTCGTCAACTGATGGTTGGCCGCCCAAGCCACCACCGGCGTCGCGATGGATAAAGGCAGGAAGACGTTAACCAGCAAGCGCGTCACCAAATCGAACGCCGACACGCCAAACGCACGCCAGTCATATGCCTGTCGACGCGACAGTACGATCGCTTCTATCAGGGCGATGGAAATCACCACCGGGGGAACGACAAAGAGCAGCATTTTTCCAATCTGGGTCATGATTCACCTCCTACCTGCGTCTAGCAATACGAATGGGACGACGTGCCTTATGCAGCCAAACGAAGCTGCAACGCGTTCCGCGCGACTCTCCACATCGCCAAACCACGGGCGAAAAAGACGCCGCTGAATGCGCCGTAAGCCAGGCTGATCAATGCCGCAAAGAGCGTATCGCGCGCCAATTCGGCATGCATGGCGAGAGCAACGCCGACGCCGAACTTCACGATAAAAATGCCGAGAATCAGCATCAGCGGCACCCAGCTACCCGGAACCAGCAAACGCTCGTCTGCATCCGACCAGCGAATATCGCTCCATACGCCGATAGCCATTGAGGCCATCACCGCAGCCGCAACGCCGGCCAGCCAAGCCGCCAGTGCTCCCGCTTGATATGGGAACACGGAGACGACGCCATAAAAAGACAATCCAATCATCGCGACCGGAAACAGCGTCGCGCTGCGTATCGATCTACGGCGCGGAAACGATTGCGAAATGCCGATTGCGATCAATGCGGCCAACAAAATCCAAACCCAGCGCGGAACGTGCTGAAAAATTTCTGCGAACATGACAGGCTCCCTTGTTTATTAAACGAGTTCTACTGCTGTCATATTCATGTTTCCGCCTTAGCAAAACCAGCGGTTTGAGACAAAATGCCGAAAATCCGGCGCGAAATGCGTAGGATCGGGGATGAAGCTAAGGGAAGTATTTATCTCCCGTGCGCGCCGCCGCTTCATACACTTGCGGCAACTTAAATTGGCGTGCATTCATCTTGGAGGCGCTCATGGTCACGATGAATTGGTTGGAGCGCCTGATGGGTATCTCATTCGGCTTTTTCCCGTCAACGATAATTTGCAAAGCCATCGCGGCGGCCGCTTCGCCTTGCTGGTACGGCGAAGTACCGATTGCCAGCATGCCGCCGTCCTCCGTATAAAAACCGTTCCCGGATAAGACCGGAATCTTGGCATGCGCTTCAGTCCATGCAACCACTTCTTTGGCGGACACCAAGGCTTTATCCGTGTCCGAACGCCTCAGGCCCCGGTAATTCGTCACTAAAATCACATCCGCTTTTCCGCCCAGCTCATTTAAAGCCGCCTGCCATTCCGGGAAGGTAGGCACAAGCTTCGAGTCGACCAATTGCACCGGCGCCCAGTCAAATTGTTTAACCTGATGCGCGTCACCTTTCACCGTTCCGGAGGTATCGCCTAAAAACGCCAGGCGCACCGGACGTCCCAAGGACTGTAAACTATCCGACATCTGCAGCGCCTCTCGAATGGCAGGCAAGGGTAAACGCTCCAGCAAGCCCGTGACATTTTTCGCCTTGTCGTAGCCATAGTCGCTCGCTTCGTTATTCACGCCGCTGAATATGACATTGATCTTGGGGTGATTAATAAATGCTTTGGCTGCAAATTGCTGTGCATCGTCATCAATGGCAATGATGACGTTCGGCTGCATCTTCTCGATCACGGCGCGCGCGGCAGTGCCCGCTGTCCTTTTATACTCGGGCTCCGGATGACGTTTTGTATCCATGTAATACCACCGCACACCATACAGCGATTTGCTCTTCAAGACGCGATTGATGCCGAGGTTGACGTCACGCACCCACGAATAATCGGTTGCATAGCTATGTAAAACCAAGATCGTCGGCCGGCTGACGTTAAACCAAACCAGGAGCGCCAGCGAACCGGCCAAAAACAGGCCGATCATGAAATTCTGCGCGGAGATTTTTTTCATAGCATCCCCAACATTTTCCAAAACGGCAGCGAGGCGTATACCGCCGCCAAACGCGCAAAATTCATCAATGCGTTAAAACGCAGGAAGGACTTTTCATCATAGAGCGGCGACTCTCGATTCATTTCCTGCAGCTGCAAGTAATAGGAACATTGGTAGGGCATGAACCAGATTTCCGAGAGCATCAGAATGATGAATCCCAGCACCCATGCATTGACGCCGTGGATTTCCGCCAACGGCAGCAGCACCGCCGCGAGAATAACGACAGTGGCGTTGATCGGCACCGCCAATCGCATCACATTGATGACGACGAATAGGATCAGAATAAACAAGGGAAAATTAGTGCGCATATAAGCACCCAAACCCGGCAGCGCCGATCCCAATAATGCATCCAGGCCAAGGTAATTAAACGTCGCCACAATCCCCGTGATGCCGCCCAGATACAAGAGAAAAGTCCAATCGACCTTTTCCTTCAATTCCTTTTTACGCAGCGTGCCGCACAAAAGAAGCCCGAACAGCATGGCGAAACCCAACCATGGCGGCTGCACTTTGTGGATAGAACTGGTGACGATTCCGATCAACATGAACGCCGCGCCGATGAGCGCCGCCCATTCGCGATTTTTCAATTTCCCTAATAAGCGCAGCTGCTCCGCCAAGCGTTCCTTGGGCAGATGCGGCAGCTCCTGATTACGGAATAAGAAATACGCGCCGATACCATTGACGAGAATGAGCACGGCGGCGGCGACCGCGCCGGCCAAGAGCCAAGTCAGCCATTGAAAATGATCTTGCAATTGCGGCGGCAATAAACCGAACACGGCGAAGTTGACCGACTTACTGGTCAGGATCATCGCGGAAAACATACTGGCGCCGCCGAAACAGGCAACCGCCAACTTAGTCGCCGCTCGTCCTTGCCGCTTCAAATTTAGGTTGTCGACCATGTCGGAAAAGAAAGGCGCGACCAGCACGACTCTTCCGTTAGCCGTTGGAATGATCGGCGTAAGCAGCGTGCCGGTTAGCATTAATCCGGTGAAATGCCAAAACTGCGTATTCGGCAACCGTATCAATAACGACAGCATCATGCGATAACTCAAACCGGAGGTGACGACGACTGTACCCAGCGCGAGCGTGGATAGCGCCATTAAAAAGCCATCGGAGGCAAACCCGGACAAAATTACGGGCGCCGGAACCAGCCCGGTGACAAGCGTCGCTACCAGCGCGAACAATCCGGGAATGTAGTCATCCACCAAACTAAATACCCACATCACCACGGTGGCGGAAAAAATCGCCAGGAAAATGAGCGCGCCTCTTTCCAAGCCAAGTTCGTTACCGCGGTATAGCACCAGCAAGGGCAAGACAGACGCCAGCAACCAGCCGGCGATGGTCGCCACGCTGGTACCGGTTTCTTCTTTTTTTGACGCGCTTGCCGATTTGCGCTGCAGCTTCTCGCCGGACAAATGGCTGGCCAAGGAAAACAGCAAATCGGTTTTGAGCACCGGATTCGCATCGATGAGGCTTGCCATAGCGGATCGTGGAATCGCCAACATTGAGACGTCGCTGACGGCGATGGCATCGGTCATGTAGTGGTCGGCGTCCGATGCCGCTTCCTCTCCGAAGCGGCCGTGAAGCAGAGCGGCTTCCCTCCCCTGCGGGGATACCAGCTTGACGTTGCCGGCAACCAGCAAATAAAAATGCGTCGCCGATTCGCTCGCCGCATAAATTATTTGACCGGCGCCGATGTGTTTTTCGCTGACTTGCGGCAGCAAGCGAGCCAAGCTCTGGTAAGAACACTTGGCCAGTAACTCATCCTCCAACAAGCTTTCAATCAAGGTCTTATTTTTAATCTGCGTGTCGCTACCTATTGGCGGCGCGATGCTTATCTCACTTTGCATCCTGCTTCCTTTCTGTGCCCGGCTCTCCGGCAGGCTCTCCCTTGAACCACTTAAAAATCAACAATACTGTCGACACGATCGACAAAATCAAGCCGAACAACGCCTTGATTCTATCCAGTGTTTCTGCGGAAAACACCGGGTTCTTACGCCCTATAAAATGGCGGCTGCCTTCTGACAACGCAAACCCTGACGGCACTGTTAATTCGCTCTCATTCAGCTTCATCTTCAGCCTCGACTCAAGCGCCGGATCGAACAAACTTTCCAGCACTTGATACACGGCGCGCGGATCGACATTGCGGTTAGCCACCAAATGCAAATTGACGCCTACCGTCCTGATATCTTGCGCCGGCACCGGCGGGCTCACGCTGTACGTATAAGCCAATATCTTGCTGTCGGCCACCCAGCCCAAACGCAAGGCCAGCGAGCCGGGAAAGGGAATTTCCAACAAGCGGTAACCGCGCTGCCGCACCATAAAATCGGCAATGTCGGACGGCGCAAAAGAAGTCAATACGATGGCATCCGGCAGCCGGTCGGCGCGCATGGTCAACAAATCTTCCGCGCCGATATTGGACTCGACGTAGTCGATGCCTTCGATCAGCCCGGAGAACTCCAGCACTTGACGCGCAATCACGCGCGTTCCTCCCTGCTTGGCGCCGAAATTGATCAGCTTACCGCGCAGCTCGCCGAATTCCTTGATGTCGGGGCGCACCAGCAAGTGCAGCAATTCCGGGGCCACCGTCGCCACATGAACCACGTTTTGCTGACGGCTTTCCAATCCGCCTTGGATGAAAGCCAAATCCAGCTTGCCTTCGTCGACCAGCGCCAAAGCTTCGAGCGACCCCGGCGTCGGCCGAATTTCCAGCGACACGCCTTTGTTGACCGCTTCTTCCTGCAGTACCTTGGCCAGGTAATGGCGATTGCTGAGAATATCGCCGCCGGTAATGCTCAGCGAATACGTGCGCGGGACGATGTCGTAAATAAAATAAACAACCGCGCATAAGGAAGCGATCGCCAGCATCACAGCCAAGAATTTGCGCACTCGCGCGTTTCTCTGCAGCCGATGCAGAAAATCGTCAAGAAGTTTGGCGGCTGGATCGCTCATGCTCCCCTCACCGAACAGGAATAAAATTCAAGCGCCGCACGATGTCCTGTCCGGCACGGCTTTGAGCGAATGCGACAAACTCGGCCGCCAACCCCTCTTTGATCGCCTGCGTCACCAAGTAGAGGGATTGCGTATAGGGATATCGTCCGCTCAAGATGGTGGCCGTCGTCGCCTCGACGCCATCGACCGCAACATAAGAAAATTTCATCGCGTCTTGCTTATCTTGCAAAGCGAGATAACCGATTGCATAAGGATCGGCCGCTACCCGCTCGGCCATTTCACCTGCCGTAGCGGCTTCCCATGCCGTTGAACCGATGTCTTCTCCGGCGAGCACAACGTCTTCGACAAACGCGCGCGTTTTCGAACCGGATGTGCGCGAAATCAAATGAACCGGTGCGTCGGGTCCGCCGACTTGTTTCCAATTGCCGACACGCCCCAGGAATAGGGCACGCAGCTGACTATTGGACAGCGCCTTGACCGGCGACTGGGAATTCACCACAAACCCCACACTGCCGCGTGCAACCAAACAAGCGCGCGTGCGCAGATCATCCTCGTCCACCGCCAGGTCCCGATCGACCGCCGCGATATCGATCGCGCCACGCTTCAACGCGATTAACGCGGGCAGCGAACCGCCCTTCTCGACAACGATGTCGATATTCCGGCGATGCGATAAAAATTCCTGGGCCAGCGCTTGATTCAGCTTTTGCATCAGGCTGGTCCCTGCGATCAACAATACTTTGCGCTTTGCCTTGGCCGACATACGCCACGGCAGCGAAATTCCATGCGCATTTGCCGCCGCCATTGCAGCAGCCGCGGCCAGCAGCCAGCGGCGCCTATTCATGCCGCGCCTCCGCACGCTGCTGCTGACGAGCCTTGATCATGCCGGCAAATTGCATGCCCTTATGCGGCAATGAAAAATAACGGATGAAATCTTTTGCGGCCGGCGAGGCCTTGTCGCTTGCAGCAAGCATCAAGGCCGCGCGCAATGGGTAACGGCTATCGGCCAATGTCTGCGGATTCGCCGCCACGCCATCGACTGCAAGCGCTTTCACGTTCGTCAGCACGCTGCCGAACGCGACAAAAGTGATGGCCGAAGGATCGGCTGCCACCGCTGCGATGCGCTGCCGGGCATCCATGACAATGCCTTTCGGCGTAAAGGTCGCGTCTTCGCCGAGAATGGTTTCCTTCCAGACTTCCGTCACGCCGCCGGAAGGCGGACCGACTAACACGTTGATCGCGCCCGGTCTGCCGCCCACCCCACCCCAATCGCCGGCACGTCCGCTGAAAATTTTTTTCAATTGGGCACGCGTTAAGCCGCTGAGCGGATTGGACGGATGCACCACCGCGACGATCGCCATGTACGCAGCCGTTTCATTGACCAGCTTCATTCCCGATCGATCGGCTTCCTTTTGCAGCTCCGGCGATACCGGCCCGCTGGCTAAAGCAATATCGGCGCTACCATCAATCACCGACTTGTAACCGCGCTGGGTTCCGCCGCCGTTCAACACGATGCGCCTGTTCGGATAATCCGTCATATAGGCTTCCGCCACGCGTTGCGCCATCGGCAAAAACGTGGTCGAACCACGCACATGCACCGCCGCGCTCTGATCAGCCGCCGCCGCGCCGCCCAGAGTGGCGCATGCAACACAAAGCAAGCGCAAAAAATAGCGGGGAAGTCGAGCCAAGGGAATTCCGTTCAGGAAGGTGTTGCCCGATTGTAATGTGCCTTCGCGAACAGGACAATCGGCTTCGGGCGATTCCCTGCCCGGCACAACACTTTGCCGTGCCGCATAACCGCACGGCAAGGCTTTGTGCTAGCCTATTTGCCCTTGGAATCCCGGATGCAAAATCAAGTTGTACACCCAATTCTTCCAACTTAACCAAGCGCCTTTCTCTATCGCGCCCGACCCTCGCTATTTGTTTATGAGCGAGCGGCACCGCGAGGCGCTTGCACACCTGCTCTACGGGATCGGCAGCGGCGGGGGCTTCGTATTGCTGACGGGCGAAATCGGCGCCGGCAAGACGACCATTTGCCGCTGCCTGCTGGAGCAGATTCCTGCCAATTGCCGCGTCGCCTATATTTTCAATCCGCGCTTGACAGTCAACGAGCTGCTGCAAACCATTTGCGACGAATTCGGCATTCAAGCGCCCGTCACCAAGTCGGCCAAGGATTACTTCGACGCGCTGAACGCCGCGCTGCTCAAAAGCCACGCCGAGGGATTCAACAATGTGCTCATCATCGATGAAGCGCAAAATCTGGCGCCCGAGGTATTAGAGCAGTTGCGTCTCTTAACCAATCTCGAAACCAACGAGAAAAAGCTCCTCCAAATTATCTTGATCGGCCAACCGGAGCTGCGCTCTATGCTGGCCCGGCCGGAATTGGAACAATTGGCTCAACGCGTCATTGCCCGCTACCATTTGGGCGCGCTGTCTGTTCCGGAAACGGCTGCATATATTCAGCACCGCTGCGCGGTCGCGGGATGCGTCGGCGTATCGCCATTCCCGAGCACGCTGGTGCCGCGCATTTATGCGCTGACGCGCGGGGTGCCGCGCCGAATCAATTTGCTCTGCGATCGCGCGCTGCTGGGCGCCTATGCCGGCAATTCGCGTGAAATCACCCGGCTCATGATCGATCAGGCGGCGCACGAAGTGTTCGGCACGAACCCGGACACCCTGCGGCGGCGCTGGCAAATGTTGGGAGCGAGCGCACTCGGCGCCAGCGTTCTGGCCGGCGCCATCGCTTGGGCCACGCACGGCAAGCCGAATGGCGG
The DNA here is from genome assembly GCA_016177875.1 of Burkholderiales bacterium. Classification (GTDB taxonomy): domain Bacteria; phylum Pseudomonadota; class Gammaproteobacteria; order Burkholderiales; family Burkholderiaceae_D; genus Paucimonas. Next base: position 64,200 of record JACOUL010000054.1, read on the forward strand.
CAGCGACGTATTGCTGACGACGGAAAATGCATCCGGCACGACGATTAAACTGTCGCGCCAGTTGTCGGATACAAACGAATCCCGCATGAGCCGACTGCTGCGGTCCTTTCCGACCTTAGGCATGTCGTCTTCACAAACCAGCGAAAGCCTAGCGGATATTTCGCGTAAATCGGCTGCGCTTCAATCGATTGCGACTTCCGGCGAAACGGTGGCCGACTTGAATGGCCGCTTCACGCTCGCCATGCGCGATGAACTTGCCGCCTTTCGTTTGCTGGGGCAACTATGGGGCGTCGCCATTAAACAAGGCAATGCATGCGCGGTCGTAAAGGCACGTAATATCCACTGCTTTAAAGGCAGCGGCGGCATAGCAGAGATTCGCCGCTTGAATCGACCTGCTCTTCTCACCTTACGCGACGAGCATAATGCAAGCTATCACGCCCTGCTCATCGGCCTAGACCAGTCGGCCGCGACACTGCGGCTGCCAGGTGCCAGCCAAGCCCAGCGTGTTAGTTTGCCGGGCTTGGGACGTCACTTCAAAGGTGAGTTCACCACTTTCTGGCGGGCGCCGCCTGGCTATCAAGGCAAGATTCGCATCGGTGCCCAAGGCGAAGATGTCGATTGGGTTGCCATGCAACTCGGCCGCTTGAACGGCAGTATTGAAAATATTCAGGGCCAACGCTACAGCCGAGCGATGTCGCGCCGAATTCGCGACTTTCAGGCGTCGCAGGGCTTAAAAGCAGATGGCGTGGCAGGCCCGCAAACGCTCATCTTGCTCAACAACGCCGTCGGCATCGACGAACCCCACCTGGTCGCCGATGCTTTAGCCGGCATGGCCGCTCATCGAAAATAAGCCATGTCTTATATTCTCGACGCGTTGAAAAAAGCGGAAGCGGAACGCCAGCTCGGCGCCGTGCCGAATTTGCATATGCAGCCCGTATCGACTCTGTCCTATCGCGCGACGGGTGCACGCGGCAAAACTTGGTTGATCGCTGCCGCGCTGTCGGGTCTGATTGCGGTTGCATTGTTGGCCTGGCTGCAGCCGTGGCGCGCGCCGTCGGGCGAACCATCCATCTCCCCACCGGTCGCGGCGCTGCCTTCGACACAAGTTTCTCAAGTCGCCGCTGAAAATCCGCCGCAATCTCAAACAGAAATCGCTCCGATCGCTCCAACTGGTCCGGCAACGTTGTCCTCCGAAGCGGCCACAATAGAATCAGCTCCGCAAGCGCCGCCTGTCGCAACGCGCAAGCCCGCCGTCAAAGAAAAACCTGCACCCGTTCATAAACAGCGAAATCCTGATGCGGTTGCCCAAGCTCCGAAGCCGAACGCCGCGCCCGTTGCCGCGCCGGCGCCGGTTCAAGCACCGCACGCTCAGGAGCAAGCTCCGCTCAGTGCGCGTGAGCTGCCGGAAAATATTCAGCGTGAACTGCCGAATGTTTCCATCGGCGGCTATATTTACTCCGATAATCCGCGCGAACGACAATTACTGGCCAACAAACGCTTGCTGCGCGAAGGTGAAGAAGCCGCACCCGGCCTTGTCCTTGAAAAAATGTTGCCCAGAGCGGCAGTGTTTAACTACAAGGGACACCGCTATCAAGTCGCTTATTGAATAGCCTCGTACACGACACCGGCCGTTTTGATCCACGTCATACGCAGTACGGTGCAAGTGCCTAGCATAGAGGGATCACCGCTGATTTTGATCAGAAGGTTTCTCTATGACCACTTCCGTTTTTCTCTGCAATCCGGTACGCACCGCGGTAGGCACGTTCGGCGGTGCGCTAAAAGCCGTTCCCGCAAGCCAACTCGGCGCCACCGCAATTCGCCATGCACTTTCGCGCGCCGGGGTACCCGGCGACAGCATCGACACGGTCATCATGGGTCACGTTGTGCAAGCAGGTGCCAAAATGAATTCCGGGCGACAGGCAGCAATCGGCGCCGGCTTACCGGTATCGGTGAATGCCATGACCGTCAATCGCGTGTGCGGCTCCGGCGCGCAAGCGATCGTCAGTGCAGCGCTGGAAATTCAGGCAGGCGTCGCACAATGCGCCATTGCCGGCGGCATGGAAAACATGGACATGGCACCGTTCTTGGAATTGAGCGCCCGTTGGGGATATCGCCTGGGCGATGGCACGCTGGTTGACAGTCTTTTATACGATGGCTTGCACGATGCCTATTCTTCGAAACACTCCGGATGGCATACGGAAGACCTGGTTGCCAAGTATAGCGTCACGCGCGAAGACCAAGACCGCTGGGCGCTCCGTTCGCAGCAACGCTTTACCGCTGCCCAACAGGCAGGAAAATTCGTCGAAGAAATCGTTTCCGTCGAACTCGCGGGCAAAAAAGGGCCGTCCCAATTTCTGCAAGACGAACATCCGCGCCCGGAAACTACCGCCGAAACGCTTGCCAAGTTAAAGCCCGCCTTCCGCCCCGACGGCACAATCACAGCCGGCAATGCGCCCGGCTTGAATAGCGGCGCTTCCGCGATGCTGGTCGCGAACGACGCCTATGTAAAACAATTTCGTCTGCAACCGATGGCACGGCTCGTCTCCTTCGGCATCGCCGCCGTCGAGCCCGGTATGTTCGGCATCGGCCCGGTACCGGCAGTTCAACAAGCCTTAACACGTGCCGGATGGACGACGACCGATATCGAGCGCATTGAAATCAATGAAGCGTTTGCCGGCATTGCGCTCGCGTGCCTACGCGAACTCAAATTGCGCGAAGATATCGTGAATGTCGAAGGAGGCGCGATCGCTCACGGCCATCCGATCGGCGCTACCGGCGCTATTCTCACCACGCGTCTATTACATTCGATGAAAAGAGACGGCTTAACGCGTGGCGTCGTCACGTTATGTATCGGCGGCGGACAAGGCATCGCGTTGGCGCTGGAAGTGCAATAATTTTCATAGAAAAGCGCCGAAGTGTAAAAATTGTTTGCATTTAGCAAGTGTTTTTCGCTGGCTTGCGTTTTCTCAATCCCATTTTTTTTCAAAGTGTTAATTTTTCAACATGCAGCAATAGGGGGGCATATGTATAAGAAAATCCTGATACCTACGGACGGATCGCCGATATCGAACGCCGCAGCCAAAGCGGGCGTTGAATTCGCGAAACAGCTAGGCGCGTCGGTGGTCGGCTTGTTTGTCGCGCCGGAATACCAGTATCCGGTCTTCGTGGAAATCATTCCGCCGAGTTTTCCCACGGAAGAAGAGTACATGGAATCCATGCGTAAAGCGGGCGACATGTATGTGCAAACCATTCGTGACGCGGCAAATACCGAAGGCCTGGCGTTTACGGGCATGACCGTATTTTCAGATGCGACTGCGCAGCAAATCGTGCGCGTCACGGAGAAAGAAGCCTGCGACTTAATTTTCATCGGTTCGCACGGCCGCAGCGGCTGGGGCCAGGCATTGCTGGGCAGCGTTACCAACAAAGTTCTCTCTAGCTGCAAAATACCGGTGCTGGTATATCGCGTCGCAGAAGAACCTTCGCACGAAAAACGAAAATAAGTTTGAGAAATGTTCGACTCTCTGCAATCCGTGTCCGTTCCCGCCCCCACTGCAGCGCCTTCCGACGCTGTCAGCGTCACGCCGCATTTTCCGATTGATAGAATCGGAACGTGGTTGTCGAGCCTCATTCAATCTTCGCTGGACGGCGTCATCGTTATCGACACGTGCGGGCGAATGATGATGATTAATCGCGAGATTGAGCGCATGTTTGCGCGTCCATCCCTCAAACTGTTGGAGCAGCCTTTCGAGACGCTCGTGCCGAAGCGTTTGCGCGCCGAAACGCGCGCGCAACTCGCGCACTTCGCCGCTGCCAAGATGAATGGACGGCGCCTACGCATTAAGCTCGATCTCCAAGGATTGCGCGCTGACGGCGATGAATTCACCGTCAGCGCTTCTATTTCGCGCATATCCATTCGCGGCGAAGTTTATCTTACGTTGGTACTCAAAGAGCTGGCTGACCGCGCTCGTGGCGACATGCCGGCAACACCGTCTAAGCTGCGCAAGATGGTCCTCTCGTCACAATTAGCCAACGAAATTGAAAAGCGTCGCTTCTCGCGCGAACTGTACGATGAGCTGGGCCAACGCTTGAGCGTCTTAAAACTCGATCTTGACTGGCTCGAACACAGCAACCCTGCCAACGCGCGTATTCCCGATCGCATCGCGCAAATGCAAGAGCTCTTGGACAATATCATCGAGCGCACCAAGGCCATTGCATCGACACTGCGCCCGACTATGCTTGACGATTTAGGCTTGGGTCCGGCGGTCGATTGGATGGCCGGTGCCTTCTCCAAAAAAACCGGCATCGCCTGCCGCGTCATCAATGACAGCACCGTCGGACGTCCGGGCGGCCATATTGAATCGGCGATCTTTCGCCTGCTCCAAGAAAGCCTCTCCAATATCGAACGCCATGCCCAGGCTTCTAACGTGGTTATTCATTTATGGCATACTGAGCACCAGTTTCACGTCACGATCCAAGACGACGGGATAGGCCTCTCCGATAAAACCAGGGCCAAACCCGATTGCCACGGATTAGACGCGATGTGGGAGCGAGTCTATGCGCTTGGCGGACGACTCGATATCCAAAACAATTCGACGCGCGGTGTAACGATCCGCGCATCTATTCCATTCCAGGCGTAACGACAGACTCATGATCCGCATAGTCATTGCAGACGATCACACCATCATGCGCGAAGGCTTAAAGCGCATTCTCGACGGTGCCGAAGATATCGAAGTAGTAGGCGAAGCGGTGGATGGTTTTGAAGCGCTCGCCCATGTTCGGAAAGGTGGGTTCGATCTCTTGATGCTGGACTTGTCCATGCCCGGCCGCAGCGGCGTCGAATTGATCCGTCAAATCAAGGATGAAGCGCCCAAGCTGCCGATCCTGATCCTCACCATGCACGAAGAAGACCAGTACGCGATCCGCGCCATTCGCGCCGGCGCGCGCGGCTATCTCACTAAGGAAAGCGCAGGCACGCAACTGGTGAGCGCCATTCGCAAAGTCGCCTCCGGCCGTCCTTACATCAGCCTGGAAGTAGCGGAACAATTGGCGATGGATGCCATGCCGTCCAACGAAGACCTGCCGCACAAAAAACTCTCCGACCGCGAATATGAAGTATTCAGTTTGCTGGTCGGCGGCAAAACTATCGGCGAGATCGCAGATCTTTTACATCTCAGCGCCAAAACCGTCAGTACCCACAAAACGCGCATCCTTTACAAGATGGATATGCATTCACTTGCAGAGATGGTGCAGTACGCCGTCGAGCATCGTCTGCTCACGCCATTGAAAATCTGAGTACTTACAGAAATTTCTGATTCACCGTTTTTGCGTTACTCCCAAGAAGCGCTTGCGATTCCTCAAGCGCACGTAAGGAAATTCTTACGTCATCTCCTTCTCTCCTACTAGTTTATTCAGCGCAAACCGATAGTAATTGATGCTGTCGATCGCCATACTGCCTACTTGTAACTGACGCGTGCAATACAGGCTTTGGATGACAAAGTTTTCTTCGCGCAATAGCTCCAAATTGCCGAAGCTGAAATCCAGCGCCTGCGAGCTCAATGCATCATTTACTGCAATACGTGACAGACGCCAATGTCACGTCAACGGAAGCGCACCGTGGGAAGCGATTCCCGAAGGCGCAAAGAACGCAGGGACGGATGGATTTTCAGACGATTCGTGATAAGGGGATCCGAGAGAATTCCGCAGTACCTGCTGGATTGGAGGCAGCTCGATTGAGATGCCACAGTAAATGGTATGAGTTTTTTGGAATAGGAGATCCTATGTTGTCCACGCAAACGCCCGAAATCCATCCCGATTCAACTGTGTCGGCTTTGCATTCCTCCACTCACGAAGCTGGGTGGCAGCGACAAGGAAAGCTTTGGTCTAACCTGAAGGAGTTGTGCGATCTGCTGCGCATTCCTCACGTTGCCAATCACGCCGACGAAGAATTGTTGTTCCAGCACGTGCAATTTAAAACCGGCCAACGCATCCATACCATCGGCCAACCTTTCGACACTCTCTACGTTGTCCACTCCGGCTTCCTGAAAACCGTGCTGATCGACGAGTTCGGCAATGAGCAGGTGTTGAGTTTTCCGATGAAAGGCGATCTGTTCGGCGTCGATGGCATACACACCAAGCGTTATGCATCCGAAGCAGTCGCACTCTCCAATTGCGACCTGATTCTGCTGCCGTTCAAGAAGCTCACGGCACTGGGCCGCACGCACGCCGAATTCGAGCATGCGATGTACAGCGTCATGAGCCGCGAATTGGTCCGCGAACAGAGCATGGTAAGCATGCTGGGTGCGCTCTCGGCCGAAGCACGGGTAGCGCGCTTCCTGGTTTCCCTGTCGGAGCGCTATGCGGAAATGGGTTACTCCAGCAAGCTGTTCAATTTGCGCATGACCCGCCATGAAATCGGCAGCTATTTGGGCCTGACGCTTGAAACCGTCAGCCGCACACTGTCCGCTTTTAATGAAATCGGATTGATTAGCGTCGACCAGCGTTCGATCGGCATCAAAGATATCGATGCGTTGAAGACCTTGCGCCGCCTGCCGCCTTCCAGCTCACGTTCAAAGCAACTGGCCGCACGCAAGCAAAAAGCAGCTTCTGCAACACCCTCAACACCATCTGCCGCCGGCAGCGATTGGAGCAGAGTAGCGGCGGTTTGATTTGTTCATTAAAAAAAGCCCTGCCCTAACTGCAGGGCTTTTTTATTTGCGAATCTTATTGACTCTTACGGCGTGCAGCCGACGGATGCGCTTTGCGTTCGCGTTCGCCGGAGGCAACCTCGCTCATGTCTTCCGCCGCTTCCGTTGCAGCTGTAAACGCAGTATTGGTTGCATTCTCAAAGCCGCTGCGTGCAGCTTCCACGTTTTTGCTGGTAAGCGACGCAACTTCGCGGAATGCCGACTCCCACATGGAGAACATGCTGGTGACCGGGTTGAATACTTCACCAGCCTGCTCCTTCGCATTCTCGGCCGATTCCGAGGCGCTGCCGGCCACATTACTCGACCATTGTTCGAGAGCTTGGCGCATCGAACGGCCGATATCGGTTTGCATTTCCGAAAAGATACGCATCAATTCACGCTGATACTCCATCGCGCGATCGGGACGTTGGGAAAAATAACTGGATTGGGCACTGGCGACACTTTGCGGATCACGTACTGCGGCAAGCGATTGCACAAATCTGAGCTGATCGGAGATGGCGCGATGCGTCGCATCAATGACGACATGATCGAGTTTCTCGGTCCCGGCAAATATTACATCGGTGAACTGGCGCGAAGCTTCCAGCTGCGTCTGATACATGTTTGCGATCGGGGTGAAGACATTAGGCATAGTAACTCTCCTGGAAAAAGAGAAACGGGGGTTAAGAGAGGGAGATAACAGGAAATTCGCAGGCCTGCCTACTTATCTCTGATCCGCTCGGGCTGAATTCAATATATGCCACCACTTCCAAGATTGGATAGTCGAGCTGGTTTGAGCGGGCTCAATCGGCAAAGCCGATACCACGAAGAGCAGCAAGTTTAAAAATTTGAACCAGCATTCCGGAATTAGTTCTGACAGCGCTCATGGAAGGTTGATCCAGTCATTCAACTGTCGACGAATCCGATTTCCAACTATCCTCTTCCTATGCCACTACCTTTTCCCGTATAAAAGCGGCGTCTACCGAGGGGAAATCGCCCTTCAAGGTCCTTATTTGGGGCAAACCGTCGCAAAAATGATGCAAAGCGCAAAATTTCCGCCATTTTTCTTGTTTAGGAGTAATATTTAAGCCAGTTACTTTTGTTTCAGTAACAAGGGAGAAGTTTCTTTGGACAGTTTTCTGGATACCCTCAAAAAAATGACTGAAAGCTACGCTACTCAACTCGATCCATTCGGCATCGGCAATACGTTCATGAAAATCCAGAAGGCCTGGATGCAGCATCCCCAGGAACAGCTGGAAGCGCAACGCGAATTAGCGGCCAATTTATGGATGTTGAATCTCAATGCACTGACCTCGATTGGCACCGGCAACAATAAGACAGTCGAAAAAGTAGCGGAAGGCGATGAACGCTTCCAGGACCCGGAGTGGCAAGCCACGTTGGGCAATTCGCTCATGGTTCAGAATTACCTGGCCTATACCCGCTGGCTGGAGCGCGTCGTCTATGACACACCGGGCGTAGAAAAAAAGGACCGGCATGCCGGCGCTTTTTGGACACGTCAATGGTTCAACGCGCTGTCACCCAGCAACTTCTTCTTTACCAATCCGGTCGCCATCCACAAAGCGCTGGAAACGCGCGGCGCCAGCCTCGCGCGCGGCATGGAAAACTTCCTCGCTGACATGAAGGCCGGCGACGTCAAGATGTACGGTGACGAACCGGCCCTCTCCGTAGGCAAGGAATTGGCCAATACGCCCGGCTCGGTTGTCTACCGCAACGAATTGTTTGAATTGATCCAATATCATCCGGTCGGCAAAAAAGTGCGCGCCGTACCCATCGTGATCGTGCCTCCTTGGATCAATAAGTATTACATCATGGATCTGACGGAGAAGAAGAGCATCATCCGTTTCCTGGTGAATGAAGGATTTAGCGTCTTCCTCATCAGCTGGAAGAACCCCGGTGCCGACATGGCCGACAACACCATTGAGAAATACCTGCTGAAAGGTATTTTGAAGGGCGTGGACGTAGCACGCGACATCAGCAAGGCTAAGCAAGTGAACGCGGTCGGTTACTGCATCGGCGGCACTGCGCTCACCCTTTTGCTGGCCTATCTGAACAGCAAACATACCAAACCGGAAGACGTGCCGATCGCGCAATGGACCACATTTGCTTCGCTTGCCGACTTCTCGCGTCCGGGTGAAATCGAAGCCTTCATCAACGAGAACAGCTTGGCCACCATCGAGCAATTGATGGACAAGCAAGGCTATCTCGATAAGAAGCAAATGAGTTCGGCATTCCGCATGCTGCGTCCGAACAGCTTGATTTGGCATTACGTCGTGCACAAATATCTGTACGGCGAAACGCCGCCGTCCATGGACGTGCTGTACTGGAACTCCGACAGCACCCGCGTGCCGCGCGCCATGCACAAATTCTGCTTGCGCCAGTTCTACGTCGACAACAACTTGGTCAAGAAAGACGCCATCGTCATCGACGGCCAAAAGATCGACATGGGCAAAATCACGCAACCGCTGTACGCAGTCGGCACCACGGAAGATCACATCACGCCGTGGACCGGCACCTTCCGCACCTGCAGCCTGGTCAAGGGACCGGTACGCTACACGCTGTCGACCTCGGGCCATATTCTCGGCATCATCAACCCGCCTTCCCCGACCTCCAAGCGCGAATACTGGGCGGGCGATGCCGCCGGCGAAACCAATACCGAAACCTGGCTCGCCGGTCAGACCAAACAAGGCGGTTCGTGGTGGGGTGATTGGGCTGCCTGGCTGCATGAAGGCAGCGGCGCGATGAAGGCGCCGCCTCCCATCGGCGGAGATGAATATCCTGCACTCTGCGAGGCGCCCGGCGTCTACGTGCTCGAAACCTGATCGGTGTAAAATCCGCTCTCGCTACCGGCTGCAAGGCGCCCCGATTTAGGTGTCTTGCAGCCGGTAGCCTTTTGTGAACCTCTTTTAACGTTGCGCGCAATGCCCGCTTCTCTCACCATCATCGTCGCCATCGATGCCCGGAACGGCATCGGCGTGGACAATACACTGCCTTGGCACTTGCCGGAAGACTTGGCACACTTCAAGCGCACGACTTCGGGCCATCCGATCATCATGGGCCGCAAGACTTTCGATTCGATCGGCCGCCCTTTGCCGAATCGCCGCAATATCGTCATCACACGCAATTCTGAGTGGCGCCATGAAGGCGTCGAAGCGGTCGGTTCATTGGACGCTGCCGCTGCGCTGACAGGCGAAACCGAAGCTTTCATCATCGGCGGCGCGCAAATTTTTGTGGAAGCATTACCGAAAGTGCAGCGTCTGATTGTCACTGTAATCGGCAAGACATTTAACTGCGATACTTTTTTTCCGAAAATCGATTCGCAGCAGTGGCAAGAAACGGCGCGGCAAGAGTATCATTCCGAGCCGAACGAATGCGACTTTTCCATCGTAACTTATCAACGCAAGCAAGACTGATTCAGTGAGGTAATCTCATGTCTGGACACGGATTTCATGTGCATGGCCCGCATGACCATGAAGTAGAACACGCAGCGCATAAAGGCGATTCTTTCTCCGGCAAGATCGCGGTCATGACCGCTATTTTGGCGACGATCGGTGCCTTGTTCGGCTATATGGGCGGTGCGACGCAAAATGACGCCGCCATGTTCAAAAACAATGCCGCGATCAAAAAGACGGAAGCCTCCAATCAGTGGAACTATTATCAAGCCAAGTCCAACAAACAAAACTTGGCCGAACTCGCGCAAACTTTGCCGGGCGTGGATAAAGACAAATATAAGGCCGAAGTCGCCCGCTATAAAACCGAAAAAGAAGACATCAAGAAAAAAGCGGAAGAATTGGAAGCGAAGTCCCTCGATTGGGATAAAAAGTCCGACAAGTCGATGCACGAACATCACCAGTGGGCATTGGCAATGACGGCTATCCAAATCGCCATTTCATTGGCAGCGATTACCCTGCTGACGCGCAAGTCCTGGCTGGAATATGCCGCCTATGGCGTTGCCGTGGTCGGGGCCTTGTTCGGCATTGCCGCCTGGTTCCATGTAAGCCCGGCAGCTTGGCTCGGCATAGGTGGGCATTGATGCTCCCCGCAGTGCCCTCATATCTGCGACAATCCATTTTTTGTAACCTCTTTTCATTGGGCGAGGCAACATGAAATTTCGCTTCCCTATCGTCATCATTGACGAAGATTTCCGTTCCGAAAACACCTCGGGCCTCGGCATCCGCGCCCTGGCTAATGCCATGGAAGCCGAAGGCATGGAAGTGGTGGGCGTAACCAGTTACGGCGACCTATCCCAATTTGCCCAGCAACAGTCGCGCGCCTCGGCCTTCATCCTGTCGATCGACGACGAGGAATTCGGCGGCGGCACGGACGAGGAAACCGAAACGGCATTGAAATCGCTGCGCGCCTTCGTCGAAGAAATCCGCTACAAGAACGCCGACATACCGATCTACCTGTACGGCGAAACCCGGACCTCGCGGCATATCCCGAACGATATCCTGCGCGAGCTGCACGGCTTCATCCACATGTTCGAGGACACGCCGGAGTTCGTCGCACGCCACATCATTCGCGAAGCCAGGTCTTATCTGGACAGCTTGTCGCCGCCCTTCTTCCGCGCGTTGGTGCATTACGCCCAAGACGGGTCGTATTCCTGGCATTGCCCTGGCCACTCCGGCGGCGTGGCTTTTCTGAAATCGCCGATCGGCCAAATGTTCCACCAGTTTTTCGGCGAGAACATGCTGCGCGCCGACGTTTGCAACGCTGTCGAAGAACTCGGCCAATTGCTCGATCACACCGGCCCGGTTGCCGCGTCCGAACGCAACGCTGCGCGCATCTTCAATGCCGATCACTGCTACTTCGTCACCAACGGCACGTCGACGTCCAACAAGATGGTATGGCACTCCACCGTTGCGCCGGGCGACATCGTGGTGGTCGACCGTAACTGTCATAAGTCGATTCTGCACTCGATCATCATGACCGGCGCGATTCCGGTGTTCCTGATGCCGACGCGCAACCACCTCGGCATCATCGGCCCGATTCCGCTCGAAGAATTCAAGCCGGAAAGCATCCAGAAGAAAATCGAGGCAAACCCGTTTGCCCGTGAAGCAGTTAACAAGAAGCCGCGCATTCTCACCATTACGCAATCCACCTACGATGGCGTGTTGTACAACGTCGAGACCTTGAAGCAGATGCTGGACGGCCGCATCGATACGCTGCATTTCGATGAAGCGTGGCTGCCGCACGCAACCTTCCATGAGTTTTACAAAAACATGCACGCAATCGGCAAGGACCGCCCGCGCGCCAAAGAATCGCTGATTTTCTCGACGCAATCGACGCACAAACTGCTGGCCGGCTTGTCGCAAGCTTCGCAAATTCTCGTGCGCGAGTCAGAGACTGTGAAACTCGATCAAGACACCTTCAATGAAGCCTATCTGATGCACACCTCTACGTCGCCGCAATACGCGATTATCGCCTCATGCGACGTAGCGGCCGCGATGATGGAGCCGCCGGGCGGCAAAGCGCTGGTCGAGGAAAGCATTCAGGAAGCACTCGAATTCCGCCGTGCGATGAAGAAGGTCGACCAGGAATGGGGCCAGGACTGGTGGTTCCAGGTGTGGGGGCCGGACCACTTCGCCGAAAACGGCATCGGCACCCAGGAAGATTGGATGATCCGCGCCGAGGACAATTGGCACGGTTTCGGCAAGCTGGCGCCGGACTTCAATATGCTCGACCCGATCAAAGCGACTGTGGTCACCCCAGGACTCTCCTTGGATGGCATATTCGGCGAGACAGGCATTCCGGCATCCATCGTTACGAAGTATTTGGCCGAACACGGCGTTATCGTCGAAAAAGCCGGCCTGTACTCGTTCTTCATCATGTTCACCATCGGCATTACCAAAGGCCGTTGGAACACGCTCTTAACAGCGCTTCAGCAATTCAAGGATGACTACGACAAGAACCAGCCGATTTGGCGCATCTTGCCGGAATTCGCCGCCGCCAACCTGCGCTATGAACGCGTCGGCTTGCGCGACCTGTGCCAGCAAATTCACAGCATGTACAAGGCGTATGATGTCGCTCGTTTGACGACGGAAATGTACTTATCCGATATGCAGCCGGCGATGAAACCCTCGGATGCATTCGCCAAGATGGCGCATCGCGAGATCGAGCGCGTGTCGATCGAAGAACTCGAAGGTCGCGTGACGTCGACCTTGCTGACCCCTTATCCGCCCGGCATCCCGCTCTTGATCCCGGGCGAGCGCTTCAATAAGACGATAGTCGACTACTTGAAATTTGCGCGCGACTTCAACGAGAAGTTTCCGGGCTTTGAAACCGATGTGCATGGTCTCGTCATGCGCGAAATCGATGGCAAGCGCGGTTATTTTGTGGATTGCGTGAAATAGCGGAGGCTGTCATGACAAGCCCAATGAAAGTCGAATTCGATCCCGGCGGCATGGAAACCATGATGGAAATGTGGCGCAATGCGCCGGAGTTGAATGCACCGGACAGTGATGAATTCAATTTCAAGAGAATCGAAACGAAGCTCGCGCTTCTCAAGAATTACCAAAGTAATGCAGCCGGATGGAATTTTCTCCTGCTGTGCATGAAGCCCATCGGGGCCGACCAGGTTCCGATGAAACTGTTAATGCAGCAGGTCGCCGCCTTCGAGGCGTGGGCGAAAGAAGAAATCGCGAGCCTGGAAATCCTGCGCGACGAATTGAAGTTTTTGTATCAGGACAAAAAATAAGCGCGGCATCAGCCGCGCTTCCATCAAGTCTTGGGCAGAGTCACGCCGCGCTGCCCTTGATACTTTCCGCCGCGATCCTTGTATGAAGTTTCGCACACTTCATCGCTTTCGAAGAACAGCACCTGGGCGCATCCCTCGCCGGCATAAATTTTCGCCGGCAACGGCGTGGTGTTGGAAAATTCCAGCGTCACGAAACCCTCCCACTCCGGCTCGAACGGCGTGACATTGACGATGATGCCGCAGCGGGCATAAGTCGACTTGCCCAAGCAAATAGTCAGGACGCTGCGCGGTATACGAAAGTACTCCATCGTACGCGCAAGCGCGAAGGAATTCGGCGGAATGATGCAGACATCGCCCTTAAAATCGACGAAAGACTTTTCATCGAAATTCTTAGGATCGACGATAGTCGAATTGATGTTCGTGAAAATCTTGAATTCATCGGCACAGCGGATATCGTAGCCATAAGACGAGGTACCGTAGGAGACGATTTTCTGATCGTTGGAGTGACGCACCTGACCAGGCTCGAAGGGCTCGATCATCCCATGTTCCTGCGCCATGCGGCGGATCCACTTGTCGGATTTGATAGACATTTTGTGCTCTTCGTAAAAATTGCATACCAGCCGAATTTTACGTGAAAATGAAGGCCAAACCGCTGAATTTGCCGGTCTAGTACTTTTGAACTAGCTGGACTGCGCACTAGAGCCTGTTATGAACTTGTTTAGGTGTCACGTTCGAGCCAGAAGGGATGCAGTGCAAGGCGCAGCGCGCCGCTCAGGGTGGTCCCCTGTGCAAGCGATGCAACGCCGCAATGCGCCCTTCTGGTTCGAACCCTGTGGGCAGTCCCGGGAACCGGCCGCCTGCGGTGTTGCGGCTCCTTACCGTAGCACCGCTACGATGCGTCGCCGCGCCTTGCATGCAGCCGGTTCGCGGGGCTGCGTGGCACCTAAACAAGTTCATAACAGGCTCTAACGCTGCATCGATTCCCAGACCTTTTGCAAGCGCTTGACCGACACCGGCATGGGCGTGCGTAGTTCTTGCGCGAACAGGGACACTCGCAGTTCCTCCAGCAACCAGCGAAATTCCGTCATTCTAGGATCGGCGGACGCTCCATGGCCTTTCTGCGCGCGCAGCCAGGACTGGGCAACTTGTGCCCACTCCGCCATCAGCCGTGCGTCGCGTGCCGGATCGGCGCGCAGCTTATCCAATCGAATGTTGATCGCCTTCAGATAGCGTGGAAAATGCGCCATCTGCGCATAATCGTTATCGACGATGAACCGCTTTGTAACCAAGGCTTGTAACTGCGACTGCATATCAGCCGCCGCCTGCGGATGGGCCTTGGCAACCTGCAGTTTCTTCGGTAGCGCGTAGTACTCGGCCAGTATCTGTCCCGTCAAACGCGCAATTTCATTGGCGAGTAATCCAAGACGGCCCTTTCCTTCATCGCGTCGCTGATTGAATTCGGCGGCATTGACGGGCAAAGGCTCCTGCAAGCAAGCCCGATCAAGCGCCGCCTGGATAATCTGATCGCGCAACTCTTCCTGCGTGCCGAGCGACATGAATTGCATGCTCATCTGCTGCAAGCCAGGGATATTTTTTTCGAGATATTTGATTTGCTCTTTTAACTGGATAGCCATCAAGCGACGCAGACCCGCACGATGCGTACGCGCCGCTTCCTGCGGATCATCGAATACCTCGATGTCGCAATGCGTCGTTTGATCGACCAGTGCCGGGTAACCAATCAAGGTTTGCTTGCCACGCTGAATTTCCAGCAATTCCGGCAACTCGCCGAATGACCAAGTAGTCAAATTTTGATGCTCGGCAATCGTCGTGCTTGCCCCGCCGGATAAGGGCGTCAGCGCTTTTTTGTTTTCAGCCGTTGGAATTGCCGCTTGCTCGGCGATCCGTTGAAAATTTTCGCGTGCCTTGCCGCCGAATTCGGCTTGCAGAGCAGCGAGATTTCGTCCCATATCCAGCTGCCGGCCGTGCTCGTCGACCACTTTAAAATTCATAAATAAGTGAGCCGGCAAGGTCTCCAGTTTGAAGTCGGCAGTCTTCACCATAGTGGTAGTTTGCTCGCGCACATCGGCAATCAACGCGTCAAGCAACCCGCCTTTATCGAAATTATCTTTCTCGAAGATGCGATCGCAAAACGCAGCAGCGTATTCCGGCAAAGGCACGCAATGCCGGCGCAGCTTTTGCGGCAAGGACTTTAAGAGCAAGTGCACCTTTTCTTTCAACATGCCAGGCACCAGCCATTCGCACCGCGCCGCTTGCACCTGATTCAATCCATACAACGGAACGGCCAGCGTCACGCCATCGCGCGGCGATCCCGGCTCGAAATGATAAGTCAAAACCATATCGATGCCGGCCACCGTCATCGATTTCGGAAAGACGTCGGTCGTAATCCCGGCGGCTTCATGCCGCATCAGGTCGTCGCGATTCAGATGTAAAAGTTTAGGATTCTTCGCAGTCGCTTCCTTCAACCACTTTTCAAACGTGACACCGTCGCGCACATCCTGGGGAATCAGCTTGTCATAAAACGCCGCAATCAATTCTTCGTCCACCAGCACGTCGAGCCGGCGCGATTTATGTTCGAGGTTTTCAATCTCCCGCACCAGGCGCTGGTTATGCACCAGGAAAGGTGCATTCGTGTCGTAATCGCCCGCCACCAGGGCGCCGCGAATGAAGAGCTCGCGCGCATCCTTAGGATGAATCAGGCCATAATTGATGCGCCGCTGGCTATACACCACTAAGCCGTACAAGGTGGCGCGCTCATATGCCGACACTTGTTCCGCACGTTTTTCCCAACGCGGATCGCCCCAGGATTTTTTCAGTAAATGGCCGCCGACGCGTTCCAGCCATTCGGGCTGAATCTGCGCGACACACCGCGCGTACAGGCGGCCCGTCTCGACGAGTTCGGCAGCCATGATCCATTTGCCGGCCTTCTTGGCCAGATGCGAACCCGGCCAAATATGGAACTTGATCCCTCGTGCGCCTAAATAATGCGGTTCGTCTTCGGACTTGAAGCCGATATTGCCGAGCAAACCCGTCAAAAGCGCCATATGCAATTGCTGATAAGTCGCGGGCGACTCGTTCATGCGCCAGCCCTGCTCTCGTACCAATGTCAGCAATTGGGAATGCACATCGCGCCACTCGCGCAATCGCAGCTGCGACAAGAAATTGGCGCGACAGCCTTCCTGCAATTGCTTGTTCGATTTCTTGTGCTCGATCGCTTCCTCGAACCACTTCCAGATTTTCAGGTAGCTCAGAAACTCCGATTTATCGTCGGCAAATTTCTTATGCGCGTTATCGGCCGCAGCCTGCGCCTCCAAAGGACGATCGCGCGGATCTTGAACGGAAAGCGCTGCCGCAATGATCAGCACTTCCGTCAAACAGACATCGTCCTTCGCCGCCAAAATCATGCGACCGATACGCGGATCCAATGGCAGCCTCGCCAGCTGCTTGCCGACTGCGGTCAACTGATTGGCGTCATCTACTGCGCCCAGCTCTTGCAGCAACTGGTACCCATCCGCGATCGCACGCCCCATCGGCGGTTCGATGAAGGGAAAAGTCTCGACGTCCGTCAGATGCAGCGACTTCATGCGCAAAATCACTGCCGCCAGCGATGATCGCAAAATTTCCGGATCGGCAAACTTCGGTCGCTGCGAAAAATCTTTTTCATCGTACAAACGTATGCACACGCCTGCCGCCACACGCCCGCATCGACCTGCGCGCTGATTGGCCGCCGACTGGGCAATCGGCTCGATCTGCAGCTGTTCCACCTTATTGCGGTAGCTGTAACGCTTCACGCGCGCGAGGCCCGTGTCGACCACATAGCGAATGCCTGGCACGGTCAGCGAAGTTTCGGCAACGTTCGTCGCCAATATGATGCGCCGGGCGTTAGAAGGCTTAAACACGCGCTCCTGCTCTTGAATTGATAGGCGCGCAAATAGAGGCAAGATGTCGACATGCGGCGGATGATGCTTGCGCAATGTCTCCGCCGCATCCCGAATTTCTCGTTCTCCCGGCAAGAACACCAACACATCGCCCGGACCAATACGACAAACTTCATCGACGGCATCAGCCACTGCGTCCATGAGGTCGCGCTGTTCGCGCGCCTTTTGCGCCATAGAGGCCGCGGTAGGGCTGCCACTACCCTCCGTTTCCACCGGCCGATAACGCACTTCAACCGGATACAAGCGGCCCGAAACTTCAATCACCGGCGCCGGCTTCTCTTCGCTGCCGAAGTGGCGAGCAAATCGATCGGCATCGATCGTCGCCGACGTAATGATGATTTTTAAATCGCGGCGCTTAGGCAGCAGCTGTTTCAAATACCCTAGAAGAAAATCGATATTGAGACTACGCTCGTGCGCTTCGTCGATGATGATGGTGTCGTAGTGCTTGAGCAGCGGATCGGTCTGCGTTTCGGCAAGCAGTATGCCGTCGGTCATCAGCTTGACCGATGCGCCGGGCGACAAGGTATCGGTGAAGCGAACTTTAAATCCGACATGCTCGCCCAAGGGTGAACCCAATTCCTGAGCGATGCGCTTTGCTGTGCTGGATGCGGCAATACGGCGCGGCTGGGTATGGCCGATCAAGCCCTTCTGTCCGCGCCCCAGTTCCAGGCAAATTTTCGGCAATTGCGTCGTTTTACCCGAACCGGTCTCGCCGCTGACGATAATCACTTGGTGCACGCGCAAGGCTTCGGCGATTTCCGCGCGACGGCCGGATACCGGCAATTCTTCCGGAAAGGTGATCGTCGGGAGCGGATTGCGGACAACGGCGGATGCTGGTTTCGGACGATTGCCGGAAGTGGCCGTTGTTTTTTTAGAATGTTCAGGTGCTGGCATGGCTACTGCAATTATAATGCGGCCATGGAAAACCCGATTCAATTCGTTCACTGGTTGCGCTCGGTAGCACCTTACATCCATGCTTTTCGCGGCAAGACCTTCGTGGTCGCATTCCCTGGCGAGCTGGTGATGTCAGGCGCACTGTCGGTGCTCGCACACGATTTGTCGCTTCTGCATGCTTTGGGAATCAAGGTTGTCATCGTGCATGGTTCGCGTCCGCAAGTGGAAGAACAGCTTGCCTTGCGCAATGTGCAGCCACGCTATCACAATGGTTTGCGCATCACCGATGTCGCCGCGCTCGAATGCGCCAAGGAGGCCGCTGGCGAATTGCGCTTGGATATCGAAGCCGCATTTAGCCAGGGCTTGCCGAATACGCCCATGGCGCACGCTGAAATCCGCATCATTTCCGGTAACTTTGTGGTGGCCAAGCCGATCGGCGTGATCGACGGCATCGACCTGCAATGGACTGGCACCGCTCGCAAAGTAGCGTATGAATCCATTCACCCGATTCTGAATGCCGGCGCGCTGGTGTTGCTGTCGCCGCTCGGTTTTTCTCCCACTGGGGAAGTTTTCAACCTCACGATGGAAGACGTCGCCGTTTCGGCGGCGAGCGCCTTACATGCGGACAAGCTGATTTTCATCACCGAAACGCCGATGATGCGTGATGCCGGCGGTACCGAAATTCGCGAACTGTCCAACCACCAAGCTGAAGCTGTTCTGATGTCCGGCTGCCTGCCCGCCGATGCGGCGTTTTACCTGCAGCACGCAATCAAGGCCTGCAACAACGGCGTGCCGCGCACGCATATCGTGCCGTTCGCGATGGACGGTTCGGCATTATTGGAATTGTTCACGCATGACGGCGTCGGCACCATGGTGTCATATGAAAATGTGGAAAGCCTGCGCGAAGCGACCATCGACGATGTCGGCGGCATCCTGCAATTAATCGAGCCGCTGGAAGCCGACGGCACTTTGGTCAAGCGCGGCCGCGAATTAATTGAACGCGAGATCAGTTATTTTTCCGTGATCGAACACGACGGCGTCATCTTCGGCTGCGCCGCGCTTTATCCCTTCCCCACGGAAAAAATGGCGGAGATGGCCTGCCTGATCGTCAACCCCGAAGTGCAAGGCCAAGGCGACGGCGAACGATTGCTGAAACACATGGAAAACCGGGCACGCGCCGCAGGCATCGGCAAACTATTTGTATTGACTACACGCACTTCGCACTGGTTCTTAAGGCGCGGTTTCATACCCGCCACGGTAGACGATTTGCCGAAGGACCGTCAGCGCATGTACAACTGGCAGCGTAAATCCCAAGTATTCATCAAACAACTCTGACTTGAAATTCCCCGGCAGCGCTCTAACTGTAGGGAATCCATTTTCAATCGAAGGAACACACACATGGCACGCACCGTTCACTGTATCAAGCTCAACAAGGAAGCCGAAGGTTTGGATTTTGCGCCCTATCCCGGCGAACTCGGCAAACGGATTTACGAAAACGTCTCCAAGGAAGCATGGGCCGGCTGGCTCAAACACCAGACCATGCTAGTCAATGAAAATCGCTTGAACCTGGCGGATGTGCGTGCAAGAAAGTATCTCGCCACCCAGATGGAAAAACATTTCTTCGGCGAAGGCGCCGATGCCGCCGCAGGCTACGTGCCGCCGAGCGAATAAAAAAAGCCGGGCAAGCCCAGCTTTCTTGTTTTGTGTCGCTTAATCGAAACGATAGCGCAAAGTCAGCATGACGCTGCGCGGATCGCCCGGCAAGGCTCCCGCGAAAGTCGGATTGACGTAGTAGGTACGGTCAGTCAGGTTTTTCAGGTTGAGCGAAGCCTCCCATTTCTTGGTGCGATAAAACAGCGCTGCATCAAATATCGTATAGCCTGGGATTTGATACAAATTCAGCGCGTCCGCGTAGCTTTCGCCTTTGTAGGTTGCGCCTAAGCCCATGCCCCATCCCTTCCAAGCGGCATCCTGAAACTCATAAGTTCCCCATAGACGCGCACTCCGCTTTGAAACACCCGTCGGCATTGTGCCCGCAATACTACGGGTAATACCGAGAATGGCATTTGTCGCGTTGCTATTGGAAACCACTTCCGGATTTTGCAGCACTAAATTGGCCAACAAAGACAAACCTGTGATCGGACGCAAGCTCACATCGAATTCAATGCCGCGCGTACGTTCTTTGCCATCCTGCGTCGGACTGAGCGCACCGGGCAAGGTGATGAAATAGTTATCACGGCGTGTTTCAAAGATCGCGATATTGGCATCCGCTTTTCCATCCAAGAAATTGGCTTTGACGCCGAATTCTTTTTGTGACGAGCTTTCCGGTTGAGTGCTGATTGCCGCCGGCTCTGTGGAGAGATTCAGGAACGCGCCCTTGGAATAACCGGCATACAAAGACAAATCGCGGTTCGGCTGCCATACCGCCCCCAGCGAACCGGAGGTCAACGTATCTCGTACCGAAATGGTACGGACAGTCGGCGATCCTTGCGTGCCCACATCGTCCGCATGCATGCGGTCGGCGCGCAAGCCGGCGCGGACTTTGAACTGTTCGCCGATGTCCATCTGGTCTTGCGCATACAAAGCCCATGCGTTACTGGTTATCGTGCGGTTAAATCCTTGCGAAGCGACTGGCGTCAAACCAGTCAGAGAAGTTTCAGGCACAATGGGTGAGTTGATGTTAGTGATGTTCGGAAGGTTGTAGCCGACGCGCACGGTACTTACATCGGTTGTGTTGTATTCGACGCCGGCAAGCACCGTATGGTTGATTCCCCCGCCCGTCAGCTTCCAAACGAGTTCATTTTGCAGCATGGTATAACGCGCATCGTCCACTTGGCTTCGCGCTTGGCGTCCGGTCATTGCGCCTGCAGCATTCCCCGCATTACCACCGCCGTTACGCAGCATGGACAAATCACGCTGGTCATTAACGAGCGCCGTGCGCATGGTCAGATCGGGCGAAATGCGCCAATCGTGTGAAACAGTCGTGCGGCGAATCTTTTGATCGCTGAAATTCATCGGGCTGTAATAGCGCGAGTCGCGGGAAACATTAGGAAGCTGCTGCTGGAAGTTGAACACGATGCCGTAGTTGTCCGGCTTCACCTTCAAATCGCGGTAATCGAAGTCGACAGTCAATGTCTTGTCCGCGTCAATGCTCCAGGCGAACGATGGCGACACTTCCTTGAGATCGCGCGACAAGCCGCGGAATCCATCGGAGCGTTCGGCATCGGCTATCAGGCGTGCCGAGAGATTCTCGCCGATACCGCCCCATACATCGCCATACAAGCCCCAGGCACCGAAACTGCCGCCGAGAATACCGATTTCGGCGCCGAAACCTCTGCGCGGCTGCTTGGTCACGACATTCACGGTTCCCCCGGCCTGACCCGAGCCATATAACGCAGAGCCCGGTCCTTTCAACACTTCAATGCGGTCAACATCGTACATCGTGTGCCAATAACCATTTTGCGAAGTCCCATCGGGATAGCCATCACGCAAAAAGCGCATCGCTTGCCCGCGCACGGTGTAGTTATTGGCAAATCCATAGCCGCCCGCCATCAACGGCTGCACGCCGCTAGCGTTTTCCAGAGCGCGATTCATGTCGATTACCCCCTGATCGCGCAGCAGCTGCGAAGGCACCACAACCACCGACGCCGGCAAGTCCTTCAATTGCGTATCCGTCTTGGAACCGGTAATGACAACATCGTTTGGACTGCCGGGGCGAACACGCTTCGCGCTGGCACGCACCTCCGGCATCTCCGTGTCAGCTGCCCACCCAAACGCTGAAGGTAAGAATATAGCGGTCAATGCGAGGGCAAGTTGTTTCTTCTTCATAAGGGGGAAGCTCCAGTAAATAGCGATAAGGGATTGAAATTAAAGAATATTTTGTAACGGAAGAATTATGCGCAGGCCAATTAACAGTAATAATAATACGAATTATTCTCATTAACAATCAAATTTAGATACGTTTTTGCCGATTGGTACCTTGCATTTGAGGGCGGATACATGCATAATACAAATAAGAATTATTCTCATTCGTATAACACTGACACCCTGAAGAACAGCTTTTTAAATCTGAAGGCAGGCAAAAAATGATCGTTTGCGTTTGTAACAACGTTTCGGACCGAAAAATTCGCCAAGCGGTGGAAAATGGCGCAACGACGCTATTTGAATTACGTGCCCAGTTAAACGTAGGCACCTGCTGCGGGAAATGTCATTCCTGTGCAAAAGAAGTATTGCGCGACGCTTTAACCAATAGCACGACCGAGCAAGCCATGGTCATGTGCGGAGCGCTGGCGGCCTGAGCCGGCATAACCTTCTCATGTCCGCCATGGCGATGCATCCCCTTCCCACTCTCGTCTGGCATCAGGTCAAACGCATCGGGCCTTTAGGCCTGATTATTCTGCTACACATCGGTTTTTTTTACGCAATCCAGAGTGGCCTGGTCCGTAAAGCCGCTGAGACCTTCCCTAAAGAAGTCTTTGCCACTTTCATTACGCCTGAAGCACCCAAACCACCCGCACCTGCACCTGCACCGGTTCCAGTGCCGCCAAAGACAGTGCCGGTAATTCAAAAAGCGCCACCTAAGACGCATATTCCGGTGGTGAACGATACGCCAGCGCCGAATGCGATTACGACACCGCTCGTAGCAGCTGCGCCGGATCCGGCGCCCACCTCTGTGCCCTCTAACTTACAGGCGCCTGCCGCCCCGCCTCAGCCGAAAACCATTTCGTCCGGTGTTGAATATATACAGGCGCCTCAGCCTGAATATCCACCATCGTCCCGTCGCATGGGAGAAGAAGGCAAAACGATTTTGCGCGTATTAGTAAATGACCGCGGACGCGCTGACCGTGTCGAAATACAAAAATCTTCAGGCTCGCCGAGATTGGACGACGCTGCTCGACAAGCGGTAATACGAGCATTGTTCAAACCCTATATGGAGGATGGCAAAGCCGTTTCGGTTTACGCCATCGTGCCGATCAAATTTCAATTGGATTAAGTCAAGGGAAAATCATGGGAACAAGTCCGTATGGATTAGAAAGCATGTGGCAGCAGGGTGATCTCATCACCAAAGGAGTCGCAGTGCTTTTAATAGCGTTGTCGATCGCATCTTGGTATGTGATCGTGACGAAGGCATTACAGCTGTGGCGCTATGCGCGCGCGGCAAAGGCTGCAGGGCATGAATTCTGGGATACTACCAGCGTGGAAGATGGTTTGAAAACGCTGGGCAGCGCTAATCCGTTTGCCGACATCGCGCAAGCGGGCGTCGTAGCAATGCATCACCACAATGCACACAAAGGCCATCTGCACGATCAACTCTCCGTCAGCGACTGGGTGACACTGTCCCTGCGCCAAGCCATTGACGAAACCGCCGGCAAGCTCCAAACCGGCATGGCAGTCTTAGCGTCTGTTGGATCCACGGCGCCTTTCGTCGGCTTGTTCGGCACCGTATGGGGCATTTATCACGCGCTGGTGTCCATCGGAACCGCCGGACAAGCCAGCATAGATAAAGTGGCAGGACCGGTAGGTGAGGCCTTGATCATGACTGCTTTGGGCCTGGCCGTAGCAATTCCCGCCACCTTCGGATACAACGCGCTGGTACGCGGCAACAAAACCATTATCGCCAAGCTGAATAAATTCGGTTTTGACTTACACGCCCTATTCGTTACCGGTTCACGCGCCGAATCAGCAGCTTCGCAGAATGCCGCTAACGCAAAACTTTCCGTAGTCGGAGGCCCGTAATGGCAATGGGTTCTTTGTCGGATAGCGACGACGACTTCAATCCGGAAATCAACACCACGCCGCTCGTCGATGTGATGTTGGTGCTTTTGATCATTTTCATTATCACCATCCCAGTAATCAATCACAGCGTCAAGATCGACTTGCCGCGCGCGACCAATCAACCCAATCTAGCCAAGCCGGAAAACATCAATTTATCCATTGATGCGCAAGGCAAGGTGTATTGGAACAATGAGGCGGTCGACCTCCCTCAAATGCAATCCCGCATAGCCGAAGCTGCGAAAAAAAATCCGCAGCCTGAACTGCATCTGCGCGCGGAGCGCACCACACAATATGAAAAAGTCGCGCAGGTGATGGCGGCTGCGCAATCAGGCGGCTTGGGCAAGATCGGCTTCATCACCGACCCAACTACACACTAAACAAAAGAAACGGAAACTTATGTCTTCCATGAAAAATATTTTTGCAGGCCTGACTTGCGGCGCGACCTTGCTCTTTAGCGTCACTGCGCATGCGCATTACTTATGGCTTGAATCCGACAATGAGAGCACCAAAATTTTCTATGGTGAAGCCCAGGAATTGGTAAAGGAAAAGAGTCCTGGAAAACTCGACAATATAAAAGCGCCCAAAGCATGGGTGCAAAGTAACGTAGACGGCAAGAGCAATCCAGTCGAGCCGGTGCGTGCTCAACAGTACTTCACGATCGCTGGCTCCAAGAATGCAACTGCAGTCGCCATTCTCGAAGAATCGCTCGAAGTGAAGGATTTAGCCAAGCATAAGCTTGGTTTCGCGAAATCGAATTACTACGCCCGCATCGGCCAGCTTCCCGCAGCTGGCGCGCCAGCCTCGCCGCTTGCCCTCGACTTGCAACAACGCGGACCGAATACCTTTGTCATCTTATATCGCGGCCAGCCCCTGAAAGACGCCAAGCTAGAAGTCATTGCGTCGAACACATGGATGCAGGAACACAAGACCGATGCTCAAGGCACAGTACGAATTAATACGCCATGGCGTGGCGAGTACGTTTTGCATGTCCTCCACATTGACTCTACGCCGGGTGAATTTGCAGGAAAAAAATATGAATTCCTGCGCAACCACTTAAGCTACTCGCTGACAAAAACGCAAGGCGCTGATCCCGGCCCGGCAGTTCCTTCTAAGAGTATGGATTAAGCGATGACAGACGGGATGGCTTCACGAGTACAAGACGTTGTATTGAATACCTTATCCAATGAGGAAACCTCAGGCAATGTTCGCAAGGGTCGACGCAGCCGGCGTGCCAGTTTTTTGGCATGGCTCCGCAAGATTCACTTGTATGTCGGATTATGGGGAGCCGGCCTGGGCTTATTGTTCGGCCTCACCGGCATCTTGCTGAACCACCGCGCCATCATGAAAATTCCGGTGGAAAAAACTGCGCAGAAAACCGTTCAAATCCAACTGCCTGATCGTATTTTTTCATCGCCTCAAGACATGGCGATTTGGCTCCAGAAGGAATTGAAGTTCACACCCGTTTCCCCTCCACAAATCAAGTCGCAACCCGCAAAAAAAGTGGTATGGGCAGACCGAGATGTGCAACAGCCGGAACGCTGGACGATCAACCTCAATCGCCCGAACGGCGCAATTAGCGCCGAGTATTTTGTCGGCAACCGCTTTATCAAACTCGATCAGATCGATGCCACGCCGATCGGTACGCTGACACGTTTGCACATGTCCACCGGCGTGAATGCATTCTGGATTCTGTTGACAGACACTATCGCCGGCGGCTTGATTCTGCTATCGATCACAGGTCTATTGATGTGGACGCAATTGCATACGATACGTACCGTTGCGGTCGCAACCAGCACGGGCGCGCTGCTGTATGCGGTTTGCTATTTGTGGGCGATTTAACCCGCTTACAGTTTGCGGATGAAAATCCGTTTTTCAGCAGGCTGGGATGAAGGCGCGCCGCAGCCACCGCAGCTGCCGCAGCCATCGTCGCACGAAGCGGCAATTTTCTTTTCTGCTTCAAGCCGGTGCGCCATCCGCTGCCAGCCCAGTTTACCGGCAATACGCGCAATCGATTGCCGCACTGCGTTGCGTGCCGCCCTCGGCAAATAGCGCTTGAGCACCGCCATGGCTGCGCAGCATACGACAACGGCAACGATCACTTCCTGCATCACGCGCCTCCCAGCAAGGCGCGGCTGATCTGGTATGTCGCAAACGACGCCAGGTAGGCGAGAATAAACATGTAGCCCGCCATTGCCAGCGCCGGCTTCCACGAATTGGTTTCGCGCCTAACCACCGACAAAGTGGAGATGCATTGCGGCGCAAATACATACCATGCAAGCAATGAGAATGCCGTGGGTAGAGACCAAGTCGAGGCAATCATCGGCGTCAGGGTCGTTGCCAGCTGATCACCGGTGGCGGACAGCGCATAGACCGTCCCGAGAGCGCCGACCGCGACTTCACGTGCCGCCATTCCGGGGATCAGAGCGATGCAAATCTGCCAGTTAAAGCCAATCGGCGCAAACACGATTTGCAATAAATGCCCAAGCCGTCCAGCCAAGCTGTACTGAATCGCCGGCCCTGTCGCATCGGCCGGCGGCGCCGGAAAGCTCGACAAGAACCAGATCAGGATCATCAGCGCCAAGATAATCGTGCCGACGCGCGAAATGAAAATTTTCGCGCGCTCCCATAAGCCGATCGCAAGATTGCGTAAATTAGGCCAATGGTAGTTTGGCAGCTCGAGCATCAACGGTTGATACTGTCCCTTACCCAAAGTGCGCTTCATGACATAAGCCACCGCCATCGCCGATACGATGCCTGCGACGTAAAGACCGAACAACACCAGCCCTTGCAAATTGAAGATACCCACCGCGCGGTCAGGTATGAAAGCGCCGATGATCAGCGCGTAGACAGGCAAGCGCGCGGAACACGTCATCAGCGGCGCAATCATTATCGTCATCAACCGGTCGCGCGGATTCTGGATAGTGCGGGTCGCCATGATGCCCGGAATCGCGCACGCAAAACTCGACAATAATGGAATAAACGCGCGGCCGGACAATCCAACGCTACCCATCAAGCGATCGAGCAGGAAGGCTGCGCGCGGCAAATAACCGGAATCTTCAAGCGCAAGAATAAAGAGAAACAGAATCAGAATCTGCGGCAGGAATACCAGGACGCTACCGACGCCTGATAGAATGCCGTCCACCATCAAGCTACGCAAAATACCCGCCGGCATCAAACTATGCACGGTCTGTCCAAGCGCATCGACGCCGCCCTTGATCAGATCCATCGGCAATTTCGACCAGCTGAATACGGCCTGGAAAACCAGGAAGAGTAGGACGCCTAAAATGAGATAACCGAATACCGGATGCAAGACGACAGCGTCGACTTTGTCGTTGATGGCATGAGCGTCGCCATGCTGCGTGATTACCTGATCGAGAATGCGGCGCACCTCGGCTTGTGTTTCTTCCAAGCTGAGTACCTCCGCGGAAGAAGACGATGGCACGGGAGTTTGAGCAGTCTGAGCATTCATCGCATCCAGCTGGACGATGAGCTGGGCACTCCCGCCCGCTTGTACAGCGACTGTTTCAACTACCGGAATGCCCAGCTCCTCACGAAGCTTTGCGATATCGATCACGATGCCGTGGCGTCTGGCCACGTCCATCATATTCAAAGCTAAGATGGTCGGACGCTGCAAGCGCAATACTTCCAACACCAGGCGCAAATTTAAGCGCAGGTTGGTTGCATTGGCTACCAGCACGATGACATCAGGCGGCGTTTCATCGCTGCGCGTGCCGAACAATACGTCGCGGGTGATTCCCTCATCCGGCGTCATCGCATTGAGGCTGTAAGCACCAGGCAGATCGACAATTTGGTAGCTGTGGCCGACCGCGGAAGTAAATTGGCCTTCCTTACGCTCGACCGTGACGCCGGCATAGTTGGCAACCTTTTGCCGAGCGCCGGTAAGGCGGTTGAACAACGCGGTCTTGCCGCAATTAGGATTGCCGACCAGCGCTAAGCGCAGCGGCTTGGCGGTGCTCATGAACGTTCGGAAATCGTGCCCTGCGAGGGGATGGCAAAAGAGACGTGGATCAATGCTGCCTCGAAGCGGCGCAGCGCAAACGTCGTATTACCGATGCGAACCGCGATTGGGTCACGACGTGGAAAGGATTCGGCAACCACCCGGATTGTTTCACCGGGAGCAAAGCCCAGCTCCAATAGGCGAGTCTTGGTCGCAAGCTGCTCTGCACCTTCCGCATGCGCCAAACCGACTACGATCGCGCAATCCCCTTTCTTCAACTGCGCGAGTGGAAGAGGCGATGCGACTTCAGAAGAGAGAACAGCAGACATATTTGCTTCCCCATATCACCCGAATTTTCCTTCCGAAATGAAATAGAAAAGTCGAGAATCATTCGCATTATATCACGCGAATGATAATTATTCTTAATACGGAGAGTGAAATTTCGTAACCAACGGAAACTTTCGTTCTTTAATCAATACACAAACTTCTTTACCCCGTCCGCCATACCCAACAAGCCGACATCCGCGCCTCTTTGGGCAAACAAGCCTACGGTTACGACGCCTACGATGTTGTTTATTTTTGCTTCCAATTCTTGTGGCGCAGTGATCTGCAAACCGGCTACATCCAAGATATAGCCGCCGTTATCGGTAACCAGGGGATTGCCA
This sequence comes from Burkholderiales bacterium, assembly GCA_016177875.1. GTDB lineage: Bacteria > Pseudomonadota > Gammaproteobacteria > Burkholderiales > Burkholderiaceae_D > Paucimonas. The sequence continues at coordinate 92,843 of JACOUL010000054.1, forward strand.
TCCTTCATCCGCAATGTCGGCTGACCGCCGAGTGCTTGCAGCTTGCGCGTCACCACGGCATGCGCCATCGGAATTACTTCGACGGGTAGCGGGAATTTGCCGAGCACGTCGACCAATTTAGAGCCGTCAGCGATGCAAATAAATTTGTCAGCCACGGATGCCACGATTTTTTCGCGGGTCAGCGCCGCCCCGCCTCCTTTGATCATGGCGCCCTTCGGATCGATTTCATCCGCGCCGTCAATGTATACCGGCATGGATTCGACATCGTTCAAGTCGAACACCTGGATGCCGTGCGACTTCAAACGCACTGCAGTCGCTTCGGAAGAAGCTACCGCGCCCTTGATGCGGTGCTTGATCTTGCCGAGTTCATCGATGAAAAAATTCGCGGTGGAGCCGGTGCCGACGCCGATGATTTCGCCGTCGACCACGTATTCGATGGCGGCGCGCGCCACTGCTTGTTTGAGTTCATCCTGAGTCATGGGAATTCCAATCTAAAAGTGGCGGCTATTTTAGCCCAGAGCATTCAAAATTCCTTTATTTCCTCATCAAAAACCGGTCAGGGGAAGCGAAAGTGATAGACTTATTACAAAAAATAACCTCAGGGTAGAGTTCCATGAATAGTGATAAAACCGTACTGGTGGTCGATGACAGCCGTGTTTCCCGAATGCTGTCGCGCCAATTCATCCTGGCTAAGCACCCCACCTGGAAAGTTGAAGAAGCCGCCACCGGGGAAGAAGCCGTGGAAAAGCTGGATTCGCTTGCACCAGACCTGATCATCCTGGACGTCAATATGCCTGGCATGGGCGGCTTTGCCGCAGTCGACAAGCTTCGTGAAAAACGCCCAAACGTACGCATCTCGCTCCTCACTGCAAACGTGCAAGATGCGGTACGCAATCGTGCCGGCACCTTGAATGTTGATTTCGCGGAGAAGCCCATCACCGAAGCACGCATCGGGCAAATTATCAGCGTATTGGAGAGTTGACCATGTTCCAGCTCACCGACATACAACACGATGCCTTAGTCGAAATATTCAACATCGGCGTCGGTCAGGCGGCTTCGGCCATGAGCCAGATCGTCAACGAAGAAGTCAAGATGTCGGTGCCAACGATCACCTTCCAGACGCGCGCGGACGTCGCCACCATGTTAGGTAGCGCGGAGGCGCGGCGCATCTGCGCCATTACGCAGTTTTACAAAGGCACCTTCAATACCGAAGCCATTCTCATGTTCCCGGAGGAGAAAAGCCTGGAGATCGTGCGCCTCATGGTCGGCGATACCATCACCATGGATGAGTTGACCGAAATGGAACAGGAAGCGATGAGCGAGATCGGCAACATCATCCTAAATTCCTGCATGGGCGCGCTGGCCAATGTCGCCGGCAAAGAATTGCATGGATCGCTTCCCGTCTACCACGTCGGCACCGGCGATGAAATCCTGCAGACTTCAGGCAATCCTTGGGACGGCTTGGTACTGACCCTGAAGATCGATTTTTATATTGAAAAGCATCAGATCAACGGCTATGTCGCTTTCCTGCTTGACTTAAGTGCGCTGGAAGATCTGCAGCACTACATCGACCAATATCTCGCCGGATTGGCCAAGTGATTTCCGCCGACAGTCCGCTGGCATCCCAGCTCAACTTGCTCCAAGCGGTCGTGAAGGCCGTGAAGGTCGGCGCCATCGTGCTCGATGCCGACCAGCGAGTCGTTCTTTGGAATCAGTGGATGAGTCAGCATTCGCCATTTAATGGCGAAGCGGCGCTAGGCAAAACATTTGTCGAATTATTCCCCGACTTAGAAAATGGGCGAACGCATGGCGCCATTCGCGCTGCGCTCACCAGTAATTTTGCTTCATTGATCTCGCAAACATTGAACAAAGCGCCGTTTCCCGTGTTCGCCTCCCCCGCCGACGCAGCCAAAGGTAATCGCATGCAGCAGGCGGTACAAGTCATGCCGATCGAAGTTACAAGCTCGGCGCGGCATTGCCTGGTACAGATCACGGATGTCAGCACGGCGGTTGCACGTGAGCAGCAATTACGCGAAAAATCACGCGAGCTCGAATCTCAGACGTTTACCGACGGGCTCACCGGCATCGCCAACCGCCGCCGTTTCGACATTCACTTGGAAGATGAATTCCGTCGCGCCAAACGCGAAAAGGCGCCGATCTCTCTCATCATGATCGACGTCGATTTCTTCAAGAATTACAACGACAACTATGGCCATCGGCGCGGCGACGAAGTATTAACCCAAGTTGCCTCTGCTTTAGCGGAGATCGTCAATCGATCCGGCGATCTGCTGGCACGTTATGGCGGTGAAGAATTCGCCGCTATTCTGCCCAGCACTGATGAGGAAGGCGCCATCAGTATTGCTGAGGCAATGCGCGCCAGGGTGGAATCCTTAGGATTGCCGCATACGCACTCCGGCGCCGGCCATATTACGATCAGCTTAGGCATCACCACATTGACACCGGATGGCGCCTCCGATATGGCGACGCTATTGGACACTGCCGACCGCGCGCTATACAAGGCTAAAAATTCCGGCCGTAATTGCGTCGTTGCCTACGACGCTTATCCTTGACGCAAAGTGCTCGCCATTGCGGCAAGCGCTGTAATTTTCTTCCAATCTTCCGTCCGTAGCGCCTCTTTCGGCGTAAGCCATGACCCGCCGACGCAAGCGACATTTTTACATGCAAGGAATTGCGGCGCCGTCTCTTGAGTAATCCCACCGGTCGGACAAAACACCACGTCAGGGAAAGGCCCGGCTATTGCGTTGAGCATGCCGACACCGCCAGCGGGAACCGCCGGAAAAAGTTTTAATTGATGAAATCCGGATTCGCGTGCCGCCATGACTTCGGACGGCGTCATCACGCCCGGCAGCAAAGGCAAGCCGCTGTTCTTCGCCGCCGCGATCAAAGCCGGCGTGAGCCCGGGCGAAACACCGAAAACCGCACCGGCGTCGCGCGCCGCACTAAATTCTTCAGGCTGCGTCAAAGTCCCCACACCGACAATTGCCTGCGGCACCTTTTCGACGATGGCGCGTATAGCTGGCAATCCGTGCGGCGTTCGCAGGGTGATTTCAAGAACGCGGATGCCTCCTTCCACCAAGGCTTGCGCAAGCGGCACGGCATGATTGATGTTCTCGATGGCGATCACCGGAATCACCGGCGAAGTGCGCATGATGTCAAGTAAGCTCATGATGCATTCCGGCCGGTGTTTGCAACGATGTCGGTATTCCTTTCATTGAACGGCGTATCTTCATCATTGAAAGACTGTCCCATATCGCGGTTCAACGGCGCTTGCTCAGCTCGAGCAGGCATTGTCGGCGGCAAATCGAAGGTGGCTGCGCCCTCTTCCGCGGTACCGACCGACTTGCGAAACATCGCAAATAATTCTCGACCGATGCCGACATGATAGGAAGATAAATCAACGTTCTCCGGCGTGCGTTGATCCCATTCCTGCGCGGACACCATCGCCTCCAATAAGCCGTTTTCCGCATCGAGACGCAGAATATCGCCATTGCGCACACGGCTTAACGGGCCTCCGCCTAAGGCCTCGGGTGTGACATGAATCGCCGCCGGCACCTTGCCCGATGCGCCGGACATGCGACCATCGGTGACCAAGCCCACCTTGAAGCCGGCGTCTTGCAAACTGCCTAGGGCCGGCGTCAAAGCATGCAGTTCGGGCATGCCGTTGGCATGTGGGCCTTGAAATCGCACGACTGCGATGAAGTTCCGCTCAAGCTGCCCAGCATCGAAGGCTTCCATAAACGCTTCCTGCGACTCAAACACGATGGCAGGCGCTTCGACGAAGCGGTGCTCCGGTTTGACCGCGGAGATTTTTACGATTGAACGGCCGAGGTTGCCGGACATCAGGCGCAATCCTCCTTCGGGAGAAAATGGATTGCCGGCCGGTCGCAAAACATTCAGATCTCCGCTTTCCTTAGCGGCGGGTTTCCATACCAACTTGCCGTTTTCCAAGAAGGGTTCGACGCATTGACCTCGCGTACCTTGACCGACTACGGTGCACACGTCTTCATGCATCAATCCGGCATCCAGCAATTCGCGAATGACAAAAGGCGTACCGCCCGCCGCATGAAAATGATTGATATCGGCGGGGCCGTTCGGATAGATCTTCGCCAGTAAGGGAACGACTCCAGACAATACGTTGAAATCATCCCAGTCGATCACGATGCCGGCCGCTTTGGCGATCGCTACCAGGTGCATCGTGTGGTTGGTTGATCCCCCGGTTGCCAGCAACACGACAATTGCGTTGACGATCGCCTTCTCATCCACCACATGTCCCGCCGGCGTATAGGCGTCGTTTGCAGCGGAGATTTCGATCGCACGGCTTGCAGCCGCGCGCGTTAGCGCATCGCGCAGCGGCGTATAAGGGGTGACGAACGCCGCCCCCGGCAGATGGAGTCCAATGGCATCCATGATCATTTGATTGCTGTTCGCGGTACCGTAAAACGTGCAAGTGCCGGGTCCGTGATATGCCTTGGCTTCCGCTTCCAATAATTCAGCGCGCCCTACTTTGCCTTGCGCGTACAGCTGACGCATCTTTGCCTTTTCTTCATTGGTCAGGCCGCTGGTCATCGGACCGCCTGGAATAAAGACCGCCGGCAAATGCCCAAAGTGCAGCGCCCCGATCAGCAAGCCCGGCACGATCTTGTCGCAAATGCCGAGATAGGTTGCTGCATCGAACATATTGTGCGACAGCGCGACTGCGGTTGCCATCGCGATCGTATCGCGCGAAAACAACGATAGCTCCATTCCCGGCTGACCTTGCGTGATGCCGTCGCACATGGCAGGCGTGCCGCCGGCGAATTGCGCCACCCCGCCGGCCACCCGCGCCGCTTCTTTGATGATGTGAGGGAAATGCTCGAATGGCTGATGCGCAGAGAGCATATCGTTGTACGCCGAAACGATGGCGACTGACGGAAGCTTTTGCTCCTTTAAGATTAGCTTGTCATGCTGCGGAAATGCAGCGAATCCATGTGCCAGATTGGTACAAGACAAACCGGCGCGCTGTACGCCGTGTTTCCGCGCAGCTTCCAGACGCTTTAAATATGCCTGGCGATACGGCTTACTGCGATCGACGATGCGCCTGGTAACCGTGGTAACGGTGGGATGAACTGCCATGATGGGCTCAGCCTTTTAAATTTTCATGAAATTTTACTACATATATTCTTGACTACCTCGTTCCATTAAGCGCATATTGATCTGCCTCATACCCTAACGAATTACTAAAACGATGAGCGGACCTTGCAATTAAGTAGTAAATTTACTTCTATTTGATGTATAGTTGACCACATTTCTCATTCGTTGAATCTGCATGCCATGCACCTGACTTCCGTTCCCGCGTACCGCATGCTGCAAACCCACCACGCCGAAGCGAGCCATTGGCACATGCGCGACTTGTTTGCGCGCGATCCGAATCGCGCATCGGCATTTTCATTGGAAGCAGCCGGTCTCTATCTAGATTATTCAAAAAACCGCATCACCCGCAACACTGTCGAGCTGCTATGCGACCTCGCGCGCGAATGCGGCGTTGAAACACAGCGGGGCGCCCTGTTTAACGGCGCCAAAATTAACACCACTGAACATCGCGCGGTCTTACATACCGCCCTGCGTGCCCCACGCGGCAAACCGCAAATTATCAAGGGCACCGACATTAATTCGGAAATTCATGCCGTTCTCGATCAGATCGCTCGATTTACGGAAAACGTGCGGTCCGAACAATGGCGCGGCTGCAGCGGAGAAAGCATTACCGACGTCGTCAACATAGGCATAGGCGGATCCGACCTCGGTCCCAAAATGGCCTGCCAAGCTTTACGCACCTATTCACATCCGCGACTTAAGCTGCACTTCATTTCCAATGTGGATGGTCACGATCTGAACACGCTATTGCCGCAGCTCGATGCCCGTACCACCCTATTCATCGTCGCTTCTAAGACCTTTACCACAGTTGAAACCATGATGAACGCGCAATCGGCGCGTGCCTGGTTTCTCACGCAGGGAAATTCGGAAGCAGATTTAGCAAAACATTTTGTAGCCGTATCGACCAATGCCGACGCCGTCAAAACATTTGGCATCGACCCCAAAAATATGTTCCCCTTCTGGGATTGGGTGGGCGGACGTTATTCCATTTGGTCGGCTATCGGATTGCCACTAGCATTAGCGATTGGCATTGAGAAATTTCGAGAGTTTCTCGCCGGCGCCCACGCCATGGATCAGCATTTCTGCAATGCTCCTTTAGAACAGAACATGCCGGTATTGCTCGCATTGATCGGCATTTGGAATCGCAACTTCTTCGGCAATACATCGATCTCCATCGCTCCTTATCATCAATATTTACAGCAATTCCCTGCCTATTTGCAGCAGCTGGAAATGGAAAGCAACGGCAAGCGGGTCGGAGCAGATGGTTCGATACTGCCCCATGCCACTTGTCCCATCTTATGGGGCGACGTCGGCACTAATGGGCAGCATGCTTACTTCCAATTGCTCCATCAGGGAACCGACGTCGTGCCGGTGGATTTCATCGCGGCATTGAAGCCAGCGCATGCATTGCCGGGTCACCATGCCATGCTGCTTGCGAATTGCTTTGCGCAATCCGAAGCGCTTATGTTGGGAAAAAATGCCGATGAAGGGCGGAGTGAATTACAAGCACAAGGCAAACCGAAAGCGGAAACCGAAGCGCTCTTGCCCCACAAAATATTTCCCGGCAATCGCCCGAGCAATACCATTTTGTTGAATGAACTCACGCCCGCGAGCTTGGGAGCGTTAATCGCCTTGTATGAGCATAAGACTTTTGTGCAAGGATTGGTTTGGGGCATCAACAGCTTTGATCAGTGGGGCGTCGAGCTGGGCAAAGTGCTGGCGAAAAATATTCATGCGGAACTGACCGGCACGTCTGCACCTCAGAAACATGACGGCTCCACCAATACTCTCATCGCCCGCGCCAAGGCGATTTTTATGTATTGCGGGACAGAGTTAAGCGATAGCGGTACTCTGTCCTCAACTGATTAGTATCATGGCCCTTGCAGATTTCGACTTCGTCTTGTTCGGTGGCAGCGGCGATCTTTCCATGCGCAAGCTCCTACCCGCCCTGTATGCACGCGACAAGCATGAGCATTTGCCCGACAACGCCCGCATTATTTGTATCGGAAGACATCATTGGAGCAAACAAGAATTCCTGACTGCGGTCGACCAAAATGCCAAGCCTCACGTCACAAATGTCGACGACGCCATCTGGCAGCGATTTTGCGGCCGTATTCAATACATTTCGCTTGATGCCACAAATCCGGCTACGTATCGCCCGCTGATCGACGCTCTACGCGCCGGTTCCGAATTGGTGCGGGTATTTTATTTAGCCACACCTCCAGACTTATTTGCGCGTATCTGCCACAACTTAGCGGAAGTCGAACTAGTTAATGCCAACTCACGGGTCGTATTAGAAAAGCCGCTAGGGCGTGACTTAGCCAGCGCAAAACAAATTAACGCAGAAGTCGGCACGGTGTTTACCGAATCGCAGATCTACCGCATCGACCATTACCTCGGCAAAGAAGCAGTGCAGAATTTGTTGGCGCTCCGTTTTGGCAATGTATTGTTCGAGCCGCTCTGGCGACGCGAGTGGATCTCCGATGTGCAAATCACCATTGCAGAAGAATTGGGGGTAGGCAATCGAATCGAGTATTACGATAATTCGGGCGCCTTGCGCGACATGCTCCAAAATCATTTGCTGCAATTGCTTTGCATCGTCGCCATGGAGCCGCCGACCGATATCACACCGGACGCTGTGCGTGATGAAAAGCTTAAAGTACTTCACGCTCTAAAACGATTCGACGCCGTGACTCTGGCCCAAAATGTCGTGCGCGGTCAATACCGCGCCGGCCATGTCGACGGCAATGCCGTGCCGGGCTATCGGCAAGAAGGCGCGCCTTCCGACTCGCGCACCGAAACCTTCGTTGCCGTAAAAGCGGAGATCGATACCTGGCGTTGGGCAGGCGTGCCGTTTTTCCTGCGCACCGGAAAGCGCATGGCAGACCAGTTGGCGGAAATCGTCGTTCGATTCAAATCGATTCCGCATTCTATTTTTGCTCAGCCGACCTCCAGCTTTTTGCCGAATTGTTTGGTCATCCGCTTACAACCAGACGAAGGCTTGCAATTGAATCTGATGGCCAAGACGCCGGGGGACCGCATGCGCTTGAAACCGGTCGAACTCGAATTGGATTTTCGTGAACAATTCAAAATACCGCGCATGGAAGCCTATGAACGTTTGTTGCTCGACGTGCTGCGCGGACAACTGACCCTATTTATGCGCAGCGACGAATTAGAAGCCGCTTGGGAATGGGTCGAACCCATCCTCAATTATTGGGAGCAGGAACAAACCGAACCCGTGTCCTATGCCGCAGGAAGCTGGGGGCCTGCCGCCGCCAGCGCGCTGATCGGACGCGACGGTTTGCAATGGCGCGAAGAAGCCTTGCCCGAATTGTAGAGACTTCTATGCTGCTTGAATCCATCCGCTCGCAACTCGATTCTTTATCCAAATCGGAAAAAAAAGTCGCGCTCGTCGTACTGGAAAATCCAGATCTGGCAGTCTCCGAAAATATCACGGCACTGGCGAAAAACGCGCAAGTGTCGGAACCCACGGTCGTACGCTTCTGCCGTGCGATCGGTTATGACGGCTGGCAAGAATTTAAGCTCAAGCTTGCGCAAACCTTGGCCTTAGCATTACCGGGTGCCGATGAATCGCTCGCGCCTGACGATTTGGCCGTGGACTTGGTCAATAAAATTTGCAGCCGCTCGATCAATACTTTGCTTGCGCTTCGCAACAACCTTAATCCCGAAGCGATTCAGCGTGCACTCGACATCCTGGCGCGCGCCAACAAAATCGAGTTTTACGGCCAAGGCACCTCCGGCATTCTGGCTGAAGATGCGCAACACAAATTTTTCCGCTCAGGCGTGCCGACGGTCGCATATTCCGATCCGCACATCCATAGTATTTCGGCATCCCTATTGAGCAAAGGCGACGTAGTGGTCGCATTGTCGCAGCGCGGCGGTAGCGCGGCGCTTTTGGGCAGCGTGCGCTTGGCGCGCAAGAGCGGCGCCGACGTCATCGTGCTTGCGCCCAGCGGCACGCCGCTCGCTGAGCTAGCCACCGTACTGGTGCCGATCGATTTAAGTTTCAATACCGACCCTTACACGCCCATCTCCGCCCGTCTCGCGCATCTGGTCGTCATCGATATTTTGGCGGTCGGACTGGCGTTGAAGCGCGGTCCCGAATTTCGCAAGAAGATGCTCGATGCGCAAAGAGCATTACAGAAGATGGATATGCCTTTCGATACCTTCCTCTGATGCCCTCTACGCTAACGTACAATAGGCGTTTAACCGACTACCATTTCCTTTCTTCGCCGCCATGAATCAACTCGAACAACTCAAGCAACACACCACCATCGTCGCCGATACGGGGGATTTTCAATCCATGAAGGCGTTTGCGCCGCGTGATGCCACGACTAACCCATCACTCATCCTCAAGGCCGTACAGAAAGACGAATACAAGCCAATGCTTGAAAAAGCGGTGCGCGACAATGCGGGTAAATCAATCGATGAAATCATCGACCGCTTGCTGGTGGCGTTCGGCGTTGAAATTTTGAAGATTATTCCTGGACGCGTATCGACCGAAACCGATGCTCGCTTGTCCTTCGACACGGAAGCCACAATCGAAAAAGGCCGCACGCTGATCAAGCTGTATGAAGATGCTGACATCGCACGCGAACGCGTGCTGATTAAAATTGCCTCTACTTGGGAAGGCATCCGTGCCGCCGAAGTACTGGAGAAGGAAGGCATTCGCTGCAACATGACTTTGCTATTCGCGCTGCCGCAAGCGATTGCCTGTGCCGAAGCAGGCGCGCAGCTGATCTCGCCTTTCGTTGGCCGCATTTACGATTGGTATAAAAAGGCGACCGGACAGGAATACGCAGGTGCAGATGACCCCGGCGTGCAATCAGTAAAACGCATCTACAACTATTACCGCAAGTTCGGCTACAAGACCGAAGTGATGGGTGCGAGTTTCCGCAATACTTCGCAATTAACTGAGCTGGCCGGCTGCGATTTGCTGACCATCAGCCCGGAACTGCTGCAGAAGCTTGCGGATAACGATGCGCCGGTGACGCGCAAATTGAGCGCAGAATCTGCGCAAGCAGCCGATCTCCAAAAGCTGACGCTCGATGAAAAGACCTTCCGCTTTATGCTGAATGAAGACGCGATGGGAACCGAGAAGCTGGCGGAAGGCATCCGTTTGTTCTGCGCCGATGCAGTGAAGCTGGAAAAAATGGTCGCTGCGCTGCGCTGATTTAAGCCATTTGCAAAATAAGAAAGCCGGAGATTTCTCCGGCTTTTTGCATTTGAAGTGCGTGCGATCTATGCAGACTGAATCACTTTGCGTGCGCTCGGCAAGAACTTTGCAATAGTCGCCAGTAATTCATCTTCGCCTACAGGCTTGCTGAGATAGGCATCGCATCCTGCCCAATTGCCGCGGAACTTATCGAAGGCCGACGACTTGCTGCTCAACATAACGACGGCGGTATTCTTCGTCGCCGAGCTGGACTTGATGCGCTTGCAAACCTGATAGCCGTCGATGCCGGGCATGAGGATGTCGAGGAAAATACAGGTATAGGCTTTAGTGTAGTAGTCGCGATCTGATCTGACAGTTGCCCGGTTTGACGTATGCGGCTGTCAGGTCAAATTCAGCTGTTTAAGGTGATGATTTTATCGTGCCACTCCTTTCTCCCGTCAATTAAGGTTTGCATCGGCGTGCGACCAC
>JACOUL010000052.1 GCA_016177875.1 Burkholderiales bacterium
GCCCGCCTGCGTACCCGGGGATGCGGATGCCACATGCCCATTTCAAACAAGGTGCGTCGTTCTTCCTCTGCCAGATAAAATCGTTTCATCTCGTCAACCCGTATCCAATACCCATACGGCTTTGACAGTTCCTTTTCAAGAATTACTTAGATTACTCGTCTTGCTTTAAGCGACGCTGTTTCACCGACTCCGCCAAACCTTTCAGCACACCGACGCTTTGATCCCAGCTGATGCAGCCGTCGGTAATGGACTGGCCATAGGTGAGCTCTTTGCCCTCAACCAAATCCTGTCGTCCGAATACCAAATGCGACTCGACCATCACGCCCACAATGCGCGAGTCGCCTGCCGCAATTTGCTTGCCGATATCGGCGCACACCGGTATCTGGTTTTCCGGCTTCTTCGAACTATTGGCATGCGAAGCGTCGATCATCAGACGCGACGCTAAACCGTTGGCAGCGATATCCTTGCAGGCCGCATCGACGCTTGCAGCGTCATAGTTAGGCGCTTTACCGCCGCGCAAAATGACATGACAATCCTCATTCCCGCCGGTGGACACAATTGCGGAATGGCCGCCTTTGGTAACCGACAAGAAGTGATGCGGTTGCGACGCTGCTTTGATCGCATCCACCGCAATCTTCACATTGCCGTCGGTACCATTTTTGAAGCCTACCGGACATGACAAGCCGGAAGCCAATTCACGATGCACTTGCGATTCCGTCGTACGGGCACCGATCGCGCCCCAGCTGATCAAGTCGGCGTAATACTGTGGACTGATGACATCCAGGAACTCCGTACCCGCAGGCAAACCGAGCTCGTTAATGTTGAGCAGCAATTCGCGCGCAACGCGCAAACCTTCGTTAATACGGAAACTATTGTCCATGTAGGGATCGTTGATCAACCCCTTCCAACCGACAGTAGTGCGCGGCTTTTCGAAATACACGCGCATCACGATTTCCAATTCATTGACATACTGCTCGCGCGCCTGGACCAGTAGCTTGGCGTATTCCATCGCCGCCTTGGTATCGTGGATCGAGCAGGGTCCGATCACCACCATCAAACGATCTTCCTGGCCATGCAAAATGCGATGTAGCGCATTGCGCGCATTGGCCACGGTAAGCGCGGCCTTTTCCGAACAGGGAAATTCGCGGATCAAATGCGAAGGAGGAACAAGCTCTTTCAATTCACGGATCCGTAAGTCGTCAGTACGCGGCATGGTTTTCTCCAAAGTTAATTCAGTAAATATAAAATCTGTATAAACGAAAAAACCGCCATCACTGGCGGTTTGTCAGAAATTCGGTTCAAGCTTTTTATTCGTGCGCTTACCGCTTTTCCACCGCCGTAGGGCTGGAATAGCTAAAGTAAAAATAAAAGTAAAAACGCGCGAAGGTCATTGCAGCTCGATAAACAGTAGCTCGGAAAGGGCAGTTTGCTATAAATCCTTGTATTTGGCAAGGCTGCTGTTGTTTCTACTATAACTATGCCGTTCCGCCTACCGTCATGCCATCGATCTTCAAAGTCGGCTGGCCGACACCGACCGGTACACTCTGTCCTTCTTTACCGCATACGCCCACGCCCGAATCCAAGCGCATGTCGTTGCCGATCATCGACACGCGATTCAACACATCCGGACCATTGCCGATCAAGGTTGCTCCCTTGACCGGATACGTCACCTTGCCGTCTTCGATCATGTAGGCTTCGCTGGCTGAAAACACGAACTTGCCGTTGGTGATATCGACCTGCCCGCCGCCAAAATTCACAGCATACAAACCATGCTTAACCGAGGCCAAAATTTCCGCCGGATCTTTGTCGCCGGCCAGCATGTAGGTATTGGTCATGCGCGGCATCGGCAGGTGTGCGAACGATTCGCGACGCGCATTGCCGGTGACCGGCATATTCATGAGACGCGCATTCAAGGTATCTTGCATGTAGCCTTTCAAGATGCCGTCTTCGATCAGCACGGTACATTGCGTCGGATTGCCTTCATCGTCCACATTGAGCGAGCCACGGCGATCGGTGATCGTGCCATCGTCTACTACCGTCACGCCTTTTGCCGCGACGCGCTCACCGATACGGCCTGAGAAAGTGCTGGATCCCTTGCGGTTGAAGTCGCCCTCCAGCCCATGCCCTATCGCTTCATGCAATAGCACGCCAGGCCAGCCGGGACCAAGCACCACAGTCATCGCACCGGCCGGAGCCGGACGCGCATCGAGATTGACTAGCGCGGAATCGACAGCTTCAGTCGCATACTTCTCCAGCAACTCATCGGTAAAATAATTATAGCGATAGCGTCCGCCGCCACCGGACGAACCCATTTCACGGCGGCCGTTTTGTTCCGCGATCACAGTGACTGAAACACGCACCAACGGCCGCACGTCTGCCGCAATGACGCCGTCGCTGCGCACCACCAACACGACATCATATTCGCCGGCCAAACCCGCCATCACTTGCACCACGCGCGGATCGCGCGCGCGCGCAATGCGCTCGACCTTTTCCAGCAACTGCACCTTTTGCGTGGCATCGAGTGAATTCAGCGGATCATTCGGCAAATAAAGTTTTCTGCTGCCGCCGGCGCGAATAGTCGACGCCACCTTAATCTTGCCTGCGCCTTGACGAGCGATGGTACGAGTCGCTGCCGCCGCTTCATGCAATGCACGTGCGGAAATTTCATCCGAATAGGAAAATGCCGTCTTGTCGCCGGAAACGGCGCGTACGCCCACACCTTGATCGATAGAGAAGCTTCCGGTCTTGACGATGCCTTCCTCAAGACTCCAGCCTTCGTTCTTAGTGAATTGAAAATACAGGTCGGCGTAATCGATCTTATGCGCAAACATGGCCCCCAAGGCTTGCTGCAATTGCGCCTCGTCCAATCCGAAAGGACTGAGGAGGATGTCGCGGGCAATAGCCAAGGTGGAAAGATTCGGTTCAAATGGTTTCATGTCTGTATGCAATTAGCTTAGTTCTAACCATTGTAGAACATCACAGCTTTCGGTGCTTCAAAGCGGGCAAGTTCTCACGCACTTGCTGAAGCAATCCAAAATTAATTTCGCCGACAATTACCCCTTCCCCCTCGGGCAAAACGGCTTTCACTTCGCCCCAAGGATCAATCAACATGCTATGCCCCCAAGTACGACGCCCGTTCACATGCTTGCCGCCCTGTGCTGCCGCCAAGACGTAGCATTGATTTTCAATCGCGCGCGCGCGCAGCAAAATTTCCCAATGCGCGCGTCCGGTCGTATAGGTAAACGCGGCAGGCACCACGATCATCGTGCATTCGCCCATCGCGCGGTACAGTTCGGGAAAACGCAAGTCGTAGCACACCGACAATCCAACCATGCCGAACGGCGCACCGAACACCGTGACGTCGCGACCATGCATAATCGTCGCCGATTCATCGTACGATTCCTCGCCCTTGGTAAAGCTGAATAAATGGATCTTGTCGTAGCGTGAAACCATCAATCCATCCGGGTTGAAAACCAGCATGGAATTGAGCACCTTATTGGGTTCAGGCGCGACCAAGGGCATGGTGCCGCCAATCAGCCAAATCTTTTTTTCACGCGCGATGCTCGACATGAATTCCTGGATCAGCCCGCCTTCGAGCGGCTCGGCATGTTGTAACTTGTCGATGTCCTGCATGCCCATGAAGGGCCAGTATTCGGGCAAGAGCACCGCTTGCGCGCCTTGTGCTGTGGCATCTTCAATCAGGCGGCGCGCCGTCGCAAAATTTTCCTGAACGACGGGCGTGGACACCATTTGAACTGCAGCGACCTTGATCGAATCCATTTCAGTTCGTCCTTTCTGCGCTCGCCGCAGCGTTTGCCGCGCCGGCAGCGCCGGAAGCATTCTCGCCATTCCGGTCGAGTTTGGTTATCACCGGATCGCCCCAAGACCCTGTCACCTGGTATTCATAGGTGAACGCCTTCATGAGCGGTTCACGCAAGAACAATTGAGCAAGAAAGGTCCCGAGTCCGATGACAGGGTTGACTGCCAAGCCATAGACCACCGATGCTGCGCCGGCATTCACTTCCGGAATGACGGCCACATGCAAATTCGTGGATTCACGCGCAATGTCGGCGGTTCCGTCCAATAGCACCGTCGCGCTTAAGCCGCGCATCTTGAAATTATCGGTCTTCGCAATGCCATTTGAAATAGTCGTCGTACCGACAATACCGTCAAAAGCAAAGCCTTCGGAAAACACATCCCTGAAATCCAAGGCCAAGCGGCGCGGCAGCGATTGCAAACTCAATACCCCCAACAATTTGGCTGCACTCGGGTCTACTTTCAAGAATTGGCCCGCGCCGATATTTAATTCGAATTTCCCGGATAAAGAAGGTATATCGAGCGAGAAAGGCAAGCCCTTCCATTGCAAATCGCCCGTCATTTTTCCTTTGCCGCCGCGCAGGAGTTTATTAAAGCCAAATCGCTCCAGTAAGCGCCCTGCATCGGTAATGTCAAGCGTGTAATTCAAACTTGAAACATTCTCTCCTTCGCGGTTGGCCCATTTTCCCGTAGCGCGCAATTCGGCATCGGCATTCGCCATGGAAAGTTTACCGATACGCCATTCGCGTGCCGCCCCCGTACCTGCGTTATAGGCGATCAATTCCAAGTGACCGAGACGTTTGCCGAATAATTCAAAATTTTCTGCAACGATATCTAAAGCGGGAATTTGCGTCGCTGTGTTCTTTCCTTCGAGAAGATCCGTCACATCGGAAGCCGCCGATTTGGGAATGACCAAGGAAGCTAGACGTGCCGTCACGCGACCAAGGCCGCGGCCGGCGGTCGATTGATACCAAGTTACGTAGCCCGACGCTTGTTCTGAATCGATGTTTGCCTGCCACACGCCTTTCTGATGTGACGCGCCAACCACCACATTCTCTAATTTTTTACCGCCGATAATTAATTCAGTCGCGCGCGCCGCCAACACTTCGGGGTCAATGTATTGCATCAAATTGAGACCATTGACTGCCGCGTTCGCCTCGGCCTTTTCATTCGTGGAAATCGAAGCGAAAAATCGGTTCCATGCATCGATATTCAAAGTGCGCAAACTCACATTGGCAATGACCCCGGACGTATCCGGCTGCGGCGCCGGCACGTTAATGCCGATTCCTCCTCGCACTACTTGCCATGCTGCGCTACGATCCGCAGATTTTTGCCGTTCATACTTTGCCGCGATCGTGCTACCCAGAGAAATCTTGATCTCATCGCGCAACACCGGCGCATCGCTCGGCGTAGCGCCGGTCACTTCCAATTTGAATGGCATGCTTTCGCCGGACGTCTTATTCACCGGCGACGGAAGATCCAATGCCAATCCCTGCAAGCTCGACTCCACCACGATTTCGGGCCGACGCTTCTTTTTAACGGTCACGGTGGCTGCGTAACGCGTGCTACCGGCCAATCGCTGCCCGACACGCTGCATCGCGGGACCGGAAAACGTCTTGCGCACACCGTCCGCGCTGACGATGCCGGCAGCTTTGATAACGACCGTTCCATCACGCTGCGTGGCTGCCGTCACAGTCGCGGGAGCGCCAACGAAATTTGTCTTAATCGCAGGAAGGGTTACACCTTTTTCGTCGAACTCCAGCTTACCGCTGCTTGCTTGCAGCGTCGGCATAGCATCGAACAAGGTGATGTCGTTACCGGCCAATGTCAAAACTCCATGGACCTTCGCATCTTGGATGTGGTCTAAAGGCAGCTTCAGCGTCAACGCAAGTTTCGCGTTTCCGCTTGCCTTAGTCTCTTCCGTGAGGTGACCGATCCATTCATCTACCGGACTGTCGTTGGCATAACGAACCATGTCCTGCAGCCGTCCTTCGGCTTCCCCGTCGATTTCCAGCTGCGTATCGCGCGCGAGCAAATCCGGGATGACTGCCCTCACATTTTTCAAATCGACACCGTAAGTTTTCGCCGTATCGCCGCGAATCTCCATGCGAGTGCGATCAAAGCGTATGGTCCCCATGATGTTCTCAGCCACCGGCCACAATGGCGCTTTTCCGCCTTTGGCAAATAAGTCGGGCACGTAATTCAGCTTACCGCCGATAATTTTGCCCGCTACGCTGAATTCGCCGCGTGGGCGTCCATCCGGCCTAGGCGCTTGAAACGGAAATTCCGAAAGTTCGCCTTTGAGCCTGACAGTGACATTTTGTGCCTTGCCCCCTTGCAGTGCGCCGGTCAACCACTTATACAAATGCGAAGGCGTTTGCACCGGCAAGTAATTGCCGACTCTCTGCACGTCGAACTCGTTGATTTTTGCGACAACGTCGATTTGGCCCAGCGGCGTACCGTCGCCCGCTTTCAACGGCATCAAGTGCCGCCCCGACAAGGAGCCCGAAACGCCATTCTGGCTAAAGTCCATATGATCGACCTGCAACAGCAGCTGGTCGTTTTTCTGAAAAGACCAATTCGCCTGCATGTTCAACCGCTGAAAAGCCATCAGGGGTTCGCCAAAGTATCCTGGCAAATTGAGTTTCAAGTCGGCGGAGCGCAAGGAAAAGCTGCCGCCTTTGTCGCTTGCATCGATCGCACCCGTGAGGTTGTCGAAACCCGGAATCCCGGGTACGGCGGCCTGTGCCGGCGCATTGCCGCCAGCGGGGCGCGCGGGGCGCGGCGCTTGCGCATTCAGGCTCAATTCTTCGAACTGCCCCTTGATGCTATACGAAGCCAATTCGGGATAGCTGCCTTGCCATTGCACCGAAAAATCTTTCAGCCGTCCGCGCGGCAAAAAATCATTCAATAATTTGCGCTGACCTGCGGGCAGCGGCAGTCGTTCGGCAAAATCGGTAAGCGTGTGCAAATCCACGAGCTTCGCACGAAGCTCGATCATTTCAGGTTTGTTGCGTGTCGCCGGTCGGTAGCTTTCGGACAGCGTGGTAGTCGGAAAAACCAAGCCATCCTTGGTTTCAAAGGAAAAGTCCTTGAGTGCAATTGCGTGTCCACGCGCACCAAATGTCGGCGTGCCGACATTGTTCGGATCAAGTTCTTCACGGACGGAGATACGGCCATTCACTTGCGCCAGGTCCAAGGGTTGCACATCCCGGCCTAAATGCGTTGAGACATTTGTCAACACCAAGTCGGCAGTGAAATCCGCCACGCGCGCGTGATCGAAATTAAGCCATGCCCGCACAGATCCATGTCCTTGCGCGACGTCGATAGGGTAATCAACATAGGCTTTCCACGCCGTGAGATCGGTGTTTTGCATATCGGCATACAGCTCGCCTTTCCACTTCGTCACATCGGAAATACGATCGCTGAAGTAAGGGTGCTCGAAATCCGCGCGTACATCGAGCGGACTAGCGAAAGATCCCGGCGGTGTGGCGCGCAATCCGAATCGATGGCGCCGCCATTGATTGCGCAGCGTGAAATCGACGTGGTCTAATGCAAGTTCAGCCGCGCCGCGCTTGCCGTCATTCCAGCGCAAACGACCTTCGCGAATCACGATTTCCCGCTGGGACAATATCCAATCGAGCGTTTTACCGTCATCGCTCTTGCGCTTGTCGATGAAAATACCGCCCACGTGCAGGTTTCCATCCACGTCGCGCCGAATATCCATATCGGGCCGCACAATCTCCAGTTGATGCAAGTGGAGATCCAGTCTAAGCAAGGACTCCCACGCCAGGATGGCCGATACCTGGCGCAAAGCCAGTGCGCGCTGGCCTTGCCGATCATGAATGACAACATTAGTTAAGTGCAGCTGCGGTCGTAATCCGCGCCACGAAGCCTCCAGCCGCCCGATCGAAACCGGCCTGCCGAGCGCATGGCTTGTCAGGCGCTCGACATCGGGTTTATAGCTATCGATGTTCGGCAATACGCCATACCGCAGGCTGAGCAACAAACCGCAAAAAATGAAGTAACCGACCACCAGCAGCTTGAACAACACGCCGAATACGTGAAACGTGGCGATATTGATATAACGGTAGACGGCCCGCGCGGTACGCCATGGCGAACCGAGGCGCCGGCGGAGGTGAGGAGAATTATCTTGAGTTTTATGCATCAATGTTTGTCTCTTAATCGAGGAGACAATTTATCGAATAGCTTTTAACATGTTCGTATATCGACATTTGCTTGCACATTGTAACTGAGCCCCACTCATGACAAACCCGCTTTTGACTGGCATCCATGCCTCTAGGTTCTACGCACGCTGGGTCAACGCCGAGCAAGGGCGTGCCGAGGTTGTTGCCGAGCTGGCCGGATTATCGCTCTCCCCTGCGGTTTTCGCGCAATTGTTACAAAAAGAAACCGTGGCCGGTATGCCCCTGGAGCGTGCCATGCGGCGCATACGCAACCTGGTGATATCCACGCTGATTGAGCGGGATCTGTCCGGCCGAGCCGACTTGGATGAGGTTTTGGCGACCATCACTGCGCTGGCCGAATTTGCCGTTCAAACCCACGTTACAGCGCTGACTGACGAACTAGTCCAAAAGCACGGCACGCCGATCGGCCGCGAATCGGGGAACAAACAAGATTTAATCGTGCTGGGCATGGGTAAGCTGGGTGGAGGCGAATTAAATGTGTCATCCGACATCGACCTCATCTTCGTTTATCCGGAAGACGGCGAAACGCAAACTACCGGCGACCAGCAACGATCGCTATCCAATCATGAATTTTTTGTCCACCTCGGTAAAAAACTGATTCAGGCGCTTTCCGAAATCACGCAAGATGGCTTCACCTTCCGCGTCGATATGGCGCTTCGGCCGCACGGCGCCTCCGGCCCGCTGGTCGCCAGTTTCGGCATGGTAGAAGACTACTTGATCGCCCAAGGACGCGAATGGGAACGCTATGCGTGGGTCAAGGCACGCGCCATCACCGGACAAGCCGCCGATATTGCAGCCCTGGAGAGGATCTCCAAACCTTTCGTCTATCGCCGCTATCTCGACTACGGCGCAATCGAAGCCATGCGCGGCATGCATGCACAAATCCGAGCCGAGGTCGTACGCCAGGAAACACGGCATCCGGAACGGAGCCACAACGTCAAGTTAGGGCGCGGCGGCATACGCGAGATCGAATTTTTGGCGCAAGTTTTCCAATTGATCCGCGGCGGACGAGATGCTGAACTGCGCGATCGCTCTACGCGTAATACGCTGCGCACCTTGGCGAAAAAGCAGTTGCTGGATACGATCTTCGTCGATCAGCTGCTGGAAGCCTATACTTTCTTGCGCAATTTGGAACACCGTCTGCAATACCTGGACGATGCGCAAACGCATACTTTACCGGCCAACGAAGCCGATCGGCAAACCGTCGCCGTCATGATGGGCTTCGCGAATATCGACTCATTATTGACTGCCTTAGAGCAAAGGCGCACTTTCGTCGCGGCCCAATTCGATGCGATCTTTAAGGAGAAAGGCGGTAATGGCGACGACGGCAATCCCCAAGCGGAAGCGGCGCTCGATCCTGCAATCTACGCTGCCCTTGCAGCCGGCGAAGGCAGCGAACTTATTCAAAACTATCTCGCATCGATAGGCTTTGCCGATACGGCGGCGGCAACGCAACGATTGCTATCGACATGGCAGTCCTCGCGCCTGCAGTCGCTTCCGGAGGCAAGCCGCAATCGTATCGTCGC
Source organism: Burkholderiales bacterium (assembly GCA_016177875.1). GTDB lineage: Bacteria > Pseudomonadota > Gammaproteobacteria > Burkholderiales > Burkholderiaceae_D > Paucimonas. The sequence goes on from JACOUL010000052.1 coordinate 9,551, forward strand.
CCTCGTCAACCAAGCGCTGCCGATGATCGCCGCCGAAGCCGACACGCAATTACCCACATTAAATCGCCTGCTCGACTTTTTGGAAGCCATCGCGCGCCGCTCCGCGTATTTGTCGCTCCTGACCGAATACCCGCATGCGCTGGGACGCGTCGTGCGCATGATGCACGCGAGCGACTGGGCCGCCAAGTATTTGACGCGCCACCCTATTTTGCTGGATGAATTGCTCGACGACCGAACCCTCACCTCGACACCCGACTGGCCGGCTTTTAATGCCGAATTGAAGCGCGGGCTCGATGAAACCGCCGGCGACACCGAACGGCAAATGGACACTTTGCGCGACATGCATCATGCGCAATTGATGCGTTTGCTGGCTCAGGATTTGGAAGGCCAGCTGACCGTCGAACGCCTGGCCGACCACCTTTCTGCGCTTGCTGACGTTTTGGTCGGCGCCACCGTCACCGCCGTATGGCAAACCATCGCCGGCCGCCATCGGGAAGTGCCGAAGTTTGCAGTAATCGCCTACGGCAAGCTGGGCGGCAAAGAGCTCGGCTATGCGTCCGATCTTGACGTCATCTTTTTGTACGAAGATGATGATCAGGAGGCCCCGGCGCATTACGCCAAGCTGGCCCAGCGTTTCATCACTTGGATGACCAGCCACACGTCCGCCGGCATCCTGTTCGACATCGATATCGCATTACGGCCGGACGGCGCCAGCGGCCTGTTGGTGACCAGCGTCGCATCGTTCGAGAAATACCAGAAGCAATCTGCCTGGCTTTGGGAACATCAGGCGTTGACGCGTGCACGATTCTGCGCCGGCGATTCAAGTATCGGCGCCAAGTTCGAGGCGCTCCGCGAAGCGGTATTACGCCAGCCGCGTGACGAGGCCAAGCTCAAAGAAGAGGTACGGGCCATGCGTAAGAAAATGCATGACGCGCATCCAAATCGCAGCACCGAGTTCGACTTGAAGCACGATGCCGGCGGCATGATCGATATTGAGTTCATGGTGCAGTACCTGATCCTGCGCCATGCCGCGCAATATGCTGAACTGGTGCCGGACATCGGCAATATCGCTCTGCTCAAGCTATGCGGACGACTTGGATTGATCGATGCGCCACTGGCAGAGCAAGCTGCGAACGCATATCGTTCCTTCCGCAAACTGCAGCATGAGATGCGCTTGCAAGGCGTTGACAAAGCACGGGTGGAACATGAACGCGTAGAAAAAGAGGCTGCGGCTGTCAGCCAGCTTTGGGCGACGATATTTGGATAAGCATCACCTTTTCGGTCGGAAGCGGATTCCTTTCGATCGTGGATGTTGAACTGATCTGCTGGGGAGAAAAAATGCTATCTCGCACAAGAGCGATACTCGTCGTTTGCGGCATACTGCTGTCCGGGTGCACCAGTATTGTCGAGACCCCGAACGTCGTCGCCGGCATCGACGGCGATCGCTGCGTCGGATTCATTCCTGCAGTCGTGGAAGGACTGGCCCCAACAAACAACGGCTCATTACTGGCCAAAGCGCAGCTTCCATCCGAAAAAGGCGGGATGTGCGCGGCGCAATCATTTACCGCTGTCGCTCCCATCAAGGTCTACCGCGTCTATGATGCAAAGTATCCGAAATCTGCATACGGCAGATGGTGGGCGCTGAGCCTTCCTAACGGCCCCAAAGCGGAATATCGCGCGAAGAACGCGATATGCGCTTCGTGGAGCAATCTCGATCGCTTGGTTTCCTGCAAATTAAAACTCGGCGCCGAAATTGTTCTGGGCACAACTCAAAGCGTCAAATGCGACGACGGAACAATCTTCTCCAAAACGGCGGAAATTCAAGTATTTCTACCCAACGATGCACAGAATGATGCACTGCTCGTTGAAGCATGCGAAGACAAAGGCCCGTGGCCTGTGATGTAAGGTCTCAAACGATTTTGCTATCTTGCGTACCGCATTAACAAGGCTTGCGCCATCAATGCCGCCAGCAGCGCGACACAAAACGCCAATCCGATCGAGCCGCGTTCCAAAGTAAATGCCAATACAAGACAAAATAAGGTGAATGCCTGAAAACCACGCGCCATGGCGCGCAGTAACCGGACGGCAAACCGCTGCCCGATATTCCGATGCGAAAAAACCGCAAGAACGCTTCCCATCACGGGAAAGACGGAAAACAATCCAGTCAGATTCGGACCAAGGCGTTCGGACAACAATGTCACGGTAATAACGAGCAGCGCACCGGCAGTCATTCGATGAACTAAATCCGATTTAGGTTGAATCGCCGTTTCTGCATCCGCCCCATCCATCGGATATAAGCGCGGCGCTATCAACAATCCGACAACCGTTACGGCTGCCGCCAAAATCGCGGAAAAATACACAAGATTGAATAATCCTACCGTCACAAAATACACAACCATGCCGGCCGCAAGACTCCATTGCCATGAATATTTGCGCGATACCCAAGCGTACGCAATGCCGAATGCAATATTGCATAACACGGCATTGATCGCGCCGACTGCCGCATGAGCGGCAAAGGATTCCCCCTGCTCGATTGCGACAAACAGCAAAATTGGCCCGGTCACCACAGGGAACCCCGCTAATGCGCCGGCAACCGAAGCCCCCCAGCGCCGACCAGCCATGCTGATGCCAGCGATAAGACAAGGAACGAGGAACAGTTTGAGAGCTAGGAGTCCGGGCATAGGCATAAAAAAAGCGCCCCGAAGCCGGGGCGCTTTTGATTGTAATGCAGCTGGTATTACTTTGCCGACATCAGCGCCACGGTGGTGTCGAGCATGCGGTTGGAGAAGCCCCACTCGTTGTCGTACCAAGACGATACCTTCACCAGCTTGCCGGAAACCTTGGTCAAGGTTGAGTCGAAGTTGCTCGATGCCGGATTGTGGTTGAAGTCGACCGATACCAGTTGCTCGGTTTGGTAGGTCAGGATGCCTTTCAAGGCGCCGTCAGAGGCTTCCTTCATGATCGCATTGACTTCATCAACCGTCGTGTCGCGCTTGGCGATGAAGGACAAATCGACGATGGAGACATTGATAGTCGGGACGCGGATCGCAAAACCATCCAGCTTGCCATTCAATTCCGGCAGCACCAGGCCGACGGCGGCTGCAGCGCCGGTCTTGGTCGGGATCATGGACATGGTCGCGGAACGGGCGCGGCGCAGGTCTTCATGCATCACGTCGGTCAATACCTGGTCATTGGTGTAAGCGTGCACGGTGGTCATCAAGCCGGTTTCGAGGCCGATCTTGTCGTGCAGAGGCTTGACCAGCGGAGCCAGGCAATTGGTGGTGCAGGATGCATTCGAGATTACGGTGTCCGATGCTTTCAACACGCCTTGATTGACGCCGAACACGACGGTGGCATCCACATCCTTGCCGCCCGGAGCGGAAATAATGACTTTCTTGGCGCCGCCCTTGAGGTGAGCCGATGCTTTTTCCTTGGAGGTGAAGAAGCCGGTGCACTCCAGCACCACGTCGACATTCAACTCGCCCCACGGAATTTCTGCCGGGTTGCGTTGCGCGAACACGCGAATTTTGTCGCCGTTGACGACCATGTAGTCGCCATCGACCGCCACGGTGCCGGGGAACTTGCCATGCGCCGTGTCGTAGCGGGTCAGATGGGCATTCGATTGCGCGTTACCCAAGTCGTTGATGGCAACGATCTGAATATCGTTTTTCTTGCCGCCCTCGTAATGCGCACGAAGGATGTTGCGTCCGATACGGCCATAGCCGTTGATTGCGACACGAATAGTCATGGTTTTCTCCTGAACGTAAGTTAAGCAATAACCGATTTCACCGCAGCCACGACATTCTCCGTCGTGAACCCGAAATGTTTGAACAAGGCACCGGCAGGCGCCGATTCGCCGAAGGTGTCGATCCCCACCACCGCGCCTTCCAGTCCAACATACTTATGCCAGAAGGCGGTGACGCCGGCTTCCACCGCTACGCGCGGCACGCCCTTGGTTAACACGCCAGCCTTGTAAGCCGCATCTTGGCGATCGAACACATCGGTCGACGGCATCGACACCACGCGCACCGGCACGCCTTGCTGCGCCAATTGCTCTGCAGCCTTGACGGCCAATTCGATTTCGGAACCGGTGGCAATCAAAATCGCTTTGGCATTCGGCGCATCTTTCAACACATAGCCGCCGCGCTTGATATTCGCAATCTGCTCTGCGCTACGCTCTTGGTGCGGCAAATTCTGGCGCGAGAAAATCAACGTCGTAGGACCGTCATTGCGTTGCACGGCTTCCGCCCAGGCTACCGCCGACTCGACCGTATCGCATGGCCGCCAATTGTCCAGATTCGGAATCAGACGCAAGCTCGACACATGCTCGACCGACTGGTGGGTCGGGCCATCCTCTCCCAAGCCGATCGAATCGTGGGTGAACACGAACAGCGAGCGAATCTTCATCAGGGCCGCCATGCGCAAGGCATTACGGCTGTAATCCGAGAACGTCAAGAAGGTTGCGCCGAACGGTAAATAGCCGCCATGCAATGCAATGCCGTTCATGATCGCACTCATGCCGAACTCGCGCACACCGTAATTAATGTGATTACCCGGTTGATCAGCGCGCACTGCCACGCACTCTTTCCAGTTGGTCAGATTGGAGCCGGTCAAGTCAGCCGAGCCGCCCAGGAATTCAGGCAGCACCGGCGCCAATGCTTGAATCGCATTCTGGCTCGCCTTACGCGTCGCAATCGTTTCCTTTTTCTCGACACAGGAAGCAATGTAATTTTCAACGGTTTGCATGAAGTTGTCGGGCAATTCGCCTTTCATGCGGCGCACCAGTTCGGCGGCTTTTTGCGGATGGCTAGCACCGTAAGCCTTAAACAGGGCGTCCCACTCGCTCTCCAAAGTCTTGCCGCGCGCCTTGGAGTCCCAAGCCGCATACACATCTTCCGGAATCTCAAACGGCGGATAATTCCAATCGAGCGCTTCGCGGGTTGCTGCAATTTCCTTGTCTCCCAGCGCTGCGCCATGCACCTTGTCGGTTCCTTGCATATTAGGCGCGCCTTTGCCGATCACCGTCTTGCAACAGATCAAGGTCGGCTTGTCCGATTTTTTCGCTGCCTCAATGGCGGCGTCTACTGCGGCTATGTCGTGCCCATTGACGCCACGAATGACGTTCCAGCCATAGGCTTCGAAACGCTTAGGTGAGTCATCTTGGAACCAGCCTTCGACATGACCGTCGATCGAAATACCATTGTCGTCGTACAGCACGATCAACTTGGACAACTTCAGCGTGCCGGCGAACGAGCACACCTCATGCGAAATGCCTTCCATCAGGCAGCCGTCACCGACGAACACGTAAGTGTGATGGTCGACCACATTGAAACCGGGCTGGTTAAACTCCGCTGCCAACAATTTCTCTGCCAGCGCCATGCCGACTGCGTTGGCAATACCCTGCCCGAGCGGGCCGGTAGTGGTTTCCACGCCCGATGTAATGTGCACTTCCGGATGGCCAGGCGTCTTGGAATGCAATTGACGGAAATTCTTGATCTCGTCCATCGACAAGTCGTAACCGCTCAAATGCAGCAAAGCGTACTGCAGCATCGAGCCGTGGCCATTGGATACGACGAAGCGATCGCGATTCGCCCAATGCGGATTAGTCGGATTATGGCGATAGTGCTTGCCCCACAACGCCACCGCAATTTCTGCCATCCCCATCGGCATTCCGGGGTGGCCGGAATTGGCCTTTTGTACGGCATCCATTGCCAGTGCACGGATTGCATTGGCCATTTTGTGGGAGGAGAGGGAGACGGTCATGTTCAGCGAAAGACGAAAAGATGAAAAAACGCGGATTATGGAATCCGAATAAGGCATACTGCAAAGCCGCATATTTTACCAGACAAGCAGACTTCGAATTGAATTTGGGATAGCATCTTGCTATTCGAAAAAGATCTGCACGACAACTTTTTTACCGGATTCCCCCTTCTCTTCATGAATGGCACGCACTTAATTGCCGATTGCGAGGGCTGTAGCTGTGACATACAGTTGCTCCTGGACGCCGAGCGCCTGAGGAACTGGGCCGTTCATGAGACGAAGTCGGCCGGCCTTACCATCGTCGGCGAGAAATTCCATGCCTTTCGTACACCGGAAGGTACAGCGGCTGGGGTCACGTGTGCCCTCTTGCTGGCCGAGTCCCATGTCGCCATTCATACCTGGCCGGAGCGGCGGGCGGTGACGCTGGATGTTTATGTTTGCAACTACTCCGGTGAAAATACGGCGAAAGCTCAGCAATTATTTGATGCCTTGATTGCAGTTTTGAGCCCCGCGCGTGTAAATACCCATCACATTCGTCGCGGATTGAACGCCGCAAGCCTCGTGCAGAGCGCGAATGTAGGTTAGCAATCATGCCTCGCTTCTTCTGCCCCGGCCCTTTGACCGTCGGCGCGATCCTTACCCTACCCGATTCGATTGCGCATCATGCGCGCGTGTTGCGTCTTGCCGAGAAAAGTACGGTAACGCTCTTCAATGGCGAAGGCGGCGAATATGCCGCCTCGCTGAACACGATCGACAAGAAAATCGTCACTGCCGAAATTAAGGCATTTTCCCCGCGCGAAGCGGAGTTGCCCTATGCCGTCGCGCTAGCGCAAGCCCTACCGGAAGGATCGAAGATGGATTGGATCGTCGAAAAAGCGGTCGAGCTGGGCGCCAACGCTTTGCAGCCGCTGGCTGCAAAGCGTTGCGTGACCAAACTCGTTGCCGAACGAGCCGCAAAAAAAATGCAGCACTGGCAAGGCGTCGTGGTTGCAGCCGCCGAGCAAAGCGGTCGTAACCGCTTGCTCCACTTGGCCGAACCCGTCGAATATGCGCAATGGATTACACGTCAGGATTTACATCGCCGCATTCTGTTAACGCCGTATGCGGAACAATCCTTATCGGACTGGGCGCGCCACCATCCTCCGCAAGCCGTTACTCTCATGATCGGCCCGGAAGGAGGATGGACTGAGCAGGAGGAAGCTGCCGCACGCACCCACGGCACTTTTGCACTCTCCATAGGCCCACGCGTGTTGCGCACCGAAACTGCCGGCTTGGCGGCGTTGGCGGCTCTTAACGCCGTCTGGGGCGGCATCTAGGGCCCGTCATCCATTCGGTTGGGAGATGCGTTCACGCCAAAACGAATGGATGACAGGCCCTAGTCCCGATTCCCATAGGGAAATCCGGTAAAAAACATTTATAATTCAAGGTTTTGCAACCGGTTTTTGAATTCGGTTTTCAATGAAGGTATTTCGCGGACTTCCCAATGCCGAAGCGCGCGCGCCATGCGCGCTCACCATCGGCAATTTCGACGGCGTACATCGTGGCCACCAAGCATTGTTGGCACGGCTGCACGCGGCCGCGAATCAACTCGGCGTCGACGCCGCCGTAATGACCTTCGAGCCGCATCCGCGCGAATTTTTTGCGCAAGCATCCGGCGGCAAGGTAGAAGCACCGACTCGTATTGCCAATTTGCGCGACAAGCTCGAAGCGCTTTCCAACAACGGCGTCGGCCGTGTGATTGTTGAGCATTTCAATGCCCATTTCGCCGCCATGTCGCCTCAAGGCTTTATCGAAAACATTCTCGTGCAAGGCATGCACGTCAAATGGCTGATGGTCGGTGAAGATTTTTGCTTCGGCGCCAAACGCGCCGGCAATGTCGCCATGCTGCAAGAGGCGGGCAAGCAGTTCGGCTTCCATGTCGAAGCCCTTCCCTTGGTCATCGACGGCAGCGAGCGAATTTCTTCTTCGGCCATTCGCGCTGCGCTCTCTCATGGCGACTTCCGTCAAGTGACGCAATTGCTTGGCCATCCCTACACGATTTCCGGGCATGTGGTTCATGGCAACAAACTGGGTAGGACATTAGGATTTCCCACTCTGAATCTGCGCATTACCCATCGGCGCCCTGCTTTATCCGGTATTTTTGTCGTGCAGGTGCATGGCTTGACCGAGCAAGCGCTGCCGGCGGTCGCAAGTCTTGGGATGCGTCCTACGGTCGATGACAGCGGACGCGTGCTGCTGGAAGCGCATTTGCTTGATCAAAGCGTGAATTGCTACGGCAAGCTGGTTCGTGTCGAATTTCTGAAAAAACTGCGCGACGAAGAAAAATACAATGACCTTCCCACATTGACGGCCGCAATTGCACGTGACTCGGACAATGCACGTGCTTTCTTCCGCCAAAAGAAAGCCGGTGCAATATCAGCAACCGATCGAATTTGACGCTCGGTCTCATGAATACACTCTTCCGAGCCTATAACCCGAGTGAATACGATTGAACAACACCATGTCAGATAACAAGCCGAACAAACAGCAAAGCAAATATCCGGTCAACATGCCGGAGACGCCATTCCCTATGCGCGGTGATCTCGCCAAGCGCGAGCCGCAATGGGTCAAGCAGTGGCAGGAAAAGAAAATCTACGAACGCATCCGTAAGGCATCCAAAGGACGCCCGATGTTCGTGTTGCACGATGGGCCACCGTTTGCCAACGGCGACATCCACATCGGCCACGCAATGAACAAGATTCTGAAGGACATGATCGTCAAGGCACGCTCCTTGGCAGGCTTCGATGCGCCCTATGTGCCGGGCTGGGACTGCCACGGCATGCCGATCGAGATCCACATCGAAAAGCAATACGGCAAAGGCTTGCCGGCCGCCGAGGTGCTTGCCAAGTCACGCGCCTATGCGACCGAACAAGTCGAGCGTCAGAAATCCGGCTTCATTCGTTTGGGCGTGCTGGGCGACTGGGAACATCCCTATAAGACCATGGATTTCCGCAATGAAGCCGATGAATTGCGTGCGCTCGGCGCTATTCTAGAAAAGGGCTACGTGTATCGCGGCTTAAAGCCGGTCAACTGGTGCTTCGATTGCGGATCGTCCTTAGCCGAAGCCGAAGTCGAATACCACGACAAGCGTGATCCGGCCATCGACGTCGGCTTTCCTTTTGCCGAACCGGACAAGCTGGCGCATGCCTTCGGACTCGACAAGTTGCCGACCAAGGATGGAACGGAAATTCGAGGCTACGCCATCATCTGGACCACGACGCCTTGGACCATTCCGGCAAACCAGGCCCTGAACGTGCATCCGGAACATCGCTACGCGCTGGTGCAGACCGAGCGCAACGGCGAAACCATCTTGTTACTGCTGGCTGTCGAGCTCGTTGCCTCCTGCCTGGAACGCTACGGCCTGCAGGGGAAGATTATCGCGACCGCGCCCGGTGAAGCGCTATCGATGATCAATTTCAAGCATCCGTTTCACGACGCCGATCCGGGTTATCGGCGCATGTCGCCGATCTATGTCGGCGACTATGTCACGCTCGATACCGGTACCGGCATCGTGCACTCGGCGCCGGCCTACGGCATCGACGACTTCATTTCCTGCAAAGCGCATGGCATGAGAGACGATGAAATCCTCAACCCTGTGATGGGCGACGGCAGGTACGCTTCCTGGCTGCCCTTCTTCGCCGGCATGACGATCTGGGAAGCGTCCAAACCGATTTGCGCCAAGCTCGATGAAGTCGGTTCCCTTTTCAAGCTGGTGATGTTCGACCATAGCTACATGCATTGCTGGCGGCACAAAACACCGATCGTCTATCGCGCCACCTCGCAATGGTTTGCCCGCATGGATATCACGCCGAAAGACGGCGGTCCGACGCTGCGCGAATCGGCGCTGGAAGGCGTGGAAGCCACTGCATTCTTTCCATCCTGGGGCAAGGCGCGCTTGCACGGCATGATCGCCAATCGCCCCGACTGGACGCTATCGCGCCAGCGGCAATGGGGCGTGCCCATGGCTTTTTTTGTGCACAAGGAAACCGGCGACCTGCATCCGCGCACGCCCGAATTGCTGGAACAAGTCGCAAAACGCGTCGAACAACACGGCATCGAAGCATGGCAAACGCTTGATCCGAAGGATTTGCTCGGCGACGACGCGGCGAACTATATCAAGAACAAGGATACGCTCGACGTCTGGTTCGACTCCGGCGCCACCCACCAGACAGTACTGCGTGGCTCGCATGCGCATGAATCGCAGTTTCCGGCGGATTTGTACCTGGAAGGCTCGGACCAGCATCGCGGATGGTTCCATTCATCGCTATTGACGTCCTCGATGCTCAATGGCGTGCCTCCCTACAAGGCATTGCTCACGCACGGCATGGTGGTCGACGGCGAAGGCAAGAAAATGTCCAAGTCGGTCGGCAATGTAGTGTCGCCGCAAAAGGTGTCGGATACGCTCGGCGCAGAAATCCTACGTTTGTGGGTCGCCTCCACAGATTACTCCGGCGAACTGTCGATCTCCGACGAAATCTTAAAGCGTGTGGTGGAAGCATATCGCCGCATTCGCAATACCTTGCGTTTCTTGCTGGCGAACACCTCGGACTTTGATCCGACCGAGGATGCCGTCGCTATCGGCGAGTTGTTGGAAATCGACCGCTATGCAATCGCGCGCATGGCACAACTGCAAACCGAGATCCTGCAACACTTCAACGTGTATGAATTCCACCCGGTGGTCGCCAAGCTGCAAATGTATTGCTCCGAGGACCTCGGCGGTTTTTATCTCGACATCTTGAAGGACCGCCTGTACACCACCGGTGTAAGTTCTAAGACACGCCGTTCTGCGCAAACCGCCTTGTGGCACATCACCCATGCGTTGTTACGCGTGATGGCGCCTACGCTGTCATTCACGGCAGAGGAAGCATGGGAAGTATTCGCGGGCAAAGAAGCATACGCCGCCAGCGATGAAACGATTTTCACGCAAGCCTATTACAACTTGCCGGAAATCGAAGACGGCCCAGGACTGCTGAAAAAATATGCAACGATTCTTGAGTTACGCACTGTGGTCACCAAGCAATTGGAAGAGGTGCGCATGGCGGGCGGCATCGGCTCCTCCTTGCAGGCCGAGATCGAAATCAAAGCTTCCGGAGAAAAATTTGCAACGCTGCAGAGTTTCGGCGACGATTTGAGGTTCTTTTTCATCACCTCGCAAGCGAACGTCACACAAGTCATGGATGAGGCGGAAGAAGCAGTCATCGTCGCTCCCTCAACACATGCCAAATGCGAACGCTGCTGGCATTACCGTGCCGACGTCGGCACGCATGCAGACCATGCCGGTTTGTGCGGACGCTGCGTGAGCAATTTATTCGGCGCTGGCGAACCTAGGAAATTTGCATAATGGCGAAAAAAAGTTTTTCTTCCGGTGGCAGTGCAAGCTTAATTCCTTGGCTTGGCATCGCTGCCATCGTTATTTTGCTCGATCAGTTGAGCAAAATAACGATCGGCCGCGTGTTTTCCTATGGCGAATCCTATCCGCTTACATCTTTTTTCAACCTGGTGCTGGTGTATAACAAAGGGGCGGCCTTCAGCTTCTTGGCGGCACAATCGGGTTGGCAACGCTGGTTTTTCACCGGCCTTGGCATTGCGGCGGCCGTCTTTATCGTCTATTTGTTAAAGCGCCATGCCGGTCAGCGATTGTTCTGTTGGGCGCTGGCGCTGATCCTTGGAGGCGCCGTCGGCAACGTCATCGACCGCATCGCATACGGCCACGTGGTCGATTTTCTCGACTTCCATATCCGCGGATGGCATTGGCCGGCCTTCAATGTCGCCGACAGTGCAATTTGCATCGGCGCAGTCCTCTTCATTCTCGACGAACTGCGGCGCGTGAATAGGTAGGCAAGTTTGCTACACTAGCACAAACGTTTCGGAGCTCCCATGGATCTCGCTGGCAAGAAAATTATTCTCGGTTTAACCGGGGGTGTCGCCTGCTACAAAGCGGCGGAGTTGACACGCCTGTTATCCAAGGCCGGCGCCTCGGTACAAGTCGTGATGACGGAAGCGGCGACGCATTTCATTTCGGCCGTCACGATGCAAGCCTTGTCCAGCAAGACCGTCTATACCGATCAATGGGACCCGCGCATTGCCAACAACATGCCGCATATCGATTTGAGCCGCGACGCCGATGCGATTGTCATAGCGCCGTGCTCCGCGGATTTCCTGTTCAAGATTGCGCATGGCGCATGCGACGATTTGCTTTCAACTTTATGTGTGGCGCGCCCCATTCAGCTTCCGCTACTCGTCGCGCCGGCGATGAATGTCGAAATGTGGCAAAACCCAGCCACGCAGCGGAATGCCGCACAAGCGAAAGCGGATGGCGTTACCTTGTTCGGCCCGGATGCCGGCGAACAGGCCTGCGGCGAAACCGGCATGGGACGCATGCTCGAACCTGAACAGTTGCTAGAGGAAATCGTTGCAGCCTTCCAGCCCAAGCTATTGAGCGGCAAGCACGTTCTGCTGACAGCCGGCCCCACGTTTGAGCCGATCGATCCGGTACGCGGCATTACCAATCTCTCGTCCGGCAAAATGGGGTTCGCGATCGCGCGCGCCGCGCGTGAAGCCGGTGCGCAAGTCACTTTGGTCGCCGGCCCCACTCCCTTATCGACTCCCTACGGCGTGCAACGTATCGATGTGCAAACTGCCCAGCAAATGCACGATGCCGTTATGGCGCACGTCGACAAGCAAGATATTTTCATTGCCGTCGCCGCTGTAGCCGATTGGCGCGTCGCAAACGCCAGCGAACAAAAACTCAAAAAGAATACGCAAGGCGATACGCCGCAACTGCACCTGACCCAAAATCCCGATATCCTCGCGGCCGTCGCGTCTCTGCCCAATAGACCCTATTGTGTCGGCTTTGCTGCCGAATCCGAAAATCTTACGCAATACGGGGAAGAAAAGCGCCTGAAAAAACGCGTGCCGCTTTTGGTCGGCAATATCGGTCACCAAACTTTCGGCAAGGAAGACAATGAATTAATGCTGTTCGACGATAACGGGCACACCATACTGCCCCACGCTAACAAACGGCAGCTTGCGCGGACATTGATTGCCGAACTCGCGCGCCGCATCTAGTTCCGTTTTTATTTCCCCTTTCCTTCATTTTTCCATGAAAAAAATCGACGTCAAGATTCTTGATCCGCGCATGCGCGAACAACTGCCCGGTTATGCCACGACAGGCAGTGCGGGCTTGGATTTGCGCGCATGCATAGACGCTCCCTTGACACTCCGGCCGGGTGAAACACATTTAATTCCGACCGGCCTTGCCATTCATATCGGCGACCCTGGGTACGCCGCCTTAATCTTGCCGCGCAGCGGCATGGGCCACAAGCATGGCATCGTCCTGGGTAACCTGGTGGGGCTCATCGACTCCGACTATCAAGGCCAGTTGATGGTCTCGACCTGGAATCGCGGGCAATCCGAATTTGCGTTGAATCCGATGGAGCGATTGGCGCAACTGGTGATCGTCCCGGTGCTGCAAGTCGGTTTTAATATCGTTGATGAATTTGAATCGAGCGACCGCGGCGCCGGTGGATTCGGTAGCACGGGAAAACATTGATGAAAATGCCTATTTTCCGTCAGCTCACCGCCGCTGCCTCTTTCCTCCTCGTTGCCTGCGCGACGCCGCTGCCCAAACCTGCTGAACCGGCCGCAGCTCCCGTCGCCGCAGCACCCGCGGTAGACAATAAGGCGCGCGAAACACTCCAGATCTTAATCACGCTGCAGGAAAGGCTCGATCGCGTCTCGGCGCCGCTCTTGGTGAACAATGCGGATTTATGCAAGCGCCAAGCGCGCAAGCTGCTCGGTTTCTCAGCAAAGAACAAGCATTCATTCTCGGCCGAATTAGCCGACACTGCGCAATCGGCCTTTGGATTTGACGAACGTTTGCGCGTCACTAACGTCGTCGCGGGTAGCGGTGCAGCCCAGGTAGGCGTACGTCGCGGCGACATTTTAGTGGCCGCTGAAGGACAAGCCTTGCCGCAAGGCGAAAATGCGGAACGCAATGCGGCCACCTTACTCGGCCCGCTAGTCAACAAGCGCACTAGCGTCCAGCTGATCGTCATGCGAGATGGCGCGACGGTGAATCTCGACGTTCCTCTTACGCTGTCTTGCGCATTCAGCATAGAACTTGGCAATGCCGACCTGGTGAACGCTTATGCAGACGGTCGGCGCATTGTCGTGGCGCGCGGCTTGGTCGCATTTACTCACAACGATGAAGAGCTTGCCTATGTGATTGCACGTGAAATGTCACACAACATCTTGGGTCACGCCGTCAAACAAAAAATGAGCGCCACCATGGTCGGCATCATCGACAACCTGATTCGAGTGCGCCCCGACCTCGGTACGATGACGGGTACCGCCGGCATCAAACCCTGGCCTGCAGAACTGGATGCGGTTGCCGACCGCCTTTCGCTCTATCTCATTGCGCGCGCCGGCTATCCTATCGACAGCGCTCCGCAATTCTGGCGACGGCTAGCAGAACAACATCCGATTACGGAGGTAAACGGCTACACAGCGATCCATCCCGGAACGACGCTGCGTTTAATGGCGTTGGACAAAGCTATAGCCGAAATCCGCGCCAAGCAAGCAGCAAGACGTCCACTCACCCCATGAAAAAAGCCCGAAACCACTTGCATGGTTTCGGGCTTTTAAATCAGTAAAAATCGAGCTTACTCGACCTCAACCGTCTCCTGCGGCGCCGCAGGCGGACTGACATCTCCCTCGATAAACTCCAATTTGATTTGCTCATTGTCGTCCAAATCGACCGTAACGCGACCGCCCGTCACCAGCTTGCCGAACAAGAGCTCGTCGGCCAGCGCTTTGCGGATCATGTCTTGAATCAAACGTGACATCGGACGTGCCCCCATCAATGGATCGAAGCCCTTGCGAGACAGGAATTTACGCAGGTTTTCCGTGAAGACGGCTTCCACCTTCTTCTCGTGCAATTGCTCTTCCAGCTGCATCAAGAACTTGTCCACCACGCGTAGGATAATTTCCTCGTCCAGCGCCTTGAAGCTGATGATGGCATCGAGACGGTTGCGGAATTCCGGCGTAAACATGCGCTTGATGTCGGCCATTTCGTCGCCCGACTCGCGCTTGTCGGTGAAACCGATGGTGCGCTTCTGCAGGCTTTCTGCGCCGGCATTGGTGGTCATGACAATGATCACGTTGCGGAAATCCGCCTTCCGGCCATTGTTATCAGTCAGCGTGCCATGATCCATCACCTGCAACAAGATATTGAAAATATCCGGATGCGCCTTCTCGATTTCATCCAGCAAAAGCACCGCATGCGGCTTCTTGGTGATGGCTTCAGTCAGCAAGCCGCCTTGGTCGAAACCGACATAGCCCGGAGGCGCGCCGATCAAACGCGACACTGCATGGCGCTCCATGTATTCCGACATGTCGAAGCGGATCAGCTCAATGCCCATGATGAAAGCTAATTGCTTGGCAACTTCGGTCTTGCCGACACCCGTCGGTCCCGAGAACAGGAAGGCGCCGATCGGCTTATCGGTTTTGCCCAAACCGGCACGCGCCATCTTGATTGATGCGGCCAGTGCTTCGATCGCCGGATCCTGACCGAACACCACGTTCTTCAAATCGCGATCGATGGTTTGCAGCTTGGTGCGATCGTCCTGGTTGACCGATTGCGGCGGAATACGCGCGATCTTCGAGATAATTTCTTCGATCTCTGCCTTGCCGATGGTTTTCTTTTGCTTGGACTTCGGCAATATACGCTGCGCAGCACCCGCCTCATCGATCACATCGATTGCTTTGTCCGGCAAATGGCGATCGTTGATGAAACGCGCCGACAACTCAGCCGCCGAGGTCAATGCCGAAGCAGAGTACTTGATGCCGTGATGCTCTTCGAAGCGTGACTTCAAGCCGCGCAGAATTTGCACGGTTTGCTCAACGGTCGGCTCATTCACATCAATCTTTTGGAAACGACGCGACAAAGCGTGATCTTTTTCGAACACGCCGCGATACTCGTTGAAAGTCGTCGCGCCGATGCACTTCAACTGTCCGCTCGACAGAGCAGGCTTCAACAAATTGGACGCATCCAAGGTACCGCCGGAAGCCGCACCCGCACCGATGATGGTGTGGATCTCGTCGATGAACAGAATCGCATTCGGATTGTCCTTCAACTGCTTTAACACTGCCTTCAAGCGCTGCTCGAAATCACCACGATACTTCGTGCCGGCCAGGAGTGCGCCCATATCGAGCGCGTACACTACCGCATTTTGCAAAACTTCCGGCACATCGTTTTGCGTCACGCGCCATGCCAAGCCTTCGGCAATCGCTGTCTTACCGACACCTGCCTCGCCAACCAGCAAAGGATTATTCTTGCGTCGGCGGCACAAGGTTTGAATCACGCGCTCGACTTCCGACTCGCGGCCAATCAAAGGATCGATTTTGCCTTCGGCGGCTGCCTTATTCAGATTCTGGGTGAATTGCTCAAGCGGGCTTTCCTTGGCCTGGCCTTCGACTTGCGCTTCTTCCGCACCTTCCGACGACTTAGGCGTATCGCCCTGCTGATCTTTACGCACACCGTGCGAAATGAAATTCACCACATCCAAACGCGTCACGCCTTGCTGATGCAGGTAGTACACCGCGTGCGAATCCTTCTCGCCGAAAATCGCAACCAACACATTAGCGCCCGTGACTTCCTTCTTGCCATTGGAAGCCGATTGCACGTGCATGATGGCGCGCTGGATCACGCGCTGGAATCCCAGCGTGGGTTGCGTATCCACCTCGCTCGTGCCCGGCACGGTCGGCGTATTGTCGTTAATGAAGTTGGTCAGCGTCTTGCGCAAATCGTCGATATTCACTGCGCAAGCACGCAACACTTCCGCGGCGGACGGATTATCCAGCAACGCAAGTAGCAAGTGCTCCACAGTGATAAATTCATGTCGCGCCTGCCGTGCCTCGACAAAAGCCATATGCAAGCTGACTTCTAATTCCTGCGCAATCATGCTTCCTCCATCACGCATTGCAGGGGATGTCCTGCTTTTCTCGCGTGGGTTATTACCAATTCAACCTTAGTGGACGCAATATCCCTTGGATAAACGCCACACATACCTTTTCCGTCGCGGTGTACCTTGAGCATTATTTGCGTCGCAGTCTCACGGTCCTTGTTGAAGAAATCCTGGAGGATAGCCACCACGAATTCCATCGGCGTGTAGTCATCGTTTAACAATACCACCTGGTACATTGGCGGCGGCTTGATCTTTTCTTCCTGCCGCGCGAGTACCGTACCGTTTTCATGCTTAGTTGCCATGCGTCTATTCTAATGCTTCCAACACCCTGTGCAACGCCCAAATACAAGCAGTTCATCCTCTATCTATTTAACGCCGATATTACGCCGATTCTTGATAGTGCGCAGATGGCGTTGGATTAGAGTAAAACAAAGTGAATTTGTTGCGTTAGCACATAAAATAGTGATTTTTCCCATTTGATATCCCTTGACTTTCCAATTTTTTCCTAGAACAATGAACAACATTAATAAGTTGGGAAGTTGTCCGCTTGTTAATAAGAAGTGAGCGTTTGAAGAGAAGGGGCAGCGTTATGCGAGCCTACTTGCTTTTACGGCTCGTGTGATCAGTTAAAATGGAAAGACGCTTTTATGGCAACAGGAACAGTCAAGTGGTTCAACGATTCCAAAGGTTTCGGTTTTATCACTCCCGATGATGGCGGCGAAGATTTGTTTGCGCACTTTTCCGCAATTCAAATGAATGGCTTCAAGACCCTCAAAGAAGGTCAAAAGGTCGCATTCGAAGTTACGCAAGGCCCGAAAGGCAAGCAAGCTTCCAATATTCAAAATGCCTGATTTATCAGTTAGGCATTAGAATCAAAAGCCCTGCTACCGCAGGGCTTTTTTATTTTTCGCTCCAGAAAAACAAAAAACCGGACTAGCCGGCTTTTTGTTTTCTATCTACACATTCCTTACATCTGTTCGATCATGACATTGCCGAAACCTGAGCACGACACTTGCGTTGCGCCTTCCATCAAACGCGCGAAATCATAAGTCACTTTCTTCGAGGTGATGGCTTTCTCCGTCGCGCTGATAATTAAATCAGCCGCTTCCACCCAACCCATGTGACGCAACATCATTTCAGCCGACAAGATCAAGGAACCCGGATTGACGTAATCCTTGCCTGCGTACTTAGGCGCCGTACCGTGCGTAGCTTCAAACATCGCGACCGAATCCGACATGTTGGCGCCCGGAGCAATGCCAATGCCACCGACTTGTGCTGCCAATGCATCGGAAATATAGTCGCCGTTCAAATTCAGCGTTGCAATGACGCTGTATTCATTCGGGCGCAACAGAATTTGTTGCAAGAAAGCGTCAGCGATCGAATCTTTGATCGTGATTTCCTTACCCGTTTTCGGATTTTTGAACTTGCACCACGGGCCGCCATCGATCAGTTGGGCGCCGAATTCATTCTGCGCCAAGGCATAGCCCCAATCGCGGAAACCGCCTTCGGTGTACTTCATGATGTTGCCCTTGTGGACGATCGTCACGGAAGGCTTGTCATTGTCGATTGCGTACTGAATCGCTTTACGCACTAAGCGTTCGGTGCCCTCACGCGACACCGGCTTGATGCCGATTCCGGAAGAGCCGGGGAAGCGAATCTTTTTAACACCCATTTCCTTGATCAGGAAATCGATCAATTTTTTCGCGCCGTCAGATCCTTCCGCCCATTCAATGCCCGCATAAATATCTTCGGAGTTTTCGCGGAAGATCACCATGTCGGTTTTCTCGGGCTCACGCACCGGCGACGGCACGCCCTTGAAGTAACGTACCGGACGCAAACAAACATACAAATCGAGCTCTTGACGCAAGGCGACGTTGAGCGAACGAATGCCGCCGCCTACCGGCGTCGTCAGCGGGCCTTTAATCGACACCACATAATCCTTCAACACTTTCAGTGTTTCTTCCGGCAACCATACGTCGGGGCCATACACTTTGGTCGACTTCTCGCCCGCAAAGATTTCCATCCAGCTGATCTTGCGCTTGCCGCCGTAGGCCTTCTCTACCGCAGCGTCCACCACCTTGATCATTACGGGGCTGATGTCGACGCCCGTGCCATCGCCTTCGATGTAAGGAATAATCGGATTGTCCGGAACATTCAAGGAATAATCCGCGTTGACCGTGATTTGTTTGCCGTCGGAAGGTACTTTGATATGTTGATACATCGTTGGCTCCAAGGTGAAGGAGAAATGGGCGGAAATACTTGTTATGGTTCGATAATTCAGCAAGTCTTATATAAGACATAAGACCACGTTTCGTATTATGCACTAGAATTTTACTGTATGCCATTCTTTTGCGATATTTTGCGCCCGGCGAATGTAATTCGCAATACGCCGTACGGCGGAGGAAATTGATCTAGATGCGACTCATATTATTTAACAAGCCATACCAGGTAATGTGCCAATTTTCCCCTCATCCACAACGCCCTACTTTGGCGGATTACCTAGAGATTCCGAACATTTATCCCGCCGGACGATTGGACGCCGATAGCGAAGGCTTAGTTTTGCTGACTGATGATGGCCAACTGCAGCACGACATCAGCGATCCTGCGCATAAGCAACCCAAAACCTATATCGCGCAAGTCGAAGGCCTTCCCGATGCATGTGCGCTTACACGTTTATCCAACCCACTCGATTTGGGAGAGTTCATTACGCAGCCTTGCAAGGCAAGCCGAATTGAAATACCACAGTGGCTATGGCCGCGCGATCCGCCGATTCGGGATCGGCGCACTCATCCGACCAGTTGGTTGGCACTAACGCTTACGGAAGGAAAAAATCGCCAGGTGCGGCGCATGACGGCGGCCGTGGGCCTACCTACATTGCGATTGGTTCGCATCTCGATTGGGCCATTTACACTCGCCACCCATCCTCTTCTGCCCGGCGAATGGCGTGAAGTCGATCCGGAAGAATTTAAAAGGGCAAAATCTTGAAATCAAAGGCTCGTTCGGCGAACCAAATTCCGGCGAGAATCGCGATGATGATCGAACCCGTAAGTAAGATTGCTATGCGATAAAACTTTGTCTGTCGCAATGAGAATGCCAAGGGTAAAAATAGCGAGACAATCACTAGCTGACCTGCTTCAACGCCGAGATTAAAACCGACCAGGGCGAGCGCCAACGCCTCTTTCGGCAACCCCAGCTCGCTAAGCACACTGGCAAAGCCAAAGCCGTGAATCAAGCCGAATATAAACGCCATGATCCATCGGTCGCGAAACAATGGAAATACATTGTTGAGCGCGGCAATCACGACCGATGCGGCAATCGTCGATTCCACTAAACGCGAAGGCAGACTGATGATGCCCAAGGTCGCTAAAGTTAATGTGACGGAATGCGCTACAGTAAACGCGGTAACCACTTTTAGTACAGAGTAGAAAGCCGGCTTGAATGCCGCGATGCCTTCCCATTGCTTTTCTCTGCGTACCGCGACGGCAGGCAACAGCAACGCCAGCAAAAAGAGAATATGGTCGTAGCCCTTCCAGATATGCCATACCCCTTCTGTTCCATACGCAAGGAACTGGGTCAAATGATTAGGCTGTTGCAGAGTAAATTGCTGGTTCGCGTTTTCCGGCGTGAAAACGCCGGCGGCAGAGACGCCTTGATACTCCAAACGTAACAAACCCTTATGTTGCGGATCGATATCGAAAAATAGGTTGTATCTGGCCTTCAGTGTATGCAGAACCGTCGAACACTGCGCCTGAAAACGCAAAACCGCATAAGCGCCATCGGTATGATCATCAATGAGATGCTGCGTTAATTGAGTCGGGCATTCTTTACCATCTGACGATAGCTGCAAACGCGCCATTGCGTATGCAGCTATCTCTCCATGCTTGGCGCGAACCTCGCCCCAAGTAATCTGGCCGTCGCCATTCGCATCAAGGCCGATGGCGAAGTCTAAATCACGCAATGCGATATCCCACTGTCCGACGACTTTATCGCCGGCGATACTTAGCGCCAGATAACTGTCGCTAGGCTTATGAGCGTATGCCGCCACTACCCAGCAGAATGCAAAGATGAACAATAGAAAGCGCTTCATTTGCCGCCCTCCGTCAATTGCCGTGCGAGACCCCGCAAATATTCATCCTCAATGTGATTGTCCTGCAGCCATTGCAACACAGCTTGTGCCGCTTTTTCATCTTTCGCCGCCAATGCCGCTTCCAGGAAAATGCGGGCGTCGCGCGGCTCGCGCTGTACTTTCCAATTTTCGCGTGCCAGGTCCAACGCCTGTCGAGCGTCATTGCGAATGACGAGTGCAAAACGCGCCTCTTCGGCCTGATGGGTTGTATCGCCGCGCATGCGTGCGGCGGCATAACGGTTATCGAGCGCTTTGGCACGCTCCTTCGCAGTCGGCGCATTCAACATTTTTTCGGCAAGCGCCAAACGCAGCAATAAAGAATCCGAAGGGGTCCTGGTTTTAAGAAGAGCCACGACTTCTTCCGGACGCTTTTGGTCCAGCAAAAAATCCGAATAATTCGCCAACAAGAAAGTATCGGTGATTCCAAGCCCCAATGCGTCCTTGAAATGCTTTTCCACTTGATCGGAGCGACCAAGCCGTTGCGCCATTTCTGTTAAGCGCATGTTGACCCATAGCTTGTCGTCTTTGCCGGCTTCAGGATGCTTGGCCAACATGTCCGTCAAGGTTCGATAGGCTGAAGCGGCGTGACCAGTTAATGCATCTGCCATGGCGACACAGCCGGCGACAATCAATTCACCGGACATGCCGGTTAGCGCCTCGCAATCCGCCCGCCCTTCCTTGTAACGGGCCTGAACGATATGAATCACCGCACGCAGAGCACGAGCCCTGCCGTTTCGCGGATCACGCTCCAGCACTTGGGTCAAATCTTTAATCGCCCCTGAGAAATCATGCCGAAATTGCGCCAGGCTCGCGCGCAAAACCTGAACCTCGACCGGGGGGTGCGGCATCTCCCACCACGGAGCCAACGCCGCTTGCGCGTAGCCGAGGTAGCGAGGGTCACCCTCCTCGGCAACCAGCTCGTAATAACGGCGAGCCAATTTCACCGCAAGATCAACGTTTTTCGGATTTTGCCGAAGCTCGCGGCGCATTCCCGACAAGTCACGGGCAATAGGATCGTTGGGCTTAAACGGCAAACGTTCAAGCACTTGATTGTCTGAATGAGGAATATAGGGTGTCGCGTTTGCCCAATTTAGCCATAGAGATAGCACGCAGCCTAAGGGCAACAAGCGATAAAAAGACATAAGATAGATTAGAAAGGCCGTGAAGAAAAAAGACGTGAATGATAACAATACCCTCTTTGGTCTTGCAATTTGCTGCATCCCATTCCCGAAGCAAGGCTAAGCTAAGGCGTTGTTCTAACCTTAATTTTTACGGCCATTTAGCTCGCAAAGGCCAAAATCTTTGTTTTTTACACAAAAATCTGTCAACCGAGTCCGGGCTGTACCGTTATTTGCTCTGATTCGAACAGAATCAAACTCATTAACATGTTAATTTGAAGGACTATTAAATGAAAAACCTGATCGCTGCTCTGGTCGCTGGCCTGTTCGCCGCTTCCGCTTTCGCTGCTTCCCACGCTTCCGCTCCGATGGCTTCCGGCTCCGCTTCCGCTTCCGCACCGGCTGCTTCCGCTTCCGCACCGGCTAAGAAAGCCAAGAAAGCCAAGAAAGCTAAGAAGGCATCCGCTTCCGCTGAAGCTGCTTCCGCTGCTTCCAAGTAATTGGATCTTTAGCTTCATCGAAAAAGGCAGGATTTTCCTGCCTTTTTTGTTTTGCACGACTGCTGTATTATCAGCGTCCGATCTTCAGCACCCTTTCCGCCTCATGAATCGTGCATTTCGATTTTTTTTATTTGGCGCCGCAGCATTTTGCGCGGGAGTCGGCGCTGTCTTTGCTCAAGCGCCTGTTAAGTTCCGGACTATCCCGCTCAATATTGGAATCCACGTCATTCAGGCTGAGGCAGCTGCCACACCCGCGCAACGCGAGCACGGCCTGATGTATCGAGAAAAACTGGGGGCAAATGAGGGCATGGTGTTTTTGTTTTCCGAGCCTACCAGCATATGCATGTGGATGAAAAATACCCTTATCCCCTTGTCGGTCGCCTTTATCGATGAGCAGGGGAAAATCGTGAATATCGAGGATATGCGGCCACAGACCACCGACTCGCATTGCGCAAAAAAACAGGTAAAGTACGCGCTTGAAATGAACCAAGGGTGGTTCCAGCGCCGCAATATTAAGCCGAACGCAGTGGTGGAGGGATTGCCGCACTAGACATGCGCAATTTAGAAAAGCAAAAGCCGCATGTGATACACGCGGCTTTTTTTATTACGCTAACCGGCCGCAGCCGGCTTCAATACAAGACTTAAGCCAACGCTTTCAAAGCGGCAGCCAGGCGGCTCTTGTGACGCGCAGCTTTATTCTTGTGGATGATTTGCTTATCGGCGATACGATCGATAGTCGAAACCGTCGCTT
The DNA here is from genome assembly GCA_016177875.1 of Burkholderiales bacterium. Classification (GTDB taxonomy): domain Bacteria; phylum Pseudomonadota; class Gammaproteobacteria; order Burkholderiales; family Burkholderiaceae_D; genus Paucimonas. Next base: position 32,812 of record JACOUL010000052.1, read on the forward strand.
GAAAAACTTGCGTAGCAGCAGCCTTGTCACCGCCGGCGATCGCTTTGCGAACAGTTTTGATAGCCGTGCGCAGCGCGGAACGCTGGCTGGAATTATGAGCATTCAGCTTGACTGCTTGACGAGCACGTTTGCGCGCTTGTGCGGTATTTGCCATGAAAATTTCCTAATCGATGTCGAGTATTGCGCCCTTGAAAACACCTCAAGGACCAGAATTCTGTAAAGCCTTGCATTATAACGAGTTTTCCCAGATTGAGCAATTACGACAAGCCGACAATTGCCTGAATTTCATTGTAGCAACAAATGCAATAGCGAGCGCACGCTATAATGGCCTTCCATGAACTTGCATAAAACACTGGCCACCGTCTCCGGCATGACCTTGTTGTCCCGAGTGACGGGACTACTCCGCGAGTTCTTGATCGCCCGAGCTTTTGGGGCATCGGCTTATACCGACGCATTTTTTGTCGCGTTTCGCATCCCCAACCTCCTACGCCGGCTATTTGCCGAAGGCGCGTTTTCCCAAGCGTTTGTACCTATTCTTGCCGAATATAAGAACCAAAAAGGTGAGGAGGAAACCCGTCAGCTAGTCGATCATGTCGCCACCATTTTGGTGTTGACGCTCATCTTTACATCCGTAGTGGGCATTGTGGCATCGCCACTCGTGGTGTATTTCATCGCTAGCGGCCTCAAATCGGAGCCTGCGGTATTCAACTCAGCCGTACTCATGACGCAGATTATGTTTCCGTATATCGGATTCATGTCATTTGTTGCGTTGGCCGGCGGCATTCTGAATACATGGCGTGAGTTTAAGATTCCTGCTTTCACGCCCGTATTATTGAACCTTTCTTTCATTGCCGCTTCGCTGTTCGTCGCCCCACATCTTAAACAACCCGTATACGCGCTTGCGCTTGCAGTGTTGGTAGGCGGCGTTCTACAGCTCGCAATCCAGATTCCCGCCTTAAAGAAAATCGGTATGCTGCCGCGTATCGGTTTTAATCCACGCACCGCATGGAATGATCAAGGCGTACGGCGTGTTTTAAAACAAATGATCCCGGCTACCGTGGCTGTGTCGGTTAGCCAGATCAGTATCATCATCAACACGAACATCGCCTCTCACTTGGAAAAGGGCAGCGTGTCATGGCTCAACTATGCAGACCGCTTGATGGAATTCCCCACCGGCATGTTAGGCGTGGCGCTTGGAACCATCCTTCTTCCCAGCTTATCCAAGGCCCATGCGGATGGAAATCAAGCGGAATATTCTGCCTTGCTTGACTGGGGCTTGCGCATGACATTTCTGCTGGCATTACCAGCGGCAGTAGGGCTGGCAACCTTGTCCTTACCATTGACGACAACACTTTTCCATTACGGTAAGTTCGATACGCAATCCGCGCTGATGACTCAGCAGGCGTTGATTGCTTATGGTGTCGGTTTACTCGGCCTGATTCAAGTAAAAATCCTGGCACCCGGCTTTTACGCAAAGCAGGATATCAAAACGCCCGTCAAGATCGCAATCGGCGTCTTAATCGCTACGCAGCTCATGAACGTTGTCTTTGTTCCGTGGATAAGACATGCGGGCTTGGCGCTTTCGGTAGGGCTGGGCGCTTGCCTGAATGCCGCTTTTCTCTATTGGGGCTTACGAAAACGCGGCATCTATGTCGCACAAGCAGGCTGGCGCATTTTCCTTGTGAAGCTGGCAGGCGCGGTGGTATTGATGGCTGGGGTCGGCGTATGGGCGGCCGGGTATTTCGATTGGCTGCAATTACATGCGTATCCGTTCAAACGTATCGGCGCGTTGGCATTGGTAATGTCAGCATGTGGGGTCACATATTTCGCCGCGCTGTTGGCAATGGGTTTTCGCTTCAGCGATTTCAAGCGCGTTTCCAAATGAGGCGGAATGATCAACGCACTTGATTATTTTTCCGCGCTGGTGCAACAGGACGATGCCATCCCCCTGTTCGAAGCGGCGCTGTCGATTGCACAGGATGCCGATCCTGATCTTGATTTGACTGAAATTCAAGTTGCGGTGGACACATTCGGCGCCAAACTTCGCCAGCGCCTACCAAGCGACGCCTCCGCCATTCAGAAGATACGCATGCTTAATCATTTTTTCTACAATGAGCTGGGCTTCGCGGGCAATATCAACGATTATTACGATCCCAACAATAGCTATTTGCATCGCGTAATCGCAACGCGGCGCGGCATTCCGATTTCTCTAGCAGTGATTTACATGGAACTGGCGAATCAAATCGATTTGAATGTGCGAGGAGTTTCTTTCCCTGGACACTTTCTGATGAAACTATCGGTGCCCGCGGGCGAAATTATTCTTGACCCCTTCAATGGCGCCAGTCTGTCACGCGAAGAATTGGAAGAATGGCTGGATGCCTTTTTCAAGGAAACGCCACCGCATGATTTTCCTTTAGGCGCTTATCTGCAGTCAGCTAATCCGCGTGAAATTCTCGTACGCATGCTGCATAACTTGAAGACTCTATTCACCGAACGCCAAGATTGGCAACGCATCCTTGAAGTGCAGCATCGCTTAGTCATCCTTCTGCCGGACGAAATCGATGAGCGCCGCGACCGCGGTTTGGCCTATGCCCAGCTTGATTGCCCGCAAGCCGCACTAGAAGACTTGCAAGCTTATCTTGCTCAGAGGCCGTACGCAGCCGATGCAGCGGCGCTACGAGAACAATTGCCAGGCTTACGGCGCGCAAGCAACCGCTTGAATTAATTTTTCTTGGCGATCGCTTCGATTGCTTCCCATTGTTCCAGGTACTGTAAGAGCAGCTCGTCGATTTCGGCGTAGCGCTGATTGAGCTGTTGCACTTCCTGTGGCTGTTTGTTGTACAGATCGGGATCGGCAAGACGCTCACCAATGGTCTTTTGCTCAACTTCCAGCTGCCCAATCAAGATCGGCAGCTCCTCCAAGGCACGCTGTTCCTTGTAGCTCAATTTTCTGGGCTTAGCAATCGATTGCGACGCGTCTTTCTCGATGGATTTTTCCTGCTTTGCGACCGATTTCACAGAGCTAGCGCCTTGGACCGCCGGACGCATTCTTTCCCAGTCACTATAGCCGCCCACATACTCACGCCACATACCATTGCCTTCAGATACGATGACTTGCGTCACAACGTTATCCAAGAACATGCGATCGTGGCTGACCAAGAATACGGTGCCTTCATAGTCCTGCAGAAGCTCTTCCAACAATTCGAGGGTATCGATATCCAAATCGTTGGTGGGTTCATCGAGCACCAACACATTTGCCGGCTTGGCAAATAGCCGAGCGAGCAAAAGACGATTGCGCTCGCCGCCCGACAATGACTTAACGGGTGAGCGTGCACGTTCCGGCGCGAACAGAAAATCGCTTAGATACGTCATGGCATGCTTCCTTTGACCATTGATCTCAACCCAATCACTGCCGGGCGAAATCGTATCGGCCAAGCTGGCTTCTTCATTGAGCTGAGCACGCATTTGATCAAAATAGGCAACTTGCAAACGCGTCCCCTGGCGCACCGTGCCGCTATCGGGCTGCACTTCGCCGAGAATGAGTTTCAGCAGGGTCGTCTTGCCGGCGCCGTTGGGGCCGATCAAACCAACCTTATCGCCGCGTAGAATGGTATCCGTGAAATCGCGAACAATTATTTTGCTGCCATAGCTCTTGTCGACATTTGTCAGCTCCGCGACAATCTTGCCGGAACGCTCTCCCGATGCCACATCCAACCTGACTTGCCCTTGTTGTTCACGCCTTTGACCGCGAGTACGACGCAGATCCTCCAGTCGCTTAACACGCCCTTCATTCCGCGTGCGTCGCGCCTCGACTCCCTTCCGTATCCATACTTCTTCTTGGGCGAGGAACTTGTCGAATTTAGCGTTTTCGACAGCTTCGATTTCGAGCTGTTCTTTCTTGCGCGTTTGATAGGCGCTGAAATTGCCGGGGAAAGACAATAATCGGCCCCGATCCAATTCGACAATGCGAGTAGCGACGTTGTCAAGAAAGCGGCGATCATGCGTGATGAACAAAACGCTTCCTTTATAGTCTCGCAGCAAACCTTCAAGCCAGACGATGGAAGTGAAATCCAGATGGTTAGTCGGCTCATCCAGCAGCAGCACATCAGGCGCGCTCACCAACGCGCACGCCAGCGCGACACGCTTTTGCATGCCGCCGGAAAGCGTTCCGATAATTGCATTCTTGTCGAGATTTAATCGATCAAGCGTAGCTTCGACCCGATTTTTCAAATTCCACGCGTCTGCGGCATCGAGCTTAACCTGGATCGCGTGCATTTGCTCCATCACCGCGGCATCATTGTCGCCGCCCAGCCGACCGGTCAAGGTTTCGTATTCGATGAGCAAGGCCTGCAAGTTACTTAGGCCGGATGCAACCGCGTCATACACGGATTGGTCGGGGTCGAACTGCGGTTCTTGTTCGACATAGGCAATCTTTACACCATGCTGCATCACCATCAAGCCGTCATCGAGCTTCGCCTTACCGGCAATGATTTTCAGCAGCGAAGATTTGCCGGTGCCGTTACGGCCGATAAGGCCGACCCGTTCGCCTAATTCAAGCGAAAATTCTGCATGGTCGAGCAAAGCGACGTGGCCGAACGCCAGTTGTGCATCGGATAAGGAAATGACTGCCATGGCTGCCTGCTAAAGAAGGAAGTCCGCATTGTACCGATAGCGGTGCGATTCACGCCATCTTTGACATCCGGGTCGGCTATAATCCGGGGGCGCTAGACGGACTTCTTTCGTTAGGCGCTAAGCGTCTCGCCGTAGTTCAATGGATAGAACGAGTGCCTCCTAAGCGCTAGATACAGGTTCGATTCCTGTCGGCGGGACCAAGTCGAGTCGCCATTCCTGACAGCAATCGCATTGCATGAATCCGCTCTAACTGCAACAACCACCGCAACACGCTCCTTCTTCCCTATTTGGAACTTCAGTAGATTCATATCCTGCCTTTGCGAGAACTTCTTGCAACGAGCCCACATTGACACTCTGCTCATCGAATTTGACTTCCGCCTGAGTTCTTTGCAAAGAAATACGTATGCCGGCCACGCCCTGAATGGTGCTCAAGGCATTGGCAACGGCATGGGCAATCTGTTCGCTGACCATACTGGGAATCTTTAAAGTGTGGATTTGCATGAAATTTCTCTCTTCAAAATTAACCATCCCTTCCATCCCGGAAGAAACCAGATCGATGGTACGTGAGAGAAAGAGCGCAAATAAATGATGCAGATTAATTTTTTCGAGTAAAGCGCGATGTTGCTCCAGAACAGGCCTGGGCGCGGAACTCGGTTCTGCAAAAGTCTTCTAAAAAATTGCAGGCAATTTGCCAAGAATACTTCGCGGCATCCTTGCAAAAGGAGTTCACATGAAAATCCCGCTACTCGTATTTTCTATACTGCTAGCGATGCTCATCGGCTTGTCGTTTATCTTTACCGTACTGATCCCGAACTAAGGTTCCGTATCGGGCTGATTTTCCGGCGACGATAAATTGAAAGCATCCAAGGCCAGGCAGGCGTCGCGTATACGTAAAATTGTCGGCATAGCCGACAGATTGCATTTGAGTCGCTGCGCATTATAGACTTGCGGAATTAAGCAACAGTCGGCCAATGACGGCGAATCGCCGAAACAAAATTTTCCTGTACGCGTATCGCTTGCCAATGTGGCTTCAATCGAAGATAAGCCCTCCATGCACCAATGGCGATACCAGTCGTCTTTATCGTCATCACCGATCCCCAACTTGTGCTTGAGATAGCGCAGCACGCGTAAATTATTGAGCGGATGAATATCGCAAGCGATCGTTAACGCGATGCTACGCACATATGCTCGATCCAATGCCGCTTTCGGTAGCAGCGGAGCTTGCGGATAAGCTTCGTCCAGGTATTCGATAATTGCTAAGGACTGAGTAAGAATCGCCGCATCGTTTTCAGCCACTGCCAATACAGGCACCAGTCCCAGTGGATTAAGTTTGCGGTAGCCAGGCAGTAGCTGTTCTCCGCCTTGCTTGAGCAAATGCACCGGTACAGTCTCGTAGGTCAAGCCTTTGAAATTGAGCGCGATGCGCACTCTCCACGCCGCCGAGCTGCGAAAATAACTATAGAGTCTCATATGACTTTGACGTGGAGCTCACCCAGCCCGGCAATTTTCGCCTCGATAACATCACCCGGCTGCACTGCCCCTACACCTTCCGGCGTGCCGGTAAAAATCAGATCGCCCGGTTGGAGCATGTAATACTTCGAGAGATAGGCAATTACTTCTGCCACATTCCAAATCATGTTGGCGATATCGCTCTTCTGCCTTGCCACACCATTGACGCTCAAATGAATGGCGGCGTCGGTTAGCCAACCGCTATGCTGCAATAAATGAATCGACGCAATCGGCGCGGAACAATCGAAACCTTTAGAGGTGTCCCAAGGCCGCCCAGCTTTTTTAGCTTCGCTTTGCAAGTCGCGGCGCGTCATGTCCAATCCGATTGCGTAACCAAACACATGTTCCGCGGCGCTAGCGGCATCGATATGCCTGCCGCCTTTACCGATCGCTACCACCAATTCAACTTCGTGATGAAGATTTTGTGTCATGCCGGGAAAAGGCATTTCACCAGTCGTTCCCGGCAGTACCGGCAAGACTGCATCGGCGGGCTTCATGAAAAAGAATGGCGCTTCGCGGCCTGTCGCACCCATTTCCTTCGCATGTTCGGCATAGTTCTGGCCCACGCAATAGATGCGGTGGACGGGAAACACTGCATCGCTATCCGCGATCGGTACCGCGGCTTGGGGTATCGGAGAAAAAATGAATGACATATCAAACCTCACCCAGATAGGCCACCTTGACTCTCGGATCGTTCAACATATCGGCGCCCTTGCCGTTCATGGTAATCAATCCGGAATCCATCACATAGCCACGATGTGCAGCCTGCAAGGCAAGCTTGGCGTTTTGCTCGACCAAGAGAATCGTCACCCCTTGCGCCGCAATCTCACGCACCACTTCGAAAATTTTTTCGACCATAATCGGCGCCAATCCCATCGACGGTTCGTCCAGCAGCAGCAATTGCGGATGGCTCATCAACGCTCGCGCCATCGCCAGCATTTGCTGCTCGCCGCCTGATAGCGTACCGGCTAATTGGCTGGAACGCTCTTTCAATCTTGGAAAAACACCGAACCACTTATCGATATCGGCTTCGATGCCTGCCTTATCGCTTCGCGTATAAGCGCCCATCAACAGATTTTCGCGGATCGTCATACGCGTGAATACGCCGCGCCCTTCAGGCACCATCGCCAAGCCATTTTGCACGAGCTGGAACGAGTTCATGCCCTTAATGGGCCGGCCACGGTATTCGATGTGCCCGCCAATGCGGCACTCAGGCAGCGTTCCGGTGATCGCTTTCAGCGTGGTGGTTTTGCCGGCACCATTCGCACCGATTAAGGCGATCAATTCACCCTGATTGACTTCAAGATCGATCCCTTTGACCGCCTGGATGCCGCCGTAGGCAATATTTAATCCCGAAATCTTCAGCATCGAATTCGTCTCCATCAATGCGATCCTCCGAGATACGCTTCGATGACGGCCGGATTCTTTTGGACCTCGGCGGGGCTACCTTCGGCGATCGGCTTGCCGTAATCGAGTACCGTAATGCGATCGCATAATCCCATGACCAGTTTCACGTCGTGCTCAATCAATAAGATTGTTTTTCCGACGCCGCGTATCTTTTCCAGCAAATCGCGCAAGGCGAGTTTTTCCGTCGCATTCATGCCCGCAGCAGGCTCGTCCAGCGCGAGCAATTGCGGATCGGTCGCCAAAGCACGTGCGATCTCCAATCTTCGCTGGTCACCATACGACAAGAAGCGCGCAGTGCGATCAGCCAAGCGCGCAATGCCGACAAATTCCAGCAATTCCATCGCGCGCTTGCGAATAGCGGCTTCCTCTTCACGCGCGGCGCGATGGCGCAGAATCGCACCGAGGATCCCTTGATGAGTACGCACATGACGACCCACCATGACGTTTTCCAGCGCAGTCATCTCGCCGAATAAACGAATATTTTGGAAAGTGCGCGCAATGCCGGCCTTGGCGACTTCATGCGGAGCCGACGGTGAATAAGATTTTCCCGCAAGTGCGAATGTGCCTGAGTCCGGTTGATACAAGCCGGTAATCACATTGAAGAATGTCGTCTTGCCTGCGCCGTTGGGGCCGATCAAGCCGTAGATCTGGCCTTGATAGACGCGCACGCTCACACCGCATAGCGCTTGCAATCCGCCGAAACGTTTGTTGACGCCGGCAATGTCAAGGATAACTGAGTCGCCCATTAGCATGAGCCTTTCATGCCCCGACAACGCCGGTCGGCTTGTCAGGCTTGTCTACATCCGCATCGGGGCGATCTTCTTGCCGCGGCGCGGGCCAGATGCCGGACGGCCGGATTTGCATAATAATCACAAGTGCCAGGCCGAGAACCAGCAACCGCAACACTTCCGCCGCAACGAAAATCTCTCCAAACAAAATTTTTTGTATCGGCTCGACGACATGCCGCAACGTTCCCTCTAAGCTGACAAGCAGGACCGCGCCGAGAATTACGCCAGGTATATGCCCCATGCCGCCCAACACGACCATCGCCAACACCATAATCGATTCCATTAAGGAAAACGATTCCGGCGATACGAATCCTTGAAACGACGCGAACATCGCACCGGCGACCCCGCCGAACGACGCGCCCATGGCGAAAGCCAGCAGCTTCATGTTACGGGTGTTGATACCCATCGCTTTGGCGGCAACTTCATCTTCGCGAATTGCCACCCACGCTCTTCCAAGACGCGAATGCTGCAACCGATAAGAAATGAAAATAATCGCTATGCATAGAAACAAGAATAGAAAATAGTAGGCGTTCACCGAAGGCATCGAGATAAAGCCGACATGCACTGTGGATTGTGATCCCGCCTCCCCGGCGAGCGAGACGCCGAAAATCCGAATCGGATCAATCAAATTGATGCCCTGCGGTCCATTAGTGATATTGACCGGCCCGCTGAGGTTATTCATGAAGATGCGGATGATCTCGCCAAAGCCCAGAGTAACGATTGCGAGATAATCGCCGCGCAACTTCAAGGTGGGCGCGCCCAGTAATGCTCCGAACACCGCCGCCAAAGCAGCGCCGAGCGGAATGATGAACCACACGGAAAGATGAATGCCATTTTGTGCAATCTCCGGTCCGAAAATAGCGATTAAGCTATTCCCGACTACCGGATATTGATTGACGAATGATTCGAGAACCGTGGCGAATTGCGGCGACGCCAGCAAACCGGTCATGTATGCGCCGAGTGCATAAAACGCGATATAGCCAAGATCAAGCAATCCGGCAAAACCTACCACGATGTTCAATCCGAGCGCCAGCATGATGTACAGGAGCGCGAAGTCCATAATGCGCACCCATGAATTGCCGAATTGAGAAGCAATGAATGGAAAAGCGATAAGGGCGATACCTAGAATGGCATAACTTACCGCAGCCTTGCGCGGGTTGCTCTGCATGTCGAACAGGCTGCTCATGTTTTACCTTTAAGCACGGTCTGCGACACGCTCGCCCATGATGCCGGACGGACGCAGTGTGAGTACGATAATCAACACGATGAAGGCAAAAATATCCTGATACTGGCTACCAAGAAAATCGCCGGTCAAATCGCCGATATATCCAGCGCCTAGGCTTTCAATTAAACCAAGCAACAAGCCGCCGACCATCGCGCCATAGATATTGCCGATTCCCCCTAGTACCGCTGCCGAAAAAGCCTTCAGTCCGGGTACGAATCCCATAGCGAACTGTGCAGTCGAATATGTCGCCGCCCACATGACGCCTGCGACCGCCGCCAATGCCGCGCCGATGGCAAAAGTCATCACGACCACCCGATTGGAATCGACTCCCATCAAACCGGCGACGCGTGGATTTTCCGCGGTAGCGCGCATGGCGCGTCCCATCTTGGTTTTTTCTACCAATAGAACCAATCCGGCCATTCCCGATACTGCAAGAACCAAGAGCATGACCTGAGTAGGCGAGATAAGCGCGCCGAATATATGTATCGGATCGGAAGGCATCACTTGCGGAAATGGAATGGGGTTACGTCCCCAAATCAGCATCGCCAACGTCTGCAGCAAAATTGAAACGCCAATCGCAGTGATGAGTGGGGCCAGGCGCGGCGCATTGCGCAAACGCCGGTAAGCTACTCGCTCGATGATGATGTTAAGAATGGCACACACCGGCACCGCCCCGATGATGGCGATACCTAACATTACGATGCCAGGCAAATCGGGGGCGACGACTTGAACAATCTTCAAGATGGTCAGACCGACCATTGCCCCGATCATCAACACGTCGCCGTGCGCGAAATTAATGAGGTTAAGAACACCGTATACCATGGTATAGCCAAGCGCAATCAATGCATACATGCTGCCCAGCACTAGGCCATTGACGATCTGTTGGATAAATATATCCATTCTTGCCGAGCTCTAGTCGCGCACCGCGCTTTGCCCACCCAAGCCCTTGGGCATCGGGAAGGTCACGTGTTCCTCGACGCCGTCGAGCGCACGCACACTTTGCGCGCCGAACGATTTCAATCGTTCGATCACTTCCTTGACGAGAACTTCGGGCGCCGATGCTCCTGCGGTGACCCCGACACGCCGCTTGCCTTCCAGCCAAGCAGGATTGATTTGACCGGCATTGTCGACCATGTAAGCTTCCGTTCCGATTTTCTGCGCCACTTCGCGCAAGCGATTGGAGTTTGAACTGTTGGGACTGCCGACCACGATTACTAGATCGACTTGCGGCGCCATGAATTTGACCGCTTCCTGGCGATTGGTGGTGGCATAACAAATGTCTCCCTTTTTCGGCTCGGCGATGTTGGGAAAACGGCGCTTCAATGCCGCGATGACATCCGCTGTGTCATCGATCGACAAAGTGGTTTGCGTGACGTAAGCAAGCATATCCGGGTTGTTGACATGCAGCCTTTCCACGTCTTCGGCGGTCTCGACAAGGTACATCCCTTCTTCCGCCTGCCCCATGGTACCTTCGACTTCCGGATGCCCGTCATGACCCACCATGATAATCTCGCGTCCCTCACGTCGCATCTTCGCGACTTCGATATGCACCTTCGTCACCAGCGGACAAGTCGCATCGAATACGGTCAACCCCCGCTCTGCAGCTTCCGCTTCGACTACCTTGGAAACACCGTGTGCGGAAAAAATCACTGTGCTGCCGGTCGGGACATCCGCCAATTCTTCGATAAACACTGCGCCCTTGTTGCGCAAGTCATCGACGACATAGGCGTTATGCACGATTTCATGGCGCACATAAATCGGCGCGCCGAATTGCGCTAACGCGCGCTCGACGATTTCGATGGCACGATCGACGCCGGCGCAAAAACCGCGCGGCTGGGCAAGCAAGATCTCTTTATCCATTACAGTATGCCGATGATCTTCACTTCGAACTTGACCGCTTGGCCTGCCAACGGATGATTGAAATCGAACAGTGCGTTGTCTTCATTGATTTCGCGCAGCACGCCGGCAAAGCGCCCGCCATTGGGCGCCGCGAATTCCACTAGATCGCCGATGGCATATTCTTCACCAGGTGCGGAATTTTCGTTGAGCGTCGCGCGCGAAACGCGTTGTATCAGATCGGGATTGCGCGGGCCAAACGCCTTTTCCGGCGTCAGCTCGAATACCTGATGCTCGCCGTCTTGCAATCCGATTAGACAGGCCTCCAAAAAAGGAGCCAATTGCCCGGTGCCGAGTTGCAGCGTTGCAGGGTTTTCGTGAAAGGTGGAGACAATATCCTCCCCATCCATCGACGCGAGACGGTAATGCAAAGTAAGGTAGGCGGATTCGGTAACAACCGGTTGCTGCAAGTTTGACATGAAGTACTCTCAATGGCAGGATAGCCGACTATTTTACCCTCTCCCATCCCCTAATTTTCATGGCGATTACCGATTGGCCGGAAGAACTAAGACCGCGTGAACGCTTAATCAAGCAAGGCGCGCAAGCCTTGTCTGATGCGGAACTGCTCGCCGTGTTTTTACGGGTGGGCGTGGCTGGAAAGAGCGCTGTTGACCTGGGACGCGACATGGTTGGCCACTTCGGTTCTTTAAACGGCCTGTTTGCCGCGACGCTCGAAGACTTTTCCGTTCTCAACGGATTGGGACCGGCGAAGTACGCGCAACTGCAAGCGGTGCTCGAATTGGCGCGCCGCGCCTTGTCGGAAGAATTACAAAACGGTGCGGCACTTAACTCTCCGCAGGCAGTGAAACAATATTTGCAGCTCCTGTTAGCTAATCGCCCCTACGAATCGTTTGCCGTACTTTTCCTTGATGTAAAAAATCGGCTGATCGCCTCAGAAGAGCTATTTCGCGGAACGCTTACCCATACCAGCGTCTATCCGCGTGAAATCGTCAAGGCGGCACTTGCGCACAATGCCGCGGCGCTTATCTTCGCGCACAATCACCCGTCCGGCACACCGGAACCCAGTGCAGCCGACCGCGCATTGACTCAAGCACTCAAACAAGCCTTAGCGCTGGTGGATGTGCGAGTACTCGATCATTTCATCGTCGCGGGTCACCAAGTGCATTCCTTCGCAGAGCACGGCGAACTCTAAAAAGCCAATTGTTAAATACATGAATTCCAATATTTAACAATTTTTCTTTGCAAGTCATTGAATACTCGGCATTTTTTCGCTATACTCTCGTTTTTCCAATGTTTGAAGTTCTTTAAGGAGTCAGTCATGGCACGTGTTTGCCAAGTCACCGGGAAAAAGCCGATGGTCGGCAACAATGTTTCCCATGCAAATAACAAGACTAAGCGCCGCTTTCTGCCGAACCTGCAGAATCGCCGCATTTTCGTCGAGTCCGAGAATCGCTGGGTTTCCCTGCGCGTATCCAACGCCGGCATGCGCGTGATCGACAAGATCGGCATCGATGCCGTGCTGGCCGATATGCGTGCCCGCGGCGAAAAGATCTAATCTTTTGAATTGCGGGACAGTGCTAGACGCAGGCTGCTCTGTCCTCGACTGAATATAACTGAATTAAGGAACTATCATGGCGAAATCCGGCCGCGACAAAATCAAATTGGAATCGACCGCAGGCACTGGTCATTTCTACACCACGACCAAAAACAAGCGCACCATGCCTGAGAAAATGGAGATCAGCAAATTTGATCCCAAGGCACGCAAGCATGTGGTCTACAAGGAAACCAAGATCAAATAATGTGATCTTCCTAAATAAAAAAGCCCGACAGAGTCGGGCTTTTTTATTGCTGATTAATGAAATCAGCAAGCAAGCTCGTATTTGCCTCATCCAGCCGGAAAAACTGGAAGCCGGTTCGAAAGCCATTCGCGCTATTACCCGCACTGTAAACTGACTTCGCCACGCCGCTGAATTGCCTGGTGCTGCCGCCAACATCAACCTCAAACTTCACCACACAGAATTCACCAAAGGCTATCGACTCCGGAAGTAATAGGCAAACGCCTCCAAGCGAAACGTCCACGCCTCGCGCGTCGAGAGGCGCCTTTTCTCCCACCGCCACCTTCGCGACCACAGAAAGCTGCTTGCGAGGATGCATCCGAACTTCGTTATCCAACGTATCGCTCATGTCTAATGCCTTAATTGCTCATTAAATATTTAACTCAAAAAAAAGCGACTCCAGCGGGAGTCGCTTTTCAACTATCGATCAAGCTTACGCATAACTCCGCAAGCGTAGAGAGAACTCGCGCAAGGCTTTAATTCCGGAGGCCTCGGCACGAGCGCACCAGTCTTGCAACTGCTGCAACAATTGTTCGCGACTAGCGTGAGAACGATTCCACAAAGCGGCCAATTCGACTCGCATGTCGTGCATAGTCTTAAGCGCTTTGCTATGTGCCAGCAATTCCGATAGTTGCTGTTTCTGCGGATCGGCCAAGGAAGCCGGCTCGCGCTGCAACAGCTTTTTCGCCCCCTTTAAAACACGCGACTCACATTGCGACTTAGCTTTCAGCTGTTCGAATTCCTCGCGCCACGTTTGCTTGAGTGACTTTGCATACTTCGCCATCACGTCATAGCGATTGGCAATCACGGATTGCAGCGTCTCGAAGTCAGCCACCAGTTTCTCGCGGTCGAATTTCGGTGCGGGTGCAAGCTTTTTCACCTTAGCCAAACCGACACTTTCCAAAATGCGGATATACATCCAACCAATATCAAATTCATACCACTTCGACGACAGCTTGGCTGAAGTGCCGAAAGTGTGATGATTGTTATGCAGTTCTTCGCCGCCGATGATAATGCCCCAAGGGAGGATATTGGTCGAAGCGTCCGTGCAGTCGTAATTGCGGTAGCCCCAATAGTGACCGATACCATTGATGATGCCGGCGGCAGTCACCGGAATCCACATCATTTGCACGGCCCAAACCGACACGCCAACAACGCCAAACAGCAGCACATTGATGACCAACATGAGAGAAACACCGAGCGCCGAGTGCTTGCCATACACATGGCGCTCAATCCAGTCATCCGGCGTGCCGTGACCATACTTCTCCATGGTCTCAGCATTTTTGGCTTCCGCACGATAGAGCTCGGCGCCTTCGAAAAAGACTTTCCGGATCCCACGCGTAACTGGGCTGTGCGGATCTTCTTCGGTTTCACACTTAGCGTGGTGCTTGCGATGAATGGACGCCCATTCCTTGGTGACCATGCCTGTGGTCAACCAGAGCCAGAAGCGGAAAAAATGGCTGGCGATTGGGTGCAAATCCAAGCCGCGATGTGCTTGGCAACGATGCAAAAAAATCGTGACGCTAGCAATCGTGATATGGGTCACCAAAAGGGTAAAACCAACAACTTGCCATTTGCTGGCATTGGTCAATCCATTCGATAAAAAATTCAAAACGAGATCAATAAAAGATTCCAAGATCGTACTACTCCGGTGAGTTTGCTTTACTTAAACATGCTTCGGGTGAAGCAGTCCCTCTTCTTTTCTTTATATATCAATTTTTTTCTAGAGGATGTTGAGGATTGTAACCTGATTTTTGTTTCTAACCCTCGTTATAGACTTGACTATTTACCAATTAACCTTATTTCACGTTGTGGATAGGGCACTTTTACGTGATTTTCCCGCAAAGTACGCCAAATTACTCTATTTACGTTAGACAAGACGCCTCCTTTGCCGTTCTCAGGATCGGCAATCCAAAAGCCGATTTCCAATTCGATCCCGTCTGCTGCAAATTGCAGCATCAATACGTGGGGCGGAGGATCGGCAATTACCCTGTCGGCCTTTCCAATGGCCGCGAGCAACTTTTCGGTCAGGCCGTCAATATCGGTTTCATAGTCGACTGTGATCCTTGTCCCCAATCTCACATTATGATCGCTCAGCGATTGGTTCTGGACAGGACTGGAAAGCAACATTTCATTGGGAACGACAGTTTCTACGCCATCCAAGCCTCGCACGACGGTATAACGCGTATTGATCTGAGTAACGATGCCCGAATATTTATCCACGATAACGACGTCGCCGATCGTTAGACTGCGCTCCAAAAGAATGACGAATCCGGACACATAACTACTGACGATCTTTTGCAAGCCGAGGCCAATACCGACGCCGAGGGCACCGCCGAATACGGACAATACAGTCAGATCAATTCCCACCAGGGACAGACTGATCAGAATGGCGATCAAAATAAGGACCGCTCTTCCCATGCGGCCAAGCACCACGCGAAGCGACGTATGCATGGACACGCCCATGAGGCGATCTTCCAACGCGGCGCCTGCCCATAAAGCCAGGATTAAAGTGATCGCGACGAACACCAAAGCCTGGCAAATTGCCAGCAAGGAGACCTTGTTGCTTCCTAGCGGGACAACAGTTTGGTCGAGTAAGTCCAGTAAGTCCGGCCAGAGGCCCACGATATAAATGGCGACCCCGGTCCATACCAGCAGCGCGAAGATTTTTTCGAAGGTTTGCAAGAAGCCGCCGGCCCAGCCGCTGCGGGCAAAAATGCGGCGCATGACATAGAAGGCCAAACGGATAAGCGCAAAAGAACCGATTAAAGGTATTGCTAATCGCAACAGATTGACGTTCTGCCACTGCCCAAGAATCGGCCGCGCGATGGCGATCAAGATCAATGCCAGCAATGGCCACAAAACGCGCACCATGCTTTCGACACCTAACCTGATCACTCGCTGCTGCATTTGTTCCGGCGTGATATTGCGCCTCAAGAGGAGCGCTAGCCCCCACGCAAGACCGAGACATATGGCGATCGTGCCGATTTGCCAGAGCACGCTAATATCTCGCAGGTCATTCCACAAATCGGCCCACAAATTGGCAATCAAAGGTTGGCTCATTTTTTATAGGGTATGGATTGTTGTCGGTGTCGTTCCCAATTCTCTGCATAGCGCGCGGCCAGCGCCGGATTTTTTCGCGCAATTAAAATATTTTCTGCGTTTTTGTGCTGCGCGGTCCAAGTGAAATTGTAGCTGCCGGTGATGACCGTAGCATCGGGCGCGGCGGCATCGACGACAATGATCTTGTTATGCGCGTTTTGGTAGGCGGTTTCCAACCACACCGCAATACCCGCCGCATGTAAGTCGGGAGCACGTGATGATTCGGCTTTGACCAATTGCTCTGCATCGACCAGCACTTTCACCTCCACGCCACGCCGATGCGCCACGATCAACGTTTCGGCAATACGCTTACTCGTCAACAAATAGGCTTGTACAAGTACCTGCCTATTCGCGCCGTCGATTACATCGGCAATCAAATTTTCAATATTGTCCCATGGCGCGAATGCAGCCTGCAGGCTTCCTTGCGCTGGCATTGACTCGACTTCTACCGCTTCGACTTGTGCAACGGCCAACGCACTACAGACGCAAATGAGTAATCGGCAGAAGCGCAATTTCATTTCTTGCGCTGTAAGACCGCGGCAAAAAAGCCATCCGTCTGATGCAAATGCGGCAATAGCTTCAAATAGTCGTGCATGTCGAGCGCGATTTTTTGTTCGGCTAGGACGTCTTTCATCGGCATCAACTCAAACTCGGTATGCGTCGCCAGGAACTGTGAAACGATTACTTCGTTTTCTTCGTCAAGCAAGCTGCACGTGCCGTACACGAGCCGACCGCCCGGCTTTACAAGACGCGAAGCACCCGCCAATATCGCATGCTGTTTTGTGTTGAGCTCTTGCACCGATTGCGGTGTCTGGCGCCACTTCATATCGGGATTGCGACGCAAAGTCCCCAGTCCGCTGCAGGGAGCATCAACCAGAACGCGATCGATTTTGCCCGCCAGGCGTTTAACCTTCGCATCGTTCTCATGCGCGATTACCACCGGATGCACGTTGGACAAACCGCTACGTGCAAGACGCGGCTTCAACTTCGCTAAACGCTTTTCCGAAACATCGAAAGCATACAAACGGCCGGTATTGCGCATCGCCGCGCCCAACGCCAAAGTCTTGCCCCCGGCACCGGCGCAAAAATCGACGATCATCTCGCCTCGTTTAGCGCCGACAATATGAGCAAGCAGCTGGCTGCCCTCATCTTGGACTTCGATGGCGCCAGCCTTAAACAAAGGGAGATTTTGCAAGGCCGGCTTTTTATGAATCCGTATTCCCAGAGGCGCATAAGGCGTCGGCTCGCAAGCAATCGGGGCAGTCGCCAACTCCTTCATCACGTCTTCACGCGTCGACTTCAAGGCATTCACTCGGAGATCGAGCGGAGCAGGCTTGTTCAATGCTTCAGCTAATTGCAGCATGCCTGCTTCACCCTCGCGAGCCGTCAGCGTATCCATCAACCATTTCGGAAGATTTGCGCGCAGTTCTAACGGCAAGGCGGTGCGATCGATTTGCGAAACCCGTGTCAGCCACTCGCTTTCGACCTCGGACAAGCCGCCCAATGCCTCGATGCCGGCTGTATCGGCCAAGCCAAGCAAAGCCATGCGCCGCATCGCCGAGCCGCTGCCCGATTCCGAAAAATTCGTATAAGCAGGCTTGTTACGGAGGGCCGCATATATGGCCTCTGCAATGACGCCTCGTTCACGCGATCCCAATTTAGGGTGAGAGCGAAAAAAAAGCGATAAGGTGACATCGGCCGGGCCGATCATACGCAACACTTCGCGCAATACGTCCTCGGTATGGCCGATGACTGAGGGCGGCAATCTCATTCGGAATCCTTAAGCGGCGACTCGCACGCGTCCATCTTCAATGGTCAGGCGACCTTCGATGAACCAGCGCACGGCGCGGGGGTAAATGATGTGTTCCTGAATTAGGACCCGCTCTGCAAGCGACTGTTCCGTGTCTTCAGGCATGACCGACACGATTGCTTGGTCGACGATAGGACCGTGATCCAATTCCGCGGTAACGAAATGCACGGTTGCGCCATGGACCCGAACGCCGGCAGCCAAGGCCTGCCGATGCGTCGCCAGACCGGTAAAATTCGGCAAGAGCGAGGGGTGGATATTCATGAGGCGCCCCTCATAATGGTCTACGAAGGAGGCGGTGAGAATGCGCATGAATCCCGCCAGCACCACCAGATCAGGAGCAAAGGAATCGATCGCCGTTTGCAAGGCCCGATCGAAAGCTTCGCGATCAGAATAATCTTTGCTCGGCACGACGCATGTAGCAATGCCCGCTTTTTCGGCAAACGCTAAGCCTTCTGCATCGGCACGATTGCTGACTACGGCGGCAATCCTGGCAGGCCACTGTTCGGCTCGGGCCGCTTTGACAATGGCTTGCATATTGCTGCCGCGCCCGGAAATCAGGATCACGATGTTTTTCATGGCGCGCATTGTACCGTACCAATCAAAAAAGCCGACATGCAAAGCCGGCTTTTCACGGAAAACGAAGAGCGATTACTGGAAGGAATAAAAAACCCGGAAAGGAATTTTCTTCTCAGCCCAGAAATCTGCGGCGTCACGGAAGACATCGAGTAACGTTTCGCGCGCTTCCTTGTCGAATTTAGGTGTATTGGGCAACTGTTCCAGCACAATCAAAAAACCTGGCTGTTGGCCTGACTTATGTGCCAGGTCAGTTAAGCAATCGCCCAATGCATCGAAATTTTTGCCGAAATGCTTGGGAAAATGAAAAGCGTCGGCAATAACGGCCAACACCTGCTGCTTAGTGGTCGCGTGCGCGCAATGAGCGTACAAGAAATGCTGACCAAGGCGTGCCGCCTCCTCCTGCAAATCGGTTACCCGAAACGCGCGGATTGATTGCACCACATTGGGTGACACCGTCATCAGCAAGTCGAAATCTCCCCTGTTCGCTGCCTTAATCTCTAATACGCTTAAAACTGACATAGTGGTCATCGGTATAAAAATATTCCCGCGACAAGCCGGTACCGCCGGCTATGATGCGCCGGGCGCCCCGATTATGTGCTCCGGGGGTTTTTACCGTGTATTCATGATAATACCCGCGCTTCTGCTTCGGCAAAACCCCCTCGTAATTGCCGAATACTGCACCATCCTTGGGATAAGGCAGCGACTTACCTTGCTTAATCAACAACAAAGTCTGTTGCGCCTCAGGCGGTAAACTGCTGGCAGCGATTTCACTTACCTGATTACCACCTCGACTCCACGCACTCATTGAGAACAACACGAGGGCAAGAACCACGAAGGCATGGCACAGCCACTTTATCGTTCCCAAACGCAAAGTTGCCTCTTTCTCAAGCATTGGACGCGGAACCCGTAGGGTAACGTGTTGGCTAAAACGAATCAACCGCAATTGACGCAATGCGACAATCCGATCGATTCGCCACACCATAACGTCAGGTTAGCATTGACTTAAAAACAACGTTTTTGCTGGCCTGCAAACTATTCTGCACCGGCAACCATGTTTTCCACGACTGGAGGCATGGGTGAACTGCGCCGCCTGGTGCGCCGTTCCGCGCCAAAGAAAGCCAGCACGTCGTCCCGCCGGAGCATGGTGTCGTGTTCGCCCAAACGAATGAGCTCACAGGTATAGCTCGATTCAAACAAGAGATAGGAAGCGAGCGCCGCGCCGCGCACTTCGGTAGCGCCGATACCGCTTAGCAATGTGCGGATCGGCAAGGGGAGACTGCCGATGTGGCGGCTCGCGATGGTATCTAAGCGTTCGGATGGGGCGATGATCAACATCTCAACCGGCCGCAACGGCGTCTTCTTAAGTTGCTCAGGTGGCAAAAGTGAGAGCGTTAAATTGATGCGATTCAGCCGCTCGATATCGACTGCCAAGCTATCCAAGAAGATACTCGACAAGGCATGACCGGCTATCTGCGCCAAAGTCGGATAAGGCGCTGCGTCTGGATGCTGCACCTGGGGTTCCACCAAGCGGCCGGCACCGATCACCAGCACCTTATCGGCACCTAAATGAATCGCCGGCGATATCGGCGCAATTTGGCGCATCGAGCCATCGCCGAAGAATTCTTGATGACCGTCACAGTAGATCGGTGTCGCCGGAAAAATCAGGGGAATCGCGGAGGATGCCAGTAGATGTTCGATGCCGATTTGCGCCGGCACTGAAATGCGCTGCATGCGCTTCCAGGGTTCGATCTCGACCGCACTCTGATAAAAGGTGATGTTATGGCCGGCGGTGTATGAGGATGCCGTCACAGCCAGTGCATGAAGGTCGCCATTGGCCAGAGCAGCATCCAGACGCGGCAAGTCCAGCATGCGATGTAAAAGGCTGACCAGCGGCGTATTGTTCAGCAGCGAGTTGGGGGGATTCGCTTTCCACTTACGTAAAAGCCACCCAAAAGACATTAGAGACAACCAGCGTGCGCCGGAACGAATCACGCCGAGCGAATCGGCGCGATAGACTTGCTCAACCTCGAAATGCTCCCACACCGAGAGCAATTTCTGCACGCCTTCATCGTAGTTGTCGGCGCGGCAGGCGAGCGCAGTCGCATTGATCGCACCGGCCGACGTGCCGCAGATGATATCGAAAGGAGAATTCTCGCGAGACCAGCCGGCGTCGCCGAGGATCTTGTGCACCGCATTCAATACCCCGACCTGGTACGCTGCGCGCGCACCGCCGCCCGTCAATACCAAACCGATTTTCTTATGGTCGCTCATGGCGCGATCTCTTCGTCTCCTGTACTGAGAGATTAGCAGGCAGATGAGGATTTGTGGAGCACGGAACGAGAACTGATGCGAGAAGTGACGTGCAAAACATACGCGAAAAAAAAGAAAGGCAGCCGAAGCTGCCTTTCTTGTGCCAAGGATGGCTTATTTACTTCGCCGAGGCGGAGGTGGAAGTCGATGCTGGCGCAGGGGCTACGCCAGCCGGCGCGGCTGGCGCCGATGCTGTTGCAGCGACCGGAGCCGTTACTGCAGACGGCGTAGTCACAGCATGACCACTCGTGGCTTGTGTGCCGACTGCCGGCAGCAAGGGCACGATCAGCAGTGCAACAATATTGATGATCTTGATCAGCGGGTTCACGGCCGGACCAGCGGTGTCCTTATACGGATCACCCACGGTATCGCCGGTTACAGCCGCTTTGTGCGCGTCGGAACCTTTGCCGCCGTGATGGCCGTCTTCGATGTATTTCTTGGCATTGTCCCAAGCACCGCCGCCGGTACACATCGAAATCGCGACGAACAAGCCGGTGATGATGGTACCCATCAGCAGGCCACCCAAAGCTGCCGGACCGAGAATCATGCCGACCAGGATGGGCACGACAACGGGCAACAGCGACGGCACGATCATTTCCTTAATCGCGGCCGTGGTCAGCATGTCGACAGCCTTGCCGTATTCCGGCTTGCCGGTGCCTTCCATGATGCCTTTGATATCGCGGAACTGGCGACGCACTTCTTCCACCACCGCGCCGGCGGCGCGGCCGACCGCTTCCATTGCCATCGCGCCGAACAGGTAAGGAATCAAGCCGCCGATGAAGAGGCCGATGATCACCATGTGGTCGGACAAATCGAAACGCAAGCTCATGCCGCGGCCTTCCAGCGCGTGGGTATAGTCAGCGAACAAAACCAGAGCAGCCAGACCGGCGGAACCGATGGCGTAACCCTTGGTGACGGCCTTGGTGGTATTGCCCACCGCGTCGAGCGGATCGGTGATATCGCGCACGCTATCCGGCAACTCGGCCATTTCGGCGATGCCGCCGGCGTTGTCGGTGATCGGACCATATGCGTCAAGCGCCACAACGATACCTGCCATGGACAACATGGAAGTCGCGGCAACTGCGATGCCGTACAGGCCGGCGAACTTGAACGCCACATAGATTGCAATACACACGAAGATCACAGGCCATGCCGTGGATTTCATTGATACGCCGAGACCGGCGATGATGTTGGTGCCGTGGCCGGTGGTCGAAGCTTGTGCAACATGTTGAACAGGCTTGTAGTCGGTGCCGGTGTAGTACTCGGTGATCCACACCATCAATGCGGTCAGAACCAAACCGACAACGCAAGCGCCGAACAAGGCCATGGCACTGATGGTAGTGCCGCCGGCGACCGCGACTTCTTGCGGAAACAATTTGACCGTCACGAAATAGAAGGCGATCAGCGAAATCACGCCGGCGACAATCAAGCCCTTATACAGCGCAGGCATGACGTTTTTCATACCCGGCGAAGCTTTGACGAAGCTGCAGCCAATGATCGAAGCGATAATCGATACACCGCCCAATACCAGCGGATAGAGCACGGCGTTGACCGTAGCGCCAGTCACCATCAGCGCGCCCAGCGTCATGGTGGCGATCAGAGTCACGGCATAAGTCTCGAACAAGTCCGCAGCCATGCCGGCACAGTCGCCCACGTTGTCACCGACGTTGTCGGCGATCACAGCAGGGTTACGCGGATCGTCTTCAGGAATACCCGCTTCGACTTTACCCACCAAGTCGGCGCCAACGTCAGCGCCCTTGGTAAAGATGCCGCCGCCCAGACGCGCGAAAATCGAGATCAGAGAGGAACCAAATGCGAATCCCAACAATGGCTTCAATGTAGCAGCATCGACTTTCGTACCTCCGGTGAGGAACCAGAAGAACAAAGCAACGCCAAGCAGACCGAGGCCGACCACCAGCATGCCGGTGATAGCGCCGCCCTTGAAGGCGACATCCAGCGCCGGGCCGATGCCCTTGGTAGCGGCTTGCGCGGTACGCACGTTGGCACGTACGGAAACATTCATGCCGATGAATCCGCATGCGCCGGACAAAATCGCACCGATCACGAAGCCGATCGCGGTTTGAGGCCCAATCTCACCGAGAAACACATAGATCAATACAGTCAGCACGACGCCCACGATCGCAATCGTCTTATATTGACGTGCCAAGTAAGCTGCTGCGCCCTGCTGGATTGCCGCTGCAATTTCCTGCATGCGCGCATTGCCGGCATCCTGCTTTAGGATCCAACTACGCGAAATCAATCCGTAGATGACGGCGATCACGCCGCACGCTACGGCAAACCACAAGCCTACATCGGTCATACGCTTCTCCTCTAAATGACGACTAAGTTGCCAAGTTGCTTTTTTTACTGCGAATTGTTATTCAGGCTTTTCAGCCGGCCAGCGCGGCAAATGCCTTGTCGCGGATAGATTCCACCGGACCGACGCCCTCGATCTTGCGATACTGCGGCGCGCCGGGCTGTCCGGAGGCAGCCCATTTGTTGTAATAGTCGACCAGCACTTCGGTTTGTTCGTGATACACCGAGAGACGCTTCTTAACGGTTTCTTCCTTGTCGTCGTCGCGCTGAATCAAGTCTTCGCCGGTGAGGTCGTCCTTGCCGCCGATTTTGGGCGGATTGTACTTGACGTGATAAGTGCGGCCCGAAGCGGGATGCACGCGGCGACCGCTCATGCGCTCGATGATTGCAGTATCGGGCACGTCGATTTCCAACACATAGTCGATCGCGACACCAGCGTCCTTCATCGCATCGGCTTGCGGAATCGTGCGCGGAAAACCGTCGAACAAATAGCCATTGGCGCAGTCCGGCTCTTGCAGCCGGTCCTTGACCAAGCCGATGATGATGTCGTCCGACACCAAGCCACCGGCGTCCATTACCTTCTTGGCCGCGAGGCCCAAAGGCGTGCCGGCTTTAACAGCTGCTCGCAGCATGTCGCCGGTCGAGATTTGCGGGATGCCGTATTTTTCTTTGATAAAAGTGGCCTGCGTGCCCTTACCGGCACCCGGCGCACCCAACAGGATGAGGCGCATTTTGCTTCCTAAAACGAGTTTTGAATTCTGGCGACAGAACCGGCTGCGGCGCAGCGGCGGAATCGTATGTCAAATGTCTTTTATATCACACAAATCTGGCACGAAACTTACCACAGAATTTGCCTAAAACGAATGTTCTTACCCAACTTTTGGGCAATTCATGGCGTAAAAATTTTCTGCACGCGCGCCAGGTCCTCGGGAGTATCCACCCCGGCGGCGGGCGCAATATCGGTCACATGCACCGCAATCGAATACCCATGCCATAACACGCGCAACTGCTCAAGCGCTTCAATTTGCTCAAGCGGAGAAACCGCCAGTTGCGGATAAGCTTGTAAAAAGGCGTTGCGATAAGCGTAAAGACCCACATGGCGCAACGGACGATATCCTGCAGGCAATACTTCTTTGGTGACGGCAAAGCCATCCCGATGCCAAGGGATAATTGCACGTGAAAAATAAAGTGCGCGACCGGCCGCATCGATCACCACTTTGACTACGTTCGGATTGAAAACGTCGGTGATCGTATCGATGGCATGAGCAGCGGTTGCCATCGGAACCTCGGCACGAATACGGTCGGCAACCGCGCGAATGAGCTGAGGATCGATCAGCGGTTCATCGCCTTGCACGTTCACTACGACCGCATCTTCAGGCAAACCGATGGTACGTGCAACTTCGGCGATTCTATCGGTACCGGAGGGGTGATCGGCGCGGGTCATTCGTACTTCGACGCCGTGCTGCTCACAAATGGAAACGATATCGGCATGATCGGTCGCGACAATGATTTGCGAAGCGCCCGATTGCGCAGCACGTTCCGCGACGCGCACGACCATGGGCTTGCCACCCAAATCCGCCAAAAGTTTATTGGGCAATCGCGTGGACGCCAAACGGGCGGGAATGATGACTGTAAACGACATCAGGATGATGCTGCTTCGGACTTTGTACCTAAGTCGCGCGCTTCATCCGCCCACATGATGGGAATACCGTCGCGGATCGGATAAGCGAGCTTATCCGGGTTGCAAATCAACTCCTGAGCTTTCTTGTCGTATACAAGCGACCCCTTGCACAAGGGGCAGACCAGGATATCAAGCAGTCGTGAGTCCACGAAGTTTCTCCAGAATTTTTTCTAAAAGAACGCTTTCGGGCTGAGCATCTACCGGAACCACCCAGAGTCGCGCATCATTTTTTAAAGCGTCGTGAAGGCGACATTTTACTGCATCCTTTTCCGTAATCAGGATGATGTCTGCCTCAAGCTTAGCGAATGGATTTTCCGAGTACGCGTAATGGTCCGGCAACGGCATCTCTGTGAAAGTCAGGCCAGCTCCGCGCAACATCGCAAAGAAGCGAGCCGGGTTACCGATACCGGCTGCGGCAACAATACGGGCCGGTCTGCCGATCATGTCGCTTAAATTCACCGTTTGTTTGACGTCAATCAAACTTATCGCCTGCGTGCCCCGCAATTGAAATGAGATTGCATCTGCCGGCAGGGATGGCACATTAGTTGCGCCGTTCACGACCGTAAAATCACGCCGCCTATTCGCAGGCTCTCGCAATGGTCCCGCAGGCAACAGCCAGCCGTTGCCAATGCCGCGCTCATCAAAAAGTACGGTTTCAATATCTCGCTGCAATGCATAGTGCTGCAAACCATCGTCGCAAACGATGACGTTCACCTCGGAATGAGATTGCAGTAATGCTTTTCCAGCTTTGACGCGGTCGCGGCCGACGACAACAGGACATCCGGTGCGCTGTGCGATCAATACCGGCTCGTCTCCTACGTCCAGTGGATCGTCATCCGGCGCCGCCTCCAGCCCGTTCTCCGCGCTCGCCCCGTATCCACGCGAAATCACGCCAGGCGTATAACCGGCGCTCTGTAGCGCATGGACGAGCCAAATGACCAACGGTGTCTTGCCCGTGCCGCCGACGAAGATATTGCCCACCACGATGACCGGCACCGGCAAACGCGTTACACGTAACAATCCCAGCGTGTATAAGCCGCGCCGCAATGCGCTCAGCAACCGGAACAAGCATGACCAGGGCAGCAATGCCCAAGCCAACAATCCGCGCCGCATCCAGGCACGTATCAGTACGGCTTCGAGCGGCGCGCGGATGGTTCTCGTGGCTGCGCGACCCCGATTTAAGTTCATAACAGGCTCTAAGTTATTTCTTGCCGCTGGTTTGTGAAGCGAAGGTCACCCGGTCGAATCCGGCTAGCCGGGCGGCTTGGAGAATATTGATGACCGACTGATGCGGCGCTTGCGCGTCGGCATTGATGATCACGATGGGATCGCGTCTGTTCTCGCCTTTTTCGTTTGCGACTTTTTTCATTTCATCGGCAAGCCCGGCGGGATCGTTGAACGCGATCGGCGTGTTATTGATGGCGTAACGATTTTGCGCATCGACGCCGACGTTAATCTCAAACGGATGATCGGTCGCTTTTTCCGCATCCGCAGTCGGCAAGGTAATTTGCAGTTCGGTGAACTTGCTGTAGGTGGTGGTTACCATCAAGAAGATGAGAATCACCAGCAGCACGTCGATGAAAGGGATAAGGTTGATTTCCGGGTCTTCCCGGCCCTTCCCTTTTCGGAAATCCATTGCCATGATTACTTGCGCCCGTTGTGGACTGTGTCGACGAACTTCACCGCTTGCTGCTCCATATCGACGATGAAGCTGTCGACCAGCGCGCGAAAATGGCGATAAAAAACAAGTGCCGGCATGGCGATCGCGAGACCGAATCCGGTGTTGTACAAGGCAACCGAAATACCATGCGCCAGTTGTGCAGGGTTGGTGCCGGTGGCATTTTGCGCACCAAAAATTTCGATCATGCCCACCACGGTACCGAACAAACCCATCAAAGGAGCCAGCGTGGCAATGGTGCCCAAGGTAGTCAAGAAACGCTCCAGTTCATGCGCAGTGCCGCGGCCTGCCTCCTCGATCGATTCCTTCATCACTTCGCGCGGCGCATTGACGTTACGCAATCCCGCGGCCAATACCCTGCCTAGCGGAGAATTCTGTTCCAGCCGAGAGATGATGTCGGGATTGATCTTGCCGTTGTAGAAAACCCTGACGACCTCATCCAGCAAAGTCGACGGCAGAATGCGGCTGCGGCGCAGGTACAATAATCGTTCGACAATCAGGACCATCGCAACGAATGATGCAATCAGCAACAAATAGATCGGCCAGCCAGCCGCTTGAATGATGGCTAACAAAAAAATACTCCTAAACACGTTTGAAACAAGATGCAGAATGTAACTTGTTGAGGCCTAGCGAGCAAGCACGAAAGGCGTATTGATCGATTTCGAACGGCCCGAGGAAAGGCATTGCGGTTTTTCACATTTTCTGTGGATAACTTTGTGGGTAAATGTCTTTTAAAAGGGGAAGTATTTGATTCGAAAGAACTTTTCCTGCTTGCACGCAAATCAGGCACACACTATTTTCCTTTAAAAACAAAGACTTATAATCCCCCTTCGCTCTAGACGCGCTACGTGACAAAAACGTGACAATTTTCTCGACTTGTGGACAGCTACTCACCTGGAAGACCGCATGAATACTGGCGTTTCACCGATTGATGAGACAAATGCACCGGCGATAATCACCGTATCTGCACTTAATCAGGCTGTCGCGCGCACGCTTGAGCGCAGCTTTCCCTTAGTGTGGGTGGCGGGCGAAGTTTCCAACTTTACCCGCGCAGCTTCGGGCCATTGGTATTTCACGTTGAAAGATGACGGCGCCCAGGTGCGCGCCGTGATGTTCAAAGGGCGTGCGCAATATGCCAGCTTTACGCCGCGGGATGGCGATAAGGTCGAAGTGCGTACGCTCGTCACGCTCTACGCGCCGCGCGGCGATTACCAATTGAATATCGAATCGATCCGGCGAGCCGGTGTCGGCAATTTGTATGAAGCCTTCATGCGGTTAAAAGAAAAATTAACTGCTGAAGGCTTGTTCGATCCGGCACGCAAGCGCCCCCTTCCCTATTTCGCCAAAACGATAGGCGTCGTCACCAGCCTGCAAGCGGCGGCCCTGCGGGATATCCTGACCGCATTGAAAC
This sequence comes from Burkholderiales bacterium, assembly GCA_016177875.1. Taxonomy (GTDB): domain Bacteria; phylum Pseudomonadota; class Gammaproteobacteria; order Burkholderiales; family Burkholderiaceae_D; genus Paucimonas. The sequence continues at coordinate 60,949 of JACOUL010000052.1, forward strand.
GGCGCGCGCCGCACGTTCACGTGATTCTCTATCCGGCACCGGTGCAAGGCGACGGGGCCGCGGGGAAAATCGCGGAAGCGATTCATACCGCATCCGTACGTGCGGAATGCGATGTGCTGCTGGTGTGTCGAGGCGGAGGCAGCATGGAAGACTTATGGTCGTTCAACGATGAAGGCGTTGCGCGCGCCATCGCCGCGTGCAGCATGCCGGTGATTTCCGGCGTCGGGCATGAAACCGATTTCACGCTGGCGGATTTTGCCGCCGATCTGCGTGCCCCGACGCCTACGGCAGCGGCTGAACTCGCCGCCACGCCGCGCGCGGATTGGCTTGCCATGCTGGAAGCGCATGCGGACGACTTGACGCGCGCCATGCACCGCCGGATGGACGACGCTGCCCAAGCCGTCGATAACTTAACGCACCGCCTGCTCAGCCCAGCTGCGCTCATTCGACATGAACGCTTGAAGCTGCATGCCATGCAAACCCGCATGGCCCACGCAAGCCGGGCACCGCTCGATCAAGCGCGCTATGCCCTTATGCGCGCCGGCACGAGATTGAATGCGCATTTACCTTCCACCAAGCCGCAGCGCGTTGCACTCAAGGATGAAGCGCGCCGCATCATGATTGCCATGGCGACCTTGCAAGTCAGGCGACGCCAAGCCGTGGCAGCACTTCAAGCACAATTGGATTTGCTGAATCCTCAGCGTACGCTCGAGCGCGGCTACGCGATCGTGACCGATGAGCGCGGCAAGATCGTGCGCACTCCGAGGCAATTGCGTCCCGGCCAAAACATGACGGTGCGCGTCGCAGCGGGCACGGCACAAGTCGGCATTGCTATGGTGCAGGAAACCCTGGACTGATTACGGTCTTTGACGCACTTCATGGCAATGCGCTCAAGCCGCTCAGCAAACCGCGCTTATCCATCATACAATGTGGCTCTCGCTATCCAGTTAAACCTTGTTGGGGACAGCGTACCGCTACCGCTTAACTCTGTCCCCAAATCATTTAAAAAGAAAGGACCGATGATCATGGAACACACCTTGCCGCCTCTGCCTTATGCAATGGATGCTTTGCAGCCCCACATCTCCAAGGAAACTTTGGAGTACCACTACGGCAAGCATCATCAGGCTTATGTCACCAACCTGAACAATCTCATCAAAGGCACCGAGTTTGAAAACGCGTCCCTGGAAGACATCGTCAAAAAATCTAGCGGCGGCGTCTTCAACAATGCAGCGCAAGTGTGGAACCATACTTTCTATTGGAACTGCATGAAACCCAACGGCGGCGGCGCGCCGAGCGGCGCGTTGAGCGATGCCATCAATGCGAAGTGGGGTTCGTTCGACAAGTTCAAGGAAGAGTTCACCAAGTCTTGCGTGGGCAACTTCGGCTCCGGCTGGACGTGGCTCGTGAAAAAAGGCGACGGATCGGTGGATATCGTTAACACATCCAACGCAGCCACGCCGCTAACCGGCGCCGACAAGCCGCTCATGACTTGCGATGTGTGGGAACATGCCTACTACATCGATTACCGTAATCTGCGTGCCAAGTATGTCGAGACATTCTGGAACTTGGTGAGTTGGGATTTCGTTGCGAAGAATTTCGCGTAATACGACACTGACTGTCGAATCAAAATTTCGACGATGAAGAGCCGGCGTCCTGCGTCGGCTCTTTTTTTTATGCGCCCGGCCGGGCGCATAAAAAAACGCGAAGCCTTTAAATGAAGGCCTCGCGCAAAAGGGAGACGAAAAAACTATGCGACGGCGGCGCCTACAAGCCAGAATGGCGCGCGCGAATCGGTTGAACGACGTTGCTCATTGACGACCATGCGCCCGCCCCGCTCTTCCGGATCAAGGCCGCCGGCGAGAGATTCGAGACTCACGAAATCAAGAATTTCAAGATCGCGGTTGTGTACTTTGAGCCAGCCTTTTTTCTTCAGCTTAGACAAAGTCCGGCTAATGCTTTCAATGGTTAGCCCAAGGTGGTTGCCGATGTCTTCGCGCGACATCGGCAATTGCAAGAAGGAGATTAAGTTGCCACGATCTTCATAGCGAATCGCGATATCCACCAGGAAGGCCGCCACTCTTTGCTCGGCGTTCATGCTGCCTAGGAGCAGCATGGCGCCTTGCTCGCGTTCGATTTCGCGGCTCATTAAACGATAGAAATGACGAAGCAGAGAGGGAATTTCAACAAACAGTTTTTCGAATCGCGCAAAAGGAATTTCGCAGACTTCACTATTTTCCAGCGCAATGGCGTCGCAGCTATGCCGATCCGAGCCGATTGCATCCAGTCCCAACATTTCACCATTCATTTGAAAGCCGGTAATCTGCTGCATGCCGCCTTCGCTGATCCGGTCGGTTTTGAAATGGCCTTTGGAAACCACATACAAATTGGTGAATGGATCGCCCATGCGGAAGAGGTGGCCGCCGGCAGCAACGCGGCGACGCCGACAGACGACTTGCTCGACCATTTGCATTTGTGCGTCGCTCAACCCCGCAGGCATACACAATTTTTTCATCGGGCATGACGAACATTGGTTTTGCGCAGCTGCCCCCGACGAGGGGAAGGGAGAAACGTTTTGGGCGGTAGTCATCATCATGTTCGCTTCCATTGTTTTGCAGCCGGTTAGTAAAATTTTGCCTCATGACGCCATGGAAAGAAGTATGGTCGATGCCTGCCGCATTCGTTATCGGGCATACCATTTTGTTGTTGTAGGGGAAATTGAGACAGTTTCTTGTAGGGGAACCACTACAAGAATAAACGGCGCAATGGATGGTTCAGATTAGCCCGTTTTCCAAGGCGTAGCGGGTCAATTCGGCATTGCTGCCCATGCCCATTTTTTCGAGGATGCGGGCACGGTAGGTGGTGACGGTATTCGGACTTAAATGCAGAACTTCGGCGATCCTGACCAGGCTCTCGCCGGCAGCAATCAGTTTCAATACTTCCAATTCGCGGTTGGACAGCGATTCATGATTGGGCATGGCCGCGCCGCCGATCAACCCGGCCAGTTTTTCCATTAAGGCTGGGCTGACATACTTGCCGCCGGCTGCTGCCTTGCGTACCGCTGCCACCAAGGTCGTGGTAGGAACATCCTTGGTGAGATAGCCGGACGCGCCGAGCTTCAAAGCGCGTACGGCATATATTTCTTCAGAATAAGTGGACAACATCAGTACCGCAAGCTTGGGCTTTTCCGCTCGCAGCGATTTGAGCAACTCCAGACCGTTTTTTCCGGGCATGGTGATGTCCACGAGCGCGACATCGAATTCCTGCTCCCTGAGCCGGTGCATCGCCTCCTGGGCATTGCCGGCCTCTCCCGCAACGACCATGCCTTCTTCGGCACTCAACATCAAGCGCACGCCATTGCGCGCAATCGCGTGGTCATCCACCAACAAGATCCGAATCGAATTAGCCGGCATGCGCTTCCTCCAGCGGCAAACGTAGCGTTACGGTCGTGCCCTGCCCCGGCGCCCCGGATATTTTCAATTCGCCGCCGAAATAGCGAGTACGTTCGGCCATGCCGAGTATTCCCCATGAATGACCGTTGACCAAGCGCTCCGGCTCGATACCTTTGCCATTGTCTTGAACGACTACCAGCAATTCGCCGCCGTTACGCTCGACTTGCACCGTGACGCGAGAGGCATTCGCGTGGCGCACGACGTTGGTCAAGGCTTCCTGGACGATGCGAAACACCATGGTACTGGACTCGGGGTCTAATTCGGTGGCGGTGGCAAGCGGGTCGATCACGCATTCACAAGAAATACCGGAGCGTTTTTCAATTTGCCCGGTATACCATTCCAACGCAGCCCACACGCCGAGTTGATCCAACACGCTTGGACGAAGATCGGTGATGACCTTACGCACCGTCTCGATCGCATTGTTTGCCAAGTCCACTGCGTCGGATAACAAGGGGTCGGGAGGCGCTCCCGCGCGCGTTGCGCGGTCGATCACCACAGAAATGTACGCCTTGATGCCGGTCAGCAGTCCACCGAGCTCGTCGTGGATTTCTTGGGCGATACGCTTGCGCTCTTGTTCCTTGACGCGCTCTTGGTGAGCCGCAAGCCGGCGCAATTCTTCATGCGAATGGCGCAAGGCTTCTTCGGCCCGCCGCTTGTCGTTGAACAGGCGTTGCTCGCGCATGATGCGATGTATAGCTGTCGGCAGCAATTCGAGATATTGGCGTTCGCTGTCCTTTCCGAGGTACTCGCGCGCGCCGCGGCGCATGGCTTCCGCGGCGACGGCAGCGCTATCGGCCCCTGTCAACAGAATCACCGGAGTTTGAATTTCGCCGGCGCCATCGGCCAGCTGCGTCAGAAATTCCAATCCGTTCAAATCGGGAAGATGATAATCAAGCAGGATGCAATCCGGTTTTTGCGCGCGCGCTATTTGCAACCCTTCTTGTCCGGTCTCCGCTTCCAACAGCGTGAATGCGCTGCCGGAATCCTTGGCAAAAGCGCGCCGACAGGCGATGCGGTCCACCTGGTCGTCTTCAACGATAAGTACGGTAATTTTTGGCATCGAGGCGATTCTTGCGTCTAGGGCTGTTCGCTGATGGTCCAATACAAATCGATGGAACGCATCATATTGACGAACTGATGGTAATCCACCGGTTTAGCCATATAGCCAGCCACCCCAAGATTGAAGCTGCTGACCTTGTCTTGCTGTTCTTCGGAAGTGGTCAGCACCACCACAGGATAGCGCTTCAGCTTATCGTCGCTCTTAACGACCTGAAGGAATTCAATGCCATTCATGACCGGCATATTTAAGTCGAGCAGGATCAGGCATGGCTTCTCGTTGGCAGGATCACGCAGCCAGGTAAGCGCTTGTTCCCCATTCTCGCGGTTGACGACCGGATTAGAGACGTGAATTTCCTTCAACGCACGTTTGATGGTCATGATATCGACCTGGTCGTCTTCAACCACCAGGATCGGCTTCGTAATTTCTTTCATGATGTCTTAGTCCTATGAACATTTCCTGCCTTGGGCAGGGTAAACCAGAAAGTCGTCCCCTGCACCACTGTGGATTCTACCCAAATATTGCCGCGATACATTTCTACGATTTTCTTGACTAAAGCAAGGCCGACGCCTGTACTTTCAACTTTATCGCGCGGCGCCAAGGTTTGGAACAGCTGGAAAATTCTTTCGAAATGACGCTGTTCGATACCCGGTCCATTATCGGCAACGGCAAACCGCCATTGGTGTGCGTCGTCGATACAGCGGATGCGCACTTCGCCTTCCGGCTTATCCATATATTTAATGGCATTGGATATCAAATTTTGGAATAGCTGCTGAATGCGCGTAGGTTCAGCCACAATAGAAGGCAGACGATTTTCGACTGTAACGTTGATATGCGGCGGAGGCGCCAGTAAATCAATCACGTCGGCAACAAGCCGATTCAAATCGATGGCCACCAGCGCTTCCTTGACGCGTCCCACGCGCGAATATTGCAGAATGCCGTCGATCAACCCATCCATGCGACGCACGCGGCTGATCAGCAGGCGCATATGTTCCTTGCCCTCTTCGTCGAACTTGTCGGCGTAGTCGGTAGATAGCCAGTTCGCCAAAGATCCGATTGCACGCAGCGGCGCCTTGAGATCATGCGAAACCACGTAGGCAAAATTGGTCAACTCTTCATTCGCGCTGCTGATTTCCTGCAGCAGAGCCTTGTGCTTTTCCTCGGCCGCCTTTCGTTCGCTGATATCGCGCACCACGCCGGTAAACATACGACGATCACCGACACGCATTTCCGCCACGGCCAGCTCAATCGGGATAACCGTGCCGTCCTTGCGCAGCGCCGAAACTTCGCGGCCGATGCCGATGATTTTTCGCTCTCCGGTGCTGTGGTAGTTTTCAAGATAGCCGTCGTGCTCCTCGCGAAAAGGCGAAGGCATCAGCATCGACACATTCCGGCCGACCACCTCGGACGCCATATAGCCGAACAATCTTTCCGCCGCCGGATTGAAGCGATCGACCGTGCCGCGCTCGTCAATGGTGATGATGGCATCGACTGCCGTCTCGAAGATCGCGCGCATGCGTGCTTCGCTGTCTTGCACTGCCGCTTCGGCAGCTTTCCGGCGCGTGATGTCGTGAATGGTCGCCATCACCAGCTGCTGTCCATTTGCCGTTTGCAAGGGCGATAGACTTATCTCAACCGCAAATTCTTTGCCGTCGCGATGCCGGCCAAACAATTCCATGCCTATGCCCATGGGGCGCGCATGCGGATGATCGAAATAGTCAGTGCGCTGGGCACCGTGTAGGTGCCTGAAACGCGAGGGGATCAAAGTCTCGATCGTTTGACCGACCAACGCCTTCGGCTCGTAGCCGAACATTCGCTCGGCGGAGGGATTAAGGAGAACGATCTTGCCGACACTGTCGACAATAATCATTGCGTCGGTAGCGGACGTCAGGAGCCATTCAAGGCTTTGGCCTTCAATTAGGGGTTGATTCATGGAGCCATTCTCGTGAGAAGGCTCCATCATAAGATAAGAGAAGGCTCTTGGTAAGGCACGCCCGGGCTTGCATGCGCTGATGTCGAAATGGGAAGCCGATTGGCTTCCCGATAATTTCCATATTGCAATAGACGTAAATTAACGCGGCGCCATGCGTTGTGCCAACTCCGCAACATGCTGTCCTTGATAGCGGGCGATGGCAAGTTCATTTTCACTCGGCATACGCGAACCGTCGCCGGCACTGATGGTTGATGCGCCGTATGGCGTGCCGCCCGTGACTTCATCCATGGACAGCAATCTTTTTTCGGCATACGGTACGCCGACAATCACCATCCCTAAATGCAGCAAAGTGCTATGAAAACTGACGAGAGTTGTTTCTTGCCCGCCGTGCTGGGATGCCGTACTGGTAAATGCGCTGCCGATTTTGCCGACCAGCGAGCCTTTCATCCACAGACCACCGGTTTGATCCAGGAAATTGCGCATTTGCGCGCACATATTGCCGTAGCGCGTAGGCGTGCCGAAAATGATGGCGTCCGCATCGACTAATTGATCCACCTTGGCCACGGGAATATCGGCGAATGCCTCGCGCGCCTTCTTGGCGCCTGAACTCTCAAGAATATGATCCGGAACCAACTCGGGCACCTGGAACAGCGAGACTTCCGCACCCGCCACCTTCTTTGCGCCTTGTGCTACTGCTTCGGCCATCTGATGGATATGACCGTACATACTGTAGAAAACAATTTGGATACGCGTTGCCATATGACCTCCTGAATACAAAATGCCTATAGCTTCGGGTGGCCTGCGCCGGCAAATGTTCCGCTCTCATGCGCGATTTTTACGTACCGTGAATAGTCTTTGAACGAATGGGGGTATAAGTTGCCCGACTTGGTTCCAGTAATTGCCCTCCTGCTATAAAATGGAGACATGCCGAATTCCAAGATCAGCTCGCCCGGAAACAACGAAATCCTGCTCGCCGGGCAACGCGTCTGCGACCTGCTCAATCAAGTCGCCGGCGTCGAAAGTCTGGACGCGATGCTCAACCTCTTGGGCACGCAGATTCATGAGCTGGGTGTGGCCGATGCGTACCTGATCAATCTCGTCGACGCCGGCGGCAAAAATCTCATTACTCAAAAGCTGCGCCTGACGCCGGAATTCCAAATGCTGGAGCAAACCACGCTGGGTTACCGAAATTCCCTAAGCGACGGTTATCTCAACGCAAAAGTATTCAACCTACGCAGCATTCAACATGTCAATCATGAGAACGCGAGCGACGCGGAGAAGCTCGTATTGAAATACTGGCGAGTAAATGAATTCGTCGGCGTCCCCATTCTGAATCCGGACAATCCTCAAGAAGCGCCTCTCGGCGTTGTCATGCTGCTCAAGCAAGTGGGTAGCATTGCCAACGAAGCGCTAGAACCGCTGCAGAAGGTGCTGGCCCTGCTGTTCAAAAGTCTGCATAACTGGATGCGTTTTGCGCAGCTGGAAAAAATGCACGACAAGGCGCAAGCTGCCGTCGCGGAAAATGCCCGTCTGCTGGAGTTTCTCGACGAGATGAGCAGCCTGACTTCCATCGACAAAGTTTATGACTTGTTTGCGGCGGAACTGTTCCGGCAGCTGCCATTCGAACTTGCGTCGTTCGCCCTGCAGGAAAACGATATGCTGGCGATCAAGAAAGTGATCGCAGCCGATCCACGCTACGCCGGGCTCACCCATGAATTGCGCGCTTATCTCGACCATCATCCGGCCCCGCTCGATCCTTCTTACAGCGGCGGCGTATATGTGTTGCTCAAAGATGAATCCGTGCTGTTTCCGGATGTGCAAACAATCAAGCACCTGCCGGTCTCGCCGCACGACGCAAAAAGCATCGCGATCTTGAGAACGCCGCGCACGCTCTTCATTGCGCCCATCCGTTATCAAAAGAGGCCGATCGGCGTGCTGGCACTGTATTCCCTCGCCAAGCCGATCTCCCTGTCGGAAGCCGACCGGCGATTGCTGGAACAGCTTTCATCCTTCCTTGGCACGGCCATCGCCAACAGCAAGACCTACGCGATCAGCCAAGCGCAGAATGTCGAGATCGGTCACCTGAATATGATGTTGCAGGAAAAGGTCAAGCAATTGGCCGAACAGGCATCGACCGACCGCTTGACGGGTTTATTTAATTTCCGCTCGTTCGAACAGGAACTGGGTAAGCGCGTTAAAGAGTGTCAGCGCTTTTCGGAAAAAAAGGAGCTGTCGCTTGCCCTTGTCGACATTGACCGCTTCAAGCAATTCAACGACAGCTACGGCCACGCTGCCGGCAATGATATTTTGGCAGGCGTTGCGCAGGAGATTCGCACGCAGATCCGCGAAACCGACATCGCCTTCCGCTACGGCGGCGAGGAATTCGTCGTGATACTGCCTAAGTGCGACATCGACGGCGCGATGCTATTGGCCGAGCGCATTCGCACGGCAGTCGAAGCGCGCGTGTTCGATACTTCCGCCGGATCAAAATCGGTTACCGTCAGCGTCGGCTGCACCATGGTGCTTCCCAACGATACCCAACAAAGTTTCTTCAACCGCGCCGACGAGGCGCTGTACAAAGCGAAAAACACCGGGCGCAATCGCGTGTGCACCGGCTAATGTTTCGCACCTAAGAATTCAAGAACCTCCGAATCGCTTCGCCCTCTTTCGCTACTTCCGTCACGCCGCCGATATGTCCTGCGGCAGAATCCAATTCGCGGAATTCAGCCCGTGTGCCGTTGGCCAGCAGTTTCTCCACTTGCATGCGTGCGTCGGCAATCGGAAACAACAAGTCTGACCAAGCCTGAATCACCAGCACATCGGCGCGGATATTTTTCAACTCGGCGTCGACTGAACTGCCGGGCGTGCCGGCAATGAAGAGCTGGTTGGCGCGCGTCATATACAGCATGTTGTTGGCATCGGTCGTGCAAGTGGCGCGCGCCAGCCCCACGGCGCGAAAAGATTGATTGACGAGAAAGTCATTCTCCTGCGAATGCAGCGGATTATTTTCCGCCACTGCCCATTGATGCTGGTAAGTCGCGGCTATCGCTTGCGGATGCCAAGCATCGATCAATACATTGCAAAATGCCTGCGTCAGCCCTTCGATCGGCTCCGACCCGCCGTAGTAATCCCCCTGCTTCCAGTTCGGATCGAGACGGATCGGCGCGACCCATTTATCCAAATTACACAGCGCAAACGGCCGCTGCGCCGGGCTGCCGTTTATCGCCACGACACGTTTGACCAGCTCCGGATACGCGGCTGCCCACTCATAGGACTGCAAAGCGCCCATGGAAACGCCGACGCACGCGTGAATTTGTTGAATGCCGAGCGAATCTATCAGCGCCTTTTGTACACGAACGAAGTCGCGTATCGTCACGACCGGAAACTGCATGCCGTAGGGCTTGCCGGTATCCGCGTCAATCGACGCCGGGCCGGTGGTGACGGTGATGCCATCCTTGGAATTCATATTAACCAAGGAGTCGACACTCATCACAAAGAAGCGATCGGTGTCGAGCGGCTTGCCGGGGCCGATAATACTATCCCAGTAACCCGGCAGCGGATCGCTATCTTTATACCGGCCCGCCGCATGCGAATTGGAAGAGTAATGATGCGGCACCAAGATGACGTTGTCGCGTGCGTCATTCAATTGCCCGTAGCTTTCCCAGCCGATCTTCACATCCTTGATCGTCCTGCCGTTCACCGCGGTATGGCTGGGCAAGGAAAATATCCGTTTTTCGACGAGTCCTTCATAGCGCTGCATATTCGCTACTCCTCTTATCGCTTATTGCGAATCGGCACGTTGATTTCTTCCGCTTTTATTTCGCGTACCAACTCCGGCACCGCCCAGGCTAAAGCAGGATCATTCTTGATCTTGAAATGGTAGAGCGGCATCATGGCTTGATGATCTTCTTTGCGCAGGGTCATTTTGCCCTTCGGTGTGTCAAAGCTCATACCTTCGAGCGTAGCGATCAATTTCTCGGTATCGGTGTCGCCATTGGTTTTCTTCAGCGCTTCGACGATCGCGATGCCTGCCGCCATGCCGCATACGGTGAAAAAGTCAGGCGGACTCTTATAACGCTTGTAATGCTCGGCCATCAGCCAGTCGTTGGCCTTGTTTTTCGGGATGCCGTAGTAGTAATAGATGGAGCCTTCCAGGCCGGGCAGTTGCTTGTACATGGTCAAGGCGGGCAGCGTGTTGCCGCCGGTGGCGATTTCAATGCCGTATTTTTTCAAATCGAGCTCGGCAATTTTCAGCGGGTTACCAGCGCCGGCCCAGTAAATAAATACGATTTTTTTACCCGGCTTATCCTTGAGCGCATCAATCAGCCGCACCGCGCCGCCGGTGAAATCGGTGGCGTTGGCCGGCAAATATTCTTCGCGCACGATCTTGGCGTTCTTGATCGCCTGGCGGAAAGCCTTGATGCCGTCGCGTCCGAAAGCATAATCTTGCGCCAGCGTGGCGATATAGGTGCCGGGCTTATCGACCACCACCGCATTGGTCAAAGCATCCTGCGTCGAATTGCGTGCGGTGCGGAATACGTAGCGGCTCCATTTGTCGCCTGTAATCGAATCGGCAACGGAGGAATCGACAATCAATAATTTCTTATGCTCTTCGGCGATCGGCATCATCGCCAGCGTGACGGCCGAGCTGATGGCGCCGACCGCGATGTCGGCTTTCTCGTCCTGATAGGCGGCAGCCAAGTGTGCGCGGCCGATATCTGCCTTGCCTTGATCGTCGCGCGCGATCAATACGATCTTATTGCCGCTGACCGCCATCGTGCCGCTGGTGGCGTACTGCAAACCCAATTCCAGGCCGCGATGCGAATCGACGCCGTAGGCTTCGAACGGTCCGGTCTTCGAATAAATATGCGCAATAGTGATGTCCTTGGCATAAGCGGCTGCCGCACAACACAGCAGCGCGAACGCCGCGAATAAACGATGATTCATTTCTTGCTCCCTAAATGTGTTTTACAAATTTTTAGAAAAAACAAACCCCTACGGCTGATCCCGTATTCCTGCTGCTGAAGAATTGCCTGTTACTGCGTGCTAGCTATTGCGCATATGCCGCTGTGTAAATCGCGAAGACGTCTTGCTCATTTACTTCGCGCGGATTGTTGACCAATAAGCGCGTCTGCAGCATGGCGTCGGAAGTCAGCCGCGGAATGTCGGTTTCGGCGATGCCGACTTGATGCAGCCAACGTTCGATGCCTGTTTCCACCGCCAGCATTTCCACATGCGCGATCAATGCATGGGTGCGCGCTTCCTCGCTACCGGAGCAGCCGGGCACGGCGATCTCCGCCAGTTCCGCATACATCGCTGCCGCTGCCGGCGCATTGAAGCGCAGCACATGCGGCAACACCAGCGAGTTCGACAAGCCATGCGGCACGTGAAAGATGCCGCCGATCGGGTATGCCAGCGCATGCACCGCGGCACAAGGCGCATTGGCGAACGCCTGGCCGGCCAGCATCGCACCCAACAGCATGCCTTCGCGTGCCGCGCGGTCTTGGCCGTTGGCAAACGCCGGCAGCAAATTGGTCGTCAATAAACGCAAGGCGTCGCGCGCCAGCATGTCGGACAGCGGATTCTTTCTATGCTTGGTGGTGTAAGCCTCGATCGCATGAACGATAGCGTCGATGCCGGTCGCAGCGGTGATCTTCGGCGGCAAACCGACGGTCAACTCGGCATCGAGCACCGTGAGATCGGCATACAGCTGCGGCGAAACGACACCCGCCTTGGTGGTGGCGCCGGTGGTGACGATGGAAATCGGCGTGACTTCGGAACCGGTGCCGGCAGTCGTCGGCATTTGAATCAAGGGCAAACGCGCACCGCTTACTTTGCCGATGCCGTACATCTCGGACAAGCTCTGATCCGAGCCGGCCAACACCGCGATCAGCTTGGCCACATCCATGGAAGAACCGCCGCCAAGCCCCAAGATGATTTCAGCATCGGCTTGGCGCGCACGCTTAGCCGCCGCGAGTACCACGTCTTCCGATGGATCGGCCACCACGTCGTCGATCACTTGTACTTGAAAACCCGCCTCGCGCAAACTACTCAAGGCCGGCGCCAGCATGCCGCTTTTATTCAAGAAGCCGTCCGTCACCAGGCACAGATTTTTTTCCTTGAAGCGTTCGCGTAGCAGTGCCCCTAAGCGCTTGGCGGCGCCGAATTCGACCACCAAGGCCGGAACGGTACGAAATTCAAATGCATTCATGTGGACCCTCTATATTGTTGGGGACAGAGTACCGCTTCGCTTCACAACTGCACGCACACATATTTCAGTTCGAGGTATTCGTCGATGCCGTAGCGCGAACCTTCGCGGCCGATGCCGGATTGCTTGATGCCGCCGAAGGGGCCGACTTCATTGGAAATCATGCCGGTATTCAGCCCCACCATGCCGTATTCCAGCGCTTCCGCCACGCGCCAGGAACGGCTCAAATCGCGCGTGTACATATAAGCCGCCAAGCCGTACTCGGTATCGTTGGCCATGGCGATCGCCTGCGCTTCATCCTTGAAGCGGAACAGCGGCGCCACCGGCCCGAAAATTTCTTCGCGCGCCAGGCGCATTTTTTGTGTCGCTTCGGTGATCACCGTCGGTTGGTAGAAAGTGCCGCCCAAGGCATGGGATTTGCCGCCGACCAGAATTTGCGCGCCGTGGTCGCGTGCGTCGGCGACTAAGGTCTCTACTTTGTCCAATGCAGCTTGGTCGATCAAAGGACCTTGCGCGACATTCGCCTCCAATCCATTGCCGACTTGGAGCGCTTCCACTTTTTCCGCGAGCTTTTTGGCGAAGGCGTCATAAATGCCGTCTTGAACGATGAAACGATTGGCGCACACGCAGGTCTGCCCGCTGTTGCGGTATTTGGCGATCAGCGCACCGGCAACGGCGGCATCTACGTCGGCGTCGTCAAACACGATAAAAGGCGCGTTGCCGCCCAATTCCAGCGAAAGGCGCTTGATGGTGGGCGCGCATTGCGCCATCAGCAAACGGCCGACTTCGGTGGAGCCGGTGAAAGATAGCTTGCGCACGACCGGGCTCGCAGTCAGTACGTCGCCGATCGCGCGTGCATCGCCGGTGACGATTTGCAGCACGCCGGCCGGCACGCCGGCGCGCTCGGCCAGCTCCGCCAGCGCAAGTGCCGATAATGGCGTTTGCTCCGCCGGCTTGACGATGATGGCGCACCCCGCCGCCAGCGCGGGGGCGACTTTACGGGTAATCATCGCCGCCGGAAAATTCCACGGCGTGATGGCGGCGCACACGCCGACCGGCTGCTTCATGATGGCGATACGCTTGTCCGCATCCGGATGCGGTGCCAAGTCGCCGTTGATGCGGCGCGCTTCTTCGGCGAACCAATCGATGAAAGAAGCGGCGTAGCGAATTTCGCCGCGCGCTTCATTCAAGGGTTTGCCTTGCTCACGCGTCATGATGACGGCGAGGTCTTCAATGTTTGTCAGCATGAGGTCGTGCCATAAACGCAAAATCTTCGAACGTTCTTTTGCCGACTTCGCGGCCCAGCTGCGCTGCGCGACTTGGGCTGCGGCGACTGCACGCTCGGTTTCCGCCGCGCCCAGCGAAGGCACTTCAGCCAACAATTCGGCGGTAGCAGGATCGCGCACGGCGAATCGCTCACCGCTATCGGCATCCACCCAGCGGCCATCGAGATAGGCTTGGGTCCTCAGTAACGCTGCATCGGTCAATTTCATGTTGCGCTTTCCTAATCGGCTTGCTATTATTTCGTTCAATATACTGAACGCTATTCATTTAATGGAATGACAGGATCGTAGGCAAAATTTGATCTGCCGTCAAGACTTTGAAAATCCCGCGATACAAATGTAATAATCGTTTGCAATACGGAACCCGGACTCTTTATATGGCACAACCCAAATTCCACACCTCCGATACATCGCCAAACGAACCCGCAGAAAAAAGCAGTTCGCCGGCCGTGGTGCGCGCGGCGCGCATATTAGATCTCATCGCCGGCGCATCCACCCCGTTGTCCTTGGCGGAACTGGCGCGGATTTTGGAATTACCCAAGAGCTCGCTCCATGGTTTATGTGCGACGCTGGTGCAACTGCGCTTGATCACCCGCTTGGACAATGGCCAAATGAGCTTGGGTCCGCATGTGATGACATGGGCCAATGCCTTCCTGGCGAAGAGCGATATCACGCAAGAGTTTTATGCGGCTTGGGATGAAGTCAATGAATTGCCGCAAGAGACCATCACCCTCTCGGTGCTCGATGGCGCGAGTGTCGTGTATGTTGCCTGCCGCAACGGCAATCGCCCCTTGGGCGTGACCTTCCGCATTGGCATGCGTTTGCCTGCGCCTTACACGGCGACCGGTAAAGCGATGCTCGCCAGCTTTGATGAGGATGAAGTGAAAGCGCGCTTGAAAGGACCATGGCCGCAAGCCTTGACGCCGGCCGGCACGCCGAATCTCACTGCCTTCATCAAAGAATTGGCGGAAATTCGCGCGCGCGGCTATTCCATCGACGACGGCGAAGTGCGCGTAGGCATGCATTGCTTCGGCGCGCCGGTGTTCGATTCTTCCGGCGGCCACGCCGTGGCAGGCGTGGCGGTCAGCATGCTTGCTACGGAAGTTATGACGCGATCGCAAGCGAAGGCTGGTCAGGCTATTCGGCGTTTGGCCGATCGATTATCGGAGCGGATGGGGGCCAATCTGTCGCGGATGCACAAAGGGTGATTAGCCAACTTAGCAGCTTACTCCCTGCGCGGCAGGATGATGCTGCGTGGATCAATAGGCATGGTATCTGCGGCGTTGGGCGATGCTTAATCCAGCGATGCTCGACTCGGCAATGCTCTACTGATTCCCATTTTTTTGCAGGCGGCCGCAAGCGGCCATTACTTCTTTATCGATCTGCCAGGGATCGTTCTCCGCTACTTCCGGAGAAGCGATGGAATAGGATCTGGACGCATATGCTCTTTCTATCTGCAGATCATGCAGACCATATCTAGGCGCATCATATGCAATGATAAGACGCTGTTCGCCAATGGCACTGTAAAGTGCCTCAGGCTTTCTGTAATCCAGTCGACGTAGTTCTATCTCCTCCCGCGGCTTGGGGCGCCGCGCATAGAGCCAATTATCGATCTTGACGACAGCCTTGTATTCCTGTTTTTCATCGCATCCAAATTCGCCACCTACCCCACATCGGACCATTCTATCGTTCAGCGCAAGCGGTTCGATCGATTGAATGACGCCAATTCCAATATACCCGGCACTACATAAGACCTGGTTTCGTTGCCTGGCCTCCTGCTCCCTGGCTTCAGCCAAGCGTTGCGGCGCAGCGTCGGCAAAGCGTTTTACCTCGGCACGTCGATCGAGCGCGGCGTAAAAATCCTTGGTATTCTGGATGAATAGACCGGCACTCATCCTGAATTGAACACCGCAATAAACGGCGATCAATCCGGTAACCAGCATTGCCGCCGGCATCCAGGACATGACCCTGCCGCGACTGCTCGCCTTCTTCTTCCCCATCAACAACAGCAAGGCGATCGCAATTCCGATCTCGGGAGTTGGCGCCAGGTACACGAACAAGAGCCACGCTTCTTTCGTGCCAAAAGCTGCGTGCACGCCACTCCACCACAAGGCAATCGGCAACAAGAATGAAATCCAGGCGGTCGCGATCAACAGGCTCTTTTCGATGCGACGCAATGCATGCCGGTCTGAGCCGAACACCTTATGCCAACATTGCCGATACAGCAGGAAAACTCCGCAAGCAGAAACGACTGCCATCGCAAACAGTGCAAGCACGATATCCGCATTGTCGCGCCATGCCTGGCTAATCACAGCGGGAAATTCGGAAAAGAGGAATTCCGGCGACATGAAAGTGGGCAGCGCAAGCCTTCCGGGAAGCAAGCCACCGACCATATAAATCACCCACACGATCAGCAGGAAGGCTCCCGCGAGCATCGGCACGAGCGGAATGAAAGCGCTGAGCAACAGGAATATGGCGCCGGGAATAGCCAGCGCCAGGGCAAGAACACCGGTGAAATGTAGGCCGACGATCGTTACGACCGTCCATTTCATCAACCAGCCTGTCAATGACTTAATCAATGCCCGGAAACCTGTCAGGTGAACCGCACCGCATAAATCGGCGGCAAATGGGCGGAGATGCTCAGCCACGTGTCACCGCCGTTTTCCGACACCCACAAACCGCCGGTAGTCGACCCCATCATCAAAGTCTTGCCGTCATCCGTAACGGCGGCACCGTGGCGATAGACCAGGTCGTAGCAATGCCGCTGCGGTAAACCATCCCGCAATATTTCAAATGACTTACCGCCGTCGCGCGTACGCATGACGCACATAGCCGCATCGACCGGCAAACGTCTTTGATCCGCGGCCGCGGGGACAAACCAGGCGGTGTTGGGGTCTTGCGGATGCGCCGCGACGACAAATCCAAAGTCGGACACCGCGCCACTGTCGGCCTGGCCGATTTGCTGCCAATTTTGCGCGCCGTCCGCCGTGCGCCAAATACCATTGTGATGCTGGCACCACATCACATCCGGCGATGCGGCGCATTGCGAGATGCAATGTACATCCTGCATATTCTGATCTTCGGCGCGCTCGGGCGGCATGTAGGTGGCACGCATACCTTTTGCGCTCAATACCCAGCTGGCGCCGCCATCGCGCGTGCGCCATACGCCGCCGGTGGAAACGCCCGCGAGCAAATGTTTGCTGTCGCGCGGGTCTACGCAAATCGAATGAATGCCTGCGGTGTCATAGCCGCCGCCCATCCATTCCCGGCGCTGCGGCATACCCCATAAGGGACGATTTAATTCCCATGAATCGCCGCGATCACAGGATTTAAACAAACCGCCGGGCAAGGTGCCGGCCCATAACACGCCCGGCTCGTCGTTGCCGCCTTGCGTCAAAGCCCAAATTTGTTTGAGCTTCCACTCCACGTCTTTGGCGCCGTCTTGCGGCTGCGCCGGATAAGCCGGCGCAGCAATCTCGGTCCAGGTGTCCGAGCCGAGGTTGCGCCGATGCAGCTTGACGCCGAAATGGCCGAGGTTGAGCGCCGCATATAAGGTGCCGTCGCGCCGATCGTACAAAGCCATGGTGACAGGATCGCCGATGAAAGAAACATGCACGACTTCCCATGCATTTTTAATGCGCGCTAATTCAAATAAACCTTTGCGCGTGGCGACCAATGCGCGATCTTGCATATTCATCCTCCGGATAAAGCTTGCAATACGTGTATATGTTGGGCGTGCATGACTGAATCGGAAAGGCCGATGCGGTCATCGACCGGATGGCCGTCGATAAAGATCACGACATTGACGCGCAAATGCCCTTGTTCGTCAACGATATACCCACGCAACCGGGGGTTAATGGCGAACGCGGCCTCGAGCGCATCGCGCAGGCGCGCGACGCTCACATCAATTTCCGGTGTTTCGGTAAAGCGCCGCAACTGCTGGGTAAAGACCAGTCTTGCCATTAGGGGGTCTCCCTCTACGCGGCAGAATCGAGGTCGCGGCTATCCAGCCCATTCAACATGGCGTCGATGTGAAAGCCCTGGACGAAATCAAAACCGAGCTGCTGAGCAAAGGCAAACATTTCCGGCGTCTCTATCCATTCGGCGACGCTGGAGATACCGGCTTTGCGCCATTGTTCGAGCAAGGCGCGCAATCCCGCTTCCGCTTGGCGGTCCGCCATCGCGGCGGCCAAGCATTTGCCGTCCACCTTGATGAACGACACGGCATCCAGCGCAAAAGCGCGCGGCAACGCATCGAGCGTGCGGCCGAAATCGTCCAACGCAAATAGCACGCCGTTGGCGCTCAATGCGTCGATCTTCTGGAGTATCGCACTGAAGGCGGCATCGTCCGCGACCGACTCGCTAAGCTCGAAATAGACTTTGTTTTGCTTCGATGCGTCGATGAATTGCTGCGCAGGGATTTCAAGAAATGCCTTGGCGCATAAATTGACGAACATGGTCGGCAAGGTATCGGGCGGCGTATCGCATAAGTGCATGACGACCGATTTGTCGATCTCCGACCATTCCGGCGGCGTGCCGCCGCGAAACAGAATTTCAAATCCGAATACCAATCCATTCTCAGCGCCCATTACGGGCTGCATGAAAAACGGCATAGGATCTTGATAGGTTTTGTTCCGGTCGAGCAGGAACAATTGATGGTTATTCGCTTGTTTCATGATTGCGCTCTTTTTATAGTCGTAGCGGCCTGTCTCCCCTGGCTCTTGAGTACTACGCTCGCCCATCATAAACCGAAACTTGAGAAATCAGAAACTTGTGCGAAAATTTTAACAAAGACTTACGCGGCACCGTGTACGTCATGAAAACCTTGCATAGTCGAAGCGGTCAAATGCCTTGGATTCCAAGAAAATTAACCATGGCATCTCCTCTTCGCATCCTTGGTATTTCGGGTAGTTTGCGCAAGCTGTCTTATAACAGCGCTGCTTTGCGGGCTGCGCAAGAATTACAACCGAACGATATGTCGATCGAAAGCTTCGATCTGACGGAAATTCCGCTGTACAGCGAAGACGTGCGCACACACGGTTATCCGCCGCCCGTGCAAGCTTTCCGCGACAAAATTGCTTCCGCCGATGGGCTTCTGATCGTTACCCCCGAATACAATTATTCATTTCCGGGCGTATTGAAAAACGCAATCGACTGGGCATCGCGTCCGCCCAACCAGCCTTTTGACGGCAAACCGATCGCGATGATGGGCGCATCCCTGGGAACATTCGGCACCGCACGTGCCCAATATCATTTGCGTCAATGCTTTGTCTCCGTCAACGCATTTGTTCTCAATAAACCCGAAGTCATGATTGCGCAAGCCGGCGATAAATTCGATGAACAAGGCAAACTTACCGATCGCATGGCCCGCGAGCAAATTCAAAGATTGCTCATCGCGTTAGCGGACTGGACGCGCCGGCTGCAAACCCGCTAGGCTGCAAACCCGCGATCCCATCACGCCGTTTCTCTACTCTTCATTAACGCATTGCCTTGATTGTGCAAGCGTTAACTTTCCTCGTCTTCTTCATTCCATTCATTCATAACAAGTCGCTTGCCCCTTGCATGCAAAAGCGACACGAAAAATCGTATCGTCTTCGCAAAAGTAACCAAGATTTCCGCGCAATGCCCCACATTAATCTTGACTCGAGAAAATCGCTCTTTACAATGGGCAAGGTTGTTCGCAAAAAATTTTCAAGCACCATTGCTTATGAGCAGTCTCATCCGCCCGGCGCGCAGTGCACGGAAACAATGGAAATGGTTACTTTCCATTGCTGCCATGTCCTGCGGCTTGAGTCTTTCGACTAAGAGCTGCATTGCCCAAGTTCCTCCCCCTGAAATCGATGCTTCACTCAATGAAGACATCGTCATGATTCCGGTGAAAGCGAATGCTGCTCGCAAATCCACGCGTGCAAGTAAATCAAGCGGCGCCGACATCGCCGGCGTGGCAGGCGTGTTGAACGCAGCACCACCGACGACGTCGAGTTGGAACGGGGAGCTTGAAACCACGCTTTATAAGCCGCCGGGAGAAGGTCCTTTTCCGATCCTGATCTTGAACCACGGCAAAGCGCCCGGCAATCCGCGTGCGCAAGAACGTGCGCGCTTTTTAGCCATCAGCCGCGAATTCATGAAGCGCGGCTACGCCGTCGTCATTCCGATGCGTACAGGCTTTTCCAAATCGAGCGGCGATTATGTAGAGCAGCATTGCAACATGACTGCCAATGGCCAGATTCAGGCACGCGATTTACAAAGCGTATTGGATTACGTCTTACAGCAGCCGTGGGCCGATCATGACCGTGTCGTGCTCGCCGGCCAATCCTACGGTGGCTTGACGGCAATGGCATTCGCGACGCAAAACACGCCCGGGGTGCGCGGCGTCCTCAATTTTGCCGGGGGCTTGATGACCAAGGGTTGCCAATGGCAAGAATCGCTCGTGAAAGCATTCGGCAACTACGGCGCGGAAACTGCCATCCCGAGCATCTGGTTCTATGGCCAGAACGACAGCTATTTCGGCCCGGAACTCGCTGCACGCATGCACGCCGCCTACACTCGCGCAGGCGGCGATGCGACGCTGGTGGCATATGGTCCGTTCAAAAATGACGCTCACTCCATGAGCGGCAGTCGCGACGGCGTGGCGATCTGGTGGCCGGAAACGAAAAAATTCCTGCAGAAGATCGGCATGCCGACGGCAGAAACTTTCAAAGTAGCCGAACCGTATCTGCCTTCGAAATCCGATTTCGCGACGGTCGACAGTATCGATGCCGTACCGTATCTGCAAGACAAGGGCCGCGAACAATATCGTGTGTTCTTGACCAAATCCATGCCGCGCGCATTTGCGCTCTCACCTACCGGCGCCTGGAGCTGGACTGAAGATGGCGACGATCCGGCCGAGCGTGCGCTTACCAATTGCCAAAAGAATAGTCCGCTGCCGTGCAAGTTATATGCTGTGAACGACTACGTGGTGTGGAACACGAATAATTAACCGGCTTTCATCCAGTTTACTTCGGCTGCCCGTTGTGGCGAAGCTTCTCGAAATTCGCATCTAAAATACGCCTCACTTCTCCTGAGCGAACCATCGCCGCCAACGCGGCATCGAATTCCGCACGCTTGAAAAGACAAGGGCTGAGCTTGGACCAAGCCGCAAAATTTTCCGTCGCCGTCACGAACGGCTGCAATGCGGTGAAATCCGCCTCGCGGCGCGCCTGTACCAAGTAGGAAATTGCAGGATAGTAACTATTGACGAAGTAATCGCTACGCCCCTTGGCCAGCGAAGCAAAACTCAACTCTATCGTATCGGCGGACTCCACCTTGAGATTACGAGCCAAATATTCGTCGAAGCCGCCGCCGAATTTATTGCCGACGGTGACTACGCCGCGCTTCGTAGTGAGATCATCCCAGACGCGATAGGGAAATTTTTGATCCGAACGGACAAAGACGGCGACCGGATTGGTAAAGATCGGCACGGTCGAATACGCTAAATAGGCTTGACGGTCCGGCGTATTCTTAAGCTCCGCGATCAAATCCACTTTCCCCGCCTTGGCTCCTTCCAATACGTTAGGAAAAGTCCCAACATAACGGATTTCGTATGGCACGTGAATACGCGTCAAAGCAAGTGCTGCAATTTCGATTGCGGAACCGCGCAAAGTCTTGTTATCGGACCAGGAAAACGGCGGATAGTCGGGATCGCCGGTGAGAATGACGCGCTTACATTCGCGGACATCTCCCGCATGTGCAAACGGCATGAAAGCAAGCGTCACGAGAAGGAGGCCGAGCAAGGGCACACAGCGCCCCGGTTTCCGCATTTTGCTCGGAATTTTCATATCGCCCTCTTCTCAATTGGTCCGCTTCTACCCAATCCTATGATTCAGGATTGGCAGCATAGCACACCAATATGACGAAAAAGCTTAATTGCCAGTAGTGGATTTTTTTGGATGAAGCAAGCCGAGCTGTGAAGCAATCGAGGCCAATTCCGCCATCGATTTCACTTGCATCTTTTCCGTAATGCTATGGCGATGGGCCTTGACGGTACGTTCCGTGTTGCCGAGCTGGTAGGCGATCTGCTTATTCAGCATACCCGTTACGAGCAGGTCGAAGACTTCGCGCTCACGCGCCGTCAGCGACTCTACCCGACGCATCAGTTCCTTGAGATTCGCTTGCGTGGCATGGGTATCACTATACCGTTGCAGTGCGCGTCGAACGGCATCTAACAAATCTTCCTTCGATACCGGCTTGGACAAAAAATCTTCGGCACCGGCCTTGATCGCTCGCACACTCATGGCAATGTCACCGTGCCCGGTGAGGAACACGATGGGCAAGCCGCAATGTTGCCTCAGCAGATGTTCCTGTAACTGTACGCCGCTCAAACCAGGCATGTTCACGTCCAGCAAGATACAGCCACCTACATCACCGTGGCTGATTTCCAGGAAGCTGGCCGCCGATTCATAGGTCGCTACTCGATAGCCGGCGGCTGCCAACAGCCGCGACAATGCCGTACGCAGGGAATCGTCGTCGTCGACGATATGGACCAATGGCGCGCCGGGCTCGCCCATTACCTCGCCCCGCTTTCCAAAGGCAACCTGAAATACACGCTGGCGCCCAGCGGATTATTTTCCGCCCATATCTGCCCGCCATGTGCATGAATCAAGGCGGCGGTAATCGACAAGCCCATGCCCAAGCCGTGCGGCTTAGTCGTGAAGAAGGACTCAAAGGCATGTTCGATATGCTCGAAACCGACACCCGCATCTGTCACGATAACTTCCGCATACGCTTGCTCCACTGCTTGAACGCGGATATGGATCGTACGCTTTTCCACCGGCGTATCGGCCATCGCATCCATGCCGTTAAGAACCAGGTTAATCATCACCTGCTGCAATTGAATGCGGTCCGCCAAAACTTTCACCGCTTCCGGCGCCGGCTCGGAAAATATCCTCGCATTGCGCATCTTCGCTTCCGCACCCAGGAATTTTGCAACGTCCTCGGCTATTTCATTGATATCGATTTCCTCGATCTCCGTCTGATTCTTATTGAGCATGTTTCGCATGCGCTGGAGAATCTGGTTCGCGCGCTGATCGTCACGCCGGATGTCGGCAAGTATTTCCTTGACTTCTTCAACCGCAGGCGGATCCTGTTCCAGAAACAATTCCGCCGCTTCCGCATTGCTCAGGATCGCCGCCAAAGGCTGTCGCAGATCGTGCGCAATCGCGGCGGAATATACGGAAGAAGTAATATTGCGATTCATATGCGCAATTTCCGCAAGGCGCTTGCGCGACTCCTTGTGCGCTTCGGCGAGTTCCCTGCATTTTTCGTCAACCAGCTGCTGCAGATGACGATTATGGTACTCCAAGCGTTTTCGTAAGCCGCGCAATTGCAAATGCGTGCTGACACGCGCATGCACTTCTTCGAACTGGAAGGGCTTGGTGATGAAATCGACGGCGCCCAGCTTAAAGCCTTTTACCTTGTCGGACGTTTCGGTCAATGCGGAAAGAAAAATGATCGGCACTTCGGCCAGCTGGGGATGCCGCTTGAAACGAGCACATACTTCATAACCATCCATTTCCGGCATGGTGATATCCAGCAATACCAAGTCGGGTACGCTCTTTTCCGCCGCGCGCAAAGCCAGCGATCCGCTCGGAAAAGCGAAAATATCCAGGCCGCGGTCGCCCAGCATGTTCTTGAGCAAAGTGAGATTTTCCGGCGTATCGTCGACCAGCATGACGCGCACTGCCTGAGCGTCGACATCGCCGATGACTTGAGGATTTATTGTTGTCATGATTGCTCCCGGCGAGGCTTCAAAAGAGCCAAAATGCGCGCGTAGTCGAAGCGTTGCACTAATTCATGCAAACGTTCATATACATATGGCTGCTGTTCCCGTAATCGCTCATCCAGGCATTTTTCAAAGCGTAGCACATCGCCGTTCTCGATTAATCCCATCAGCTCTGCAGCGAGGGCTCCGTCGAGCCCGCCGAGGTCGACACTAAGATCGCCGTTGCCGTTCCTTGCCGACGTTGTTTCATTCTCATAACGGTAGACGATGGCGGGAAACACGCGCTGGATCTCGGCAAATATCTCTTGCTCGCGAAACGGCTTGCCGACGAATCCGTCGATGCCTGCGGCAAAAGCGAGCCGCCGCTCTTCCTCGAATGCCCCAGCGCTGACCATGATGATGCGCACTTCGTTCCCCTTCGGCAGCGCCCGGATCATGCGCGTCGCCGCCAGTCCATCTATACCGGGCATACGCCGGTCCATCAACACGATGTCCGGTCGCCATTCGTCGACGACGGCAGCCAAGTCCTTGCCTCCGGCCTCCTCACGGATGGCCGAAATGCCGATCCCAGACAACATGAGACGCAGAATGTCTCGATTGGATTCGATATCGTCCACGATCAAAATTTTGGGCTGAACCGAATCCTGCGCCAATGCTGCGACGCGTCCGGTTTCGATTTGCTCATTTTCGATGCTTGTACCTTCGCCCGGCAGTCCGATGAAGGAAAACCGCACTGCGGTTCCTTTGCCCGTTGAGCTTTGCAAGCTCACATCGCCGTCCATCATGCGTGCGTACTGGCGGCTAATCGCCATACCTAGTCCGGTACCTCCCTTGCGATTGCCGCTTTCTGTCTGCTCGAATGCTTCGAATACCTTGGCTTGTTCATGTTCCGGAATGCCGGGTCCGGTATCGGTGACGATAATGCCGACGAAAATTTTCGGCCCTTCTTCTTTGCGCGCGCTTACCGCGACCTTGATACCGCCATCATCCGTAAATTTAATCGCATTGCCGAGAATATTGACCAGCACCTGCCGTACTTTGGTCGCGTCCGCGCATAAATTTTCCGGTACGCTGTCGTCGATGCCGAAATCCAGTTTCAAACCCTTTTCAAATGCGCGCATCTTGAACATCGAATCGATATCCTTCAGCATTGCGCGAATATTGAAGTTATCGCGCGAAAGGGTAACGCCCCCCGCTTCGATCTTGGACATTTCCAGCACGTCATTGATCAACGCCATCAGATGATCACCGCTGCGCGCGATGACGGCCGCATAGTCCTTGAGTTTGCCAGTGAGTTCGGGCATGCGCTCCATCAACTGGGTATAGCCAAGAATCGCATTCATCGGCGTGCGAATCTCGTGGCTCATATGGGACAGGAAAGTGCTCTTGGCGCGGCTCGCTGCTTGCGCTTGCGTCAAGGCCACGGAAAGCGCAGCCGTACGTTCCGCGACCTGCTCTTCCAATCTTTGCCGATGACTGCGCAATTCCGCTTCGGCATTCTTACGGTCGGTGATATCGATGATGCTGGCACGCAGCAGATTGCGGCCCTTGGCCGGCAAACGCGCCAGCCAGATTTGACAAGGAATATCTCTGCCGCTCTTAGTGCGCACCGTACGCTCGAATACCAGGCTTTCGCCCCCCAAGGCGCGTTGCGCATTTTCTTCTATGCTGTGCTTCAGCATGGCGTCGCCCGCCGAAATCGGCGCATAAAGCTGCCGCAATTCGATTTGCAGCAAGTCCTCGCGGCTGCGTTCGAACAAGCGCTCAGCCTTGCTATTAAGTTCGATGATCCTTTGCAAATCCGCGTCATAGACAAGAATCGCTTCCGGCGCCTCTTCCACGAGAGTACGGTAGCGCTCCTGGCTTGCTACCAGCGCTTCCTCGGCCAAGGCCTTACGGCGTATCTGCCACATCAACGAGGCAATCAGCAGCGTTAACAAGAGGAAGGCGCCCGCGGTAGCCAACACTGTGTTGCGGTACTGTCCCCAAAGCGTAGGAGGACGATTGATGAAGATGGTGTCGCGCGGCAGCTTGTCAGGATCGGCGCTCCAGCGTTCCAGCTGCTGCCAGTCGTACATAGAAATCTGTTCGGCATTGAGCCGCGTGATAGGCTCGTTCAATGCAAAGGTGCCGTTGACGATCTCGAATGCCACGGTCGCCGCTCGCACCCCCTCGTTCTTGATACTGAATATGTATCCGCCGGTATGCCCGCTTCCGATGCCGATGTCATACAGCACGAAAATAGGCGCATTCGCCTTACGGGCAATTTTTTCGAGCGCTTCCGCTGGAACGAAGTTACGCCCCGTCTTGTCGCGCCGCACGCCCAAGTTGAAAATAATTGTTTGCGGCGGCAGCGCCGCGACATGGCGTTCGGCCTCCTCGATCGAGAGTCCCGTGGTGTCGGTAAATGCGATCTTGTCGCGCCAGAGCGCTAGCGCTGCCCGCATTTTCGCCAGACTCTTGATTTCCTCTTCACTCGTACCGCTGACCAGCACCACACGGCGCGTCGACGGAAACAATGAAAGCGCCTGTTTCAACGACGCTTGATAATCAAGGTCTTGTGCAATCTGAACGAAGCGATGACGGCCGCGCGGCAAATTCGGCGTCACTTCACCGAGAACGGCAACCACCGGCGCATCCGGAACCAACTCCGGCGTATCCAGCAACAGAAAATTCAATGCCGGCTGCAGCAATGTAAATACCAGATTTATCCGGCGCTTTTGGTATTTCGCCGTCAGCAGTCTTTTTTGCGCCAAGCGATATTCCGGACCGGCATTGCGCCCAAGATCGAGATATTCGACGAAAATATCGTTGCCGCTGAAGCCGGTTGACTTGAGAGTCCCGACCAAGGTGTTGATATAGGTGTCGACACCTGGCCATCCCTGCCCGAACGCAGACAAAATCAAGACTTTTGGAGAATTTTGCGAGGGATCGGAGGAAAGCGCCCCATCTTGAGCGTCCTGAGAATAAGCCAACCCGGTAAAGCACCAGCCGATTGCCAGCAAAATGGCGTATAGCCAGAACTTCGAGCCGAGATTTACGCGGCACCGGCACGCGGCGAAAAATCGGCCGTGACTCATCTGACATCCCACAATTCAAGCATCCCGCCCCCTGCATTATTGTTTTAATGTTAATGCCGTGCCGATCGGAACCGCGTCGAGCCGGTGAGAACCAAGCATACCAAATGGGATTCGCATTGGCTTTATCGGCCTAACGCAAATGGGTTCTTTCCGCTTTTACTCTAAGCGAATGCGGGATGCCTGTATCTTGTACTTTGGTACAGTAGGCAAGGGAAATTTTCAAGCTGCTGCGGACGGCCGGGCGTGCCCCGCCGCAGCGGCCGCCTCCAAAAACATGGCGAACTTGGCCTTCGGCATAGGCTTGGAAAAGTGATATCCCTGCGCTTCGTTGCATTGATGCAGCCGCAGATGTTCCAGCGTTCTTTCATGCTCGACACCCTCGGCGATCGTGCGCAAGTTAAGGCTGCGCGCCATTTGAATGATCGCTTTGACGATCGCGCCGTCATCGGCATTGTTCGCAAGATCGCGCACGAAGGACTGATCGATCTTAATCTTGTCGACGGCGAACTTTTTCAAGTAGGCTAAGCTCGAATAACCCGTGCCGAAGTCATCAATGGAAAGCTTGATGCCCAGGCTCTTTAGCCGCTTGACCTGCTGCAGCACATTGTCGGTATCCTTAATCAAAATCGATTCGGTCAGTTCGAGCTCCAGGTATTCAGGAGAAAGCCCCGACTCCGTCAACGCGTCGATCAGCGTTCGTTCGAGATTGCCGCGTCTGAACTGAGCAGCCGACAGATTTACCGCCATCACCAGCGCCGGCAGTCCATTTTTCTGCCACTCCGCCGCCTGGGCGCAGGCTTCGCGCAAAACCCACTCTCCGATCGGCACAATCAAACCGCTGTCTTCCGCGATCGAAATGAACAAGCCGGGCGGCAATAAGCCGAATTCCGGGTGCTGCCAGCGCACCAGCGCCTCGGCACCGATCACGGCCCCCGTATCCAAATCGACTTGCGGCTGGTAATGCAGCACGAATTCATTGCGCTCCAGCGCGCGCTTCATATGGCCGCGCAACATCAGGCGTTCGACCGCATCCACATTCATGTTCATGTCGAAGAAACGATAAGTATTCCGGCCCGACTCCTTGGCCTGCACAACGGCCGTGTTCGCTTTCTTGCACAAGGAGTCGAAATCCCGGCCGTCTTCCGGGTAAACAGCGGCACCGATCGACACCGACGTCGAAATTTCACGTCCTTCGTACAGCAGTGTCTGCGTAAGTTCCTCCAGAATCCCATTCATGATATTTTCGATTTCCGCGGTGTCGGCGACGTTGCGCAGCACGATCAGGAATTCATCTCCACCCAAGCGGCTTACCATGTGGGTGCTGTTGACGCATTCACGCAGGCGCAACGCAACCATCTTAATGACTTCGTCGCCGGCGGCATGCCCCAGCGAATCGTTGATGCTCTTAAAATTATCCAGGTCAAGATACAGCAGGGCAACGCGCAGTCCCTGGCTTTCAGCGTAGGCCAGGGCATGCGGAAAACGGCTTTGTACCAGCAAACGATTCGGGAAGCCGGTCAACACATCATGATGGGAGAGATATTCAAGCTTTTCTTCCGTCGCATTGCGCTCCGCAATCAGTTTGTTGAAGTGATGGATCATCTTTCCGATCTCGTCATTGCGAACCACCTGTAGACTGGACAAGGGCTTCTTGCCTTCACTCATGCGCTGCATCGCGCGTCGCGCGGCGTTAAGCGGCGCCAGCAGCTTTTCCAATAACACGCATAACAAGGCGGATACCGCGCCGACTATGACGATAACCATCGCCAAAATATGCCAAGAAAACCCGGCAACAGGCCTATAGGCTGCAGCATTGACTAGATGAACCGCGAATCCGGCGATGGCAACGGTCATCAAGAACGCGACGGTGCCGATGATGCGCGTTTTTAGCGAAAGTGAATTGATAAAACTAGCCATGATCTTCAAGTATTTTGATTCTAAAAACGAAAGAATAGAGCGTCAAAATTCTTCCCAATTGCCATCGTTGGTACCGGTTCTCAACACCGCATTTGCGGTGTCACGGACTTTGTCTTTTCGTGCGACCGCATGCGTCGTTGCCGCTTTCTTCACTAGAGACAAGCTGGGTGCCGGCGCGTTTGCATGAGGAATAAAATCAAGATCGTCATTCTGCGCAGCCAACTTAAAAGTGCCGACCGTGCGCGCCAGATTTGCCGCCTGATGCTGCATGCTCGACGCCGCGGCAGCAGCTTCCTCCACTAAGGCAGCGTTCTGCTGCGTCGCCTGGTCCATTTGGACGACGGCCTGATTGATCTGTTCGATGCCCTGGCTTTGTTCTACGCTGGCAGCCGCAATTTCCGCCATAAGGTCGGTCAGCTGTTTCACCGAAGTGACGACCTGCTGTATCGTCGTACCGGCCTCGTCCACCAGGCGGCTGCCGGCATCGACATTTTCGACGGAATCGCCGATCAACGCCTTAATTTCCTTGGCAGCGGACGCGGAGCGCTGCGCCAGGCTGCGCACCTCGGCGGCCACTACCGCAAAACCGCGCCCTTGCTCACCTGCGCGCGCAGCCTCCACCGCGGCATTCAAGGCAAGAATATTGGTTTGGAAAGCGATGCTGTCGATCACGCCGATGATGTCGACGATCTTGCGCGAGCTGTTCTTGATCGAACCCATGGTATCGACCACTTGCGACACGACGTTGCCGCCGCGGTGCGCCACCTCCGACGCGGTTACCGCCAAAACGTTGGCCTGGCGCGCATTGTCCGCATTATGTTTGACCGTGGAGGTAAGCTCCTCCATCGAAGATGCCGTTTCTTCCAAGCTGGCAGCCTGCTCCTCCGTGCGAGATGACAAGTCGAGATTGCCCGATGCGATCTGTCCGGATGCGGTAGCGATCGTGTCCGTGCTTTCGCGCACGGCACCGACAATCTTCTGCAGGCTGTCATTCATATCCTTAAGCGCCTGCAGCAGTTCGCCTGCTTCATCCTTGGAATCGACTTCGATCAAACTGCTCAAATCACCGCCGGCAACCGTTTGAGCCACACGCACTGCGCGGCGCAACGGCTTCGTGATGCTGCGGCAAATTGCAGCGGCCATCGCTACGCTGAAGCCGAACGAAACCAAGAGAATGAAGAGGAGCAGAAAATTGGATGACTCGATCTGCCGCTTGGCGCGCTCTTCATCGGCTTCGGCTCGCTTGTTGGCAAGTTGTACGACTTGATCAATTGCCTTGCGATGCGTCTCGTAGGCTTGATCCATTTTGCTCGTGGCGGCGGCAATGCCGGCTTTATCTTGCTTACGGATTGCATCCGCGAACTCGGTCATGGCGATAACATAGAAGGCCATCGCCGGCTGATGCGACTGTTCGAGAAACAACTCGTTCAATCCATTGTCCAGCCCCTGCTTTTTCCAATAAGCATGGCGCGCGTCGTACTCGCCCTTAAGCGTTTTCAGCCGCTCAAGCAGCTTATCTTGCATAGCCCTATCGGTGGCGGCGGCGACTTGTAACGTCACCAGATAGGATTCGATGATGTATTCCGGCGGCGGAAGGATATCGGCCACCAAGTCCTTACCCTGCACGATGCGTTCGTAGACCGGCCCGTTGACCTTGAGCTCGTTCAAAGTCTTGAAAGACCACGCGCCGTAAAAAGCGAAGCCGATGGTAAATACCGTGATCAATACGCCAAAGCGTTGCGGCATTTTCATATTTTTGAAGATATTCATTTTGCGCCTCCCTTGTTTGAAGTTTGGTTCTTCGTCGTGTCGACCATCAGGCGGCTAACGCCAGCGGCGCCATGCCTACGCCCGACATCAGTTTTTCGATATCGATCAGGATGATCATGCGTTCATCGATAGTGCCAAGGCCGATCAAATAATCGATATCTACCGTCGTTCCCATTTCCGGCGCTGGTTTGATGCGAGCCAGATCCAAATGGATGACATCCGAGACGCTATCGACCACCGCGCCGATGGTGCGACCACCGACATTCAGAATAATGACTACCGTGAACTGGTCGTAACAAGGCGCATCGAGGTTGAACTTAATGCGCAAGTCGATGATAGGAACGATGATGCCTCGCAAATTAATCACGCCCTTGATGAATTCCGGCGCATTCGCGATGTGCGTGACGTTTTCGTAGCCGCGCAACTCTTGAACGCCAAGAATGTGGATACCGTATTCTTCTTTTCCCAGCGTAAAAGAAAGAAATTCCTGCGCTCCGGCTCCCTTATCTCGCCCCTTCTCGCTTGCCGGAGGATGGGCTTGTGCAATCTCGTGCATGATCATCTCCTTATTGAATTTCAATCTACGTTTTTTACCGCCTTGAGCGCATTGAGCAAAGAGCGCGCTTCAAACGGCTTATGCAAATAAGCGACGCATCCGTTGTCGATAGCCTTTCCGATGGAGGGAAGATCGCCTTGGCCGGTGATGAAAATGATCGGCGGCGCAATTCCTTCCTGACACAGCTTCTTTTGCAAATCGAGGCCGGACATGCCGTCCAGCGCAATGTCGAGCAATAAGTAATCCGCGCCGGTGCGCTCAAACCGGCTCAAGTACTTTTCCGCCGACGTGAACAGTGCGACCTCATAGCCGCTGGCTGCCAGCAAACGTCCAACCGCTTTGAGCAAACCGGAATCGTTCTCGACCACAGCAACTTTCGGCTTACTGTTCAGCATGATGTTTCCTTCGTATGCATACCATCCATTGCACTCACTCTAGCCAATCAAACGCTCGTCGTAACTTGTCCCTTGGTACAGGTAGATGCGCGGTATCGTCGGCGAGGCGTACTGTAGCCGCCACGAAGGAAAGGAGATATTGCACTTTGGTGCAAGTGAGGTGGTGTTCTGAAGAATTCTGCTATCGTTCATGCCGGGCCGGCGGCAGATGCAGATCGTGCACGCAGCACGAGGAACGAGCAAGAATGAAAAGAAGCAAGTCAGACAGCAGCTAGTGGGTCACTTGGCAACCAAGGCGGCATAAAAGCGCGTCTTTTCGCGCCAGGCGTTGTTGCAAATGCTCGCGATAGACCCTGCTATCGCTGCGCTTTGCGCCTAGCCTGTCACGAAAATCCATCACTTTTATTTGCCGCTTCGATTGCCAAGTGACCCACTAGTCTTGCAATCACGCGCTATAGAAAAGCGGAAGGAATACCATTTGCGCCGAACTGCATATTTCTTTTAAGACTGGTCCACAAGCCGGTCCGGTGGCTTGTGGAAATAGAAACTCCATATTGGGTCAGTTACACTTTCCCCGCGTCCTTCAACACTTCATGCGCGACGCGAAACGCTTCCACGACCAGCGGCACGCCGCAATACGCGCTGGCATGCAATAACACTTCGCGAATTTCTTCCATCGTCGCGCCATTGTTCAAGGCGCCGCGCACGTGGCCTTTCAACTCATGCGAGCGCCCAAGCGCAGTCAAGACAGATACCGTGACTAAACTGCGGGTCTTCAAATCCAAGCCTTCGCGGCACCAGACCGTGCCCCAGGCATTACGTGTGATGAAGTCCTGCAGCGGTTCGGTGAATGCATCGACATCGGCAAAGGCTTTTTCGACGAAAGCCTCGCCCATCACTTGCTTGCGCACATTCAAGCCATCCTGGTATTGCTGATCCTTTTTCATGTCAATCTCTCCATAAAATCCTGAGCGCACGATACGCCAACGCAGCACTATGGTCAACGAGGCGGCGGAAAGTGGAAAACCCCTGAATCCTGTAAAATCCGCCCATCATGCGTACCCCCAAAAGCCTGCCGTCTTACGTCCCGAAAGAGATGCGCCGTTCCCCGGCGCCTTTCTTGCCGATGTCCAAAAAAGAGATGGATGCGCTCGGTTGGGACGAGTGCGACATCATCATCGTCACCGGCGACGCCTACATCGATCACCCCAGCTTCGGCATGGCCTTGGTCGGCCGTCTGCTGGAGGCGCAAGGTTTTCGCGTCGGCATCATCAGCCAGCCGGATTGGCAATCCGCCGATCCATTTCGGGCATTAGGCAAGCCGCGCCTGTATTTCGGCATCACGGCCGGCAATATGGATTCGATGGTCAATCGTTATACATCGGACCGAAAAATTCGCTCGGAAGATGCCTACACGCCGCACGGCGAACCTAACAAGCGCCCCGACCGTGCCGTGACCGTGTATGCGCAGCGTGCGCGCGAAGCCTATCCCGACGCCAATATCGTTATCGGCAGCATCGAAGCAAGCCTGCGCCGCATCGCGCATTACGATTACTGGTCGGACAAGGTCAGGCGCTCCGTCCTGCCGGATTCGAAGGCGGACATTCTTATTTTCGGCAATGCGGAACGCGCGCTGGTCGAACTCACGCATCGTCTTGCGGCCGGCGAATCGATCAAGACCATCCGCGATTTGCGCGGCACCGCTTTCATGGTGCCATCCGGATGGAAACCCGCTGCCGACTGGCGCGAAGTCAATTCCACGCGCGTCGATACGCCGGGCAAAGTCGATCAGCACATCGACCCGTATGCAATGGAGCCGGAGAAGAAAGAGAGCTGCGCAACGGCGGCGGCTGAACCGGCCGTCAAGCCGGTCAAGATCATGAGCCGCGACGAGCGCCTGGCGGCGATGAAAGAAGAGCGCAATAAGAGCGTGGTGCGACTGCCTTCCTACGAGCAGATCAAGGATGACCCGATTATGTACGCGCATGCCTCGCGCGTATTCCATATCGAATCCAATCCCGGCAATGCGCGTGCGCTAGTACAAGCTCACGGCGAGCGCGACGTGTGGCTGAATCCGCCGCCGCTACCGCTGGCGATGGAAGAAATGGATTACGTCTTCGACATGGCCTATGCGCGTGCGCCCCACCCCGCTTACGGCAAGGCCAAGATTCCGGCATGGGACATGATCCGTTTTTCGATCAACATCATGCGCGGCTGCTTCGGCGGCTGCACCTTTTGTTCGATCACGGAGCATGAAGGCCGCATTATTCAAAGCCGATCCGAGCCTTCGATTCTGCGCGAAATCGAAGCGATCCGCGATAAGACTAAAGGTTTTACCGGCGTGATCTCCGATCTCGGCGGTCCGACCGCCAACATGTATCGCCTGGCCTGCAAAGACAAAAAAATCGAGGAATCGTGCAAGCGCTTGTCATGCGTGTATCCAAGCATATGCACCAACCTGAATACCGACCATAGCAAACTGATTCAGCTGTACCGTAAAGCACGCGCCATTCCCGGCGTGAAAAAAATCCTGATCAGCTCAGGATTACGCTACGACTTGGCGGTGCGCTCGCCGGAATACGTCAAGGAACTCGTTACGCACCACGTCGGCGGCTTGCTCAAGATCGCACCGGAACATTCGGAAGAAGGCCCTTTGTCGAAAATGATGAAGCCCGGCATGGGCGCCTATCATCGCTTCAAGGAATTGTTCGAGAAATATTCGAAAGAAGCCGGCAAGGAACAATATTTGATTCCTTACTTCATCGCGGCACATCCGGGCACCACCGATGAAGACATGCTGAACCTCGCGCTATGGTTGAAGAAAAACGATTTCCGCTTGGATCAAGTACAGACTTTTTTGCCGACGCCGATGGCATTGGCAACCACGATGTATCACACAAGGAAAAATCCCTTACATAAAGTGACGGAAGATTCCGAAGTCGTCGAGACCCCGCGCCTGGGCAAGATTCGTAAGCTACACAAAGCTTTTCTGCGCTACCACGATCCCGAAAACTGGCCGATTATTCGTGAAGCCCTGCAGCGTATGGGGCGCTCGGATTTGATCGGCAGCGGCGAGCGTTGCCTCGTGCCGCGCAACATCGCTCCCACCGCTCAACTCAAAACGATTGAGCGGCGCAAGGAAACACCGGCACCTGCCAGTATTGCTAAGAAGTTCGGCCAACCTGTTCCGCGCGGCGGTGCGGCAATTGCGCGTAAACCATCAAGTCGAGCAACACGCAAATCCGCTTCCTCCTCGTCCAAAACCGGGCGCAAATAGCGCACTTCATTGCGCCTTGTCCAAAATGCGTACCATATTGAACTCATCTGCGGGCAAAGACTCGAATCGCGTATCAGCAGCCTGATGTTCATATATAAGTAAGGCAAAGCCGCAACCTTTACGCGTGGCAGGCGACGTGGCTCCTCAATCCAATATCCGTATTGCACAATCGTGTGCTGTTGATCCACGCGACGCGGTGCGAGATTTTCATGCCGGGGTGCAGCAACCCGGCATGAGCCTGGTGGTTTTCTTTTGCTCCAGTCAATACGACTTTGACACGGTAGCAGCCGAAATCAATCGATACTTCGTAGACATACCGATGATCGGCTGCAGTACGGCAGGAGAGATCGGCCCAGTCGGTTACCGTCACTATGGCATTGCCGGCTTCAGCTTTCCTGCCAGTTTGTTTACCGTGGTTACCGGATGCTTAGAACGCTTGCAGCAATTCGAAATCGGACAGGGTTATCGTTTTGCGCGCCAGCTACTGCAACAACTTGACTGCATGGCGCCGAATCTTAGTTCGCGCAATTGCTTTGGTTTTTTATTGATCGACGGCATGTCCAAGCGGGAAGAACCTGTGGCGCGCGCCCTGCAAAATGCACTGGGCGACATCAATTTGTTTGGCGGCTCGGCCTCTGACGAGCTATGGAAATTGGCCAATACTTGGGTATTTCACGAAGGGCGCTTCCATGCCGACAGTGCAGTGCTGGTCCTATGTTCCACTCAGCTGCCGTTTGAAATTTTTAAGACGCAGCATTTCGTCAGCGAAAATGAAAAGTTGGTAGTTACCGAAGCGGATGCGTCGCGGCGCCTGGTCAAGGAACTCAACGGTTTGCCTGCCGCCGCCGAATATGCTCGCGTTATCGGCGTCGATATCAACGAGTTAGGCCCGCAGCGCTTTGCTACTTCTCCTGTCGTGGTGAAGATAGACGGCACCGACTATGTGCGTTCGATTCAGAAGGCCAATTCGGACGGCAGCCTAGGCTTCTACTGCGCCATCGATGAAGGCTTGGTGCTGCGAGTGGTTCACGGTGTCGATCTAGTGGGCAATCTTAGGCGCACATTCGATAGACTGCAATCCCATCTCGGTACGCCGCAGCTGACCATCGTCTGCGATTGCATCTTGCGCGACTTAGAAATTGCCCAGAATAGTATGCAAGACGAAGTGGAAGATATCTTCTTGCGCAATCACGCGGTCGGCTTCAGCACCTTTGGCGAACAATTCCATGGCGTGCACATCAACCAAACGCTGACCGGCATTGCTTTCGGCACCCCCTATGCCTGAACGGGATATGCTGCCCATAGGCAGCGGCCAAGCAGCGCTGCGCGATGAAATCACGCGTCTCAATAAAATTATTCGTGCGCTGATGAACCGCGTTGAGCGCAGCATGGATACCAATGCCTCCGACTTCAGTTTATTTCAGACCGCGATTATGCTCGAAGACCAGGTACGCGAACGCACGCATGCATTGGAAGTCGCGCTGCACGAAAATGAAAAAATCAACTTCGATCTGCAATGCACCAAGGAGCGGCTGGAGCGCGAGCGCGAGGAGCAAAAAATCCTGATCGCCAAACTGGAGCAAGCGACTAATCATTTGATGCAGGCGGAAAAACTCGCTTCGCTGGGCAGCTTGGTGGCTGGTGTCGCCCATGAACTGAGTACACCGCTGGGCAATTCACTGACGGTAGCGTCGACCTTGAAGGAAGTGATCGCCAATTTCATCCAGCATATCGAAAGCGGTACGCTGCACCGACGAGTGCTTCAGGATTTCGTCAGCCAATGCCGCGATGCCGCCGTGCTGATTGAACGCAATTCGCAACGCGCTGCCGATCTGATCGGAAATTTCAAACAAGTGGCGGTGGACCGCACGAGTATGCGCCGGCGAAGCTTCGATTTGCGTCAGACGCTGGACCAGGTGGCATCCACTCTGCATCCGCAATTCAAGCATTGCCGGCACCGACTGGAAATTGCGGTGGAGCCCGGCATCATCATGGAAAGCTATCCCGGACCGCTCGAGCAAATCATTGCCAATCTGGCGTCCAACTCGCTGCAGCATGGCTTTGAAGGCATAGACGAAGGCAGGATCCGCATTGCGGCCGAGGCTCGTGACGACGGGCATGTCGTCCTCAGCTACACCGACAACGGCGTGGGCATGAGCGAAGAAGTCGTGCGTCGTGCCTTCGACCCATTCTTTACCACCAAGCTTGGCAGCGGTGGCAGCGGCCTTGGTTTGTACATTATCTACAATCTCACCACCGCCGTACTCGGCGGAACGATTCAGCTGGACAGCAAAACCGGCCGGGGCGCGAGCTTCACACTGACACTTCCGAGAGTAGCGCCACAAGGAAAATCCACCGAGGAGGAAAGTTATGCGGCTTGAAGAAGAGCAAATTGAGCTCATCGAATCGGACATGTCCGCGACGAACGTGCAGCGAGCGAATCCCTGGAAGCTGCTGATTGTCGACGACGATCAGGAAGTGCACGACGCCACGCGCTTCGCTTTACAAAACGTGCGGGTACTGGACCGCCCGCTTCAGCTGATCGATGCTTACTCGGCCGTGGAGGCAGGCTCGATTCTGGCAATTCAAACAGACATTGCCGTCATCCTGCTCGACGTAGTAATGGAAAGCCCGGATGCCGGTCTGCAGCTCGTGCAACGCATACGCCAAGAATTTCATTTGGATGACGTGCGCATCATCCTGCGCACGGGCCAACCCGGCAGCGCTCCCGAGCTCAAGGTGATCCGCGAATACGACATTAACGACTACAAAACCAAGGCCGAACTGACCCACACCCGACTGGTGACGGCTCTGATCGCCGCTATTCGCTCGTACGAACAGCTGCGTTCGCTGCGCGACAATCGGCACGGGCTTGAATTGATCGTCGAAGCCGCCGCCCGCCTGCTGCAAGCGCAAGATGTAGCCGGTTTTGCCAAGTGCACGCTGCGTCAACTGGCGCTGCTTTTGCATCAAACCGAAGACGGCCTTATCTGTATGCGCGATGAGATCGCTCATGGCGTCGAGCAAGATACACTGCGCGTCGTCGCAGCAGCCGGTAAATTTTCCGCAACCCCAGGGCAACCGGCGGACCAATTGAATGCGCCTGACATCACGGCAGTTCTCCATGAATGCGTCACGCGTATGACCCACATATTCATGCCGCTGCACACTGCGCTTTATTTGCGCTGCGGCGCGCATGAGGCGGTGGCCATCCTCCCCCACGAAAAGTCTTTAGCCGGAGTGGCACGGCAATTGCTGGAAACATTTGCCGCAAATCTGACCGCCTGTTATGGAAACGTAATAATGCTGGAACGTTTGAATTTTTTGGCCTACCACGATCCGCTGACTCAGCTTCCCAATCGTATTCGTTTTGTAAACGACCTCGATGCAGCGGGCGCCATGGCGCCGCAAGGGCAAGCCGCATGCCTGTTTGACGTCGACCGCTTCACCGACATCAATAACGCATTGGGCCATGAAATCGGCGACCAACTATTGATCGCGATAGCGCGTCGTTTGGTCAAAGCTCTGCCCGAATGCCGAGTCGCGCGGATCGGTGCCGACCGCTTCGGATTGATCGGACCGGAAACGGCGTTGAATCCGGAGCGGCTGCTGCAGGTACTTCAGGAGCCCTTTCCCGCCGACGAGCAGCAATTGCAAATCACCGTAACGACCGGCTTTTGCCGCATCAGCGAGCGGGTCTGCGGCGAAACGCTATTCAAACACACCGATATTGCCTTCAACCAGACGCGGATGAATCCGCACTCACTACCACAATATTTTTCGCCGGATATGGCGGAACATACGCACTGGCGGCTCGAAGTGTTGCGCCATTTGCGTCGCGACTTCCGCGACGGATGGCTGTCGGTATGGTATCAACCGCAAGTGTCTCTTGCAGATGACAACATCGTTGGTTTGGAGGCTTTGGCACGTTGGCCCGCTACGCGAGGTTTTGCTCAACCGCCGACCGTCTTTATTCCATTGGCGGAAGAGTCGCACTTGATCATCGACATCGGTGCTTGGGTACTTGAACAGAGCTGCCTCACCTGGCGCAGGTTGCAAGCGACCGGCCATGCGCCATCTCGTATCGCCGTCAACGTCAGCATGCCGCAGGTCCGCATGCCTGATTTTCCGGACAAGGTGCTGCATACGCTCGAACGCTATTCGATGCCGCCGGCGGCGCTCGAAATTGAAATTACCGAAAGCCTGCTGCTCAAAGAACCGCTGACGGTGTCGCGCAACCTGCAGGCACTAAGACGCGAGGGCATCCAAATTACCATCGACGACTTCGGCACAGGATATTCTTCGCTCAATTATTTACGCGAACTGCCTGCGGACTGCATCAAGATCGATCGCTCCTTCGTTCGCGAAATCGATTACGGCCGTGGCGACCTATTTGCTGAAACCATCGTCACACTGGCGCACAAACTAGGAGCCGAAGTCGTGGCGGAAGGCGTCGACACACCGGAGCAAGTGACCTGCTTACGCCAATTGGGCTGCGATATCGCCCAAGGTTATCTGTACGCCAAGCCTATGCCCGCAGAAGAGTTAGCTAACTGGATTGGTCAGCGCCGCGTGCACTAAGCAGCCAACGCGACATCGCCCAAACGTCCGCGATACAAGGCCGCGATCAAATCGGATTGTGTCAGCATCCCGACCAAGCGCCGCTCGGCGTTGACGATCGGCACGTGATGCATGCCTTGGTCGGATAGCATCGGCACCAGCTCCACGATGTGCATATCTTCAGAGGCGGTGCGTACCGGCTTGGTCATAATCTGCCCCACCACCTCCGGTTTATCCGAATGCGTGTATAGAGTACGTCGGATGAATTGCCGCAGCTTGTCTTCAAAGCTTTCATACACATCCAGATTGGCATACTTCATGAAATCCACCAAGGTCACGATACCGATCACGCGCCGCACCCGGTCGACTACCGGCAAGGCTTTGATGCGATGCTGACGAAGCAGCGTCCACGCCTCTTCCAGCGTGGTGCCGTATTCGACTGCAAGCACGTCGCGCGACATGATATGGCCGCAAGTAATTTCACCAAACCGCCGACGGTAGGCATGCATCTCCGTTTGTAAAAACAAGTCTTCCAAATCGTCACGGCTGATATCGAGCACTTGGTTGTAATGCTTGAGTACCTCATCGAGGTCTTCCGGCTTAAAGCCTAGGCGCTCAATAGCGGGAAGGTCTGCGGTGCCATGGGTATTGCCATGCTCCAGATGCGCATGCGGATAGCGGCGGCCGGTTGCATTGTTAAACGCAAGGGCTAGCAACAATAACAATCCGGAATTGAGCGCAACCGGAAAAAGAACATAGCCGTAACTCAACGCATGTATCGCCGGCCCGCCGAGCACAGCGGTCAATGCCATTGCGCCGCCCGGCGGATGCAAACAACGCAATGCGAACATCGCGCCGATTGCGGCGCTTACCGCAAGTGCGGCAGCGAGCATAGGATCGTTAATCAGCCGCGCGCAAGTTACGCCGATTAAGGCGGAAATCAAATTGCCGCCGATAATGGACCAGGGCTGCGCCAACGGACTGGCAGGCAACGCGAATAAGAGTACGGCGGAAGCGCCGATCGGTGCAACCAACAGCGGAACATTCACCGATGGGCCAAGCATCGCTCGTGTCGCCAAACCGGTAATGAGAATACCGAGCAAGGCGCCGCAGATCGCGCGCCACCGCTCATGGCGATCGACCGATAAGGCTTTTGGCCGAAACGACTTCAGCCAAAACAGAAAAGCTTCCAGGCGAGACCACTTTCTGCGCATGCTCGGTACTCAATATTTCAAATCGCAAAGTGTACACTGGGATGCTCCATATTGGTGCATTGGCTAGGCGAAAAGGAGACGCCGACACACATTGATGTTAAGATCACACCCGCCTCATGATGTGAATTTTGATTCAGAAAAAACGTCTTTAGACCATGTTCCGGTTTGCCAATCCATCCTCGCAACGACTCATTGCCATCGCACTGGCGTTGGCGCTGCTGTGTGCTCAATGGACGGGACTTTCCCATCGCATCGCGCATGCGGATGGCAAGACAACATGGTCCTCGATGAACATTGCGACCGACAGCGATACCAGCAAAGATCTGAGCCACTCTTGTAGCCTGCTCGACGCAGCCACTCTCGGTAACGGTATCCACACTGCGCCTTTCACGCTTGCTTTGCCGATAAACGTCCGCGTGCTTGCCCTGTGGACCGCGTTCGCTTCGTGGTCCGCACCCTTTACTTGCCACTTTTCTTCACGCGCGCCGCCGCGCATCTGACCTTTCCCGCAAAAAAACATTGGAACCCGCAGCCTAGACTGGGCGCAGGTTCGTCGATCATCGTTTTAAAGGAATCGTCATGCATTTTCAACGCACACCGTTGGCGAGTGCGCTCGTAACCGCCCTTGTCGCCATGTCTACGGCAGCATATGGCCAGGAACAAGCATTACCTCAGGTAATCGTCACTGCATCGCCTTTTGCAACCGGCGAAGAGCTGCAGACATTTATGCCAGCCAAGGTTCTCACGCGCGACGAACTGCGCGATAAGCGGGGCGTATCGCTCGGCGACACGCTCTCTCGTGAACTAGGCGTATCGCAGTCCGCTTTCGGCGCCGGCGCATCGCGCCCTGTGATCCGAGGACTGGAAGGTCCGCGTATCAAAGTTTTGCAAAACGGGATGAACGTTGCCGACGTCTCAACCGCCTCCAACGACCATGCGGTCGGCAGCGATAATGAAACCGCGCGCCAGATTGAAATCTTACGCGGGCCGGCAGCGCTGTTGTATGGCTCGGGCGCCATCGGCGGATTGATCAACGTGGTCAACGACCGCATTCCGGATCTGCTCTTGCCCAAGCCGACCGGCACTGCGGAGCTGCGCCTGTCTTCTGTCGATAGCGGCAAGACTGTATCGCTTGCGGCAGATGGCGCGGCCGGCAAGATCGGCTTGCATGCCGACGCCAGCTGGCACGACACGAGTGACTATAAAATCCCGGGATTGGCTAATCCGAACGACCCAAGCGCCTCCAATGGCCGTCTGACCAATTCTTTCACGCGTCGCGGTGAGGCCGGCTTCGGCGCATCGTATATCGAAAGCTGGGGCCATATCGGCGCCTCGGTCGGTACGCTTAAGGATCATTACGGCATACCGACCGCCGAGCGCTCCTTCATCGACCTGTCGAGAACACGCTACGACATCAATGCATTGGTCAATTCACCGATTACCGGAATTTCTTCGTTTAAATTCAAGCTAGGCGCAACCGATTATCAGCATACGGAAAAACAACCGGACGGCACGCCCAATACTGTCTTTGCCAACAAGGCAACCGAAACCCGTTGGGAATTGACGCATTTGCCCATCGCTGGCTGGCGCGGCACCTTTGGCATACAAACGGAAAACAATCGGCAATCGGCACTGTCGGCGGCAACCGGCACACCGGATACGGTGCCCATCACGCGATCGACCTCGCTTGCTGCGTTTATCTTCGAGGAAAAGGAATTCGGCTCACTGCGTGCAAGCGGCGGCGTGCGGCTGGAATCCGTCAAACGTTCGCCGGATGCATCTTCCGGCTTTGCCGACCGCAATTTCAATTTAGCGTCTTGG
The DNA here is from genome assembly GCA_016177875.1 of Burkholderiales bacterium. GTDB lineage: Bacteria > Pseudomonadota > Gammaproteobacteria > Burkholderiales > Burkholderiaceae_D > Paucimonas. The sequence goes on from JACOUL010000052.1 coordinate 103,229, forward strand.
TCGGTCGGCGGACTATGGACATTCAAGCCGGGTTACGCCTTAGGAGCGATCTTTTCTTACGCCGAGCGTGCCCCGACCGCGGAAGAACTCTATTCCAACGGGCCGCACGAATCGAGCGCGACCTTCGACATCGGCACTCCCGGAACAGCAAAGGAAAAATCGCGCAATATCGACATCAGCTTGCAAAAGACCGAGGATAAGATCCGCTGGAAAGCCAATGTATTCCACAATCGCTTTTCCAACTTCATATATGGCCGCGTCACGGGAATGAAGGTGGACGGGACAGGCGCTGCCGATCCGGGCGGCGAGTTTACACAGCGTTTTTGGTCACAAGGCAGTGCGACAGTCTACGGCGCGGAAGCGGAAATCAGCTACAACTTGCGCGGCGAAGGATGGTCGCTGCGCGGTTTTGCCGATACCTCGCGCGGCAAGCTCGATGGACAAAATTACTTGCCCTTGCAGCCGGCAACACGTTTTGGCATGGAGGTCGGCTACCGCGAAGGCGCGTGGCGTGGCGGCGCGTCCTTATTGCATGCTTTACGCCAAGACCGCCTGGCCACTTTCGAAACAAGTGCAACGCCGGCCTATACGCAGCTCGATGCCAACCTATCGTGGACGCATCGTGTCGGCGGCAGAGAGCTCACCTGGTTTGCGCTGGCGAAAAACTTGCTGAACCAAGATATCCGCGTATCGACCTCGCTATTGAAAGATGTCGCACCGCTGCCTGGGCGCAATTTGATTATCGGCGCACGCTTGAAGTTCTAGCGGTCCGCCACGCCTCAATTTACGGGTAGAACCATTAGAGCTTCTAACACAATGAAACAAACCTGCCTGGCTGCCACATACGGCGTCTGCGTTGTTGCACTCCTCGCCAAGGGGAACCACCCTTGGCTCGTCGTGCGCCTAGCATCCATCCGCATGTGGCAGCCAGGCAAGCTCGCCTCATTGTGTTAGAAGCTCTTAGTTTCTGGCGTGTGAGAGGTGAAAGCTCTCGACGCCATCGAACTGCGCAAGCTCATGCGCCAAGTCGCTCAGCTTGGATTGATTGCGCTTGTTGGCCACGGCCACAAAATGCCATTCAGGCTGGCCCTGGATGAAGTCGATGGAAATCGTACCGCCGGCAACTTCATAGCCGCGCTCCAAGGCCATGCGCCGTAGCGCGTCTTCGCGTGGAATAAAATCCTTTTTAAAGCGGAGCGACACGGAAATGGCTTGGCGCGACGGCAGCGCGGTTTGCAGCTTGGAGATATAAATCATGCAGGCCGCCGACATAAGCGCCAACAATATCGCGGCAGCATAAAATCCGACGCCTACCATGATACCGATTGCCGATGACGCCCAGATCGATGCCGCGGTCGTTAAGCCGCTGATGCTCAAGCCTTCCTTCATGATCACGCCGGCACCGAGAAAACCGATGCCGGTGACGATACCTTGAATGATGCGCGTAGGGTCGATCGACGACATCAAGGCGCCTTGGCCGCCGAACCACGAACTTGGATAACCGGCGATGACGGTCAATGCGGCGGAAGCCATGCAAACCAAGCCGTAGGTACGCATGCCGGCGGCGCGGCCGTGATAAGAGCGCTCATAGCCCACCACCAAGCCGAGCAGGAGCGCCCCGACAATATTCATGAACACAACAAGGTTGGTGGCGAGCTCGTTTGCCGTCCAATAGGCGGCGAGCGTTTCCGTCGTAAGTTGCCCCATGTTGTCCCCTGTCGAATTATCGGTTTTCACCAGTATAAGGGGTTAAGTACCCGCGCACAAAAAAACTGTGGGGGTACTCAGGAGTTCCAACACCCTTGCACGCATGCGCGTTGCATGCGTGCCATCCCAGAATATCTGCTCGCATCCCTGACAGGTAAAGAATCTCTCGGCGCACGCCCCGCTCCTGCCCGGTAGCCGATGCCGAATCTCGGCTTTATCTACCGCGACCAATAGCCCATTGCAGCCGAGGCAGCGCGTCAACGGCCTTGCCTCGCCGGCCAAGCGGTAACGGCGAAGCACTTCGTGTAATTGCTCGGCAGGCCGCTTCGCATAGAGATAACAACCGCGCTCGATCGACTTGCGGATGAGCAGATCGCGGTCTCGGGTTAGGACGATTCGTTGGTCGGTTAACGCAATGTCGGCGATTTCATTGTCGGCAAAATCGTTGCGATACAAGACGTCAAACCCCAACATCCGCAAATCACGTGCGAGTTTGCCCAAATGCGAATCGGCGATAAAACGATTTTCGCCTTTCTCGCGCAATGACGCCAAGCCATTCAATTCAAGCGTGGAAAAGCAAGGAAAAACGCTGATCACATCGCCGTGCGCTATTCGATAAGAGAAATCCACCGGTGCTGCGTTCACCAAAATCAATTCGACCTCGGTATGCGGCACGCCCAGCGCTTCGATCATATGTTTAACGCTGGCATCGCGCGCGCAGGCGGCGCTAAAACGCAACTGGCGCCATTGCGGCGCCAGGAAAATATTCAACTCTGCATAAAAACGAAAAGAAGCAACTGTCACGAAAACCCAAGAAAGCCTTATTTTGCGCGCGCGGCCGGTCTCACCTGTTCAGCCGCTCGGGCAAATTGATTGGCAGCTGCAATCAAATTGGTCTCCAATGCATCCATGACTTGGCGTGTGACGACGGTAATCTGCTCGTAACCCGCATTGGCATGGTCATACAGAGTACGCACAAATGTAATGACTCGGTTGAATCCGGGCGGCGCATTTTTCGATACTTCCGCGACGAGCTGCGTGACTTCCCGATTCGTCGCCGCAATGCGCGATGCAGCCAAATCCGCCAACCCGGTCTGCGTGCCGGCTGAAATACCGACCATATGGCAGCCATAGGCAAATGCCTTATGCAATATCGGTTGTGCTTGGCTGATGACGGTTGAAATGAATGATTGCGGATTATCGGCTGCGAGCAATTCGCGCGCCATGTTCTCCATGTCTTGCAGCGAGGCTGCAACAACGCTTTTATTCAATTCGGCAAAGCGCTGCACGCCTTCCAATAGTTTCTCCGCAATTGCCGCATTCAACGCCAACTGTGCTTCGAGACTGGCCTGACTTGCTTCGGAAAAATGATCACGCACGGAATACATGGAATTCTCCTTTGCATATACAAAACTTCTATCTGGGAAGATGGGACACGAGAAGCAACGTAAGAACCATGCCTGAAACGGATCATGGCATTTTGAGATAGGACAGCGACCGGCTATGAATGTTCAGCCGTTAGCAGTACATGAGCGGGGAATACAACAATGCGAAACAACTTCGCGGCGAAAAGAAAATCGAGACGCGCCGTGGCGATGCATTCAAATTCGCTAAACAGGCTGTTTGATGACGAAATCGGTAAAAATTATCCCTTGAATTTTCGTCGTACCTAATGCGGAATTGGATGCATCTTTCAACGTCGACTGCAGCGCACCGACCTCGGCAGGCGTCAGCATTTTTTTCGGATCGCTTTCAGCCAAGGTTTTCTGCAGAATGCCGACGATCGCGCGTTTGTTGGTCGTTGCCCAGTCGCTGTCGCTTTTGCTGGTTTCAATTGACATGCGCGTCGCGATCGCCCATCCGTCGACCACGATCACCACCGGTCCGCTATCGACGTACGCTGAGCGAAACATGCGCTGTGGCGAGTCTTTTAGGTAATACCAAGCAGTGCCAAAACCCGTCACAAGAAAAATTAACGTCGCAATAGTCAAATAAATGACAAAGCGATCCTTCGATTTTTTAGAAGGAGGTGGCGGTACTAAAGGTACCGGAATTGGTTTCGCCTGAGCCATGTGCGAATTATATCCCGCCGGAAACTTTTTTGAATGATGTTACGACAAGATTTTGAGGAAAATCAAAACCTTCTATCGATAGGGAAAGTCGTTGCGTTGCAATAATTCCAAGTGGCTTTTGAAGCATTTTTTTGTGCCCAAAACAGGATCGCAAAATGCTATTGCGCGCGCCAATAACTGCAAAGGCTTAGAAAAATCATCGCCTTTGCACGGCAGCGCTTGGGGATAAAAGCCGTCATGGCGAATAGGCGCGCCGAGCGCAGCCATATGCAGCCGCAATTGATGCGTCTTGCCGGTCTTGGGGCGCAAGCGGTACAAAGTTAATTCGCCGCGCACTTCGATCACATCGATGTCCGTTTGCGCATTCGGCTCACCCTCCGCTTCTTGCATGCAAAAGAATGGCGTACCCGGAACGATGCGACTGGTGCGGGTCAGAGGAAAACTGCAGGCAGTCAAAGTAGGCGCCAACGCCTCGTATTCCTTATCGACCGCATGCTCGCGAAAAAGCGCTTGGTATTTGCCGCGCGAATCTTTGTTATGGCAAAAAATGACGACGCCCGCCGTTTCGCGGTCGAGCCGATGAATCGGGACGAGATCGTCTAGTCCGGTGGATTTTTTCAATCGGACCAAAAGCGTTTGATGTAAGAAGCGCCCGCCGGGAATCACCGGCAAAAAATGAGGTTTGTCGGCAACTAAAATATGTTCGTCGCGATACAGAATGCTTTCCGCGAACGGAATCGGCGTTTCGTCTTCAATCTCACGATAATAGAAGATGCGCATGCCGTGCCGACAAGGGCTGTCCGGCGCAAGCGGTTCTCCATGCTGGTCAACCACTTCGCTTTTTTTCATGCGCGCGAGCCACACGGCAGATGCGACATCGGGAAACCGCGTCAGCAAAAAAGCGAGCACGTTCGGCCATTGCCCATGAGGCAGCCAAACAAAGCTTGGAGATACGCCATCGCGCGTCGGCAGCGGGACGGCTGCGTCTTTCACAACCAGCGAGCTTTCTTGAATCGGTAATATAGGTAGCCGCATACCGAAGCCATTAATCCAAGCGCGGTCGGATAACCGTATTGCCACTGCAGCTCCGGCATGGATTTAAAATTCATGCCCCAGATACCGGCAAACGCAGTGGCCACCGCAAAAATAGCGGCCCATGCCGCCAGGCGTTTATTCACTTCGCTTTCATCGATGGCCACCATCGACAAATTGACTTGGATCGCCGTGCTGATCGTGTCGCGAATGGCATCGATCGAAGTATTGATGCGGTATAGATGGTCGTAGACGTCGCGAAAATAATCTTGGGAATTTGCCGCCAGCGCAGGCACGCGCGCGCCGAACAACTTTCCGACGGCCTCCATCAATGGCGACACGGCATGCTTTAAAACCGTCATCTTACGTTTCAATTGATAGAGCCGCTCGATATTGGCACGCTCGGTGCCCTTGCCGAACATCTGCTCTTCAATGGTCTCAAGCTCGGCTTCCAGCGTCTGCAGTGCCGGAAAATAGCGGTCGACGACGGCATCCATCAAAGCATAGAACACGAACGATGAACCCTGCCGGAGTAGATGCGGCTCACGTTCGCAACGGGCACGTACGCCCAAAAAATCTTGGCTGCTGTGACTGCGTACAGACAGCACATAATTAGCGCCGATGAAGATATCGACTTCACCTACTCGCAACTCACCGTCGGCGAGCTCAATGGTATGCACCACGCCGAACAGCGAGTCGCCGTACTCCTCAATCTTGGGACGCTGGTGGCCGTGATGCGCATCTTCCACAGCAAGGGGATGCAGAGTGAACTCTTCCTGCATTTTGTTCAACTCAGCTGGTTCGGCGTCTTTTAATGCAACCCAGACGAAGCAATCCGGGCGTTCAAGATAATCACTGATCTGTTCGACCGGAATATCGCAAAGTTTCCGGCCTTCCTGATAGGCAACGCAGTTGATGAGCATGGGCGTTCACTCCACTAAAGTTGCCATGATTATAGGAGTAAATACGCCAAAGCAGCATCAAGCTGCCGCGTCGGCAACAGCTGCGTTGGCCAAATGCCGCACCTTCAGCTGCCCCTTGGTCAGAGCACGAATCAAAATCTTGTAAGTGTCGGCGTCAAATGAAGGGCGCGTTTCCGACTCGCTTAGAAGCGTCCAGACTTCTTCTTCGGAACGCGCGGTGCCCAGCCAGCACCAGTTATGTACAACGTGCACATCGGAACGCTCGCCATGCGCCGAGGATTCAACGAGGCCGACCGGGCCTACATACGGCCAGGCTGAGACCTTCAAACTTACCAACGCGGCTTCCAGCCGCGCCTGGTGCAAAGCCGCCGGTTCGTTTCCGACGCAAGCGCCGCGGCAACGCCGCAATTGATGGGCAAAACAAGGCTTACCCGCAGACGCACGGTTTTCCAATCCTAAGGTGACTAGGCACAACTCCTGGCTTTCAGCAATTTCGCGCAAGGCTTCTTCCGCTTTTCGCTTTGAACTGAATAAGCCGTACAAGCGCTCAGCCCGACCAAAATCTTCATCGCCGGCATACACCAGTACCGGCCGCAAAACGCCATCGGAGGAAGCTTGCAGCTGCCAAGCGCACAAATCGCGCTGCCGGCGCAACATGCGATTGTGAATCGGCTGCAAATCCTTCACGAGTTGCGCTTCCAACAGCAATGCACCGATTTCACCGGCGGTTTCACGCCATTCCAAGCGGTGAATCTCATGAGAGATACGCATATCCTTGTAGACGCGGTGATCGGCATTGAAATGCGACAGCACACGTTCGCGCAAATGAATGCTCTTGCCGACATACAGCACGGCGCCGTTTTCACCATAAAATAAATAGACGCCGGCCGTGTCGGGAATATCGTCCAGCACCTCGGGCGCCAGGTGGGTCGGCACGCTGGAGCGCCGCAGCTGTTGGGTGAGCGCTTCATTAAAGCGGTCCGGCTCGATTTGCGCCGTCATCTTGCTCCAGAACTGCCATAACAAATCGGCATCGGCCAATGCGCGGTGGCGACCATCCGCCACCAATTGGTGCCGGCTGATCAGCGCATCGAGATTGTGTCGAGATTCTTCAGGAAACAGCTTGCGCGATAGCTTGACCGTACACAGCACTTCAGCGCGCAAACTCATGCCGATTTCTTTGAAGGCGTTGCGCAAAAAACCGTAGTCGAAGCGCGCATTGTGCGCGATGAATAATCCGCCTTGCAGACGCGCGTACAATTCTTGCGCAAGCGCGGCAAACACCGGCGCATCTTTCACCATAGCGTCCGTAATGCCGGTCAAACCTTGAATGAACGGAGGGATCGGTACCTGAGAATTGACCAGTGTCGACCAGCGCGTGACTTGGTCGCCGTCGACTTCGACGATGCCGATTTCAGTAATGCGATCGGCCACAGGATTGGCGCCCGTGGTTTCCAGATCGATAAATATAAGTTTGTTATGCATGAATGAGGGATTTTGCCACGACCAGGCCAATCATAAATGACCTTGGCAATCGTGCTTGGTTCCCTCTTCTTTCGTTCGCCGCAACTTAGAACTTAGCTTAAGCGATGTCCGCATTCGCCGCAAAATTTATCGTCCGCCGTCACGGCAGCGTGGCATTTCGGACAAGACGAAGCGCTTTGAGCAGGGCTAGGCGCGCCTGCTGCTGCAGCCGGAACGGCAGGAGTTGGCACCGCGGCGGGAGCAGCAGGAGCGGCAGCTGCCGCGGGACCACCGGATGCAGCTGCTTGATTGGCGCGCGCTTGTTCTGCCATTTCCCGTGCGCGCTCACGCGCTTCTTCCGCCTTTTTCTTGACGGCTTCCATGCCGCTTTGCAGCTCGGCCTCCGCCTGCGAAAAATCCAGGCCGCTCGTAACATTCAAGTAAACAATGCAAACGCCCTTGGTTGCAATCAACGCCGGAATGACGGCCGCCACGGACATGAGCAAGCCGCCGCCGATCATGCCGGCCGCCATATGCCCACTCCCTCCCATTCCGAATCCACCCAGCATCCCGCCGAACCCACGCATGCCCATGGCGGAATCGCTGCCGATGATCGACGCGGATAAGCCGGTAGCCATCATGAAACCGATCATCACCACGCTAAAAATAATGCCTGCGATGAAGGCCACGATAAAAAATAAAATCACTTGCTGCGTGATGACGGCAATCAAGCGGCTACGGGCCAGCATATTGAGCCGCGCAATGACCTGGAACGTGGAGCTACCGGTCCATACAGCCGGCCCTGCGAGCGGCAGCATGATATAGAACAACGCAAACACCAGCATACCGAGCACTACCGCGGACAAGGGGTACACGACGGCAAACAATAACGGCCCGAGCACCGGAATTTTGCACACGAAAAGCAGAACCGCGACGACGATCACCGCTGCCAATACGATCAATCCTTCCAGGATCGCGACTGCGATTAAGCGATGACTGGAGAACAGCGACTGCAGCACGGCGTCCGCAATGCCCGGCGCAGCTTGGCCCTGCGCTTCGCGCATCATCATGATGCCGACGCCATTGGCGCCGTAAAAGACGACGACAAATGCGACCAAGCCGCCAAGAAAAGCGACCGCCGCGCTGCCCACGGCACGCGCCAGAAAACCGAATACCACACTCACCAGCACCGCCGCAAAGAAGGTTAAGGCCATGAGCGCAATGGCACGTAAATTCTTAAACGCGCTTGCGGCGCCTAACAGAGAGTCGAGCGCGGCAATCAAAGGGGCCGAGCGTTGTTCGCCTGCAGTTTGTGTCATGACATCTCCTTAGAATCGAACATCATTGTTTTGTGATTGCTGGCGCCGCAAATCCACGCAGAACCGCGAATTGAAATGCTCCGGCCGCGCGCATTCGCGCGATTCGCAAATACCTCGGCTGATGAAGTTGGGACGATCGGCGCATAGCTGCTGCGGCGACGAACGGCGCTCCGCTTGCTCTGCCTGCTGCGACTGTTGCGCTTGCTGCATCTGCTTGGCTTGCTGCGCGCGCCTGCGCGCCTCGTCGGCTTGAATGCCGTCGTCCATCGATTGGCGACGCGCATCCCGCTCCGCTTTACGCTGCGCTTCCATTTCCGCTTTGCGACGCGCGCGCGCCTCTCGCTGCAAGCGAGCTCGTTCCGCCTCCGCCGCTTCTTCGTCATCGTCGTCGAATTCATCGCGCGGCTTCTTGGCCTTGACGACTTCGGGCTCCACAATCGGCGCCGCAGCAGCCGCGCTCGCCGAAGGAACGGCCTCGGCGGAAACCTTCTCGGTTTTGGGCGAAATGGATGCGGCTTGACCGGCGGCAGCCGGGCTTTCGCTGGGAGGGGATGCGGCTTTTTTCGCGCTTAACATCCACCAGGCGCCGAGCGCTGCGACAGCAATCGTCAACGCAATCAACATCACTAAAATCGCCGTCTTATTATTGGACTGACCGACCGCCGGCTGCGCAACAGTTGCCGGCGTCGATGAACCAGGAGAGGCAGCCATGGCCGGCACTGGAACCGGCGTGGGTGCCGGCGTAAGGACTTGAGCGGGAAGCTGAGCGGTCGCCTGCACCGCTGCCGGTGCAGGAACTTGCTCGTTCGTCGCGACAATCGGCGATTCTGCCGGCGCCAGCGTACTGCCGCAACCGACGCAAAAACGCGCATTGGATTTATTCGACATGCCGCACAAAGAACAAATCGGCGATTCGGCTGGTGCTGCTGCGGACGCGACATTTTGGCCGCATCCCCGGCAAAATTTGGCGCCATCGGGATTTTCGATGCCGCAGTGTTGGCAATTCAAGATAATCCTCCCCGTTTATTAGAACTTACTTCATCAATACGAGAGCCCTCCTATTGATGAAATGAGTTTTAGTTGCTTATTTAAGCGGGAAGTTAACATAGATTGGCTGCCACGGATAGCACGCTGTGGCGTTAAGGGGTGAATGCTTCTAACCCGTCTGCACCGGCTTCTACGTCTCCGGCCCAATCATTCGGCCCGGCTGCACCCATTGATCGAACTGTTCTGCCGTGACATAACCGAGAACTAAGGCTGCTTCTTTGAGGGTCGTGCCGTCGTGATGCGCCTGCTTGGCGATCTGCGCGGCGCGATCATAGCCGATATGCGGAGCCAACGCCGTTACCAGCATCAACGACCGCTCCATCAGCTCCGCGATGCGCCCGGCATTCGGCTGAATTCCGCGCACGCAATATGCTTCGAAACTCGCCATGCCGCCTGCCAGCAAGCGTACGCTTTGCAAAAAATTATGCGCCAGCAGCGGCTTGTAAACGTTCAATTCGAAATTGCCGGAAGCGCCGCCCATGTTGACGGCGACATCGTTGCCGAGCACTTGGCAGCACAACATAGTCAAGGCTTCGGCCTGAGTGGGATTGACTTTGCCGGGCATAATCGAGCTTCCCGGCTCGTTCTCCGGAATGGAAATTTCACCTAATCCCGACCGAGGCCCTGAAGCCAGCCAGCGTACATCGTTCGCAATTTTCATCAAGGCTGCGGCCAAGGTCTTCAATGCGCCATGTACGGCTAAAATAGCTTCATGCGAAGCAAGCGCGGCAAACTTATTGGCGGCGCTTTCGAAAGGCACACCTAAGCGCTTGCTCAATTCCGAGGCCACGCGATCGCCGAATTGCACGTGGGTGTTCAATCCGGTACCGACCGCGGTGCCGCCGGCTGCAAGTTCAAACAGCAAGGGCATGGTCGCGACTATGGCACGCTCCGCATGCTCAAGTTGTGCAACATAACCGGAAAACTCTTGGCCGAGCGTAAGCGGCGTGGCATCTTGCAAATGCGTGCGGCCGATCTTGACGATGCCGGCAAAATCGCCAGCTTTCTGTTTCAGCGTAGTTCGCAAAACTCGTAAGGCCGGCAACAGCGATTGTTCAAGCGCAAGCGATGCCGCCACGTGCATCGCTGTCGGAAAAATATCGTTGGACGATTGCCCGAGATTGACATGGTCGTTCGGATGCACCAAGCGCTGCTCTCCGCGCGGTCCGCCCAACAGCTCAGAAGCGCGATTGGCCAGTACTTCATTGACGTTCATATTGGTCTGGGTGCCCGAGCCGGTCTGCCATACGGATAATGGGAATTCGTCGGGGTACTTGCCGGCGATCACTTCATCGGCCGCGCTCATGATGGCATCCGCTTTTTGCGGATCGAGTCGACCAAGATCGCGATTGACTTGGGCACATGCGCGCTTTACCTCAGTCAGCGCCGCAATGAATTGCGCCGGCATGCGCTCGTTGGAAATATGAAAATGCTCAAGGGAGCGCTGCGTCTGCGCTCCCCACAAGCGATCGGCCGGCACGTCGATCGGCCCAAACGTGTCGCGCTCCACTCGTTTATTCGTCATAGCTAAGTAATCATTGAAAAGCAATTGTGTAATCTGTACCAAAACCCTGCATCAAGGCGTCGACTTCCTGCTGCAATTCGTGACCGGCCAATGCACAGAAGCGGCGCCAGAAATATTTGGCCTGCTTCCACAGAATTTCAA
>JACOUL010000055.1 GCA_016177875.1 Burkholderiales bacterium
TAGCCAAAGCCAGCGAGACGCCATGCTGTGCTTGGTTTATCTTGTCCTTGGCTGGATCGAATTCGATTTTCATTTATTTATTGTAGCTACAATAAATATGCTTGTCAAATCCGGCGATACATCACATTTTTGACGTCGAACTTTAATTATCCAGAAACATAATGTCCGGCGAACTGGCCGGCCTGTCAAATAAATACAGCACAACCAGTTCCGATAAGCCGTTGACTATTGGTTGATTTTTCCAATATACTGTATTTTTATCCAGTATAAAATAACAACAATACCATCATGTCAAATGTACCTGCATTCGCGCCGTCCGCCAAGCAGCCCAAGCTCCTGGACCAGCTTAGGCGTTGCATTCGGGAAAAGTATTACAGTCCTCGAACCGAAAAAGCCTATGTTTATTGGGCTCGCTGGTTCATCCGTTTTCATAATCTTACGCACCCCGCAGAAATGGCGGCGGAAGAAGTAAAAGTTTTCCTTTCTTATTTGACCAACGAACGCCATGTTTCCGCTGCTACGTATAAGCAAGCGCTCTGCGCCTTGTTGTTTCTTTACAAGGAAGTGCTGGGCATCGAGTTGCCATGGATGGAGGATCTGCATCGCCCAAACCGGCCGCCCCGGCGCCCGACGGTGCTGACGCAAGCGGAAATCGAAGCGGTATTTGCGGGCATGGAAGGCGTATATCAGTTGATGGCCCGCTTGATGTACGGCACAGGCATGCGGCTGATGGAGTGCCTTACCTTGCGCGTGAAGGACGTCGATTTCGTGCGACGCGAAATCATTATTCGAGAAGGCAAGGGCTTCAAGGATCGCGTCACCATGCTGCCGCTTGTTCTGGTCGAACCATTGCGTGAGCAGGTTTCGGCAGCGCGCAGGTATTTCGACGACGATCGGGCAGCAAGCCGACCGGGGGTGATGCTGCCGGACGCGCTGGAACGCAAATATCCCCGTGCGGGGACGCAGTGGGGCTGGTTCTGGGTGTTTCCCTCCGACCACGAATCGACCGATCCACGTTCTGGTGTCGTGCGGCGGCATCATTTATACGATCAGACGTTCCAACGCGCGATCAAGCGCGGCGCTGAACGTGCACGTATTCACAAGCGTGTGTCCTCGCACGTATTTCGCCATAGCTTTGCGACACACTTGCTTGAATCGGGCTACGACATTCGTACGGTGCAGGAATTACTGGGCCACTCGGATGTGTCGACGACGATGATCTATACCCACGTCTTGAATCGCGGCGGGCGAGGCGTAAAGAGTCCGATTGATTCTTTGAGCAGGCATTAAACCTTCGCCTTCCCGAATTTTGTGGCATGATAATGCGCATACTCTATGCGCATCAGAATCAAAGGAGCCAGCATGCGACGCGCCGCCCTGAAAATGACCAAGAAGGCCACCAATATCAGTCTTCCGGTTGATGTCTATACGGACGCAAAGGCCTTGGGCATTAACATTTCGCAAGTTTGTGAGGAATCGCTGCGCGAAGTCGTCGCTACAGCGAAACAGCAGCGCTGGACGGTGGAAAACGCCGAATTCATCGCTGAATACAATAAGCGGATAGAAATGGAAGGGACACTATTGCAGGAATGGCGCTCTTTCTGACATGGCGCGCTTCGATATTTACGAAAACCCCGGAGCGAATAAAGCCATTGCGCCATTTCTTGTGGATGTACAAAACGATTTTGTCCAATCGCTAGCGACACGAATTGTTATTCCTCTTGTAGCGATCAAAGCCATCGGCAAAAAGCCGCCGGATGATGTGTTTCCCTTAATTCGGGTAAAAGGCAAAAAATATTATTTATTTACGCCTGAACTCGCAGCAGCTCCCGCGACTCGCCTGAAAACCCTTGTCGGATCTGCAGAGGTTGAAGATCGGGCGAAGATTCAAAATGCCCTCGACAGGATTTTCGGCGGCTACTGATCGCGGTTTATTTTTCCGTCACCACATCCGGCAGAACGACATTGACATCCAAGACTTCCAGGTTGCCCTGGCGGTCGAGCGAGATCTTGATGTCGTCGGCATTGACTTTGGTGTACTTGGAAATCACCGCAATCAATTCCTGCCTGAGCGCGGGCAAAAAATCCGGGCCGGAGCGGTCGTTGCGCTCGTGCGCGATGATGATCTGCAGGCGTTCTTTGGCGGTGCTGGCCGTCTTGGTTTTACTCGGAAAAAGAAATGAAAGCAGCGCCATTTCACTTGCCTCCGAAAATGCGCTGCAGCAGGCCCGGCTTTTCATACGCGGCGAAACGCAGCGGCACTTGCTGGCCGAGGAAACGCGCGACCACATCTTGATAGGCTTCGGCGACATCGCTGCCGGCCATGTGGATCGCGGGATTGCCTTGGTTGGACGCATGCAGCACGGCTTCCGACTCAGGAATGATGCCGATCAGCGGAATGCGCAGGATTTCTTGCACGTCGGCGTAAGACAACATCTCGCCGGCTTCGACGCGCTTGGGCACGTAGCGCGTGATCAACAAGTGTTCCTTGACCGGCTCCTGCCCTTTTTGCGCGCGGCGCGACTTGGCTTGGATGATGCCGAGAATGCGGTCGGAATCGCGCACCGACGAGACTTCCGGGTTGGTGACGACGACGGCTTCGTCGGCGAAGGTCAGCGCCATCACGGCGCCGCGCTCGATGCCGGCGGGCGAATCGCACACGATGTATTCAAAACCCATGGTGATCAAATCGTTCAATACGCGCTCGACGCCTTCTTCGGTCAGCGCATCTTTGTCCCGCGTCTGCGATGCCGGCAGCACGAACAGGTTCTCGCAATGCTTGTCCTTGATCAGCGCTTGATTAAGGCTGGCTTCCTGGTTGATGACATTGATCAGGTCGTATACGACGCGGCGCTCGCAACCCATGATCAAGTCAAGATTACGCAAGCCGACGTCGAAGTCCAGCACCGCCGTCTTGTGACCGCGCATAGCCAAGCCGGTAGAAAAGCTGGCGCTCGACGTCGTTTTGCCGACGCCTCCTTTGCCCGAGGTCACCACGATGATCTTTGCCACAACTTACTCCTTTAGTTCTTGGTTAGTACTGTGATGTAAAAGCTTGTGCCTGCCGCCCTCAATGCGTATCGACCGGCAAGACTTCGATGCGGTCGCCCACCAAACGCACTTGCACGGGGTGATGAAATACGGCGGGGGTAAATCCATTTTCGAAAGTGCTGTAAATGCCGGCGATGGACACCAGCTCGGCTTCCATATTCATGGCGAAGATGCGTGCTTCGGTATTGCCTTTAGCGCCGGCCAGCGCGCGTCCGCGCAAGGGTGCATACACGTGAATGCTGCCGTCGGCGATTAATTCTGCGCCGCTATTGACGATGGCGGTCACCACCAGGTCGGCGTCGCGTGCATAAATGCGTTGCCCTGCGCGCACGGGCGTGTCGACGATCATGGTGCGTGCGGCGCTTGCTATGACAGGGGCGGGTACTGAAACGGGAGCGGGTTCAGGAGGGGCTACCGGCGCCGGAGCGGCAATCGGTTCCTCAACCGGTTCGCGCACCGGTTTCACCATGACATCCAGGCTTAAACCGGCAGCCAAAATATCCGGCGCGATTTCCGGCGCCGCATTTCTGACCGCGACGGGATTCAAACGATACGATTTCAACATCGCGATCAATGCCGGCCAGTCGATCGCTTTGCCCGCCATGTCGGCGCCGCCGATATCGATGACGGCAAATTCATCGTCGAAATAATCCGGCGCGCCGCCGGTCAACTCCAGCATCGCCTGATTCAACATCTGAAGATCTGCTTCGTGGAGAATGACGGACACTGCAACGACGGTAGAGATTTTGATTTCGATCGGCTTGCGCGATTGGATTTTTGACATGACGACGCGTGAGTAATACGTACCGCTTTATGGCGGCACGCAAGTATAGATAAAAGTTGCCTGACTGAGTAGCAAAAACTGTTGCGGAATAAAGATTTTTTTTCGCATTGATTAGAGAAGAGCGGAACATCTTGGTTCCATGCAAGAAAAATTGATTCGCGCTTTACAATGGCGCATCGATCATCATTAAAGGAATGGCATCGTGATAGAAATCGTCAAGGCCAATCTGGATTCCCCATCACACGGCGAAGCCGTCATCGGCCTGCTTAATTTTTACGCAATGGATCAGATGGGCGGCGGCGAGGAATTACCGGCGCACGTCAAGCAAAATCTGGTTGCCGAACTGCGCAAGCGCCCTGCCGCGCATGTCGTTCTGGCATTTGCCGATGGCGCGCCGGCGGGATTGGCGATTTGCATGGAAGGATTTTCCACCTTCGCCTGCCAACCCTTATTGAATATTCATGACTTCGCGGTCGCGCCGCAATATCGCCGGCGCGGCATAGCCAAAATGATGTTGGAAAAAGTAGAGGAGATCGCGCGCAGTCTCGGCTGCTGCAAACTCACTCTGGAAGTCTTAGAGGGCAACCGCACGGCGCAATCGCTGTACCGCGCGTGCGGCTTCGCCGGTTATGCGCTCGATCCGGCGATGGGGCATGCGCTTTTTTGGCAAAAGAAACTGGATGATCGATAAACCGCGTTATTTTGCTTTTCCCATGCGCCGCTCAAGAAAATCGAACAACATCTTGCGTGATTCCGTGGTGGCAGTCTGATTGTAACTAAAACCAACCATATCACCACGAAAACTCATGACGCGCCTGCCGTTGATCTCCGGAATATCCCAACCATGGCTCGCCTTCGGAAAGATGTGCCACTCAACTGGCGCGCCGCGTGTATTTAACTGAAGCAATCCGAGCATGCAATCGTAAGCCGGGGTATAAGTGTCTTCCTCACCCATGAGAACTTTCAGCGGAATGTCCGTATCTTGCCGCAGAAAGTCGATGTCATATTTCGCATAGCGCGCCGACATGTAGCAAAGCGGATAAAGCGCCGACGCAGCCGCAAAGCGGTGTTGCACGGAAAACATGTCGGCAAATTCTTTCGATGACAATAACAGCGCGACGATGCCGCCCTGTGAGAAACCCGTCACGGCAATGCGCTTAGGATCAACCATTGGCAACGTTCTCAAGTGTTCAAGTGCGTCGTAAGCGTCTTTCACGCGCCGCGCGATCGAAACCTTGAGCGGCGATGTGCAATTGCTCGGATGACCGCGCATGCTGTCGACCACCATCACCACGTAGGATTTCTTCAAAGCCACGTCGATCCAGTTGCGCATGCCCGGCCCCTGTCGGCCGGAACAGTCGTGCAACAAAACGAGCGCGGGGAATGGTCCGCTGCCGGCAGGTTTGAAGATGGCATTACTGAGGGTGGCCAAGTCCCACAATTCCTTGGTTGACGTGTCAAAGCGCAAATCATCTTTGGCTGCCATGACTTCTTGCGCCTCCTTGCGTGCGTCGGCTTCGAATACTCCAGGTTTAGTTTGCCGGTCAAACACCGCCGCGCCTTTTAGTTCGCGATCCCGGATCGAGCCGCCATCGCCATAGAACACCCAGCGCCCCAATTCCTTGATTAAGCGCGCCGACTGTGGAAAAGCGCCGATATCGGTCAAGACCTCCCCTTTAATCCAGGCGAAATCGCCTTCTTGCCTGAAATCCTTGATCAGCCATTCATACCGGCGAGATAACTCATTGATACGCCGCATTGCCGCCAGATCCTTTTGGTTTGTCACCAGAAAGGCCGCGTGATAATTTTCCAATACGGCTTTCATGTCGCCGCGCGCCCATGCTTCCGAAATCCGTTCGAACGTTTGCTTGATATCTGCCGGCACGCTCACGTTATTCAAGGCATAGACATGCAGCTTGCGCGGACCGCGCGCCTCCATGAAGCCGGCCGGGGCACGGCTGCCTTGCGCAAGAAGTTCCTTCCAGGGCGAGGCTTGCGGATGAATGGTCATCCAGCCCAGGCCATGTTTTTGCCGCAGCGGCGGCATCAGTTCCGTCATCAGGGATTTTTGCTGGTAACCATCCTTGGTCAACACCAGCCATGCATCGGGATTGACCGGCAGCGAAACGTCCGTGGTCTTGGTGATCACGATGGGGTCGTAAGCGATATCCGCGAGTGGCTTACCGTCCCGGCGTACTTCCACCCGCCATTCATTGCTGAAGGAGCGCTTGATATCGACATCTGCCAGCATCTTGGGAAAACCGACCTGCTTGCCGGCCTCGACTACCAGCCAATCTGTTTCAGGCATGGCGAGAATATGCCAGATATCGGCACCATCCTTGTTCACCAATATGCTCAATTGTGCCAGGCGATATGGCGTTTGCGGCGGTTCCACGTCCTTCCAATGGACGACCAACACGCGCACCCAAGGGGTCTGCGGCATGGAAAAGCCGGCCGGAATCATGCGCTTGTACGCGTCGAGATCGGAAGGAGAAAAATCGGCATAGACGGAATTTAATTCCTTATAAAGACCCGTTTCATTCATTTGCTGATTGCCGCGCAGCTTCCAAGCACCCTCTTCCTTGATGAGGGTGGCGCCGACGTGCAAAGGCAAAAGCTGCAGAGGCGGCCCCAGAACGCCATGCGGCGTCTTAGCATAAGCTGTCAGTTGCAGTTCATCTCCATTGGCCTTGAGCGCAACAGGCGTAATTTCCAACTTGCCGAGGTACCGCTGATGCTTTTGCAGATGGTCGAGGAAGGTGCCTTTGTCCATGCCTTGATGCAGGAAATCGCTCGCGAGATAACGGCCGACCTCGGCGCTGTTCGCGCTGCCGTAAGCCTTGCCAAGCTCGGCCAGAAAAGCGGCAACATCGGCCGGCACGGTTATGGCGGCAGGCGGGCCGCCGCGCGCGGGCGCACTGGTCTCCGCAAACTTGATCTGTGTGATTCCCAAATAACAGGCAAACAGCAAGGCCACTGCGACGCCGATACGTCCCCGCGTGAAAAAGCCTTTGTATTCATGGCGACGGCCGTTCAAGAAAGTGCTGACGAAGGTATATCGCACCAGAACGTGATAGCTGACCAAACACACCAGCGTCGTCGCGAGAATATTGATGGCCATCTTAGCGAACGCACCGAGAGGAGCGTTATACAGCAGTACGCCGAAACCGATGGTGCACAACATGTGGATCAAATACACCCAGTAGGCGCTGTCGGCGATATACGCGAGCACGCGATTGCGTTGCGGGAGGTAGCGCATGAACAAACCGAGCAAGGCGAAACTCCACAGCAAGCTGGTCAAGTTGTAGGCAATGGCGATCGCCGTGCTGAATAATTGGGTTTGTTCCGGATAGGCGTCGACCGAATAGAACAAGACACGGGCTATCACGTAACTGACCAGCCCCGCCGCGGCGTAACGCCAGCACGCGCGTACATAGCGATCGAGTAATTCGTCCCGGTAGCGGTAGATCACCCAGCCGATCGCGAAAAACAAACCGTAGTGAAAAAACTCGAATGACGTCGGAATGAAGGAGCCGGTGGTGCGCACCACGCCCCTGGCGAAGAAACTGCCGATGAAGGCCAGCGGCGCGGTCAGAATGATGACGCCCCACCAGGACGATACGATCCGTTGCAATATTGCGCCGGCGCCGGTACGCCAAGCGGCAGGCACCCATCGGCCGAGCCAGCCGAACGCCGCCGCCGTCAGGCAAAACCAAATCAAGTAATAGATGAACCATAGATGCAGCGTGCTGATCGGCGAGCGCTCCATACCCTCCGTGCTTTCGGCTGCCACGCCCATGCCGGGCGGCAGCCCGGTACCGGCGTCCATCATCAAGCTCATGTACCGCATGATCAAAAGGCCGGTCAGCATGAACAGCGGCGGCCAAAATACGATGAAGGGCAAGCCCAGCCGCATCAAGCGGTGCTTCGCCATGCCGAACCATCCGCGCTGCGCCGCCAGCAAGGCGGCAAAAAAACCGGCGACGACAAAAAACACCGGCATGCGGAAGGCATGGATGAAGTAAAAGATGAAATTGGCCACCGGCGTCGTCTCCGGATCGCGCCACGGCAAGGGAAAATATCCTTGGATGTGATTGACTGCGACATGCAGAATAACGCCCAGCCACATCATGATGGCTCTGAGATTGTCTAAGGCGTGGAGGCGCTGGGGATGGTTCATGGTTTCACCCGTTCTTGTTGGTGTGAGTGAACGATAAGGCGGCTCCGGGCGTGCAACAAGCGCATTTTTTGCGCACCTGACGTGCAAAAAATGCAGTCGTGGATTCGCATCGCGTTAGAATTGTCGCCAACATAACACTTCTTTTCATGCATGGCGCGAATCCCCTCCACCAAAGCGCTGCGGGCTTTTGAAGCAGCGGCGCGGCTCGGCACCATCAAGGACGCCGCCGGCGTGCTGTCGGTTTCGCCATCCGCGCTGAGCCGCCGCATCCAGGCGTTGGAGGAAGAATTGGGACAGCCGCTGTTCGAACGCAATGCGCGCGGCTTGATATTGACGGAGGTCGGCCGCTTTTATGCCGAACGCTTGAGCGATATTTTTCAGTCGCTGGCGGATGCCACCGACCTGGCGAAGAAAAAAACCACCGCCCATCTCAAAATGCTGGCGCCGCCGTCGACGACATTTTTTCTGATGCAACGCATCAAGGAATTCGAGGCTGAAAATCCAGGCGTGCAGCTTTCGCTCGACTCCTTTCCCGGCGTGCCAGGGTCGGACCGCCGCATCGATGAAGCGGATATCGTCGTCTTGTACGGCAACGGCAGATGGCCCGAATGGGATACGGCCATGCTCACGCCGGGTAATTTCTGTGTCCCTGCGTGCGCGCCCGACTTCTTTCCCGATGGCCCGCCCTACTCACCGCACGAACTTGCCAAACACACCTGGATACGCAACCGCCATTTCCCGGATAGCTGGGCGTACTGGTGCGCGGCAGCCGGATGCCCGGGCATTGAGCCGCAACGCTACTACGACGTGGACAGCGGACTGATGGGCGTGATCGCCGCCAAGAATGGATTGGGGATATGGCTGGGAGGCGGCTTTCCCGCCGGCGGTAACGAATTGATATACGCGCACGGCCAGCTGGTGTTGGCGCATAGCTTTCACGCTTTTTTGGGCGACACCGGTTTTTATGTCGCCACGCGCTACGGCGCGCAAGCCGATCCCTTGGTGCAGACTTGCAAGGCGTGGGTATGCAAGCAGTATCTCGGCGAGCCTGCTCAAGCGTGCGAATCGACATCGAGGCGATAACTCGCATAGTCGAAACCCACTCTGGCTGAACTCACCTCTCTCGAACCTGTCAGCTTTTTCTACCGCTTTGCATCCGGCGTCGCGGCGATCAAGGCCTGCCATACCGCATTCAGCTCCGGCCAAAGGGCATTCATGCCGCCATTCTGAGCGATTTGGATGACGCCTGTCTGTACCAGCACCAGGCGCTTGGCCGGATGCACCAGGATGAATTGGCCGTGCAAGCCTTTCAGCGCAAAGTGGCGCGACGTACCGGGCAAAGTCCAGAAGTGGTAGCCATAGCCGGCAAACTCCTGCGGGTGCGCATGAAAGTCCGTGGCCTCCCGCAGATAGGACGCCGGAATGATTTGCCGGCCGTTCCAGGCGCCGTCGTTGGCCAGCATCGCTCCCAGGCGGCCATAGTCGCGCAAGCGCGCATTGAAATAAGCAAATCCGATTTCCACGCCTTTGGGATCGATCATCCAGGCAGCATCCGCCTCCGCTCCCAAGGGCTTCCAGATCTTTTCGCTGACATAATCCGCGAGGCTCTTGCCGGTTGCGCCGCGCACAACCAATCCAAGGACGGCGGTTTCGGACGACGCATAACGGAATCGCGCGCCTTGCTCCACCACTCTTGTTTGATAGGGCTTCAGTGCGGCGATCACGCTGGAGAAGAAACTGTTCGCCGCCAATAACTGTATGTCGCTGAAGTTGGCATAGTCCTCGGAGAATTTAACGCCGGAAGCCATGCGCAGCAGATTTCGTATGCTCGTTTCACCGTAGGGGTGCGCCTTGAGTTCGGAGACATACCGATGTGCCGGATCGTCCAGCGAGTGGATCAAGCCTTCCTCCAGTGCCTTGCCGACTGCCAGGCTGACGACGGATTTGGCCATGGAGAATGACGTGAACAACTGTTCCGGCTTACGGTCATATTGGTACTCCTCCAGCAAGATTTCCCCGTCCCGCAAGATCATCATGCTGGTCAGCCGGTGACTCTTGAAATATTCTTGAACCGAATATTCGTTACCGAACATGGAATAAGTCAATTTCAATTCGGCCGATGCTTTGGCGAGCGGAACGACGGCATCCCCGGCACGAATTGTTCTATGCGGGAAGCTGCGGCTCATGTTCGAGAAAGTCCCGACCATGAATTTTTCTTGCGTCAATCCGAGGAAGTGCCTGGCTGCGGGATAGCCTTCCGCTTTTCCCAGTGCATCGGCATCGACTTCGGCATTCGCCCCTGCGCAAAAAATGCCTGCAAGCGCAATGGTCAATAAGAACTTTTTCACCATGATCATCGCAGGCTCTATTCCCGGTTTCCATAAAAGTACCAGCGTCCCTTATCCAGAATCAGCTGCGTCGGAAAGGGAATATTTCCTTTCTCCGTGCGTATGTTAAGCATGACATGCGCGATATTTCCTTCTTGCCGAAAACTGCCCAAGGACATATCCCATTGCTTGATGTAAGGGAACAGCTGCTCTTCATAAAATTTGCGCTGCGCCGCCCTGTCGCGGCCGATACTCTTGAAGTCGGGATGGAAGTCACGCATCACGTCATCCAGGTTGCGATCAGCCCAGGCTTTGGACATGTGCGCTAAAAGCTGGTGTACACCCGCAGGAATCGCGGATTGCGCGGAAGCTTCAGAAGAGAAGGCTGCAAACGGCAAGAACGCCAAAGCAAAAGCAAACAAAAATCGACGAAAAATCATATTGAATCTCCTCGTTCAGGGCTAAGGATTCGCGGCAGCCGTCGCGCCTGTAGGGATGATCGGAGGAGGCAGAGGAAAAGACAAACGCGATTTTTGCAGCAGGCGGCTGCATTTTTTGCACGCACCAGGTAGCTCACATCTGCCGAAACCGTTTCGCAAACGATTCCGACACCGGCAATTGCTCGCGCCGGCTTTTGAGTTTCACCGATAACTGGCCGGCCATATTCGGTTCGATGCTGGCGATCTCTAATGCGTTCACCACGGTCGAGCGATGAATTTGCCAGAATTGTTCGGGGTCGAGTTCGTTCAACAATTCCTTGAGCGTTTTTTTGATGAGAACTTCCGAATCGGCCATCACCACGCGCGTATATTTTTGATCCGACTGGAAGAACACCACTTCGTCGATGGTGATCATGCGCAGCGACTTGCCGACCGAGGCTGTGATCCAGCGCAAGTACTGAGTACGTGCTTGCGCGGGTTGCAATCGTTCCACCAGGCTCACCAAGTCGGCAGGATGTTGCGCAAGTTTTTGCTTTAAGCGCTCCACGGTAACGGCCAATCGCGATTCGGCAATCGGCTTCAAAATATAATCCGCTGCACCCTTTTCAAACGCATCGACGGCATGCGCATCATAGGCGGTGACGAACACGACATGGCAGCGATCGCCGATCAAACGCGCCACGTCGAGCCCGTTCGGTTCCGGAATTTGAATGTCGAGGAAGACGATTGCCGGCGCATGCTCGGCAACCATGCGTAGCGCGTCAATGCCGTTCTGCGCTTCGGCAACAATATCGAGTTCCGGCCAAAGCCCGGTCAAAATCTCGCGCAATTCTTCGCGCAACGCCGGCTCGTCCTCGACGATCAAAGCCGTGGCGTCTTTGTCAGCCGTTGATCTTGACCACATAACGATGGCTTCCCATATCCATGGATTGATGCAGTATGTTTAATTTCGATCCGCCATTGGGCAGGGCTTGCAAGCTTGCGCGAATGCGCTCCAGCGCCGCTTCGTCTAATTGCGCGGCGCCTGTATCGAGGCCTATATTCAACTCGCCGATCAGCACATCGATCAGCAATCCGATTTTTTTCGTTTGTTCGATCAATGCTTGATCAATCAGCGTCTTCGCGATCGCAAAGATCGGCAGAGCGCGTGCTTCGTCAGACGCTCCACCGCCTTGAACGTTGACATGTATGCCGATGTGCCTGTCCGTCTCGGCTTCACGCAAGGCGACATAGGCTCGCGCCAATGCCAATTCACTCGTCAACGAGAATTTTTTCTCGCGTTCGCGGTTCATCGCAAGACGCAAATAACTGATCATCAGATCGAGCAGCGTAGCCGCTTCGTCGGGACCGGATTGATAGCGAACCCGCACATCTTTCAGTAAACGCACCACCATATCCGGATCGATTTTGGCCCGAGCGGTAAGCAGGTTCGAATGCGCGACCTGCAGAGCCAATACCGAGCGCCGTGCGAGCAAAGTGTCGAGCCGCCCTTGATCTTCAATGCGGCGAATGTTCAATACGGCGGCCCAGCCGAACACTGCACCGTATAAGGCGATCGTCATCCAGCTGTCCATCAGCCGCTGCGGTCTCGGCCAAATCGAGTGGAGCGGCATGACAAGATCGATGCCCCACACCGCGCCCGTGGCAAACGCCGCTCCGATCGCCAGCGCTGCGATAAATCGGCCCGGCCTGGCTGCCATCTCCGAGCCGCTTTTGATGACGACTGCCCAAACCAAAATCAAAATATAGGCAGCGGCGAACGACGCCAGCAAATTGCGAACGATCAAGTATCCATACCCGTGTGTCGCCACGAGTCCGGTTTGCTGGGACAACCCGAACGCCGTTCCCGCGATGCTGCCCAAAGTCGCCCAAAAGATTGCCGGACGCAACATGTGGCGCAGCCTTCCAAATTTCAAAAAAGATCGCGGCGAAGTATCCAGGGATGCGACGTTCATCAGGCAGCCACCGGAATCGTGAGGATCGCGCGCACGCCCTGCGGCTGCCTCGGTTCCACGTGCAGCGTCGCCTTATCGGCATAAACGCTGCGCAAACGCGCGCGGGTAGTTGCCAAGCCCAATCCGCTGCCGGATGACATGCGCAAGCCCACGCCATCGTCGCAAACCGCAATCACAACCGTCTCATCTTCGATCGTGGCATCGACGGTCACCGTGCCGCCCTCTTTTTTAGGGGCGAGGCCGTGACGCACTGCATTTTCCACCAGCGTCGCCACCGTCAATCCCGGCAAGCGAATGCTGCGGGCCGGCTCCTGCATCGAAATGACGAAGCGTAATTGCTCGCCAAAACGCAGCGCCAATATATTCAGATAAACCTCGATCAAGCCGATTTCGTCGCCCACGGTCCAATTGGCGCTGCGCACCGCCGGCAATGCGCGCTCCAAATATTCGATCAAGGCACCGAGCATGCGGTCGGCTGCGGCCGGATTCTTGCGGTATTGACGCTTGATGTGGGCCAGGGTGTTGAACAAGAAGTGGGGTTCGACTTGTGCCTCCAGCATCGCCAGCTCGGCCCTGGCCAATGCCGTGCCGAGATTTTCCGATTCGTGCCGTAGTCGCCGCTCCTGAACCCGTTGCCGTTTGGCGGTGCGATGCAGGACGAGGCACACATACGCGGAAACCGACAGGATCGCGGCGAGCGCCCAGAAACCGAAGTACCCCAGATTTGTCGGCGCCTTGCCGAACACGAGGCGATACGCAAGAGGCGGCACAAATAACACGCCGATGCCGAGAATTTTCAAAATGACGGCAGAGCCGATCAGCAACCGTTTGCCGACTTTGGCCACGCGGTAACGATCCAGTAGCAAATCGATGAAGGGGATAGAAACAAGTACGAGCATACCCAGGCCGGCGTACGTAAGAAACAGCATGGCAGGCCACAATGACGACACTTGGGCCGATTGCGATGGATCGCCGAACATCCAGCGCGGCAAGCCGTTGCGCAAAACCAGCAGGCCGGCGCCCAGCATGACGACGCCGATGCCCAACGCCAGATCGGCGCCGGCAAACCGAAAACTATTTGATGGGCTGCGGCTCTTTAAGCTCTTCATATCTTGATTAACACAGCCCTCCCGCGAACGTCGGCTGTGGCTTGATCACATCGTCTTTGCAGGCATTTACTCAATACGCCAGCAGCAGTCTGAGGGGTTCCGGCAAACTGATCAAGCAAAATTCACGCTGGCCAAAACGCTTCCATCTTAATTAACAGCGCATTTGTCCCTCTGCTTATTGGATCGGCGTACGTTCGTAATCGGCGTCCTGCAACTGGCTGTGGTTCAAACGCCTGACTAGCCTGGACGGCGCGTCGCTCGGTTGCGGTTCCTCCGCAACAAAAGTTCGCGGCACGGATGCGTCGGCATCGCCGCATGCCGGCTGCAAAACGGCCAATGCAAATCCGACTCCCAACATCAAGCGCTTGGCAGGCAAGGTGACCATGGCGGCAACTCCCGTTAAAAATAGTGTGATGGATTGAAAAGTAAACATAAATCCAACACGTGCTCTGCTTGTGCCTAAGGGGATGAACACCTCTTTTACAGGAATGAACGCTTGAAATCCGCGAATGAAAATGCAACACTCTTTAACTCCTGGCCGAACGGCCAGTGCAAACGAATGTTAAACGTCGCGCAATGCAAACCAAAAGCATGTGGAGTGATGTTACCTTGGGGAAATAAAATAACACTTTTAGATGTAGCGGGAGACAGCATGGAATCATTGGAGGCGTACCGCCGCGGAACGGTACGCGTACCTGACCTTCCCGACGACACGCGCACGGATGACCAAGCCTTATATAAGGCCCTGGTCGCGAGCTTGTCGGAGATGGGCGAAGGGCTGATGATTATCGAGAACAGGCGATTTAGCTTCGTTAATGAAGCCATTTGCCTGATGACGGGTCGCAGCGCCGAAGAACTGTTGGGTTGGCCATCTTTTATCTTCGCCTTCATGACGGACGAACGCGGACGCATCATGGACAACCATTTGCGCCGCTTGTCGGGTGAAGCTTTTCTGCCTTGCTACGAAACCGCCTTCGAGCACCGCGACGGCCATCGCGTCGAAGTTGAAATCTCGGTTGCGTTTCTGCACACGACGCTGCGCGCCGGTGTCGTCATTACGGTGCGCGACATCACGCAGCGCAAATTAGCCCAGGAAGAAATTCGCCGCAAAAACCATGATTTGCAAGTCCTCAGCGCCAGTCTCGAACAAAAGGTCTTAGAACGCACCGCAGAGCTTGAAAAGGCGAACCGCGAATTGATCCGCCTGAACCAGGTCAAATCCGACTTTATCTCCATCGTCTCGCATGAATTGCGCACGCCGCTTACCTCGATCAAGTCCTTCGCCGAGATCTTGCTCGACGACGCAGATAAACAAGACATCGGCATCCGCAAACGTTACCTGTCCATCATTAATAGCGAAAGCGACCGCTTGTCGCGCTTGATTACCGACGTACTCGACTTGCAAAAGATCGACGCCGGCAAAATGGTATGGAACGACGAAATCCTGGATCTTTGCGAGATTGCGCAATCGACGGTGGAGTTGTTTACGCCCGCCTTCCGCGACAAAGGACTTAGCCTGTCGCTGAGCATCGACGACCCGCACATGGCGATTTATGCCGAAAGCGACAAGATTCGCCAAGTGTTCGGCAATATTCTCAGCAACGCGTTGAAATTCAGCGATGCCGGCGAAGTGAAGGTCGAACTCAAGCGTCTGACCGACACGCCCTCGGGTCAACCGATCATCGAAATGTCGATTACCGATACCGGCATCGGCATTCCGCCCGAAGAAGTCGAGCGCGTTTTCGAACGCTTCTACCAAGTCGACGATTCCCAGAAACGCAAGCAAGGCGGAACCGGTCTCGGACTATCGATTTGCAAGGACATCATTGAGCATTACGCCGGCACGATTAAAGTCAACAGCGCGCTGGGCAAAGGCAGCACTTTTGTCATCCTCTTGCCGTCAGTCGACCAACCGCGCAAGAAGCTGGGCGAGGTGCTGGTCGAATTGGGTATGTTGACGCACGAAGAACTATCTACCGCATTGAACGAACAAAGCAAGAATTGAGGAGAATATGGCAGCAGCAAAGAAGGTGCTCATCTGCGACGATGAACCGAACATCGTCGAATCGGTCAGCTATGTCGTCAAGAGTTCGGGTTATCAATTCCTGATTGCCGAAAACGGCGCATCCGCTCTTGAGCTTGCGAAGAAAGAGCGCCCCGACCTGATGATTCTCGACGTGCGCATGCCTAAGCTCTCCGGCAACCAGGTTTGCGAAATGCTGAAAGATGACGCCAAGACGCGCGACATTCATGTCATCGTGCTGACTGCCTACGGCCAACCGCAAGACCAGGCGTTTTCGCTTGCCTGCGGCGCCGACGATTTCATGGTCAAACCGTTTAGTCCGCGTGAACTCGGCGCCAAGATTCGCAAGATATTGGGTACTTCGATGGGGACGTAAGTAATGTAGATATCCGGGAGGCGGGAAATGAGCCTGAACATTCTCATTGCCGAAGATGAAGAAAATGTCGGTGTCGCCCTGCAGGTGATTATCGGCGGTGAATATGCGGATAGTCACGTCGTGCTGGCAAAAGACGGGCACGACGCCTGGGAAAAGCTGCAGCAGGAACACTTCGATCTCATTGTCGCCGACTGGAATATGCCGATCAAAACCGGCGATGAATTGCTGATCGACGTACGCAATGATCCCAAGACGCGGCGCATCCCCTTCATCATGATCACCGCGCGCTCCGACAAAGATAGCGTGATCACGGCGATCCAAGCCGGCGTCACCGATTATGTGCGCAAGCCGTTTGAAAAAAAATCCCTGATTGAAAAAACGCATAAGCTGCTCGATTCGGCTTATACGCATGTCGCCCCAACTGCAATATCTCGCCCTGTAGAAAATCCGTCGCAAGCCCGTGCCGCAGCCGCACAGGCAACCGCAGCCAATCCGGTGGAAGAAATTGCGCGCCGCTTGAAAGCCGGTGAAACCGGATTTTTGATTCTTCCGGATGTCGCTCTCAAGATTCAAGAAATCATACGCAGCGGCGAGAGCGACATGGACGTATTGGTGGAGGCCATCAAGCTCGACCCCAGCCTAACCGCGCGACTGATCGCCGTAGCCAACTCCACTTATTATCGCGCCGATAAAGAATGCAAAACCTTGAAAGCAGCCGTGCTGCGCATAGGTTTTAAAGAAGCTTGTGATTGTGCACTGGCGCTGTCGACGCGCGATTTGTTTCAATCGGACTCGCAGTTGTTTGCCGATATGTTGCATCGAATGTGGGAACACTCACTCGCGGTCGGCTGCTGCGCCGGCCTGCTCGCCAATCGCCTGCATGTCGCCAGCTCGGAAAGTTATTACACCATGGGCTTGCTGCATGACATAGGCAAGCTCTTGCTGGCCAACATCCTTAAGGATTTGTATAAGAGCGGAAAAATCATCGATCCCGCCGCCATCAGCGAAGTGATGGATACTTATCATCACCAATTCGGCGCCCAGCTGCTCAAGAAATGGAAATACCCGGAACCGTTCATCGAGCTGGTGCTGCATCACCATGAAAAGTCTTACATCCAGCAATGCGCCAAAGGATTGATGCTGGTGGGCGTATCCAATATCTTGGTGCGCAAGATCGGCTTGAGCCTCCATACCGATGGAGGCAATGAATTGAGCGACGATGAAATCGAGGCCTTGATCGGTATGGGCCAAGACCAAGTCGGCTCCGTCCTTGACGAGGTTAAAAATTACGTGGCAGAAGTAAAAAGCCTGTTTTAAGCCGTTGTTGCGTATTTTCGAAGCGTCATTTCATTCCTCCGTGGATGCCATTCATCCAGCCATGCTGCATCTTGTCGCATGATGGCCCTCATCAGCATATTTGTTGCTATACTTGCAGGGAATTCATTACTGCGAGAGTGCCATGCAACCTGTCATCCTGCGCGGCGTCAACAAGACATATCACTTGGATGCCGTCGACGTACCCGCCTTGTGCGACATTAATCTGGAAATTCAACCGAGCCGCTTTACCGTCATATCCGGCCCCTCCGGCAGCGGCAAGACCACCCTGCTCAATCTGATCGGCTGCATCGACCGGCCAGAAAGCGGCGAAATCATCGTTGCCGGCCAGCCGGTACAAACCTTGTCCGACGATGCATTATCGGATTTTCGGGCACGCCATCTGGGTTTCATTTTTCAGAACTTCAATTTGCTGCCGGTGTTGAGCGCTTACGAGAACGTCGAGTATCCGCTCCTATTAACTAAAGTTGCACCGGCGGAACGCAAAAAGCGCGTCATGGCTTTGCTCGACGCGGTCGGATTAGCGGACCGTGCCCAAAATCGCCCCGGTCAATTGTCCGGCGGCCAGCGCCAGCGCGTGGCCATTGCCCGCGCCTTGGCGCCTTCGCCGCAAATCGTATTGGCAGACGAACCGACCGCGAACCTCGATAGCCAAACCGGCGCAGCGATCATTGCATTGATGCGCAAAATGCAGCGCGAACTGCATGTTTCCTTCGTGTTTTCTTCACACGATCCGCAAGTGATGGCTGCGGCCGATGACGCCGTCATGATCCGCGACGGCCGCATCACTGCGATCGAACGCCACAGCGAGAAACTGGAGGCAATAGCATGAAAACCTTTTCGCTCGCCCTGCGCAATCTCTTACGCAACCGCCGCCGCTCGCTGACGACCTTGTCGGCAATGGTCATCGGCTTGGTGGCCATCCTGGTATTCGGGGGCTACAAATCGAATATTTCATATGGCAGCCTGACCGGATTCGTGCAAGGCACAGGCCATTTGCAGATTCAGCACAAGGACTATTTCCTGGAGGGAGGGGATAACCCGAGCGCGTACGGCATTGCCGATTATGAGCGCATCATCGCCACGGTCAAGCGCGATCCGGTCCTGGCGCCGATGCTGGAAGTGGTCACGCCCACCTTGCAGCTCGGCGGCATCGCCGGCAACTTCGCGGCCGGCACCTCGCGTTCCGTGATCGCGTCCGGCGTCGTGGCCGAAGAGTTCAACCGCATGTTGTCATGGAATGA
Source organism: Burkholderiales bacterium (assembly GCA_016177875.1). Classification (GTDB taxonomy): domain Bacteria; phylum Pseudomonadota; class Gammaproteobacteria; order Burkholderiales; family Burkholderiaceae_D; genus Paucimonas. The sequence goes on from JACOUL010000055.1 coordinate 18,825, forward strand.
ATACGGCGTGGTCAGTTATGCCCAGCCATTGGCTATCGCCGGCAAAAATCAAGACACGGTCGTCATCGGCACCGGCGTTGCGCGCAAGCTCAAGCTGTGCAGCGTACTCGCCGTCGAGAACTGCGATCAGGCGCAAGGCAAGTCTGCCGCGACCAATGAAAGCGCGCAACAAGTGCCTCAGGATATCGCCGCGCTATCCTCGTTGGAACAGGCGAACCTTCCTCGCCAGAACGACACGCGTATCGAAATGCTGGCGGCAACCGCGCGCGGTGCCCCCAACGTCGCCAGCCTGAATGTGGTCAAGGCGAAAAACATGGGCATCAAGGCGCTCGACGATGCCTATCTCGCGATGCATTTGGCCCAGGCGCAAAGACTGGTCTACGGCCGCGAAAAGCCGCAAGTCACCGCGGTCGCGATCCAACTCAAGCGCACCGCCCAAATGCCGGCGGCCAAGCTGCGCTTGTCGGAACTGCTCGCGACCGAATTCAAGAACGAGCCGCTGACGGTGCTGGATTTCAAGACGCTTAATCCGATGTACATGCAGACCATGCAATTCATGGATTCGATGTTCGGATTTATCGCGACCTTGATCGGCGTGATCGTTCTGTTCACGATCGGCAACACGATGAGTACCGCGGTCGTCGAACGTACGGTAGAGATCGGCACCTTGCGCGCAATCGGATTGCGCCGCTCGGGAATTCGCAGGCTGTTTTTGTGTGAAGGCGTGGTGCTGGGCGTGTTAGGCGCGATCGTCGGCGTCATCGCCGCGTCGATCATCGCCTACCTGATCAATCGCAGCGGGCTCACCTGGACGCCGCCCGGCTACTCGTACGCTTACCTGATTCTGATCCGCATCTGGCAAGACATGAATCTGCTGATCGGTAGCGTCATCGGCTTGTTTGCCGTGGCGGTGATTTCCAGCTGGTGGCCGGCCAACCGGGCTTCGAAAATGATGATCGTCGACGCCTTGCGTCATGTATAAGGAATGCACATGAATTTGAAAAAATTTGCCGCGACCGCCCTTGTTTTGAGCGCAGCGTTCACCTCGGCCTGGGCGGCGCCCAATGCCCAGGAAATCCTGGCAGCCAGCGACCTGGTCCGGAATCCGGATTATCCGTTCGGCTTGACGACAACCTTGATCGAATACCGCAACGGCAAGCAGACCGACACCAGCACGCTGGCCGTGTATTCGCGGGCCGACAAGAACAGCGGCCAATTCCGCAGCCTGATCCGCTTCATCGCCCCAGCGCGCGATGCCAACAAGCTGATGCTCAAGACCGGCAACGACCTGTGGTTCTACGACCCTGCCAACAAGGCCAGCATCCGCATTTCGCCGCAGCAGCGGCTGCTGGGGCAGGCCGCCAATGGTGACGTGGTGACAGTGAATTACGCCAAGGATTACCAGGCTACGCTCGCCGCCGAAGAGGATACGCAGGATGGCGAACGACAAACGCGTCGCGCCTATAAACTCGCGCTTGCCGCTGCAGCGCCGGATGTCACGTATCATCACATCGATATGTGGATCGACACGTCCAACAACCGGCCGATCAAATCGCGTTTTTATTCCGAAAGCAACCGCTTGCTGAAGACGGCGTATTACCGCAAGTTTGAAAAATACCTGGGCGTCGAGCGTCCGACCGAAACCGTGATCATCGATGGGCTGGACCCGAACTGGGTCACGGTCATGCGCTTCTCCGATTGGGCCAAGCGCGATGTGCCGGAAGCCTGGCTACAGCGCGATTATCTGCCGCGCTTCAAGCCGGAGTGAGCATGCGCTCAATCATCGGGCTCCTGATACTGCTTGCTGCGGCGCCGGCTTGCGCCGATGACGCCGATGCGGCCGCCCTTTCGCTTGCCGACAAGATCGATAAGAAGGCCGAACAGGCCCGCGATTGGCAAGCGTTCATCGAGGGGGCGGCAGGCGGTGCGCAAACCAGAACCACCACGCAGCAGAATCAGCGGCTATCGTTCGACCTGCTCATCGATAAAACTCTCGCCAAGGGGTGGCGCGCCGTACTTGCCGATCGGCTGGACGTCAATTGGCAAAACCAGTTCGGCCATCGCGATGAAATCAATACCCTGAAAGAAGCGTATTTGAGTTGGCAGCCGAAAGATGATTTCGTCGCCGACTTCGGCCGCATCAATGCCCGCTATGGCGTGGCGAACGGCTATAACCCGACCGATTATTTCCGCGCCGGTGCCGTGCGTTCGGTGGTGTCGGTCGATCCGGCGAGTTTGAAGAAAAACCGGCAAGGCAGCGTCATGCTGCGCGGACAAACTTTGTGGGACAACGGTTCGCTGACGGCAGCGTTTTCACCCAAGCTCGAATCGCAAACTAACGATGCGCCTTTCCACCCGAACTGGGGCGCCACCAACAACCAGGATCGCTGGCTGCTCGTGCTTAGCCAAAAAATCACTGAAGATATCAATCCGCAATGGCTGCTGTATAAAGAGGCAAAACTTCCGGTGCAGCTAGGCATGAACATCAGCATGCTCATCAACGACTCTACGATCGGCTACTTTGAATGGTCGGGCGGCCGCAGTCCTTCGCTTTTATCGCAAGCGTTCAATAGTGCAGGCGATACGGCTTTTCGCAATCGGCTGTCTACCGGCGCGACCTATACCACGTCCAATAAACTGTCTGTTACCTTGGAATACCAATATAACGGCAGCGGCCTGGATCAAGCCGGGTGGAATGCGCTACGCTCAGGCCCCTTGCCGATCTATGGACGCTATCGCCAATGGGTACAAACCGCACAAGACATGCCGACCAAGCATGCCCTCTTCTTCTATGCCGGCTGGCAAGATGCCATCATCAATCATCTCGACCTCGCCGCGATGGTGCGCGTCAATAGCGACGATCACAGCCGCTTGTCTTGGCTGGAGGCGCGTTATCGCTGGGCACATGATGAAATTGCCTTGCAGTGGCAACGTAATAGCGGATCAGCGACCAGCGAATACGGCGCGGCGACGCAACAGCAAGCTTGGCAAATCGTGTTGCGTCATTTCTTTTGAATGGAATCGTGAGGCGGATTACTTTCGCGACACGTAAGGATTGCCTTCAATATAAAAACGCAATTCCTTCATTGCCCACTCGCCGGCGTAATCCACGCCGATGCGCGCTTTCTCCACGATGGTAAAAGCTTCCCGCGTGCGCGGCGACGCGATATATAAATCGTCGCTGAGCAAATCATGACCGTTGAGGCGTTTGTCTATTTCCATGGCTTTGCACAGCAATCCCGGCCCGCTGGTTTTTCCATGAATATTCCTCAAGGGCTCGAGCGCGCGCAAGAGCACGGCCGATCCATGCCCTTCATGTTCCGTCACGGCATTCATGCAATGGTACATGCCATAAATCAGGTAGACGTAGGCATGCCCTGCGGGACCGTACATGACGCGGGTGCGGTCGGTAATGCCTTTCGAAGAATGAGAAGCGAGATCATGCGCGCCGACGTAAGCTTCGACTTCCACGATACGGCCAATGCGTTTTACGCCATCAACGACATGCACCAGGCTTTTTCCGAGCAAGTCTTTTGCGACTTCGACCGTGTCGCGCGCATAAAAGGAACGAGGCAGTTTTCGCATGATGCATTGTACAAATTTTCATCGCAGCGCTGCGCTTGTATATGCTGCTCGCTTCCGTTAACCTGAGCTCTTTCTTCACCGAAATTCCAAATGACGCAATTGACGCTCTCTCGCCCACTCGACGCCGGCGAACGTTTTTTCTGGCTGCTGGATCGCGTATCGGGAATGAACTTCGTGGTGTTTGCCGAAATCTCCGGAACGCTTGATGAAATGCGTTTGCGCGACGGATTGCGCAAAGCGCAAGAAATGCATCCCTTGTTGCGTGCAAAAATTTGCGCAAACCCTCATGGAGAATTGAGATTCGAACCGGACGGCGAAACGCTTGATCTTGAGATCATTGCGGTGGCCGAGAATAATTGGCAAGCGCCGATCGAAAAAGAATTGTGCTATCGCTTCGAGTTGACTGAAGCGCCTCTCATGCGCTGCTTATATTTGCGATTCACCGACGGCAGTCGTTCCGTGCTGGCGCTGACTTTCCATCATACGATCGCCGACGGCCGCTCCGGCACCGCGCTGCTGCGCGAGATTTTGCATGAGGTATTCGACATCGGACGCGAGAAACAGGCCGACAGGGGCCGCATCCATCCGGCCATGCATGATGCATTTCCGGAAAAACACCAGTGGCATCGGCAACCGGAAGCGTTCATGGCACTTGCCGAGACACGTAAACAGGAATTAAAGCGCCATGGCCGGCCGGCAGCTTTACCTTGGCTCAATCAACAACAAACCCGGCGCGAGCCGCGCTTTATTCGCATTGAACTTGATGCGCCCGCATTGGTGGCCCGCTGCAAGCAGCATGGCGCTACCGTGCACGGCGCGCTGGGCGCTGCGCAATTGACGGCCCAGTTCAAAGCGATGGGAGAATGCGCGCCGCAGACGCTGAGCTTCGGTAGCCCGGCCGACATGCGCCCTTATCTGGACGGTGGAATCTCCGCCACCGGATTAGGCTTATATGTCTCTTTGCTGTTTGCGACTTACCGCGTCGGTGAGATACCGTTTTGGGAATTGGCGCGCGCAATCGGTAGCGATATCAAGAAGCAGTTGACACGCGGCGACGGCCATCTCTTGTTTACACAAATTCAGCCTGAGATGTTTCCGCCGACCGAAGAGGGCATTGCCGCCTTCGCAAAGCTCATGCTCGCTTCGCCGCAAAGCACGATGATCAGCAATATCGGCGTGGTTGAGCCCATCCAGGGCACATCAGCGGTGGAGGCAATTTCTTTCGTGCTTTGTCCGATGCCTTACCAAGTTTTGTTTACTGCGGTCAGCACCTATCGTGACCGACTGATTGTCAACCTGGCATATGACGCTGCCAAACTCTCGCCGGCTCATGCAAGCAGCCTGGCAGCGTGGATCAGACAAGCACTACAAGAGGATCTCAGCTGACCGCGATATTCTTGGTCGCGCTTGCATACCGTTGTCGTCTTGCGAAGTCATCTATGCAAGTTATGTTTAGAAAAGTAATTTGCAGAAAAATTGATTTTTCGCCAGAAAGACTTTTCTTCAATATGGAAAACTAGCGCTTAGTTTCCCGCAAGAATTTAGTTACATTTTTTTGACGGTCAGTTACCGAACCGATAAAATTCGCAGTCTTCAAGGGAAGATTCTCTCTTCCATCCAAAAAAATACGAGAGACAAATATGCAGAGTCGATACGAAGTTTGGCGCTATTCCCACTCTTGGAAAAAATGGGTGCGCGATATTTATCGCGATCCCGAAGAAGCGCAAGCGCGCTATGAATTTTTGCTACGCCGAGGAAAAAAAGCGCGTGCGCCTCGCCCCTTCAACAGCGGATTGCCTTTGGTTGATCGTGTCGGTTTTGCGATGAGCCGCATACTCGTTCAGGCAAAGAGCGCGGCGCGCGGACATACGCGCACAAGCCGTTAATCAATTACGGCCAACCGCCTGTGAAGTTTATTACCTGCCCGGTCATAAAGGGGGCGCGGCCGGATGCTAAAAACGCGATCACTTCTCCTGCTTCTTTCGGATCGCCAAGCCGCCCCATCGGTACCTTCGACGCGATAAGCTCTCGCCCCGCCGCATCATCAACAAAGCGCGCACGCGGATAATACGCTTCGCTATAAAGATAATTCGGCGCAAACACATTCACTTGAATGCCGCATGATGCGGTTTCCTTTGCCAAGGCCAAGGCAAACGCCGTTGTGCCCGCGCGAATCGACGTAGCAATCGAATATCCGGATTCGGGTTGTAGATAACGAGCGGAGGTGACGAAAACGAAGCTGCCATGCTTGCGTTCCTTCATCTTCGGCAAGAGTAATTGAGTCAAGCGGAATGGAAACACCAATAAAGCTTCAAAACTGCTTCGCAGCGTATTGACGTCGAGCTCTTCAATGGGATGCGGAGAATTCGGAAACACGTCATTCGAAATCAATGTATCGATTGCGAGCTTTTTTTGCTGCAGTTCATCGATCAAACCTTCCGGGGATTGCGCGCGCAAGGCGACAGCACCTGGAAAGTTCGCTTCAAATGCACGGGCCGCCTCGGTGTCGGCGAAGCTCTCATCATGACAGAGAACTTGCATACCTTCGCGCAGCAAAACAGGCAAGGCGCCGGGGCCGACGTAATGCTTGGCATGGGTAAGAAGTAGCGTTCGCAAGATGCGCTCCTTAAAAAGTGGCCATCAAACTCTTCAGACGTGCAAGAGCCGCTTCGCTCAGTGCTTGCGAACGCCGCGTAGTTTCATTCATTTGCACGATCACCGTGCTTGCCGTTGCGACGCATCGGCCGTTTTGGAACAAGCTCTGTTCCAAGGTCACTGAACTGCGGCCGAGCGCACCGACGCGAGTGCCGATGTCGACTTGGCCCGGCCAATTGATCTCGCCGATGAAGTTTAGATTGAGATTAGCGATTACAAATGCGCAATCCGGACCGGCGAGCGGCGCAGAAGGGTCGTAGAAAATTTCGACACGCCCCGTTTCCAGCATGGTCGAAAATACTGCATTGTTCACGTGTCCTTGGCGATCGGTATCGGCATAGCGAAGTTTTTCGACGGTTTTGCATGGAAAGCTGTCGAGTGTCTGCTGCGCATCCATTTATTTCTCCCTTTTTTCGTTGAACGCGATGTGTCCGGCCGCATTGCGGCAGGCTTCAAGTATCCGCTCGGAAAGGACCTTTCCTTCAACTGCCCGCGAGAGCGCAATACCGCCCAGGCAAAGCGCCATGAAGGCGATCGCTTGTTCGAATTTGAGCTGATCGGCGATTCGTGCGTCTTCGGAAATTTCGCAGATCGCATGTAGGGACTTGCGCAATTCGTCTTCGTAGACTTGCTTGAATTCAGGTTGCGCGCGTGCCGCATCCGAGGCCAACGCGGCCAATGCACAGCTATTGGCCAAATCGTCGCGATGCGCAGGCGTCAAATAGCGTTTGGCGAGCCGCGCCAGACGCTGTCCCCAGGTTTCCTTGAGCGCGCGCCCCATCCAGCAGGGACGATTTTCCAGGAGCGCGTATCGAAACGCCGCCGCCACCAATGCGTTCTTATCGGCAAAATGGGAATAAAAGGCCCCGTGAGTCAAACCGGCCTCCTGCATGACGGGGGCGATCGCCGCGCCTGCCATTCCTTCTTCGCGCAGGCGTGCCGCACCGGCCGCCAAAATCTTTTGCAAGGAGACTTCCTTGTCCGCCGCTCTTTGATTCATAGAGACCCCAACTCACATGATGCATATCATGCAAAATATCATCTCGCATGATATGCATCATGTCAATCATTTCCCGGGGATTTTGCATTACACTTGCCGGCGAGCGAAATATTGAGCGATCAAAAGATGAAGGGAAATGCTATGCTGGCCATGAACATTCGCGGCTTCAGCTGCTACTACGATTATCAGGAAGTGCAAGCCGGCGCGCCGGTCGTATTGTTCCTGAATGGGATCATGAGCGCCGTTGAATCATGGAACCACGCCGCCCAAACCGTGCGGAAGATGGGTTACAACACGCTGGGGTATGAATATCGCGGACAGTGGCGCTCGGAAGTCACGCCGGGTCCCTACACCATGCACGAACATCGCGAGGACTTGAATGCCTTGCTGGATGCGCTCGGCATCGAGAAAGCACACTTCATCGGCACCAGCTATGGCGGCATGGTCGCGATGCCCTTCGCGGCTTTGCACCCGGCGCGAGTGGAATCGCTGGTATTGATCGCCACCACCGCGCGTATCCGCCAGCCCTCATACGAGATCGTCAAAGGATGGCGCGATTTGGCAAATGAAGGCGATGTTGAACGCCTGTTTCTCGGCATGGTGCCTTATCTTTATTCACAACGCACCCTGCGTGAAACGACGGAGTTAATGAACAAGCGCCTGATCGGCTTGAAAAGGGCGTTGGTCGACATGCCCGACTTTTGCCCCGGCCAGGTCTTGCTGCACGATGCGCACTACTTGGAAATGCTGGACGAAGGAGTAACCGCGCAGCTGGGCAAAATCGACTGCAAGACTCTGGTAGTGTCGGCGGAAGAGGATATCCTCTATCCGCCTTTGGACTCGACGTATATCGCCGATCACATCAGGGGCGCAAACCATGTGATTGTCGCAGGCGCCGGCCATGCCGTCGTGGCGGAGCGGCCGCCCATTGTCAGTACGTTAATTGCCGGCCATTTGGCGACGTTTAACTGACGTCTACGCAACACTGAACTGTTAAATGTGAATACTTCACAGACGAACGCGCTCACGATTCATATAATTAAATCGTCGTCAGGAAATTCGTTTGGAGGTCGTCATGGGCAATTCCCGCTACAACAAAATCTATCTCGGTCGCCGCGCAATGCTTTTGAATATGCGCCGCGTGCAAGTCGCCGCCAGCCTGAGCGCGCTCGCCATCATCGGCGCGTTCTGGTTTTTGATCACGAAGTAAGCGGCATCGGCCTTAAAGAGGCCTACAGCTATTCGAATTTTGAAAAATCGGGCTTGCGCCGCTCGACGAATGCAGTAAATGCTTCCTTCGCTTCAGGAGACGAAAGCATCGCGCTGAAGTGCTTAATTTCTTCCGCCATTTGGGTTTCAACTGCCGCTGTCTGCGCCTGCTTCATCAAACGCTTCGTGACGCGAATCGATGAGGCGGGCAGCGCAACCAATTTGGCAGCCTGAGATTGCGCGTAAGCGAACAGCTGATCGCCAGGCACGACCTTATTGATCAATCCCATTTCGCGCGCCTCTTCGGCATTGAAAGCCTCGCCCAGCAACAGCTTTTCCGCGGCGCGTTGATAACCGGCGATTTGCGGCATGAGCATGCTCGACGCCGCTTCCGGACATAAGCCGAGCTGTGCAAAGGGCAAAGCAAATTTAGCGTTGTCCGCCGCATAGACTAGATCGCAATGCAAGAGCAAGGTGGTGCCGATGCCGACAGCATTGCCTGCCACGGCGGCAACCATGGGCTTGGTTGCACGGCTGATTTGCGCCAGAAACTGCAGCACGGGACTGTCTGCGGCAGTCGGCGGATTTTTCAAAAAATCTTCGATGTCGTTGCCCGCCGTGAAAACGTCCGGCTTACCGATGAATAAAATCGCCCGCACTGCAGAGTCGCTTTCCGCATCCTTTAACGCTTCCACCATGGCGCTATACATGGCAGCGGTAATCGCGTTCTTTTTTTCAGGGCGATTGAATTCGATCGTCAGGATGCCGTCGGCTTTGTGGGTCAGAATATCCATAGCCTGCTCAAAGTGAGTTTAAAAAAGCCGCACGGTTTGCACGGTGCGGCTTAGATGAAGCATCGATGGCTTACACGCGCTCGAAGATACCGGCGGCACCCATGCCAGTGCCGACGCACATGGTGACCATCCCATATTTCAAGTTGCGGCGACGCAGTCCATGCACCACCGTCGCAGCGCGGATGGCACCGGTTGCCCCGAGCGGATGTCCCAATGCGATCGCGCCGCCCAAAGGATTGACCTTGGAAGAATCCAGCCCCAGATCGCCTATTACGGCCAACGCCTGTGCAGCGAACGCCTCGTTCAATTCGATCCAATCGAGCTGGTCTTGCGTGATGCCTGCCGATTTCAGCGCCAGAGGTATCGCTTCTTTTGGGCCGATGCCCATGATCTCGGGCGGCACGCCGCGGATAGCAAAGGAATTAAATTTAGCGAGCGGGGTCAAGTTGAATTGCTTGAGAATTTTTTCGCTCACCAGAATCAAGGCGCCGGCGCCATCGGACATTTGCGAACTATTGCCGGCCGTGACCACGCCCTTGGCGGCAAATGCCGGTTTCAATTTGGCCAGCGCTTCCAAATTGCTGTCGGCACGCGGGCCTTCGTCTTGCGTGACGCTCTTGGTTTTGACGTCGATCTGCCCCGATCCGAGATTGGGAAATCTTTCCACGATTTCAATCGGCGAGATTTCATCATTGAACTCGCCGTTCTGCTGCGCGGCGACTGCTTTCTTGTGCGAGTTCAATGCGAATTCATCTTGCGCTTCGCGCGAGACTTTCCATTGCTGCGCGACTTTTTCGGCCGTGATGCCCATGCCGAATGCCATGCCCATATTTTCATCTTTCAACAGGACCGGATTCATCGACGGATGATGCCCCATCATCGGCACCATCGACATCGATTCGGCGCCGGCGCCGATGATGACGTCGGCTTCGCCGGTACGGATGCGGTCGGCGGCAAAGGCGATGGCAGACAAACCCGAGGCGCAGTAACGGTTGACCGTTACGCCGCCGGTGGTATTCGGCAAACCCGCCAGCAATACCGCCATGCGCGCCATATTCAAACCTTGCTCGGCTTCCGGGAAAGCGCAGCCGACCACCGCATCTTCGATTACGGACGGATCGAGACCCGGCACCTGCGCCACGGCGGACTTGATGGCATGCACCAGCAAATCATCCGGACGCACATTCTTGAACATACCGCGCGGCGCTTTGCCGACCGGGGTACGGGTCGCGGCCACAACATAGACTTCTTGAATTTGCTTGCTCATATCTTCTTCCTCAATCAGTTGAGGACAGCGCACGCTTCGCGTAGCGCTGTCCCGCAATTATTCGGCTTAGTTGCGCACCGGCTTACCCGTCTGCATCATGCCCATGATCCGTTCTTGCGTCTTTGGATTGTTGAGCAGCTCCATGAAGTACTTGCGTTCCAAATCAAGCAGCCATTGTTCGCTTACCATGCTGCCGGCGTCGATATCGCCGCCGCACACGACGTCTGCGATCATCGAACCGAGCTTCATGTCGTGCGAAGAAATATAGCCGCCCTCACGCATATTGATCAATTGCGCACCGATAGTTGCGGTGCCGTAGCGGCCGATGACCGGAACCGGTGCTTGCAGCGGTGGGCGATAGCCCGCGTCATACATCGCACGCGCTTCCACCTTGGCAACGTGGAGCAATTCGTATGGGTTGAAGACGATCACATCGTTTTGCGTAAGGTATCCCATTCTCTTGGCTTCCAGCGCCGACTTCGACACTTCAGCGGTCGCCGCATTCATGTAAGAGCCTTTGAGGAATTGCAGTATGTCGTTGCCTTTGGCATCCGCCGCGGCGCGGACAGCGATTTCTTTCAAGCCGCCGCCGGCCGGAATCAAGCCGACGCCGACTTCCACCAAACCCATATACGATTCCAGCAGCGCGACGCGCTTGGATGTATGCATCAGCAACTCGCAACCGCCGCCGAGAGCCAAGCCGCCGACCGCAGCTACCACCGGCACGTTTGCATATTTCAAGGCCTGGTGGGTCTGTTGCAATTGTTTGACGATGGGATCGATTGCTTTCACGCCGCCCGACATAAAAAGCGGCAGCACCGACTGTAGATCGGCGCCAGCGGAGAACGCGCCGCCTTCCGCCGCATCCGCGTGCCAAATCACCAGGCCTTTGTAATTCTTCTCGGCTTCCGCGAGTGCCTTTGTCATACCGTCGATCACGCCCGGGCCGATGACATGCATCTTGGTCTTGAACGACAGGATCAACACATCGTCGTTCTGATGCCAGATGCGTACCGAATCGTCTTCGAAGAAGGTCGTGCCAGCCGTTTTGCCGTCGGCGCCGTTGTCGCCCACCAGCGATGCACGGAAAGCCTGGCGCTGATACACCGGCAAATTCGAACGCGGCACATAAGCGTTTTTCTTGGGTGAATACGACCCTTCCGGTGTATGTACGCCCGCGCGGCCGTCGAATATCCAGGCCGGTAGCGGCACATTGGCCAAGGCCTTGCCTGCGTCGATATCTTCCTTCACCCAAGTCGCCACTTGCTGCCAGCCGGAGGCTTGCCAAGTTTCGAAGGGGCCGACGCTCCAGCCGAAACCCCAGCGCATGGCGAAGTCGACATCGCGCGCGCAATCAGCGATCGTCTCGAGATGCACGGCGATGTAATGGAAGGCATCGCGGAAGATCGCCCATAGAAATTGGGCTTGCGGATTGCTCGACTCGCGCAAAGCCTTCATCTTCTTGACCGGATCTTTTTCTTTCATGATGCGAGCGATGATGTCGTCTGCTTTTGCGCCGCCCGGCACATAATCGCCCTTGGCAGGGTCGAGACGCAAGATATCCTTGCCGACTTTTTTGTAGAAACCGGCGCCGCTTTTCTGGCCCAATGCGCCTTGCTCGATCAGCTTGCTCAGGATCGGCGGCGTCGCGTAGACGCTGTAGAACGGATCATCCTTCAAGGTATCTTGCATGGTCTTGATGACATGGCCCATGGTATCCAGACCCACCACGTCAGCGGTGCGGAAGGTGCCCGATTTCGCGCGGCCCAACTTTGCGCCGGTCAAGTCATCGACCACGTCATAACTCAAGCCGAATTTTTCCGCTTCGTGTATCGTCGCCAGCATCCCGAAAATACCGACGCGGTTGGCGATGAAATTCGGCGTATCCAAGGCGCGTACCACGCCTTTGCCCAGCGTCGTGGTGAGGAAACCTTCGAGTTGGTCGAGGATATGCGGATCGGTGGCTGCGGTCGGAATCAATTCGACCAGGTGCATGTAGCGCGGCGGGTTAAAGAAATGCACGCCGCAAAAGCGCTTTTTCAAGTCGGCGTCAAAACCATCGGACAAACTCGTGATCGACAAACCGGACGTATTGGATGCGAAGATCGCATGCGGCGCCAGATGCGGCGCCACTTTTTTGTATAGGTCATGTTTCCAATCCATGCGCTCGGCAATCGCTTCGATCACCAAGTCGCAGCCTTTGAGCAGATCAAGGTTTTCTTCGTAGTTCGCTGCCTGGATCAGATTGGCATCGTCCTTATTGCCCAAGGGCGCAGGATTGAGCTTCTTAAGATTTTCAATGGCCTTGTTGACGATGCCATTTTTGGGACCATCTTTTGCCGCCAGATCGAACAGTATGACCGGCACTTTGGCGTTGACGCAATGCGCGGCAATCTGCGCACCCATGACACCGGCGCCCAAAACCGCGACTTTCTTGACGATGAAATTAGACATGAATTGAACCCCTATAAAATATGTTGGGGACAGAGTACCGCTTACGCTTAACTCTTTCCCGCAATTCTTAAAACGAATCCTCTTCCATCGCCATCAGGTTGGCCGAACCTGAACGGGCCTGGCGAATCAACATGGCGGTCTCGGGCAATAAGCGCGCAAAGTAAAAACGGGCAGTGGCCAGTTTTGCTTTGTAGAAGCTGTCGCCGCTATTTTCTTTTTCGAGCGCAATCTTGGCCATACGCGCAAAGAAGTAAGCAAAGACCAAATGACCCGCCACGCGCAAATATGGCACGGCGGCGGCACCGACTTCATCCTGGTTCTGGAATGCCTTCATGCCGATTTCCATGGTGAGCTTGGTAACTTTGTCACCGATGTCAGCCAAGGGCGTAATGAATTCATTCATTTTTTCATCCAAGCCATTGTCTTCAACGAATGCCTGGATTTGCGCGCCGAATTTGCGCAGTTTAGCGCCGTTATCCATCAGGATTTTGCGGCCCAGCAGATCCAGCGACTGGATCGTGTTGGTGCCTTCGTAAATCATATTGATGCGGGCATCGCGCACAAATTGCTCCATGCCCCACTCGGCGATAAAGCCGTGGCCGCCGTAGACTTGCAGGGCTTCAGAGGTTGAGATCCAGCCGTTGTCGGTCAGAAAAGATTTGACGATAGGTGTAAGCAAGGCGACCTGATCGGCGGCGTCCTTGCGCACGGCCTCATCCGGGTGATTCAGTTCCTTGTCGATCATCAGCGCAACGTAAGATGAAAAAGCGCGGCCGCCTTCAGCATAGGCGCGCGCGGTCAATAACATGCGACGCACGTCAGGATGCACGATGATGGGATCGGCAGGCTTGTCCGGCGCTTTCGGGCCGGTGAGGCTGCGCATCTGCAGACGATCTTTGGCGTAGACGACGGCGTTTTGATAAGCAACCTCGGTCAAGCCCAGCGATTGCATGCCGACGCCGAGACGCGCGGCATTCATCATCACGAACATGGCATTCAAGCCCTTGTTCGGTTCACCGATGAGCCAGCCTACCGCACCGTCCAGATTCATTTGGCAGGTCGCATTGCCGTGAATGCCCATTTTTTCTTCGATCGCACCGACTGTGATGCCGTTGCGCGCACCGAGCGAGCCATCCGCATTCGGAATGAATTTCGGCACCAGGAAAAGCGAAATGCCTTTGGTTCCGGCCGGCGCATCCGGCAAGCGCGCCAACACCAGGTGAATGATGTTGGGTGCCATATCGTGTTCGCCGGCGGAGATAAAAATTTTGCCGCCGGTGATTTTGTACGAACCATCCGCTTGCGGTTCCGCCTTGGTGCGCAACAGACCCAGGTCGGTGCCGCAATGCGATTCGGTCAGGCACATGGTGCCGGTCCACTCACCGGATACCAGCTTGGGCAAATACACTTTCTTCTGTTCCGGCGTGCCGTGCGCATGCAGGCATTCATACGCGCCATGGCATAAGCCCGGATACATCATCCACGCCTGGTTGGCGGAATTCATCATTTCGAAGAAGGAATTATTCAGCACCACCGGCAAACCCTGGCCGCCGTATTCCGGATCGCACGCCAGCGCAGGCCAGCCGGCTTCCACGTATTGCTGATAGGCTTCCTTAAAACCTTTAGGCGTGGTGACCGTATGCTTTTCCTTATCGATGTGACAGCCCTCGCGGTCGCCCGAATGGTTGAGCGGGAATATCACGTTCGACGCGAACTTGCCGCCCTCTTCCAACACCTGATTGATGATGTCGGCATCGACCTCCGCATGCTTCGGTAATTGTTTTAATTCTTCTTCGACGTGCAATAACTCGTGCAACACGAATTGCATATCGCGTAAGGGAGCAGTGTATTGAGGCATGGTGGTCTCCTAGTTAGGCCGGCTTCTTGGGTGCGGTTTTGTGGTGGGGGGTAGAGATTTCAAATTCGGCAGCGCAGGATTGCGATAACTTTCCATCAGCCTGGCGAAACCGTTGTGCGCGCGCGCCACGCTATCGGGCCGTTTGATAAAGCGCGCATCGTGATGCAGCGCCAATATCAAGCCATACATTTCAAATACCAGCTGTTCGGGATCGGCGTCGGGCCGCAAATGCCCCATGTCGACCGATTGCTGCACGCAACGGCGCAATGCTTGCTGCCAAGCCGTCACCATCTTCGCCAATTCTTCGCGGATCGCGCCGGGCCGGTCATCGTATTCGACGGCACCGCTGATATAAATACAGCCTGAAGCAATTTCAACTGTCACGCGCTTGACCCAGCGTGCGAACATTTCTTGTAACCGCGGCAGACCGCGCGGCTCTTTTAAGCTAGGATAAAAAATCTCTTGCTCGAAATGGTGGTTGTATAAATTGAGTACCGCAATCTGCAAATCCTCGCGCGAACCGAAATGGGCGAACACGCCGGACTTGCTCATGTTCATGCGGTCCGCAAGCGAACCGATGGTCAAGCCCTCCAAGCCGTCGCGGCTAGCCATATCCAGCGCCACTTCCAAGATGGCGGCGCGGGTCATTTCGCCTTTACGCAGGGATTTGGATGCCATATCGAATTGCCAATTAAATACCCAAAAGGACGGCAAGAAATAATCGTACGATCGTACTATTATGCATCCGCTGGCAAATGTCAAACAGAGTTTTCAGCCCTTCGCCTCGAAAGAGACGAAAGTTTCACCTAAGGCACGCATGCCATAATTGCCACCCTTTTTCGCAGGTATTCCGATGAAGTCCTTCAGATCGAGCTGTCTTGCCATTCTGCGATTGGAAAAAGGCATGTTGCGCCGTTACCCCAAGCTGCGCCTTGCCGCCTTCGGCTCCTTGTTTATTCCTGCGCTCTACACGCTTATTTATCTATCGAGCGTGTGGGACCCCAATTCCAAAACTTCCGCGCTGCCGGTCGGCATCGTTAACCAAGACGCGGGCATCCGCTATCGTGATCAAGTGGTCAATGTCGGCAATGAGCTGATCCGCGAATTGGAAAAGAAAGAAGCGTTCGGTTATCGGTATTTCACCGACCCGGAAGTTGCGCGTCGGCGCGTCCGTACCGGCGACCTCGCGTTCGCACTGATTATTCCGCCGGCCTTTAGCGAACATGCCGTTCCCGGCTCCGAATCCGGGGCGGCCAAACTCATTATTTACACATCGGAAGGCAACGACTACACCAGCGCCGGCTTTGCCAAACGCTTTGCGCCGGAAATTGCGCACCGCGTCAATGAAGCCTTAAATGAAAAACGATGGGAACTCGTGCTGACGTCGGCCGGCAGCTCACAAAGTCTCGCACGATTAAAGGAAGGCGTCGCGCAACTGCGCTCGGGAGCAGGCGAACTTCACCACGGATTAAGCAACGCAAGCAAAGGAGCAGCCGACTTGGCGCAAGGCTCTGCGCAAACGTATGAAGGCAGCAAGCGCCTGGAGTCCGGCGCCAAAGAATTAAGTACCAATGTAGTTCAGCTCGGCACGGGCATCAAATAAGCCGGCAGCGCGATAAAGTCAATGGATGCCAAGCGACCTAACGACGCCGAATTAAAGGCATTAAAAGAAGGGGCGCGTGAACTAGCCGAAGGCCAGCAGGAATTAGGCAAAGGCTTGGCTCAATTGACAGCCGGCGGCCATCGGCTGACGGAAGGATTTGTCCAGCTCCAGGATGCCACGAGCGGCATGTTATTGGGCGGCGAACGTGTTTCCGAAGCAGCTTCCGAACTACACGGCGGCGCCACTCAATTAACGGCGGGATTAGAAAAGGCGCAAGCAGCGAACATGAGTCTCACTGCCGGCGCCGCGCGAATCGACGAAGGCGTCGGCAAATTGACGGAGGGTGTCGGCAGAGCCGGAGGCACCATGCAATCGATCGCCTCGAAAATTCCGGAGGATGCCAAGATCGACGCACTGAACACCGGGGCGAAACAAATGGCCAGCGGCTCAACGCAGCTTGCGAACAGCGCGCATCGCTTGCATGACGGAACAACTGCCTTAGCTTCCGGCCTCAAGCAATTGAACGAGGGGTCAGGGCGCTTATCGTCCGGATTAAATGCCATCGCCGCTTCTTTGCCGACGCAAGTCAACGAGATGGAAGGCACGGCGCCCGGCCTGGCAAACTCGGTGGTGCCGTCGGTCGAAGTCGCCGCGCCGGTGGCGAATAACGGCACCGGCTTTGCGCCGGGCTTCATTACGCTGGCACTTTGGGTAGGCGCAGTGATGACCGCGTTTCTATTTCAATTCAATCGGATTCCGGCATCGCAAAAAGGCGCCCCGCGCATTTCTTATGTCCTCGGCAAACTTGTCATACCGGTCTGCATCGTGTTGCTGCAAGCGGAAGTCATGTTTCTTACCCTGATCTACGTTTTACACGTGCATGTCCCGGACGTTTATACATTTTTGCTCACCCTGGCAACCGCCTCATTAGTCTTTCTTTTGGTGGTGATGGCGCTGGTGCGTTTGCTGGGCGATCTGGGAAAGTTCGCTGCGGTGTTTCTGTTGATCGTTCAGCTGTCCGCTGCCGGCAGTCTGATGCCGATCGAATTAACCGGAAAATTCTTCCAGGTTATCCATCCTTATCTGCCCTTCACTTGGGTGGTACGCGCATTTCGTGCAGTGATGTTCGGCGCCTTCGACGGCGATTGGATGTCCGCGTGGTTGATTATCATCGGCATCGGCGGCATCGCCTTGTTGATTGCTCTCTTTGCTTGGCAATGGAAATTCGTCCGCGAAGAAGATTACCGGCCGCCCGTGGAAATTTAAAGTTGATCGAGCCGGCGGCGATCTCGTTTCGTGGGCCGCCCCTTGATCGCCGCGCCCGGTTCGCGGAATAGTTTGCGGCGTTCCGCTTCTTGCTGCCGCTTGACGATACTGGCGTCGGTTTCCGCGTAGAGCGTTTGCGCCACCGCAGCCGGGCCGCGCACATCCGACAGGCCCTGCACCACCACTTCCCATTCGGTCGAGCCATTGTCGATAGTAAGAATATCGCCGACCTTAACGCTGCGCGCCGGTTTGATTCGTTCGGAATTAATACGAACACGTCCGGCGTCGACCGCATCCGTTGCCAATGAGCGTGTTTTGAAAAAACGCGCTGCCCACAGCCATTTATCTATACGAACCGATTCCATCGTCATGACTTTATGAGTAAGTGCGCCACGCAATGATGCGCATCGTGGCTTTATATATCTGATACATGGTTTCGTAAAACACGCGCTTGTACCAGGGGATGTTAACGAAATCTTCCAGCTGCATCGGCACACCGTCCGCCATCGCACGTTCGATGTGTTCGCGCAAGGCGACGGCAAATGCGATATCGCGCACGACGACGTTTGCTTCATGATTGATGAGCAAACTAAAACCGTCGTAGTTGCTTGAGCCAACGGTCGCCCATTCGTCGTCGATGACGCCTACTTTGCCGTGCAGCTGGGTCTTACGATATTCAACGATCCTCACGCCGCTTTTCAGCAGCTTGGGGTAATACGAACGCGTGACGGCATCGAGCAATCGAAACTGGCCTACGCCCAACACGAGCGTGACATCGACACCGCGCGCCGCCGCCGCCGCCAGCGCTACCCGCAGCTTGCGGCCCGGCGCAAAATAGGGATTCGCAAGCCAGGCACTTTTTTTGGCGTGCCCCAGTGCTTGCAGATACGCGCGTTGAATTGTGCGGCGATTACGCAGGTTGTCGCGCACCACTAAACCGGCCATCGCGGGTTCGCCCATGTCCAGTGCCGCATGAAGTCGAACGTGCCGCAACAGTTCCCAGCGCAAGCGCAAATTGAGCCGACCCATGCGTGCCCATTGCGCTTCGACTTCCCGATGTATCGTCGCCACCAAGGGGCCGATAATTTTCACGGCAAAGTCCCAGCGCGGCGCCGGCAAAAGCACGGACTGATCTTCATCGTCGTGCAAGTCATGATTAATATTCAGTCCGCCGACAAATGCAACATGCCTGTCGACCACGCAGAGCTTGCGATGCGTTCGCGTTATGCCATGCATAAACCACGGATTAAAAATCCGGCAGTGCACGCCGGCCTGTTGCAGTTCTTGTTTCAAGCGTTTGGATTGAGCGTTACCGCTGCCATGCCAATCGACAATGACATTGACCACGACGCCGCGCGCCGCCGCGCGCCGCAGCGCTCCCTTAATTTGTTCGCCGGTTTCGTCTCCGGCAAAAATATACGTTTCAAGGTAGATCTCGACTTTGGCGGCCTCGAATGCTTCTTCTAAAGCAGGAAAATATTCCGCCCCGCAATGGAGTAGCGCGATGTTGTTATCGGCGGTAAATGTTACCGAACGCATGTAAGAAAGTCTCTCACAAATGCAAAGTTGCTATCAGCGGCGCATGGTCGGAAAGTTTTGCCCATAAGGCGCCATGCAAGACTTGCGCCGTCTCGACATAAAAGCCGCGAGCATAGATGCGATCGAGTTGGAGAATAGGCATAGCGGCCGGGAAGGTACGCGCCGGCTGAATTTTTGGGCCGCGGCCGCGCAATTGACGAATGTAACTACCGAAGCCGCGTGCCGATAATTTGGCATCGAATACTTCTAATACGCCTAAGCTGCCGCACAACGCTTCGCTTAATTGATTGCTCCAGTCATTGAAGTCGCCGGCAATGACCACGGGTGCTGTCGGCGGCGCCAGTTTGATGACAGCTTCAATCAATGCTTCGGTTTGGCGCTTGCGGCTGCCTGCGAATAATCCTAGGTGAACGACGAAGCAATGCACTTCGGTTTCCCCTAACTGCACGACGCAATGCAAAATGCCGCGCTGTTCAAAAGCATGATCCGAGACATCTTGATTGCGCGAGGAAATAATAGGATAGGCGCTCAACAAGGCATTACCATGATGACCATGGTCGTAGACGGCGTTCATCCCATAAGCCACGTGATGCGATTCACCTGCAAGAAAGGCATGTTGTCCTTGTTCAGGCCAATTCGCCGCATGCTTGGCGGCCAAAATATCATGCCGCCCTTGCACTTCCTGCAAGAACAAAATATCGGCGTTGAGTGAAGCAATCGCTTGTTTCAACGCATGAATACGGGGTCGGCTGCCGATCGCGGACACGCCTTTATGAATATTGTAGGTGGCAATGCGAAGTCTCATGCGGACTATTGTAGCCCCGCATCCGCTTGTTCAGCGCATGGCGTAACGCGGCAATTGCAAAATTGCCTCGGCATTCGAAGGAGAAAAACACCGGTCGGCCGCCTCCCGGTACGGTAGCCATAGGTAATGAAGATGTTCGCGCGGATTCAGCGTGATCTCCGTGCCGTCCGACACGAGCAAACCGAATACATGTTCCGTATTTTTCGTAATTCCAGGCGCATAACGGTGGCGCCAGACGGGATAGATTTCATACACGTTGGATAAATGCCAGTCGCGCAAATGCGTGCCGGGCACCAATTCCATCCCAATTCTTATCCCGGTTTCTTCCCATACTTCGCGTATCGCCGTCGTTTCCAAAGGCTCGTCGGGCAAGTCCTTGGATCCAGTCACGGATTGCCAAAAACCCGGCTTATCCGCGCGCTCAATCAGTAATACGTCTAATTCCGCGGTGTAAATCACCACCAAGACCGATTCGGGAATTTTGTATGGCTTCATAAATAGCTAAAAGGCAGACAAGGCGAGCGATAAAACCTCGCGATGATACGCGCTCTCAGGTTTTCCCTTACGCAAAATTACTAGTTGAAATTTATTGCGTTGCACAATAAAATTGTCAAAAAATTAATTTAAACAACTCTGGGAGTTTTTATGAACGGCTTTACCTCTTTTTGGACACGCCTACGCGTGTTCGCTTTCCTTTGCGTCTACATAGGCATTGCCTCGTATGCTCATGCCGAAAACTATATCGGCAGTTGGGGCGACAAATCGGATACCTGGAGCGAGGTTTATCTCAATTCTCCGGTGACCCTGGCCATCGATGGTGCAGGCCAGCTCTACGTTGCTGACATGGGCAATAGTCGCATCGTCAAATTTGCAGTCACATCCACGTCTCAAGGCTTGCAAACCAAGCTGTTGGCACGCATCGGCGCGCCAGGCAGTTTAGCCGGTCAGTTCAGTTTGCCCTTTGGTGTCGCGATCGACAAGAAAGGCAACCTCGTGGTGGCCGATACTGCCAACTACCGCATCCAACAATTAAATGCCTATGGCTCGCCGATACGCAGCTGGGGCAAACAAGGCACGGGCAACGGCCAATTCGGCATGCCGCGCGAAATCGCCATCGATAGCGCCAATCGCTATTTCGTGACGGACGAATACAATCACCGCGTGCAAGTATTCGATGCCAACGGCACTTACCTGTATCAGTTCGGCACATTCGGTTCCGGCCAGGGCCAACTGCGCATGCCGCAAGGCATTGCTATCGACAGCAAGAATCGCGTCTACGTCGCCGATACCTTTAATCACCGCATTCAAATTCTAACGTCGACCGGCCAATTCATCGGCCAAATCGGCAGCGGCAACTGCGCCGACACTAACGTCGAATTTTGTTACCCGCGCGGCGTAGGTATCGATGCCTCCGGCAATCTCTACGTTGCCGACACTTACAACCACAAGGTCAAAAAATATTCGCCGACGCAGCAATACCTTGCCACCACCGGCGGCTACGGCAGCCTCAGTTTTCCCAACTCATTGAAAATCGCCGGCACCGGCGTCTACTACGTCACCGATACCGGCAACAGCCAAGTCGTGCGTTTCGATGAAACCGCAACCGGCACCACCTCCAAAGTCGTGCTCGGCATGGTGCGCGGCGCCGATGGTCAATTCCGTGAACCGAGCAATATTGCAATCAGCCCGGATGGCAAGTTTTATGTCAGCGACCGCTTAAATCATCGTATTCAAATTTTCGATAAGAACGGCACCCTGCTTGCAAAAATAGGCAAGAACGGCAGCGGCGGCATAGCTAACGCCGGCAACCAAGCCGGCGAATTCCATCAACCCAGCCAAGTTGCATTCGATGCCAAAGGCCGCATCTTCGTCGCGGATAGCTTCAACAGCCGCGTGCAGGTATTCGACGCGAGCGGCAAGTTCGTCGCCAGTTTCGGCGGCTATGGCTTCGGCGGCGGCAAGTTCGTCATACCGATGGGTATCGCGATCGACAATGCCGGCAATGTGTTCGTCACCGACTGGGGTCTGTCGACTATCAGCAAGTTCGACGCCAATCTGCAATTCGTAAAAACCTGGGGTAGTTACGGCAACGGCGACGGGCAATTGAATCGGCCCATCGAATTGTCAGTGGATGCGAATGGCAATGTCTATGTAGCCGATACGCGCAACGGCCGTGTACAAAAATTCGATAACAATGGCGTACTCTTGACCAAGTGGGGCACCAATCAAGGTGTTGCCAACGTCGATGCCCTCAAGAATTGGGGCACGGGTGCCGGCGAGCTCTTCATGCCGCAAGGCGTCAAGGTAGCCGGCAACGTTGTCTATGTCGCGGATACCTCCAACAACCGCATGCAGAAATTCGACCTGCAAGGCAAATACTTGGGCCAATGGGGAATGTTCAGCGGTTCATACAATGGCTTCTTCGGCCCGACTTCGGTTGCGGTGGATGCATCCGGCAATAGCTACGTCGTCGATCTGCTGTTGCAAAAAGTGAAGCGCTTCGCACCTTGATCGAAGAACGTCGTCAATAAAAAAGGGCGCGGAATCCGCGCCCTTTTGCTTTGCTCGAATGGCTTATGCTTTGATCACCGGCTCGGCGGCGCGCAAGCGGATGTGCAATTCACGCAACTGCTTCTCGTCGACCGGCGACGGCGCTTGCGTGAGCAAGCATTGCGCGCGCTGGGTCTTGGGGAAAGCAATCACGTCGCGAATCGATTCGGCGCCGGTCATCATGGTGACGATACGGTCCAGGCCGAATGCGAGACCACCGTGCGGCGGCGCACCGTATTGCAACGCGTCGAGCAAGAAGCCGAACTTGAGCTTGGCTTCTTCGGCATCGATCTTCAATGCGCGGAATACCTTGCTCTGCACCTCGGCGCGATGGATACGAACTGATCCGCCGCCCAATTCCCAACCGTTCAACACCATGTCGTATGCCTTGGCGATGGCCTTGCCGGGATTGGTTTCCAAAAAGTCTTCATGGCCGTCTTTGGGCGAAGTAAACGGATGATGCGCCGCCACGTAGCGCTGGTCGTCTTCATCGAATTCGAACATCGGGAAGTCGATCACCCACAACGGACGCCAGGCATCCTCGAACAAACCATTCTTTTTGCCGAAGTCGCTATGGCCGATCTTCACGCGCAGCGCGCCGATTGCATCGTTGACGATCTTGGCCTTGTCGGCGCCGAAGAAAATCAAGTCGCCGTCTTGCGCGCCGGTTAGCTCAAGAATCTTGGTAAGTGCGGCATCGTGAATGTTCTTGACGATCGGCGACTGCAAGCCGTCGCGGCCCTTGGCTTTCTCATTGACCTTGATATAGGCCAAGCCCTTGGCACCGTAAATTGCCACGAATTGTGTATAAGCGTCGATTTCGGAACGCGGCATCGCGCCGCCGCCAGGCACACGCAAACCGACCACCCGGCCGCCTTCCATGTTGGCAGCGCCGGAGAACACCTTGAAGTCGACGTCCTTCATTACATCGGTCAAATCAGTGAACTGGAGTTTCACGCGCATGTCCGGCTTATCCGAGCCGTACAGACCCATGGCTTCAGCGTACTGCATGACCGGGAACGGGTTCGGCAAATCGATGTCCAGCACATTCTTGAATACGCCGCGAATCATGCCTTCGAATAAATCGCGAATTTCCTGCTCGTTCATAAATGAAGTTTCGCAGTCGATCTGGGTGAATTCCGGCTGGCGATCGGCGCGCAAGTCTTCATCGCGGAAGCACTTGGTAATCTGGTAGTAACGGTCGAAGTTGGCAACCATCAGCAATTGCTTGAACAATTGCGGCGACTGCGGCAGCGCGAAGAAATTGCCGGCGTTGACGCGCGACGGCACCAGGTAATCGCGCGCGCCTTCCGGGGTCGACTTGGTCAACATCGGCGTTTCGATATCGATGAAGCCGTTGGCATCCAAAAACTTGCGCACTTCCATCGTCACCTTGTAGCGCAGCATCAGGTTGTATTGCATTTGCGGACGACGCAAGTCGAGCACACGATGCGTTAAGCGCGTGGTCTCGGACAAGTTGTCGTCGTCGAGCTGGAACGGCGGCGTCACCGACGGATTCAAGACTTCCAAATCCTGGCACAAGACTTCGATCTTGCCCGACTTCAGGTTGGCATTGGTGGTGCCTTCCGGGCGATGACGCACCAGGCCGGTAATACGCAAACAAAATTCATTGCGAACGCTTTCGGCTTTCTTGAACACATCGGCGCGATCCGGATCGCACACGATTTGCACCAAGCCTTCGCGATCGCGCAAATCGATGAAGATCACGCCGCCGTGGTCGCGCCGCCGATGCACCCAGCCGCACAGGCTGACGGTTTGGCCGAGAAGCGCCTCGGTAACGAGGCCGCAATAATGTGTACGCATAGACATAAGTTCAGGTTCCAGGATCAATTAACTTGCAAGTTTTGCCGGCAGCTCAACGGCTTTTTTCGCCACCAGTTCGGGCGGTGCAACCACGCCCATGGATACGATGTATTTCAAGGCTTCGTCCACCGTCATAGCAAGCTCGATGGTGTCTGCCTTGGGCATCATCAAGAAATAGCCGCCGGTCGGATTCGGGGTGGTGGGGACATAGACGCTGATGTAATCGCCCTGCAAATGGTTTTTGACATCGCCGCCGGGAGCCCCCGTAACGAAAGCGATCGTCCATGAACCTTTGCGCGGGAATTCGACCAGGACTGCCTTGCGGAAGGCATTGCCGGAGGAAGACAACAAAGTATCCGACACTTGCTTGACGCTCGAATAAATCGAGTTCACCACGGGGATGCGCTTCAAAATCAATTCCCATAGGCGAAGCACGCGCTTGCCGATGAAATTGCGCGCCGCAACGCCGGTAATGAAGACAATCAACAGCGTGAGAATCACGCCCATGCCGGGAATCTTGTACTTCAAAAACACTTCCGGACGCCACTGTTCGGGCAGCAACAGCAGCGACTGATCCATCGTACCGATGATGGTCTTCAAGACCCAAAGCGTAATAGCCAAGGGCACGAGAATCAGTAAGCCGGTAACGAAATATTTGCGCATGTTTTTTCCGTGCGCCGCGCATGGTATTGCGCGGCAATCGATAGGAAGTCTTGCTTAGCTTGGGTCGGATTTGCCGCCGGATGTGTCGGCCGATGCAGCAGCCGTGCCAGTGTCCGATGCGGTAGAACTCGCTGACGATTCGGTCGATCCCGTCTTACCGCCATTACTGCTATTGCCGCCGCGGAAGTCAGTAACATACCAGCCGCTTCCTTTCAATTGAAATCCAGCCGCCGTGAGTTGCTTTTTAAACGTAGGCTGGTTGCAAGAAGGGCAGTCGGTCAGAGGCACATCAGACACTTTTTGCAACACATCCTTGGCAAAACCGCAGTTTTGACAACGATATGCATAAATCGGCATGAAAAACCTCGCAAAAATTATCCAAAACCCTGAATTATAAAGGTTTTCGGCGGGGTTTTTAAGATTTACGAAGCCTTCTCTCCACGAACCGACCGCGGTCCAAGACGAGCGCCTGAATTCGCATCACCAATTTACTTTAGGCGCCTAAGCCTTCGACGTGATGTACCGCTTCATGACGGTTCTTCAGCATTTGCGGCAAGAGCGACCCGGCCACCATGCCGACCAATGCAGCGATCAGACCTGCAAGCTGCCCCGGAAATGCCTTGCTTAGCACCTCGCCCCCAACCTGCGGAAAGAACAAAATCCACACGCCGATGCCGGCGCCTACGGAAAGGATTGCGCCCTGCGTCGTTGCGCGCTTCCAATACAGTCCCATCACGAGCGGCACAAATGCGCCAACCAATGTGACCTGATACGCCGACGACACCAGGTCATATATCGAGGTGCCTTTCATGGCGATCGCATAGGCCAGCACCAGTCCAGCAAACACGACGAGCGTGGAACGCATTGCGAACAATTGCTGGCGGTCGCTCATATTGGGGCGCAGATTTTTTAGAATGTTTTCAACGAAGCTGGTGGAAGGCGCAAGCAACGTAGCCGAAGACGTACTCTTGATCGCAGAAAGCAATGCGCCGAAGAACAAGATTTGCATAATCAGCGGCATCTTGGGATTCATGATGAAAGTTGGCAGCAATTTCTGGTAATCGTTTTTTGCCATATCGAGCGCGCTTGAACCCATCACCACCACCGCGCAAGCAACAATGAACATGGGGACGAAAGCAAACAAGATATAGCTCACACCGCCGATGACCGCGCCGTTACGCGCGGTTTTCTCATCCTTGGCGGACATCACGCGCTGAAATACGTCTTGCTGCGGAATACTGCCGAGCATCATGGTCAATCCGGCGCCGATAAACATCGCGATCTCGGTGAATGTCGGCGGCGGCAGAAATTTCCACAAGTCGGCTTTCGCCGCCATGGCGAACACCTTATCGGCGCCGCCCGCCAGATCGGCCGAGAAGAACGCGATGATGGACAAGCCGATCACCAGCACGATCATTTGAATGAAATCGGTCCAGGCGACAGCGAGAAAGCCGCCGATCACCACGTAGACCAATACGGCAAGCGTGCCGATGATCATGCCTGTGGTTTCCGACATAGCGCCATTGGTCAGGACAGAAAACACCAGGCCAAGCGCCGTAATCTGCGCGGCCACCCAACCCAGGTAGCTCAACATAATCGCGAGCGAACAAAATACCTCGATACCCTTGCCGTAACGCTGACGATAAAAGTCGCCTATCGTGAGCAAATTTTGCTTATAGAGCTTGGTGGCGAAAAACAAACCAACCAAAATCAAGCAGGTACCGGCACCGAACGGGTCCTCGACGATGGCATTCAAACCGCCTTGCACAAATTTGGCCGGGATACCCATCACTGTTTCCGCGCCAAACCAGGTTGCGAAGGTGGTGGTCACCACCATGATCAGCGGCAGGCTACGCCCGGCGATGGCGAAGTCGCTGGTGTTTTTGATGCGCGTGCCTGCCCACACGCCGATCGCCAGCGTACCCAGCAAATACAAGACCACAAAGGAAATCAGCGTAACGTTCATAGGAGAGGCTCCGCGTGAAAAAACTGAGCGATTATAAAGGATTGCGGAGGTCAAATTTCACGATGAAAGACCATGGCCTTTCTCAAGTATGGTCTTTGCCGCCGCTAGCTGTTTACAAGAACAGCCGATACCAGTGCCAGTAAATCTGCATGATGAGGACGCCCGCCACAGCACCGCCGCCGAAATAGACGATGAGCCCTAGCAGCAGATTGGTGCGCTTTTGCTCGGCAAGCAAAGCTTTCAGCAACTCCGGTTCGGGTTGGGAGGTTTCGACGCGCTGGGACAGGGCCTGATGCAATAAGCGCGGCAATTGCGGAATCAGCTTGCTGTAATGCGGCGCCTCGATCTTGAGGCGCTCCACTAAACCGCGCCATCCGACCTGCTCCTGCATCCAACGCTCAAGGTAAGGCTTGGCGGTCTTCCACAAATCAAGATCGGGATCGAGCTGGCGCCCGAGTCCTTCGATATTCAACAGCGTCTTTTGCAGCAGTACCAGTTGCGGCTGCACTTCGACATTAAAACGGCGCGACGTTTGGAACAGTCGCAAGAGCACTTGGCCAAACGAGATTTCCTTCAAGGGCCGATCGAAAATCGGCTCGCAACATGCCCGCACTGCCGCTTCCAATTCATCGACACGGGTATCCTTCGGAGCCCAACCCGATTCGATGTGCGCCTCGGCCACACGCTTGTAATCGCGCCGGAAAAATGCGAGGAAGTTTTGCGAAAGATATTCCTTATCGAAGTCGGTCAAGGTGCCGACAATGCCGAAGTCCAGCGCGATGTAGCGGCCGAAGGTCGCAGGTTCGGTCGACACGAGAATATTTCCAGGGTGCATATCGGCGTGAAAGAAACCGTCGCGAAACACCTGCGTGAAAAAAATTTCGACGCCGTCGCTGGACAGCTTTTTTAAATCGATACCGGCCGCCAGCAAGCGCTCTTTTTGCGAAATCGGAATGCCGTTCATGCGTTCCATGACGATGACGTTGGTGGAGCAATAATCCCAAATCATCTCCGGCACGAGCAACAACTCGGAATCGGCAAAATTGCGGCGCAATTGGCTGGCATTGGCCGCTTCGCGCATCAGATCGAGTTCGTCATGCAAATACTTATCGAATTCGGCGACAACTTCGCGTGGCTTCAAGCGCCGTCCGTCTGCCCATAGGCGTTCGATCCAAGCAGCGGCGATGTACATCAAGCCGATATCTTCTTCGATCGATTTGCGCATGCCGGGACGCAGCACTTTGACCGCCACTTCCCGTCCGTTTTTCAGCGTGGCGAAATGAACTTGAGCGATTGAAGCGGAGGCGACGGGCGTGCGTTCAAAATGCGCGAATAATTGATCCGGATGCGCGCCGAGCGAACGAATGATTTCCGCAATCGCGAGGTCCGAGTCAAACGGCGGCACGCGATCCTGCAGCAGCGCCAATTCGTCGGCAATATCCGCGGGCAGCAAGTCGCGGCGGGTCGACAACAGCTGGCCGAATTTCACGAAAATCGGTCCTAAGTCTTCCAATGCGCGCCGCAAACGCACGCCGCGCGGCGCCGACAAGTCGCGCCAAAACACCATGCGCTTGGCAATGCCACCGGTACGGGCATGCGGCAGGCTGGACATCGCCATATGGTCTAAGCCATAGCGAATCACGACCCGCATGATTTTTAAGACCCGCAAAAATTTGACTAGCATGGATTACTCTTCAATTTTCTGTATGCGCTTTTCAAGGCGCTCGACATCGTCGCGCAAGCGCGCCACTTCGCGCGCGAAATCCGACAAGGGTTGCGCGCGCATCAGCATCGGATCTTCTTCCAAAAAATATTCCGACAGATTTTCCGCAAGCGCTTGTCCGGTTGACTTAATGGTTGCAGCAACGGATTTGGCCCCGCCGACGATCCGATGGGCGGCAATGTCGCCCACTAATTTGCTCAAATCTTCTTCAGCTTCCCATTTCAGATTCTGGGCTAATTGCGAAATGATATGGGCAAAATCGGCGTCGCCTTCAACCTGCACGTAGGACACCGCACGCTCGCGATTTTGCAAGATGAGCGGAATATCCGCGGGCTTGATACGGATGACGACGTTTTCTACTGCATCTTGGCTCGCCGCTTGCAGCATGCCATCGTTCGCCACTTGCCATTTCATTGCAAATGCACCGGCATCGATACGCGCCACTTTGCCGACATGCGTCCGCAACTTGTCGCTGGCCCAGGATTCCTGCGCCAGCACATGATTGATTGCTGCCGGCAGGAGAGAGAAAAGGGAATTCATGAGATGAATGGCCGTAAGCTGGCCGGAACAGGCTAAGCCGGCTGCTGGATCTCCGCCAGTACCCAGCTGCGATGGCCGTCGAGCGGCTTGGACAAACTCCAAACTTCGGAGAACGGCGCAACTTCCGCGTCATCTTCCTTCACCATACCGGTGAATTTGACTGTCGCAATGTAATACTCGCCGACCGTTTCCACGCCCTGCAGCTCGGCGCCCAATGTGACGACCTCGGTCGCGCTCGGCGCCGCGCCGCGCTCGTTTAACTGCTTGCAAAACTCGCCGAACAATTCGCGCGTGGTAAAGCGCCGAATGTCTTTGACATCCGCATTGTCCCAGGACGCCTGCAAACGCATGAAATAGGCCTTGGTCTTTCGCAAAAAACGCGGCACGTCGAAATCTGCAGGCACACTCCACGAACCGGGGGGGACCTCGGTCTTTCCCAGGTTTGCGGCACTCTTCGTATGCAATTGCGGTTCCTTGCGGGCACGCGGGTCGATCGTTTCATAGCCCCCAACATAAGTCGCCGGACCATTGTCGTCGTAGCGATTACGCGAGGAGGAGTTACGCCTGCGTGCAATCACAATGACGGTGACCACTGCAATGACGGCGAGCACAATCGCCACTGCGACCACCGGATTTTCGAGCATGGTTTTCCAGGGATTCGCATGTTGTTCCAGCATGGACGCCGGAACAGCAACGCTGGCGCTATCGGCTCCGGCTGTTTGGGCGTACGCAACCGTCATTCCCTGCAGGGCGGCAGTAAAAACCAAAGCGATCCGAGACAGATTCATGCGAAGCTCCACTTGATACTTTTATAACTTGATTCCAGTATGCAGCGCCGCCACGCCGGCTGTCAAATTGAAGTATTCCACTTTGTCCAGACCCGCGGTTTCCATCATGCCTTTCAAGGTTTCCTGGTCAGGATGCATACGGATCGACTCGGCTAGATAACGGTAGCTGTCGGAATCGTTGGCGATACGCTTGCCCAGCCAGGGCAATACGGAAAATGAATAGACATCGTAAGGCCTTTGCAACGGCTCCCACACCTTGGAAAATTCCAGTACCAGCAATTTACCGCCCGGCTTCAATACGCGGCGCATTTCGGCAAGTGCTGCATCCTTATGCGTCATATTGCGCAAACCAAAGGCGACCGTGATGCGATCGAAGTAGTTATCCGGGAAAGGCAGCTTCTCGGCATCGCATAGCGCGATGGGTGTAATCATGCCCTTGTTGAGCAAACGATCGCGGCCAACCTTCAACATCGATTCATTGATATCGGTGAGCCATACTTCGCCGGTCGGACCGGCTTGCTTGGCGAATGCCTTGGCCAAGTCGCCGGTGCCGCCGGCAATATCCAACACTTTGAAACCGGGACGCACGCCGGCTTGGGCAATGGTGAATGCCTTCCAGACACGATGCAAACCCGCCGACATCAGATCGTTCATGACGTCGTACTTGGCGGCCACTGAATGGAAGACTTCGGCGACCTTCTTTACCTTCTCTTCTTCAGCGACGGTTTGATAACCAAAATGCGTGGTATTGGACATGGCGGGCTGCGCGTACGGGAAGCCGCCATTATACAGGCCGCTTACGTTCGATCTAGCCTGGATTTCCCATGGGCGCATCGCGCCCGGATTCGCGCGTAAAGCCGGCGGTTTCCAGGCGGTGGAGATAGTCTTCCCAAAGATTTGCCTGCTCGCAGCCTAAGCGATACAAATAATCCCAAGAATAGATGCCGGTATTGTGGTCGTCGGAAAAATGTAATTGCACGGCATAGTTGCCGACCTGGTCCACGGCGGTAAGCAAGACGTTGCGTTTGCCCGTTTGCAAGATTTCCTGTCCCTGCCCATGGCCGCGCACTTCCGCCGAGGGTGAATACACACGCAGGAATTCGAAAGGCAGCGAAAAAACCTTGCCGTCATCGAAGGCGACTTCGAGAATGCGCGATTGCTTGTGAACGGTTAAAGCGGTCGGATTCGGCGTATCGGCCATGATGTTCGTCTACGCGAAATGTCGCTTGAGGGCTTCACGCAGCGCCGGCAGCAATGCCCGGCGCGCATTCACGGCAGCGGGATCGGGCCAGCGCTGGGTTTGTGCCCAGACGGGTGAAGGAAAATGGAGATCTTCGCGATAACGCGGAATGACGTGCCAATGGACATGCGGCGTCATGTTGCCGAGCGACGCCACATTCACTTTATCCGGCTGCATCGTTTCACGCACTGCCGCCTCAACCTTCCATACGGCTTGCATGACAGCGTCGCGCTGTTGCGGATCGAGGTCGGTCATTTCGCCGACGTGCGAGTTCCAGATGACACGACAAAAGCCTGGATAATTCTTGTCGTCGACCAGCACCACACGAAAATCAGGCTGCTGGACGAGCACTTCGCCGCCCGCTTGATCGCACAGCTCGCAGCCTTCACTCATACCAATACCCGTTCGATGCCGCCGTTATTGGCTCTGGCCACATAATCGGGTAGCCAGTTTTCGCCGAGTAAATGGCGGGCCATCTCGACCACGATGTAGTCTGCGGTCGTGCCGGAATCCTCGTTGTAGCGGGACAGCCCCATGAAGCAGGACGGGCAAGACGTCAAAATTTTCACATCGCCTTGGAAGCCGTCTGTGCGCAACTTATCCGCACCTTTACGCATTTCTTCTTCCTTGCGAAAGCGAACTTGCGTGGAAATGTCGGGACGCGAAAACGCGAGGCTGCCCGACTCGCCGCAGCAGCGTTCGTTTTTCTCGACCTTCTGACCGTCGACCGTTGTGATCAGTGCGTTCACCGTCTTCATCGGATCTTGCTGTTTCATCGGCGTGTGGCAAGGATCGTGGTACATGTAACGCACGCCGGTTACGCCTTCGAGCTTCACCCCTTTTTCCAAGAGATACTCGTGAATATCGATGATGCGGCAACCCGGGAAAATCTTCTCGAATTCGTAACGCTGCAGTTGATCGTAGCAAGTGCCGCAGGACACCACGACAGTCGTGATGTCGAGGTAATGCAAGGTATTCGCCATGCTATGGAACAGCACGCGGTTGTCGGTGATCATTTTTTCCGACTTGTCATAGTCGCCTGAGCCGCGCTGCGGATAACCGCAGCACAAGTAACTCGGCGGCATAACGGTCTGCACACCGACGTGCCACAACATCGCTTGCGTGGCCAAGCCTACTTGCGAGAACAAGCGTTCGGAACCGCAACCCGGGAAATAAAACACCGCTTCCGAATCGGCCGAAGTCTTTTTCGGATCGCGAATAATCGGAATGACTTTGTCATCCTCGATATCCAACAAGGCGCGCGCGGTTTTCTTGGGTAAGTTCCCCGGCATCTTCTTGTTGATGAAGTGGATCACTTGCTCTTTGACGGCCGGCTTGCCATGGGTCGCGGGCGGCGCCTTGGTTTGCTTGCGCGCGACTTTCTTCAGCAAGGTGTTCGCCAAACGCTGGCCTTTGAAGGCCAAGCCGGTCATGCCCTTGTAGACCAAGTTGACGAAAGCCGGATTGGTGGCGTTTAGGTAAAGCATTTCGAATGCCACCGCCGGCTTGAACGATTGCTGCCCCATCTTGCGCAAAAGATTGCGCATGTTCATCGAGACATCGCCGAAGTCGATATCGACCGGGCAAGGCGTGACGCACTTGTGACACACCGTGCAATGGTCGGCCACGTCTTCAAATTCTTCCCAGTGCTTGATCGACACGCCCCTGCGCGTTTGCTCTTCATACAGGAAGGCTTCGATCAACAGCGAGGTCGCCAGGATTTTGTTACGCGGTGAATACAGCAAATTCGCGCGCGGCACGTGCGTGGCGCATACCGGTTTGCATTTGCCGCAGCGCAGACAATCCTTGACGCTGTTAGCGATGGCCCCAATATCGCTTTGCTGCATGATCAGCGACTCGTGGCCCATCAAACCGAAGGAAGGCGTATAGGCATTGCGCAAGTCGGCCGGCAACTCAGGCAAATTCAAGAGCTTGCCCTTGTTGAAGCGGCCTTGCGGATCGATGCGCTCTTTGTACGCGCGGAAATCGCGCATCTCTTCATCGGTCAAAAATTCCAACTTGGTGATGCCGATGCCATGCTCGCCCGAGATCACGCCGTCGAGCGAACGCGCCAGCACCATGATGCGCTCGACCGCGCGGTGCGCGACTTGCAGCATTTCATAGTTATCGGAGTTGACCGGGATATTGGTGTGGACATTGCCGTCGCCGGCGTGCATGTGCAAAGCGACGAACACGCGTCCGCGCAAGACTTTTTTATGTATCGCGCTGCATTCATCGAGGATCAAGCGGAATGCCGCACCGTTGAAAATCTGCCGCAATTGCGCACGCACGTCCTGCTTCCAAGACACGCGCACCGTGCGGTCTTGCAGCACATGAAACACCATGGCGTCAGGCTGGCGCTGCAAGCGCTCGTCGAAAGTCTGCACCAGCTTTTCCAAACCGAGCGCCGCCAGTTCCGCCTTGGCTTGTGCCAGCGGTTTGTCGAAATGAGTCAGCAAGTAATTCCAGCGCGCTTGCGTGCCTTCCAGCAGTTGCAGCGCTTGATTGACGCGATCGCCCAGCAACTCTTCCGGCGGAATGTCGTCAGCGTCGGCATCCTCATTCTTACCGAGCGGAAGATCGCCTTTAGCGAAGAACGCGCGTAATTCCGCCACCAGCTCAAGCTTATTTTGAATCGACAGTTCGATATTGATGCGCTCGATGCCGTCGGTGTACTCACCCATGCGATTCAAGGGAATCACCACGTCTTCATTGATCTTGAAGGCATTGGTGTGGCGTGAAATCGCGGCGGTGCGCGCACGGTCGAGCCAAAACTTCTTGCGCGTTTCCGGGCTGACCGCGACGAATCCTTCGCCGACGCGGGTGTTCGCCATGCGAATCACTTCGGATGCCGCCCGTGCGACCGCGTCTTCATCGTCGCCGACGATATCGCCGAACAATGCCATCTTGGGCAGCACGCCGCGCTTGGATTTGGTCGCGTAACCGACCGCCTTCAGGTAGCGCTCATCCAAGTGTTCCAGGCCGGCCAGAATCGCCCCACCCTTCTTGGTTTCCGAGTCAAGATAGTCCTTGATTTCCACGATCGAAGGAATCGCATCGCGCGCCTGGCCGAAGAATTCCAGGCACACCGTACGCGCATACTTCGGCATCTTGTGCAAAATCCAGCGCGCCGACGTAATCAAGCCATCGGTGCCTTCCTTTTGAATGCCTGGCAAACCCGCCAGGAATTTATCGGTGACGTCTTTGCCCAAGCCTTCTTTGCGGAAACGCCGGCCTTCAATGTCCAGGTATTCGGTTTTGAACGGGGTTTGCTTTTTGCCTCGCTCGGCCGGATGGGTCCATTCGAGTTTGAACTTGGCGACCGGCGTATCGTGAATCTTGCCGAGGTTGTGCTCCAGCCGCGTCACTTCCAGCCAATCGCCATTCGGGTCGACCATGCGCCAGCTGGCGAGGTTATCCAAAGCAGTGCCCCACAGCACCGCCTTCTTGCCGCCGGCGTTCATGGCAATATTGCCGCCGATGCAGGACGCTTCGGCCGAGGTCGGGTCCACCGCAAAAACGAAGCCGGCTTTTTCCGCGGCGTCCGACACGCGCTTGGTCACCACGCCGGCGCCGGAATAGATGGTCGCGTAGTCGCGATCCACGCCGGGCAGGCGCGTCATTTCAACCGCCCCCAATTGCTCCAGCTTCTCGGTGTTGATCACGGCTGACAAAGGCGTCAGGGGAACAGCACCGCCGGTGTAACCCGTGCCGCCGCCGCGCGGAATAATGGTCAAACCCAGCTCGATACAGCCCTTGACCAAGCCGGCCATCTCTTCTTCAGTGTCCGGTGTGAGCACCACGAAGGGGTATTCGACGCGCCAGTCGGTGGCGTCGGTCACATGAGAAACACGCGACAAACCGTCAAACTTGATATTGTCCTTGGCGGTGTAACGACCCAGCACGCGGTTGGCGCGCTTGCGCAAATCGTAGGTATTGCGAAACTCTTCGGCAAAATCGGCCACCGCTTTTTTCGCCGCCTGCAAGAGCGTGCCGACATTGGCGCTGCGGCGTGCGGCATTGGGGTCGCTTGCCTCTCCATGCTCAGTAGACTGGCGGCGCCTTTCAACTTCCGCGAGCCGGTGGTTCAAAGCGTCGATCAGATCCTGGCGGCGCTTCGGATTATCGAGCATGTCGTCCTGCAGATACGGATTGCGGCGCACGACCCAGACATCGCCCAAGACTTCATACAGCATGCGCGCAGAACGGCCTGTTTGGCGTTCGCTGCGCAATTCATCGAGCAGCGTCCACGCCTCTTCGCCCAACAAGCGAATCACGATTTCTCGGTCGGAGAAAGAGGTGTAGTTGTAAGGGATTTCACGCAAACGCGTGGGAGCAGCGCCGGTAGGCGCATCGGCCAAGAGAGCTTGGATTTGAGCTGGTGCGTTCATGCTAGGCATTTTACCGTACCGCGCCGCACCATGCCGGAACACCCCTTAAGCAAAATGGCAAAGAACCAGGAGCTTAAAATAAAGTGCTTAACCCAGCAAATGGGCCATGCGTTGCCACCAGCCGTTCGGCACGAACAATAAAAGCGATGTGATGCAAACATAACGCAAAAATTTGCCGACAGCCATGTAAAACACGCAAGGCCAGAACGGCAACTTAAGCCAACCGCCCACCGTGCACAAAGGGTCGCCGATGCCGGGTAGCCAAGCCAGCAGCATCGCCTTGGCGCCATAACGCTGCAGCCACCCGAACCAGCGTGTCTGCCTTTCTTTAGCAAATAGCTTCTTCGCGCCGTAGCCCATCCAATAATCGACCATGCCGCCCAAGGTATTACCAAGCGTAGCGACCAGCATAGTTGCCCAAAACAGCAGCGGATTCGCCTTCACTACCAGGAAAACCGCAGGCTCCGACCCGAGCGGCAGTAAGGTGGCCGACACAAAACTAATGACGAATACCGCTGCCAAACCCACCGGCGCCATGCCGAGCGTATGCAACAGACTGTGAACAGCAGATTCGATCATGGGCAAAATAGCAAGGTAATCAATCGGGAAAGCGGACGCTCCATTATAATGATCCGCTCATTCGCGCGCGGCTGACGTCCCTGTCCAGTTAGATATTGTTGGGGACAGAGTACCGCTGCGCTTAACTCAGTCCCCAATGCAAAAAACCTTGTCCCGCAAACATGACTGATTACCTGCAAAAAATCCTGACCGCCCGGGTCTACGACGTCGCTATCGAATCGCCCTTGGAATTCGCTTCCTCGCTCTCCGAGCGCATGGGCAACAAGATTTACTTCAAGCGCGAAGACATGCAAAGCGTGTTCAGCTTCAAGCTGCGCGGCGCTTATAACAAGATGGCGCATTTGACGCCGGCACAACTAAAACGCGGCGTGATTTGCGCCTCGGCCGGGAACCATGCGCAAGGCGTTGCCTTAGGCGCGAAACGCCTCGGTTGCCGTGCCGTGATCGTCATGCCGACCACCACGCCGCAAGTGAAAGTCGACGCGGTCAAAGCGCGCGGCGGCGAAGTGGTACTGCAGGGCGATTCGTATTCCGACGCCTATCAACATGCGCTCACGCTGGAAAAGAAACTCAAGCTGACCTTCGTCCATCCTTTCGACGACCCTTATGTCATCGCTGGCCAAGGTACGATAGGCATGGAAATCCTGCGCCAGCATCCGGGCGACATCCACGCCATTTTCGTTGCGATCGGCGGCGGCGGCTTGATCGGCGGAATTGCTGCCTACGTCAAGTCGGTGCGCCCGGATATCAAAGTCATCGGCGTGCAGACTTCGGATTCCGATGCGATGGCACGCAGCTTCAAAAGCGGGCGGCGCGTCACGCTTTCCGACGTCGGCCTGTTCTGCGACGGCACAGCGGTCAAGCTCGCCGGCGAAGAGACTTTCCGGCTGGTCAAGCAATATGTCGACGACATCATCGTGGTCGATACCGATGCCGTATGTGCGGCGATCAAGGATGTATTCCAAGATACGCGCAGCATTCTGGAGCCCTCCGGTGCGCTGTCGATCGCCGGCGCTAAGGCATACGTCGAACGTGCCCAAGCGAGCAAAAAGCCCTTGAAGGGCCAGACGCTGATGACCATCGCCAGCGGCGCTAACATGAATTTCGACCGTTTGCGCTTCGTCGCGGAAATGGCCGAAGTGGGTGAAGCGCGCGAGGCGGTGCTGGCTGTGACCATTCCCGAAGAACGCGGCAGCTTCAAACGCTTTTGCCAATTGGTCGGTCCGCGCAACGTCACCGAATTCAATTACCGCATCAGCGATTCGAAAGAAGCTCATGTTTTCGTCGGACTCCAGATCGCCAATCGTGATGAATCCGGCAAAATCACATCGGCGTTCGAGAAGAATGGATTCAGGGCGCTCGACTTAACTCACGACGAGCTTGCCAGGCTTCATGTACGGCACATGGTGGGCGGCAAGAGTCCGCTTGCCCAAAACGAATTGCTGTATCGCTTCGAATTTCCGGAGCGGCCGGGTGCCTTGATGCGCTTCTTGGATAGCATGGCGCCGAACTGGAATATCAGCCTGTTCCATTACCGCAATCAAGGCGGCGATGTCGGACGTATCTTGGTAGGCATTCAAGTGCCGAAGAAAGAAATGAAAGCGTTCCGCGAATTCCTTTCGGGACTAGGCTATCGCTATTGGGATGAAAGCGGCAATCCCGTGTATAAATTATTTTTATGAGGAACTGAAGCAACCCTGCGCGGTTGCTTCAGTCTTATTTGGGACTTATGCAAAATTGTCTCAGCAAGGTTTGCGACGACGACAGTACAGCAAGTACGGCTAGGAGCAAAACGCCACTGAGGCGGTTTTGTGTAAGTCCTATTATTGTTCCCAACACTCTGCGGTATTTTTTTAGAACCCATGTCCGACACGACACCCGCCGATTCGCCCCTGGGCAAGCCGGCCGCGTATAAAGCAGAGTACGACCCCGCCCTGCTTTTTCCGATCGCGCGCGCACCTAAGCGCGAAGAATTGGAATTGACCGGCACGCTGCCGTTTTTCGGCGTCGATATTTGGAATGCCTATGAAGTATCGTGGCTGAATCTTCGGGGCAAACCGCAAGTGGCGATCGCGACGTTTACCGTCCCCGCCGATTCGCCGAACATCGTCGAATCCAAGTCGTTCAAGCTGTATTTAAATTCGTTCAACCAGACGCGACTGACAAGCGCCGATGCCTTGCTCGAATTGTTGCGTACCGATCTATCCCATGCATTCGGCTCTTCGGTACAGATAACTCTCACGCCTCAAGATGCTTTCGAAAAAATTGCGATGGGCGAATTAAGCGGTTTATTGTTGGATCGGCTAGATATCGAAGTCGCGGATTACTTCCCCAATCCTTCGCTGTTACGCGCCAATCACGAAGAAGCGATGGTCGAAGAAACATTAGTGTCACATTTGCTGAAATCGAATTGCTTGGTGACGGGGCAACCGGATTGGGCCAGCGTGCAAATTCGCTATGTCGGCGCACAAATTGACCAGGAGCGCTTACTGCAATATCTGATCAGTTTTCGCAACCACAATGAATTTCATGAACAATGCGTGGAGCGCATTTTCATGGATATTCTAAGACGATGCAATCCGCAAAAACTGGCGGTTTATGCACGCTATACACGGCGTGGCGGACTCGACATCAATCCTTGGCGCAGCAATTTCACAACAGGCCAACGGCCTTTTAACTTGCGCAACGCGCGCCAGTAAAGAAAATTTGATCCACCTCCGGCCGTTCCTTGTTGATTGCGCAAGCATATGAGCAATCTGAACCAAGCGAGTTGCCACATACCAACTTTTACTTTAAGTTTCCCGCTTTTGACATTGCGCAAGCTTGAAACAGGCCTATAATTTGCTCACACCTCCTTGGTGCGCCGCATCATCTTATTTGTTTATGACCAATCTCGCTAAAATCCTCTCGCCCCAGAATATCGTGCTGG
Organism: Burkholderiales bacterium; assembly: GCA_016177875.1. Lineage (GTDB taxonomy): Bacteria > Pseudomonadota > Gammaproteobacteria > Burkholderiales > Burkholderiaceae_D > Paucimonas. The sequence continues at coordinate 58,053 of JACOUL010000055.1, forward strand.
GCTTGGAAGTCTCCAGCAAGAAACGCGCGTTCGAGCAAGCAGGACTGATTTTTGAAAACAATTGCGGCATTGCCCGCTCCGTCGTCTCCGAAAACTTATTTGCGCGCGAACGTTTAGGCTCAACGGGCTTAGGACATGGCGTTGCCGTTCCGCACGGCAGGATTAAGGAATTGAAAGCGCCGATGGCCGCTTTTGTTCGCCTGGCCGAGCCGATTCCCTTTGAGTCGCCGGATGGCCAGCCGGTCAGCCTGCTCGTATTTTTGTTGATTCCCGCGAATGTCACGCAGCAGCACTTGGAAACGCTTTCAGAGATTGCAGAAATGTTTTCCGATGACAGCTTCCGCGCCGCTTTGGCGACCGATCCCGATCCGGCGTCGGTATTCGGCCGCTTGACCAGTTGGCAGCCTTCTCTCGCCGCTTAGAGGTGCAGTCCTGCAATTCACTATCATGCCTGCATCCACACCCTTATCAGTCCAGCAGCTTTACGATGACAACCGTGAGCCGCTGCAGTTGGGTTGGTTTGCCGGCTTTCCCGGCGGCGAACGGCTGATTTCAGGCGACGCGGTATCGGCGGCCGATCAAGTCGGCCATATGAATCCGATTCACCCCGGCCGCATTCAAATTTTCGGCCATCAGGAAACCGAGTATTACCAGCGCTTATCGCCTAACGGCCGCAACCGCTTGATCAACGAACTGGTGGCCGGCAATCCGCCCGCATTCATCGTAGCGCAAGGCCTGGAAACGCCGCAGGAATTCATCGCGGTATGCGATGAAAAAAATATCCCGCTGTTTTCGACACCGCTGCCGGCCGCGCAAGTCATCGACTATCTGCGCGTGTACCTTTCCAAGAAGCTCGCGCAGCGCGTCACCATGCATGGCGTGTTCATGGATGTATTGGGCGTGGGCGTGTTGATTACCGGCGAGTCGGGGCTCGGCAAAAGCGAACTCGGCCTGGAATTGATTTCGCGCAGCCACGGCTTAGTGGCGGACGACGTCGTGGAATTCTCGCGCATCGCGCCGAATATGATCGAAGGCCGCTGCCCACCGCTCCTACAAAACCTGCTCGAAGTGCGTGGCCTGGGTCTTTTGGACATCAAAACGATTTTTGGTGAAACGGCGGTGCGCCGCAAGATGCGCTTGAAGCTGATCGTTCACCTCGTGCGCCGAAAAACCCTGGAAGAAAATTACGAACGTCTACCCTTGCACTCGCAAACCGAGGAAGTGCTGGGTCTGCCGATTCGCAAGGTCATCATTCCGGTTGAAGCCGGTCGCAACTTAGCCGTACTTCTGGAAGCTGCGGTACGCAACACGATTCTGCAATTGCGCGGAATCGATACGCTCAAGGAATTCATGGACCGCCAGCAACGGGCCATGGGCGGCGAGTAACCGGCGGCGCTGGCGCGCTTGCCACTTTCAATTCGAGCTTACGGTAATATCGGCACTTATGCGCATCGTACTCATCACAGGCATTTCCGGTTCCGGCAAATCGGTCGGATTGAATGCGCTCGAAGATGCGGGTTATTTTTGCGTCGATAACTTGCCGCCCACGTTGTTGCGCGCGCTGGTCGATACACGCTTGCAAGAAGGCGCGCAGTCATTGGCCGTCGCAGTGGATGCGCGCAGCGCCGATTCTCTAGCGGATCTGCCGGCGGATATTAAGCGTTTAAAAGACGCCGGCCATGATGTCAAAGTTCTGTTCTTGACTGCCAAGACAGACTCGCTTATCGCACGTTTTTCCGAGACGCGCCGAAGTCATCCTTTGTCGCATCGCGTGCGCTCCGACGAAAATCCGGACGACCGCCCGACCCTGTTGGAATGCATCGTCAAGGAACGCGAAATGCTCGCACCGATCGAAGGCATCGGCCACGTGATCGATACTTCCGGGCTTTCCGCCAACAAGCTGCGCACTTGGATTAAGGAATTGGTCGAATCGGAGCGCGCTCCGCTCACGCTATTGTTCGAATCCTTCGCCTTCAAATACGGGGTGCCCTTGGATGCGGATCTCGTGTTCGATGTGCGCGTTCTGCCCAACCCCTTTTACGATCTGGCGCTGCGCCCTTATACCGGCAAAGATGCGCCTGTCATCGAATTTCTCAAGGCCCAAGCCCACGTCGGCGAATTGCTGAGCGACATACGCAGCTTCGTGGAGAAATGGCTGCCTGCCTTCAAGAACGATAACCGAAGCTACCTCACGGTGGCGGTCGGCTGCACCGGCGGTCAACATCGCTCGGTGTACATGGCCGAACAGCTTGCCAAATATTTTCAATCGACCGAACGCGTATTGTTGCGCCATAGGGAACTTCGCTGAACTACATGTCTGCAGCTCATCTTTCTCTTGTCACCTCGAATCCCGGCAACTGGCTTCCGCTGTTCCCGCTCCATACCGTGCTCTTCCCCGGCGGGATTTTGCCCTTAAAAGTATTTGAAGCGCGCTACATCGACATGGTGCGCGAATGCATGAAGACCGGCGAACCATTCGGCGTCGTGCTCATCAAGTCGGGCCAGGAAGTCGGCGGCGCGGCTGAACCGGAAAGCGTCGGCTGTCTCGCGCATATCACGCAATGGGATATGGAAAATCTCGGCATGCTCATGCTACGCACGCAAGGCGGCGAACGATTCCGTATTCTGGAGACACGCGTATTGCCCGACGAACGGCTCGAAGCGCGCGTCGAAATGATTCCGTCAGACATACAAGCACCGGTAAGCGACATGCATGTCGCCTGCGCTAAGGCACTCAAGACGGTGGTAGAAGCCATTCATGCGAAGGGTCAAAACGAACAAGGAAAAGACTATGCGAGCCCTTTCGCTTCGCCGCTGCAGCTCGATCAAAGCGGCTGGGTCGCCAACCGTTGGTGCGAGATCCTGCCGATCTCCTTAAAGGCGCGCCAAAAGCTGATGGAATTGGAAGATGCGCAAAGCCGCCTATCGGTTATTTACCAATATCTGCAACAGCACAAAATTCTGTAAGCAATTTCTTGATCGGCGCCGGCAAAGGCGCCATCGCCAATCCGGCAATCGGATACCAGACGTACTCGTTTTCGGCAGCCAGATGCAGGCGCCGTTTGAGCGTCACGCGATACGGCGTGATATGCAGCTTGAAGTGCGTGAAGCCGTGTGAAATCCCCGGCAAACTTTCGATCGCGTCGGCCTCACCAAAGCTTGCGAGAACTTGCGTAATCGCCTCTTTTGTCCAACTCGGCGAGCCGGTTTTTTTCCCGGTATGCAGCAAAAAACCGTCGACCTCCGGCAAAGATAGCAAGCCACCCCAAATGCCGCTGCTTGGCCGCTGTTGCAACAATATCTCGTTGCGATCAACCACGATTAGCATCGCTGCTTGTTTTTCAGGCACGGCCTTTTTCGGCTTCTTCACCGGCAGCTCATGGGTGCGCAAAGTATTGAAGGCTACGCAGCGCAGCGCCAGCGGGCAAGTGGGACAAGCCGGCTTCGTGCGAGTACAAACGGTAGCACCCAGATCCATTAAGCCTTGGGTATAAGAGGCCATGTTTTGCACGGGCAGAAGCGCTTCTGCACGCCGCCATAAGACTTCTTCGATTTTCTTTTCGCCGGGATAAGCCTCGATGCCGAATACACGTGCAAACACGCGTTTCACATTGCCATCCAAAATGGCGGCGCGCGCGCCATGTGCAAATGCGGCAATCGCCGCGGCGGTCGAGCGGCCGATGCCGGGCAACTCAGCCAAAAGCACAGGGTCGGCCGGAAATTTTCCGCTGTATTGTTCCATCACTTGCCGGGCACAGCGATGCAGGTTGCGCGCGCGGCTGTAATAGCCCAATCCGCTCCAATGCGCCATCACCTCTTCTTGTGTAGCGGATGCCAAGGTCGCGATATCAGGAAAACGCACAAGAAAACGGCCGTAATAAGGAATGACTGCCGCGACTTGCGTTTGCTGCAACATGATTTCCGAAAGCCAGATGCGGTAAGCGTCACGCGTATTTTGCCAAGGCAAACCGTGGCGACCGTGATGTTTTTGCCAGCTGACGACAGCTTCGGAAAAACTGGGATCGGGAAGTGATTCGCCTACATCCGCGCTCGGATGCAGGGCAACTACACGTTTCATTACGCTGCTGCTTTTAAGGTGGCCATCTCGGCCATGATCGCCCCCATTAAGATGTCTTCTTGGGCTTGCAATGCGGCGAGCTGAACGTCGAGATCGGCTTGCATTTGTTCGAATGCCTCGATTTTTTCTTCCAGGCTATCGGTCGCGTCATGAATTTTTTCGATGGACTTTTGGCGCTGCTTTAATTGCATTTTGTGTTCGCGAATTTGCGCATCGAGCGGCGCCATCACCACTTTGAACCACGCTTCGACATCGCGGTTCGCTTGCAAAAAGCTTTGCTTGACACGCGAAGCAATCGACTCGAAAAACTTTTGCATCAGCACCGGTTTGCGTGTCGTTACCAGCGCAGCCGGGCCGAACTGCCTTTGGAAGACATTTTCGATCTTGTCCAAATCGTCGCGATACTTTTGGAGCGAAAACGGCATCGGCGAAGTCAAGGCCAAACCATGTTCGGCCGAGAACTTGCGATACATGACCGTCATCATGTCGCTGATCTCGACGATCTTTTTATCCGAAGCGACCAAATTCGCGCGCGCCTGTGAAAAGAAATCCCGGACCGATTCCAGGAAGCCCTTGGAAAACATGCTCTTCGCCATGCCGTCGCGCGCTTTTTGGATTTCCTGCTTGAGGATGCCCATGCCAAGATGCGTGTAAACATCGGATGACAGCTTGGCGAATACGGAACGCGTGCTTTGCAATTTGATCAAGCTGGCATCGAACTCTTTTCTTTCGAGGTCGATACGCTTCATCATGTGTTCAATGATATTTTGATTTTTGCCGCGCAAGCTTTTCAATTCGACCAGCTGCTCAACCACATTACGGTTACGCGACGCCAGCAAAGCTTGCTTAGCGCGCGTCAATTCCTGCACATCGCTCGCCATTTGCGAACGGATGATGTCCTGTTTGGTCGGCAGCAGTTGCTGCGACAATGCTGCTTCCAGCTTCAGCACCCGGCTTTTTGCCAACAACGGCGCATCGCGGTTGATCTTGCCGACCAGCCCCTTTTGGGCCGACACCGGATAGACCTGCTGTTCAGCTACCCCAAGCGTTTGCGCCACGATCGCGACCTGTTGATCGATTTGCTGCTCGACTTCCGCCGCCGTACGCAACTCATCCCACATGCTATCGATCTTGTTCAATACAACTAATCGCCCAGGCCCGCCGCCGATATGGTTGCGCCAGACATCGATATCGCTCTTGGTCACCCCCGTGTCCGCCGCCAAAATAAACAGTACGGCGTGCGCGTTGGGAATGAGGTTTAAAGTGAGTTCCGGCTCGGTACCGATTGCATTCAATCCCGGCGTATCGACGATGACCAGGCCTTGCTTTAACAGCGGATGCGGAAAATTAATAATGGCATGGCGCCACTGCGAGACTTCGACTAAACCTTGACCATCGATTTCCAAGGCCGCATCCGGATCTTCTTCATCGAACAAACCGTAACGCTTGGCGTCTTCGACCGACACCCGCTTGGTCAGGCTGACTTGCTTGAAGGCTTCCAGCATGCCCTCGCCCGATTGGATATCGAGCGGCAACACGGTCCATACATTGTTCTGTTGTTTAAAGTCCGAGGTCGACATTGCTTCCGCGCGCGTTTCGATCGGCAGCAGACGGATACAAGGTGGGAAGGTTTCGTCGTACAAAAGTTCGGTCGGGCACATTGTCGTGCGCCCCGCCGAAGACGGCAAAATGCGCTGGCCGTAATCGGCGAAAAAGATCGCATTGATCAATTCCGATTTGCCGCGCGAAAATTCGGCCACAAAGGCAATCGACAGCTTATCGTCGCGCAGCCGCTCATGTAGCTGGGTGATGCGCTGATCGCTTGAGACATCTCCTAAGCCGGCGTCCGCAATCCAGGCTTGATAGCGGTCGAGCGCTTGCATAACGGCGTTACGCCAGCCGCTATATTCCTGAAATTTTTCGACCAGATGACTCACTTGTTCTCCTCCAAGGACACACACTAGCATCCGCGCTCATTTTTGACAATTTGCGCAATAAAAAGTCGAACGTTGCCCTTGACGAATTTGGCGTATCGCAGCGCCGCATACGCGGCATGCTTCACCCGTGCGGTTGTAGACAAAATAGTTCTGCTGAAAGTAGCCGGATTGACCGTTCACATGCAAAAAATCACGCAAACTGCTGCCGCCTTGCGCAATTGCCGCTTCCAAGGTCTCCCGTATCGCTTGCGCCAAGCGCTCGTAGCGCGCCAAGCCAATCCGCTTGGCCGGCCTTGCAGGATGGATGCCCGCCTTGAACAGACTTTCGGACGCATAGATATTTCCGACGCCGACCACGATGTCGCCCGCCAGCAACACTTGCTTAATCGGCGCAGGGCGCTGACGTGTCTTGCTATATAGGAACGAGCCTGAAAAAACTTCTTCCAACGGCTCGATTCCTAAGGACCGTAATAACTCGTGATCAAGAACCGCCCCCTGGGTATGCGCATGCCACAATACCGCGCCAAAACGACGTGGATCCGTTAAACGCATTGCCTGCCGGCCTAAAACGAGATCGAAATGATCGTGTTTTTCAGCGGCGGTCGTGGCCGGCAGAATACGTAAATGGCCGGACATGCCAAGATGGATGATCAAAACGCCATGCTCGAAATGCAGCAGCAAATACTTTCCGCGCCGTCCGGTGCGAAGTATCTTGTGCCCGGTCAGCGTCTGGGCGAGCTTGAGGGGAAAGGGCCAGCGCAAACCGGTATGGCGCAATACGACCCCGGTAACTTCCTGCCCTTCTACATGCGGCGCGACACCGCGCCGGGTAACTTCCACTTCAGGTAATTCAGGCATTGCTAGAACTCATCTCATTAATAACAGGGGGTGCGAACGGACTATTTGGGATGGCGCGCTAGGCGTCGTCGCGACGCATGGAGTGGTGCTCCATGCTAGCGGCGCAACAACGCGCGGCGCCCAAATAGTCCGTTCCCTCCGGGTTCTGCTCAAAAAGGGCGCTGGCTGCGTTGCGCTCCTTGCCAATAGATCCACTATTGGTCGCGTCGCGACGCCTTGCCAGCGCCCTTTTTGAGCAGAACGCATCCCCCTGGTATTGATGAGATGAGTTCCTCAATCCGCTTTAGTTTCGTCAATTTCAACGCTGCCCATGTAATGCCAGTTGGGCGTAAAATCACCATTCCCGCTTTTCGTGGAAAGTCTCTTGAAAAACGCTCTTGCCATTGTACTGCTGCCGCTCTTTTTGACGGCATGCGCTCCGTTGACCGGCCCGGCTTCGTCCGGCCAGGAAGGTGCTCCTTCGGCCACCCGCTCCGAAAATGCCGCACGACTCGCCGCTGCTGAACGCGAAATGCTGCCTTCGGTACCCCTGACCGACGATATTTTGTACAAATTGCTGTCTGCGGAAATCGGCGTCCAGCGCGGACAATGGCAATCCGCCTACGTCACCATGCTGAGCCTGGCCCAGCAGACGCGTGACCCGCGCTTGGCACAGCGCGCGATGGAAATCGCCTTAAGCACAAAGCGCCATGATGAAGCGCTCGCGGCGGTGCGCGTTTGGCGCAACTTGGCCCCCAACTCGGAACAGGCAACCCAATATTTTCTGGGCTTTGTCATGTTGGGCAACAACCTCGCCGAAGCCCAACCGATTTTTGAGCAACGCCTTAGAGAAACGCCTGCAATCGGACGTAGCGCGCTGATGTTCCAGATTCAGCGCCTGCTGTCACGCGCCAAAGATAAGGAAGCCGGCTTTGCTTTGCTGGAGCGTCTGTTGACTCCTTATGCGGACACCGCGGAAGCCCACTTGGCGCTAGCGCAAGGTGCTATGTCCATTAACAATAATGCGCGTGCCCGCAAGGAAGCCTTGGCGGCACAAGCAATACGGCCCGGTTCCGAACTTGCCGTCTTGACCTTAGCGCAGGTTACTTCCGACAAAGCGGAAGCCGAAAAAGTCTTGGTGAATTTTCTTGATGCCTACCCTAAAGCACGCGAGGCGCGTTTGGCGTATGCGCGCCTGCTGGTCGAGCGTAAGAAATACGAATCTTCGCGCCGCGAATTCGAAGTTCTGCTGAAAGACAACCCAAGCGACTTGACCGCGCTGTACGCGCTCGGCGTGTTGTCCGCGCAAACGAATGACAACAAATCTGCCGAAAAATATCTGTCCGAATACGTCAGCCAACTAGGCACCCATCCGGAAGAAGAGCGCGACCCGACCCAGGCATTGCTGCTGCTTTCGCAAATCGCCGATGAACGCAAGGATAGCGAGGCCGCGCTCAAATGGCTCAACATGATCGAACCGGGCGAAGCCTATGTCGGTGCCCGCATCAAGCGCGCCACCATCTTGGCTAAACGCGGCGACCTGATCGGCGCGCGTAAGCTGCTGATGGAAACCCGGGCCGACGGCGAAAAAGAACAGGCCCAACTCATCATCGCGGAAGCGCAAATCCTGCGTGACGCCAACCGCACGCAAGAGGCTTTCGGCGTGGTTGAAACCGGGCTCAAGCGCTATCCGGACAATACCGATTTGTTGTATGAATACGGCATGCTGGCGGAAAAGGCGAACAAGCTGGAATTGATGGAAAAATCACTGCGCCGTGTGATGGTCTTGGATCCAAAGAACCAGCATGCCTACAATGCGCTCGGTTATTCACTCGCCGACCGCAATTTGCGCTTGACGGAAGCCTTTGCCTTGATCGTCAAAGCAAGCGAAATGGCGCCCGATGACCCCTTCATCATGGATAGCTTGGGCTGGGTGCACTTCCGCATGGGCAAGCTGAAAGAAGCGGAAGAAGTGCTGCGCAAGGCCTATTCGCTGCGTGCCGACGCGGAGATCGCCACCCATCTGGGCGAAGTCCTTTGGGTCAACGGAAAAAAAGAAGAAGCGCAAAAATTATGGCGTGATGCCAAATCCAAGGACCCTCAAAACGATACGCTGAAAAGCACGCTGCTGCGGCTTCAGGTGAGCCTGTGAACCTGCGCGCATGGCGCGCCTTGGTGCTCGCGACCGTCGTAGCAGGCTGCGCAACCATAGAAGAAGCACCAAAACTGGCAACAGAAACCGCTGTAGTACGCACTTACATTCAGTCGATTGAGCTCAACGGCAGGCTTTCCGTCCGCTACCAACATGACGGCAATGATGAAGCGCTTCACGGCAATTTCTCTTGGCAACAGGCGCCCGGCCGCACCAGCATTACCCTTACCTCCCCACTTGGACAAACGCTCGCTATTATCGAAGTCGAACCACATCGCGCCATCCTCCGCCAAGCTGGCCAGCCTGCACGTGCCGCGACCGATGCCGATGGACTCGCCGCCGAAGCGCTGGGCTGGCCTTTGCCGGTGGCAGGTTTGCGCGACTGGCTGCAAGGATTTGCCACCGACGCCCAGGGCCGGTCATGGATTGCCAATTCCGAGACAAGCACGGAAATCGTCACGCAAGACGGCTGGCGCATCGTTTACGTCGGCTGGCAAGAAAATGGCGGCAAGGCTTTCCCCAAACGCATTGATTTGACCCGTAAAACCGCACAAGCTGGGCAAGTTGCCATCCGTATCGTAGTCGATCATTGGCAAGCGAAGACCTGAAGGTTTAGCCATGACAGCCCTACACAATTGCCTCGCGCCCGCCAAACTGAATTTGTTTTTGCACGTGACCGGCCGCCGTGCCGACGGTTTTCATTTGCTGCAGACCGTTTTCCAATTGCTTGATTACGGCGACTTGCTGCATTTCGAGACACGCGAAGACGGCATCATCCGCCGCACAACCGAAGTCCAAGGCATCCCTGAAGACGCCGATTTAATCGTGCGCGCCGCACGCCTGCTACAGCAAGCCCTGGGCGATAAAGGACTATCCAAGGGCATCAATATATCCATCGAAAAACGTTTGCCTATGGGCGGCGGCCTGGGCGGGGGATCATCGGATGCCGCTACCACGCTCATTGCATTGAATCATCTTTGGCGAGCCGGTTTAAATCGAGCGCAATTAATGGAATTGAGCTTGCGGCTGGGAGCGGACGTACCCTTCTTTATATTAGGAAGCAATGCCTTTGCAGAAGGAGTAGGCGAAATTCTCACGCCGCTCGATACGCCTCACGGTTGGTTCGTCGTCATCGAGCCCGGCGTCATAGTGCCGACTCCCTTGATTTTCTCGTCACCCGATTTGACAAGAAACACGAAACCAATCACAATATCGGACTTTTCTGCTGCCCCGTTGGGCTTCGGAAAAAACGACTTGCAAGTCGTAGCTGCCAAGCTTTTTCCGCCGGTTGCACAAGCCATTGAATGGCTCAATCAATACGGGGAAGCCAGAATGACCGGTTCCGGTGCTTGCGTGTTTTGTCGCTTCGATCATGAACCGGAAGCAGACAAGGCACTCAAAGCAGTACCGGCGCACTGGCAGGCTTGGAAAGCCAGGGCGCTTGCGCGTCATCCGCTCGCGGATTTGTAGTCGTTATCCAGATTCGTTTGTTCTTGTGTCGGATTGAAGCAAGAATGAACAACCGGTTGTGTAGGGGAATCGCCAAGCTGGTTAAGGCACCGGATTTTGATTCCGGCATACCAAGGTTCGAATCCTTGTTCCCCTGCCAATAGCTCAAGCAAAAGCCGAACAGCATGAATCAGCCGCCAAAGCTCACTAACAAGCCTTGGCGGCTTTTTAAACTTAGGATGTATTTGGGGATCTCATGGCACTCGAAAACCTGATGGTTTTTACCGGCAACGCCAATCCGGATTTGGCGATTGGAGTGACCAAGCAACTCGGTATTCCGCTCGGCAAAGCTTTCGTGTCGCGTTTTTCCGATGGCGAAGTCGTCATCGAGATTAATGAAAACGTGCGTGGCAAAGATGTGTTCGTGCTGCAATCGACCTGTGCCCCCACCAATGACAACCTGATGGAAATCATGCTGATGGTCGACGCCTTGAAGCGCGCATCGGCCGGCCGCATCACCGCCGCGATTCCTTATTTCGGTTACGCGCGGCAAGACCGTCGGCCGCGCTCGGCACGCGTAGCGATTTCCGCCAAGGTCGTCGCTAATATGTTGCAAGAAGCCGGTGTCGAACGCGTGTTGATTATGGATTTGCATGCCGACCAGATTCAGGGCTTTTTCGATATCCCGGTCGACAATATTTACGCCTCACCCGTATTGCTGAGCGATTTGGTTGAGAAAAATTACGACGATCTTTTGGTCGTGTCGCCGGACGTCGGCGGCGTGGTTCGTGCCCGCGCATTGGCGAAACGCCTCGATTGCGATCTGGCGATCATCGACAAACGCCGTCCGAAAGCGAATGTATCGGAAGTCATGCACATCATCGGCGAAGTCGAAGGCCGCAATTGCGTGATCATGGATGACATGGTCGACACCGCAGGGACCTTGACCAAGGCCGCTGAAGTTCTAAAAGAACGCGGCGCGAAAAAGGTGGTGGCTTACTGTACTCACCCGGTACTGTCCGGCCCGGCGATCGAGCGTATTACCGAATCGCCGCTGGATGAGCTGGTGGTGACCGACACCATTCCGCTGACGAGTGCCGCCAAAGCGTGTCCCAAGATTCGTCAATTGACGTGTGCGCCCTTGTTGGCCGAAACGATTCGCCGCATTACCAAGGGCGATTCGGTGATGTCGCTGTTTGCTGACTGATTTATTGAGGACAGAGTTAAGCGCAAACGCTACTCTGTTTCTTACTGATTTTGCCCGCTTCTTTTTTGAAGCGGTTTTTTACTCCCCTGGTCGCGGGGGATACTTAACTGGAGTATGAACATGAAAGTAGTCGCTTTTGCACGCAATGAGCAGGGGTCCGGAGCGAGCCGCCGCCTGCGCAATGCCGGCATGACCCCCGGCATCATCTACGGCGGCACCGCTGCCCCCGCCAATATCAAGCTCGACCACAATGCGCTGTTCCATGCGCTGAAAAAAGAAGCCTTCCATTCTTCCATCCTCGACATGGAAGTCGATGGCAAGTCCGAGCAAGTCCTGCTGCGTGACTTCCAAATGCATGCGTTTAAGCCGATTGTGTTGCACGTCGATTTCCAGCGCGTCGATGCGGCGCAAAAGATTCACGTCAAAGTGCCGCTGCACTTCGTTAACGCTGAAATCTCGCCGGCAGTCAAACTGTCTGCCGCCAACATCAGCCACGTGATGAATGAACTCGACATTTCCTGCTTGCCGAAAGACTTGCCGGAATTCGTTGAAGTCGATTTGTCCAAGATGGAAGCCGGTTCGTCGCTGCACGTCTCCGACCTGAAACTCCCGGCCGGCGTTACCGTCATCGTCCATGGCGACAACCCGACCATCGCTACCGCAGCCGTTCCGGCCGGTAAGGTGGAAGAAGCTGCTGCAGAAATGCCTGCCGCACCTGCAGAGAAGAAGTAATTCGCGGGCTTTGCCTTCGTATCAAACCCGCCCGAGTGGCGGGTTTTTTGTTGCCGCATTTTTCGCCAGCCCGGATAATGCTTAGCAATTCATCACGCTTATTCTTATGTCCATCCGCTTGATCGTCGGCCTCGGAAATCCGGGGCCGGAATACGAACAAACTCGCCACAACGCCGGCTTTTGGCTGGTCGACAATCTGGCCAGTCCTATCACACTCAGCCGTGAAGCACGCTTCAATGCACTAGCCGCCAAGACTAGGATCGCGGGACAAGAAGTATGGCTGCTGGAGCCGCAAACATTCATGAACCGTTCCGGACTATCGGTTGGTGCGCTCGCGCGCTTCTTCAAAATCGCAGCGGATGAAATTCTGGTGGCCCACGACGAACTCGATTTGCCGCCTGGCGCCGCTAAAATCAAAAAAGGCGGATCATCGGGTGGACACAATGGATTGAAAGACATTACTGCGGCGCTCGGCACTCAGGATTATTGGCGTCTGCGCATCGGTATCGGCCATCCGCGTGAAATGAATTTGAAGCAAGCCGTGGTCGACTATGTTTTGCATCGCCCGCGTCGTGAAGAGCAAGCCTTGATCGACGAGGCGCTGGCTAAAAGCCTTTCCGTCATTCCCCTATTATGCGAAGGCAAGTTCGACGTAGCGATGATGCAACTGCATACCAAATGACATCGCCGCGCCGATCGAGCGCGGCATAGGCATGCGGTAAAATAGCGGGCTATTCAATCTCTTAAGCAAAGCCCATCATGAGTCTCCAATGCGGTATCGTCGGCTTGCCCAACGTCGGCAAATCCACCCTGTTCAACGCCTTGACCAAGGCCGGCATCGCAGCCGAAAATTATCCCTTCTGTACGATCGAGCCGAATGTCGGCATCGTCGAAGTACCGGACCCGCGCCTGGACGCGCTGTCGGAAATCGTCAAGCCGGAACGCGTGGTGCCGTCGGTGGTGGAATTCGTCGATATCGCCGGCCTGGTGGCGGGCGCATCCAAGGGCGAAGGCCTGGGCAACCAGTTCCTGTCGCACATCCGCGAAACCGACGCCATCGTCAATGTCGTGCGCTGTTTCGAAGACGACAATGTGATTCACGTCGCCGGCCGGATCGATCCGCTCAGCGACATCGAAGTGATCCAGACCGAGCTGGCGCTGGCCGACATGGGCACGGTCGAAAAAGCGATCCATCGCGAAAACAAAAAGGCGCGCTCGGGCGACAAGGATGCCGCCAAGCTGGTCGCCCTGCTGGAGCGCCTGATGCCGCACCTGAATGAAGCCAAGCCGGTGCGCGCCATGGGGCTGGATGCGGAAGAAATGGCGCTGATTAAGCCCTTGTGCCTGATCACCGCCAAGCCGGCGATGTACGTCGGCAATGTGTCGGACCACGGTTTCACCAACAATCCGCTGCTGGACCAATTGACCGAATACGCGAAATCGCAAAACGCGCCGGTGGTAGCGATTTGCGCAGCCATCGAAGCGGAAATCGCCGACCTCGACGATGCCGACAAGAAGGATTTTCTGGCTGACATGGGCATGGAAGAACCGGGCTTGAACCGTCTGATCCGCGCCGCCTTCAAGCTGCTCGGACTGCAAAGCTATTTCACCGCAGGCGTCAAGGAAGTGCGCGCCTGGACTATCCACGTGGGCGACACCGCGCCGCAAGCCGCCGGCGTGATCCACACCGATTTCGAGCGCGGCTTCATCCGCGCGCAAACCATCGCCTATGAAGACTTCATCGCCTACAAGGGCGAGCAAGGCGCCAAGGAAGCCGGCAAGATGCGCGCCGAGGGCAAGGAATACGTCGTCAAGGATGGCGATGTGTTGAACTTCTTGTTCAACGTGTAAACCTTACATGGCCGTTCTAGCTGAACTGAATCTTTATCCCATCAAATCCTGCGCCGGTATTTCGCTGCGCGAAGCAACGCTCACACCGGCCGGCTTGATGACGAAACACATCTACGACCGCGAGTGGATGGTGGTCGATGCCCAGGGCGAGTTTGTAACGCAGCGACATTACCCGCAAATGGCCACCATCGTCCCGCGCATCAAAGGCGAGACGCTGGAGCTGCGCGCACCCGGCATGCTGCCCTTGGAAATTCCGCTGGATTTGCCTGACCCCGACAGCGCTCCTACTCTCAATGTCAAAATTTGGGATGACGCGGTCAAGGCTTACGATTGCGATGAACTGGCCGCTACCTGGTTTACCAAAGTACTGGGCGTGCCTTGCCGTCTCGCGCGTTTTCATCCGCACGCTAAACGACTTTCCAATACTAAATGGACCGGTGGCCTCGAAGTACCGAATTTTTTTTCGGACGGCTATCCCATCTTAGTTATTTCCGAAGAATCGCTTGCTGACTTAAATGACAAGCTAAAAGCGCAAGGACGCGACGCCTTGCCGATGAATCGCTTTCGTCCAAATGTCGTCATCGGCGGCATCGGTGCCTTCGAAGAAGATTACGCACTGACGCTTCGCCTCGGTGCTGCCATACTCAAGCCGATAAAACCTTGTCCGCGCTGCCCCGTTCCTTCCATCGATCAAGCCACCGGCATCATCGGTCCGAGCCCCTTGGATATTTTGCAAACTTATCGCGCCAATCCCAAGGTCGACGGCGGCCTGACATTCGGGATGAATTCCATCTTACTGGAAGGTGAGAATGAGATCGTGCGGATCGGACAAGAAATTTCAATTGAATTGAACTTTTAAAGCGGTTGCGACGGCGCGAGACGCACGTTACTATTTCAGGCTTGAACTCGCAGGGAGTCGCGCCTATGTCGAATCAACTGACCGTAGAAAATGTGCAATTGAGGCGTGACCTTAGCTTGCTTTTACAACAGGCGCGCCGCAATGAAGAAATCATGCGCCGCCATCAGCGGCTCGACCTGCAATTCATCGGCGCAAGCAGTTTTCTCGAGTTGATCGAAACCGTTTTCCGCACGTTGCCCTCCTCGTCCGACTTGGATGTGGTGACGCTAGCGCTGCTCGATCCGCAATACGATATTCGCCGCATTCTGGCCGAGCTTCGCATTCCTTTAAGCGACTTTCCTCATCTGCTGTTTTTCCAGGAAGCCGATGAGTGGGGCGAGCTGCGCGAGCATTTGCGTAAAACGGAACTTGGCGTCTATAGCCAGCAGCGCCACGGCGCGATGTTCCCGGAACCGATCACGCTCCCGGCCAGCGTGGCGATTATTCCGCTTATTCGCAATCATCAATTGATTGGCGCACTGAGTCTCGGCAGCCGCGATAGATCACGCTTTACCGGCGGCATGGCCAGCGACTTTATCGAGCACTTGGCATCCATCGTCGCCATCTGCATCGAGAACGTCATTAACGGCGAGCGCTTGAAACATATCGGCTTGACCGACCCGCTTACCGGCGTGAACAATCGCCGCTATCTAGAACGCCGCATGCAGGAAGAAATCGGCCGCAGCCGTCGTCAAGGCGCCTCCCTGTCTTGCCTGTATATCGACATCGACTTCTTCAAAAAAATCAACGACAGCATCGGACATCAAGCCGGCGATGAAGTGTTGCGCGAAGTCGCGGCCCGCATCAAAGCGGAATTGCGATTGAGCGATGCGCTGGGCCGCTTCGGCGGCGAAGAATTCATTGTGCTCTTAGTCGATGCGGCTTTGCCCGATGCCGTCATGGTTGCTGAACGTATCCGCGCCGGTGTTGGAGAAACGCCGATAGCAATAAGCAGCGGAGAACAATTGAATGTCACCGTCTCGATCGGCGTCGCAATGCTGGATTCGGTGGTGACGGCCGCAGAAGATTTGGAAAGTATCGGGCAGAGTTTCTTGGCCCGCGCCGATCAAGCGCTGTATCAAGCCAAAGCGGATGGACGTGACCGCGTGGTAGCTGCGGCAGATTAAGAGGCTTTATCCCACTAGGCCTTGCCTGCCGGAGGGGCCGGATACTGCGTCGCTCATTAGAACAGGGGGTGCCCCGGCGCGGACATTAGCCAGGCTCATACCTGGCCCATCGCTTTTCGCCACCGGTTTGCCTCAGCGTTTGCCTCTTCTTCCGAACGAAAACGCGTGGTGATGCTCGAAAATCGCGAAGAACGCGGAACGCCCGGAAATTCGAACTTAACGACGAA
Source organism: Burkholderiales bacterium (assembly GCA_016177875.1). GTDB lineage: Bacteria > Pseudomonadota > Gammaproteobacteria > Burkholderiales > Burkholderiaceae_D > Paucimonas. The sequence goes on from JACOUL010000055.1 coordinate 74,548, forward strand.
GGAAGGAGCCCCCTGGTAGCTATCGCGTTCGACGCGAATGCCAGTCACATGCGCCGCCGGCACCGATCTGTGACGCACCCATAGCCAGCCTACACGCAAGTGAGCGAAACCGTCGCGAACGTATGCCGTACTATCGATCTCGCGCAACGCGAGCAGGCCGACCGAAATGAAGGCGGCGATTATCGCCGTCGGCTCCACATGTCCGCCCCGCACCAGCGCCGGCAGCACGCCGGCGGCCACCGGTACGGTCACCACCAGCGGCGCCGAAAATAGGAAGTCAAACACTCCCGGCGACAATGGCGGGACAAGAACGGTCGCGTCGCCCTCGAACCGCGATAAGCGCCAGGCGTTGACGCCGACCGCGGCGGCCCAGGTCGCAAGCACGGCGGCGCCCAGCATCATCGAGACGGTCTGGTCGAAATCCAGAGTCCGGCCCGGCCGGCCGATCGGCACTAACGCGCCGAACGCGGCAAGCACCATCACCAGCATGACGCAAAGCAGCGTCGCGGGAGCAGGGCCGAGCCGAGTCCATGAATTCCTCGAGGCTTCCTTCTTCGACTTCCGCGGCGGCAGTTTTCCCTGATGCGCCAATTCCTTGAGCGCGGCCCGCACGCGCGCGTCGCGCTCTTCTTCACGGCGAACATCCTCTTCCGCGGTGTTGGACGCGATGTAGTGAATCATAGCGTCGCGCACTTCGTCCGCGACTTGCTGGAGCGACTTCTGTCCGGGTTTATTATTCTCGGTCATCTGGGTGCACTCTCCTAAGATAGGAGCATGGTATGCGAGAAGCGCTTAAGATTGGAGACAATCGAAAAATACGGCCGGTTCAGCGGGCAGTCCGCCGTCCGAAAAAAAGGCCGCGCAAGTTACCGGTTTGTCATGCTGCCGCAGTCAAGTCGCAGTCTTGAGCGCAGCCTGCAAGCGCGCATACTTCGCCTGCAATTCTTCTTTGGTTTCGCGCCAATCGGGATTGAACGGGATACAGGATACCGGGCATACTTGTTGGCACTGCGGTTCCTTGTAATGACCGACACATTCGGTGCATTTGGTCGGGTCGATCTCGTAAATTTGCGGCCCCATGGATATGGCATCGTTGGGACACTCGGGCTCGCAAACGTCGCAATTAATACAATCGTCCGTGATCATCAAAGCCATGATGACTCCTATGCGCTTCGGCGATCAACTACCCGGCGCATCCAACTTCGCCTTCAGCCACTTCTCGACCGACGGAAAAACGAACTTCGACACATCGCCGCCCAGGCTTGCGATTTCACGCACGATCGAACCTGAAATGAATTGATACTGGTCGGAGGGCGTTAGAAACAAAGTTTCGACATCGGGCAACAGGTAACGGTTCATGCCCGCCATCTGGAACTCGTACTCGAAGTCCGACACCGCGCGCAGGCCGCGTACGATCACGCGCGCATCGTGCCGGCGAACAAAATCTTTCAGCAAGCCGGAAAAGCTCTCCACATGCACATTCGGATAATGCTCAAGCACTTCCTTGGCAATCGTCATCCGGTCTTCCAGCGTGAAAAAAGGTTTTTTGCTCTTGCTGTCGGCAACGCCGACGATGAGCTTGTCGAACAAGCCAGAAGCGCGACGCACCAAATCTTCATGACCGCGGGTGAGCGGATCGAAAGTGCCTGGATAAATTGCTGTGATCATGTTGATACCCTAAAACTGCGAATGCCCAAAAAAGAAGCATTATGCCTGATTTTTTTGAGCATTTCCTAGCTGCAACAAATGAAAGTACACTATCCCTGCCTTGTCTGCCCGAACGATTTCCCAATCGGGCAAGACCTCAGATGTAAGCGGCACTTCCGATTCAGCATAAACTAAGCCGCCCGGTGCAAGCAACGTCGCGCAAAGAGGCAACATTTTCGGCAGCCATTCCCGATGATACGGGGGGTCGAGAAATATCACGTGAAAGCTCGTCGGCGGCAAGCCGGCGACACGGCTCATGGCGTCGCCGCGGATAATGTTCACTTGCTGTGCCTTGAGCCTTTCCTTAACCGCCTCAAGTTGTCGCACTGCGTACGCATTTTCCTCAATCATCACCACCCGCGCCGCGCCGCGGCTCGCCGCTTCGAAACCAAGAGCCCCAGTGCCGGCGAATACATCTAAGCAGACGATGTCGTCCCATCTTCCATCGAACAAATGCGTCAACCAGTTGAATACTGTTTCCCGCACGCGGTCGGGCGTCGGCCGTAATCCGGGGGCATCGAGCACCGCTAAAGGCGTACGCTTCCATTGGCCGCCGATAATGCGGACCTGATGCGGCGCCGATTTGCGCGCCGGCTTATTTTGCATTGCCGACGATGACCGTTGCGAGTTTGTCGACAGCGACCTTGCGGCTAAAGGCGGCCTTGATATCGGCAATCGTCACCTTGGCGACGTTATCGGCCCAGGTATCGAGATAATTTAAGGGCATGTTGTAAAAACCGATCATCGCGATATTGTCGAGAATTTTCCGATTGTTATCGATACGCAAAGGAAATCCGCCGATTAAATTATCTTTCGCGGCTTTCAATTCTTCTGCCGTCGGACCGTCGCGCAAAAAGTCTGCTACGGTTTTGCGCACGATATCGATGGCTTTATCGGTTTGGTCTTTCTTGGTTTGCAAGCCGATCTCAAATGGACCTTCCTGCAGCATTGGACTGAAATAGCTATACACGCTGTAAGCCAATCCCTCTTTCTCGCGCACTTCCTTCATCAAGCGCGAGACAAATCCCCCGCCGCCCAACACATAATTGCCGACAAGAAGGGGGAAGTAATCCGGATCGCCCCGTACCACAGCGGGCGCGCCGATCAGAATGTGCGCTTGCGTCGCGGGATGCGCAATACGCTCTTCCTGCCCCTTCGGCAAGTCGACCGGCGACATCGACGGCAAGGCTTCGCCCTGCGGCAAGCGCTCGGTCAATTGCCGCGCGATGGCATCGGCTTGCGCGCGCGAAATATCGCCGATCATGGAAACCACTGCACGGTTCGCCACGTAATGCCGCTGATGAAATGCGATCAAATCGTCACGTGTAATGGCGCTGATCGACTCCACCGTTTCTTCGTAAGAATAAGGATGCTTGCCATATGCCAGACGCGAAAAAGCACGTGCCCCGATGACCTCCGGCTTGGTCAGAGCTTCTTTGATATTGGCGATCGTGCGGGCTTTGTCGCGCGCCAGAAAATCTTCAGGAAAACTGGGATGCGCCAATAAGCGCGCCAATAAAAACACGCCTCGCTCGCGTTCCGCTGCATTGGCCAATGTACGCAAACTCACCCCGCCTCGGTCATTCCCCGTGCCGCCGGCACGCTGAGCCGCAATATCAGCGAATGCATCGGAAATTTCCGCCTCGCTCATGACAGGCTCGTTTGCCGCATTTCCTGCGCGCATGCCGCGCGCAAGCATGGCATTGGTCATCGCCGCCGTGCCGATTTTCCCTTCGGAATCGCGCCGTGAGCCCGCATCGAATTCAATGTTGAGATCAAAAATAGGAATCGAGTGGTTCTCAACGAACAGCACGCGTGCGCCGTTGGCCAAGGTCCAGGATTCGATTTTAAGCGCGGCATGGGCAGTCGATGCCGCAACCGCCACGATCAAGAAAAACAAAATACGTTTCATCATCATGCCTTGTTCAATGTTTCAATCCCGCCATTGGCGGCGCTTTTTCCGTCAAGGGCAAAGGGACCAGGCTAGCCACCGTCAAGGCATCGTCACCGAAGTAACGCTGCGCCACCGATCGCACTTGCTCCGCCGTGACTTGCCGCAATTTTTCGATGATGCGATCGATATGTTTATGCGATAAACCCGCCATCTCCATACCGCCGATTTCCCAGGCTTGGCCCACGACCGAATCACGCTTATAAATTTGTTCGGCAATCAATTGCGTCTTGACGCGCTGCAGCTCGCGTTCCCCTACCCCTTCTTTAGCGACGCGCTCGACTTCCGCGCGCAGCATTTTTTCCAATTGCTCTGTCGTGACGCCGGCTGCCGGCACGCCGTCCAACAAAAACAGCACCGGTCCGCGCGCAACGCCGGAATAATTGGCGCCGGCTGAATTAGCGACGCGATCCTTGCGTACCAATTTGGCGTTCAGGCGTGCATTGTCATAGCCGTCAAGTATTGCTGCTAAAACATCGAGCGCATAGGGATCTTCGTCTTTTTCCACGTCGCGCAGTGTAGGCACTTTGAATCCCAAAACGACATAGGGATTTTCGGCAGGCGCCTTGACTACCACGCGACGCATTCCACGCTGCGTCGGCTCAACTTGCGGACGTGTGACTTGCAGCTTTTTAGTGGCTATCTTGCCGAAATGTTTTTCTGCCATCCGGCGTATCGCTTGCGGATCGACATCGCCGGTGACCACCATCACCGCATTGTTCGGGGCATACCAGCGTTCGTGCCAAGCCTTGGCATCGTCCACGCTCATATTTTGCAGATCGTCCATCCAGCCGATGATGGGATGATGATAAGGATGCGCCATGAAAGCGACGGCATTCAAGGCTTCAAACACCTGGGGAATCGGCTTATCGTCGGTACGCCAGCGCCGCTCTTCCATCACCACGCGAATTTCCTTGGAAAATTCGTCTTTGTCGAAAACGAGGTTGGCCATGCGATCGGCTTCCAAAGCCATAAGCGTGTCCAGTTTCGATTTTTCGATTTGTTGGTGATACACAGTAAAGTCCTTGGCGGTAGACGCGTTCTCACGTCCGCCTAAGGCTGCCACGCGTTTACTGAATTCGCCCGGCTTTAAGGTCTTAGTGCCCTTGAACATCATATGTTCCAACACGTGCGCGACGCCGGTCGTGCCGTTGACTTCGTCCATGGAACCGATGCGGTACCAGATCATGTGGGCAACCGTAGGCGCCCGATGATCTTCCTTGACGATCACCTTCATGCCGTTTTTCAGCATGAATTCCTGCGCTTCCAGCGCGCCCGCCAGTCCCGGCAATCCGGCCAAAAGCCAGCACAAGATTAATCCAGCTCGAATTTTCATATTCTCCGCTCTGATAAAATAAGCGCCTGCGCCTAGCAGGCAGTCAAATTGGATTTGCAAGTATTCGCAACGCCGCAGTCGCTTTCGAGCGGCCGGCAGATACCGTAAATTCAGCTTGACTGACTACTAAATTCGCTCAGGCATGGTCTGACAAGGTTTAAATTGTATCCGCTCGGCCTTGACTGTGCCGCTACTCACTCCTACCAAGCAATTCATTCAAGTTCGATGTTTAGTTTTTTCAAGAAAAAGCCCAAAGATGCGCCGGTAGAAACTGCGGCCGTGCCGCAAGATAGCGCCGTTTCCCTCGCCGCAACGCCGGCAGAGATTATCCCGGCTGCTCCGCCTTCGGTGGAAGAAAAGCGTTCTTGGCTGACGCGGCTCAAAACCAGCCTTTCCAAAACTTCGTCCAGTTTGACCACCCTCTTCGTCGGCGCCAAGATCGATGATGTCTTATACGAAGAGTTGGAATCGGCGCTATTGATGTCGGACGCGGGGATCGACGCCACGCATGGTTTGTTGAATGCCTTAAAAAAGAAGGTTAAAGACGAGAAGCTGACCGAGGCTGTGCAAGTTAAGTCTGCCTTGCGCGATTTGCTGATCACGCTATTGTCCCCGCTGCAAAAACCCTTGGTATTGGGACGCGAACAGCCCTTGGTGATGATGATCGCCGGCGTGAACGGTGCCGGCAAGACCACCACCATCGGCAAACTCGCCAAGCATTTGCAAGCGCATGACCAATCCGTGCTGCTGGCGGCGGGCGATACGTTTCGTGCGGCGGCACGCGAACAATTAACGGTCTGGGGCGAACGCAACAACGTTACCGTGATCGCCCAGGAGTCGGGCGATCCGGCTGCGGTTGCCTACGATGCAGTGCAATCGGCTCAGGCGCGCGGCACCAACGTCGTGATGATCGATACGGCCGGCCGCTTGCCAACGCAACTGCATTTGATGGAAGAGCTCAAAAAAGTTAAGCGCGTCATCGCCAAAAGCATGGCATCCGCCCCGCATGAGGTGCTACTCGTCATTGATGGCAACACCGGCCAAAATGCGTTGACTCAGGTGAAGGCTTTCGACGATGCACTGGGCTTGACCGGCTTGGTGGTGACCAAGCTCGACGGCACCGCCAAGGGCGGCGTGCTGGCCGCAATTGCCAAGACACGTCCGGTGCCGGTATATTTCATCGGCATCGGCGAAAAAATCGAAGATCTGCAGCCGTTTAACGCGCAGGAATTCGTCGATGCGCTATTAAGCTAGCGACTTCCTTACATGATCCAATTCGAGCACGTCAGCAAACATTATTCCAAAGAGGCGGCGGCGCTCAGCGACCTGAATTTATCCATTTCCGACGGCGAATTTCTTTATTTGTCCGGGCCGTCGGGCGCAGGCAAATCGACGCTGTTAAAGATGATCGCCGCCATCGAGCGCCCAAGCAAAGGCATTGTAAAAATCAATGGTCAAGATATAGGCCGTCTGAATGCGTTCGGCTTGGCCGCATTGCGGCGCAATTTGGGCTTAGTCTTACAGCAGCACCGCTTGCTGGCCGACCGGAGCGTGCTAGCCAACGTCATGTTGCCCCTGTTCGTCACCGGAACGCAAAAATCCGAAGCGGAAAAGCGTGCGCGTGCAGCCTTGGACAAAGTGGACTTGCTCGACAAGGCTGATTACGGTCCCCTTGCGCTGTCAGGCGGCGAACAGCAACGGGTTGCGATTGCACGCGCCATCGTTAATCGCCCTCAAATCATCCTGGCGGACGAGCCGACTGCCAACCTCGACCGCGCCAGCGCTGCACGTGTTATGGATGCACTTAAGGCGTTTCACGCCGTGGGCGTGACTTGCGTGATTTCCACCCACGATGAAAATGTGCTGGATAGTGCACGCGTGGTGCGCCTGGAACGTGGCCGCGTAGTCGACGGTTGGCGGCAATCGGGGGCGATCCAATGAAAAACTGGCTACGACTGCACGCGTATGCATTAACCAGTGCATGGCGCCATACACGCCAGCCGCGTGGCGGTTTTATTCTCAATGTCCTGGTCATCGCTATCGTTCTTGCGCTACCGTTCGCCGGCTTTACCCTGCTCGATAATCTTCGTTCGCTTTCGAATAAATTGGCAGTTGAATCGGAAGTCAGCGTTTTCCTTGCGATGACAACGCCACGCGATAAAGCGCAGGCCTTGGCCAAGCCCATCCGACAAATTCTTGAAGATGCGAAGGTCGCCGGTCGAGTCGAATTTATTCCGCGTGAAAAAGCGCTGTCGGAATTGGGCACGAGATCTACAGTTTCGGACGCTGTGGCAGTCTTGGGCAGCAATCCTTTGCCGGATGCCTACGTCTTGCGGCTCGTGCCATTTGAAAATACGCATGAAGCGGACAAGCTGGCGTCCATCAGCGCGAACCTGCGTGCCCTTCCCAACGTTGATCACGTCCAGCTCGATTCAGCCTGGACCAAAAGATTGTCGGCCGTCATGCACGTCGGACGTTTAGCGCTTCTTTTTTTGGCCGGCGTGTTGGCAGTGGTGGTGATCGCGGTAATCTTCAATACGATCCGCCTTCAAGTACTTAATCAGCGCGAAGAAATCGAAGTCTCCAAGTTAGTGGGGGCAACTAACGGATTCATTTGCCGCCCCTTTTACTATGCCGGCATCTTGCTCGGCCTTACTTCCGGCGCGCTGGCGCTGGGATTAGTGGCATTGGCATTGTTACCAATGAACCAAGCGATTGCCGAACTTGCCCGCTTATATAACTCGAATTTTCGGATTGAGTGGCTCGGCCTTGGACAAGCCGCCTCCCTATTGGCAGCCAGCACCATGTTAGGTTTGGCTGGCGCCGTAATTTCGGTTCGCCGAACGCTTGCTCGGATCAGCCACCAACTCTTTCCCATGGGAAATAATTTTCCTTTTCTTGCCTAATTTGAGTGGAGCTTTCTTTGAGAAAGCGCAACTTTCCAAGTTTTCCATCATCTAAAGTGCATCAGATACAAGTATTGAGTATGCTGGGGCAATAGTATCTGACTATAAGGTTAGTTATTTATGCTTATTAGCACTCGTGGCCGGAGAGTGCTAATATATTTATGAAATAGAGTACAGCTCAGGAAAATCCTGAAGACGGTATCAAGGAGAACGAATGAACGCACCCTCGGCACAAACCGCACTGGTCCCTAGTGGCACCCATCAATTGATGGCCCTTGGTTTCCCGGGCAGCTTGGGCAATATCGAAGCTTACATTTCCGCAGTTAATCGCTTGCCGATGCTGTCCCAGGAAGAGGAAGTTTCTTTAGCGCGTAAATTGCGTGATGAAGCCGATTTGGCGGCCGCACAGTCGCTGGTCGTGTCACATTTACGCTTAGTGGTATCGATCGCACGCGGCTATCTTGGCTATGGCTTGCCGCACGCAGACCTAATCCAAGAAGGCAACATCGGCTTGATGAAAGCGGTAAAACGCTTCGACCCGGATCAAGGGGTACGTCTTGTATCGTATGCGATGCATTGGATCAAGGCGGAAATTCACGAATACATCTTAAAGAATTGGCGGCTGGTTAAGGTTGCCACCACCAAGGCACAACGCAAATTGTTCTTCAATCTGCGCAGCCATAAAGAAGGCTTGGATGCCATGACACCGGCACAAGTCGATGCACTGGCTAAAACGCTGGATGTAAAGCGTGAAGAAGTCATTGAAATGGAAACCCGTTTATCCGGGCGCGATATCGCATTGGAAGCCCCCGTCGACGAGGAAGACGATAAGTTCGCACCGATTGCATATCTGGCTTCGGAGTCGAACGAGCCGACCAAAGTGTTGGAAGCACAAGAGTATGATCGCATGCAGTCCGAAGGCTTGGAAGCAGCGCTTGATCGCTTGGATCCGCGTTCGCGCCGCATCGTCGAAGCAAGATGGTTGGCGAATGACGACGGCTCCGGTGCCACGCTGCATGAGTTGGCTGATGAATTCGGGGTATCCGCCGAGCGAATTCGCCAAATCGAAACTGCCGCGCTGAAGAAAATGAAAAGTGCGCTCGCGGCTTACGCGTAAAGCGTATCCCGCAAAACAAAACGGCGCCGTAAGGCGCCGTTTTGTTATTGTCGCCCGCCTAACTCAGCAAGAGCTTTAAATCGTGGACAATCGGCTCGGTCCCTTGTCCATGGCGAATAAACAGGCGTATACGTCCCTGCGGGTCGAACACATAACTTCCCGAAGTATGATCCATGGTGTAGCTGCCCGGCTGCTTGCCTGGCACCTTTTGAAAAAACACCTTGAATTCGCGCGCCACCTTTTCCGTCGCCGCCTTGTCCCCCACGAGGCCAAGAAAACGCGAATCGAAGGCCGGCACATACTGCGACAGCAGTTGCGGTGTATCGCGCTCCGGGTCGACCGTGATAAACAACACCTGCACGCGGTCGGCGAGTGGGCCTAATTGCTTCATCACCGCGGCCATCTCCGCCATCGTTGTGGGGCAAACATCCGGACACTGGGTATAGCCGAAAAACACCACTACTGCCTTACCGCGAAAATCAGCGAGCGAGCGCGGCTTGCCGTAGTGGTCGCTCAATGCAAAGTCCTTGGCGTAATCGAGACCGGTAAGATCGGTGTTTTTGAATGCAATCTCTTGTTTATTGCAGCCAGCAATCAGGCTCGCCAGAACGACAAGCGCTATCGCAACGAAACGCATGCTTTTAAAAACGGACATAGTGATCCACCAGCAAGGCGGCAAACAATAAGGAAAGGTAAACGATGGAATAAGCAAAAGCCTTACGCGCCAGCAGATCCGTATAACGCCGATGAATTTGCCAGGCATACCACAAGAAAATCGCGCCAAGGATCGCTGCGCTGACCAAATAAATCAAACGGCTCATACCGACTGCAAACGGCAGCATGGTGGTCGCTACCAATACGATCGTATATAAAAAAATATGGAACTGTGTGAATTGCATGCCATGCGTTACCGGCAGCATGGGCAAACCTGACTTGGCATAGTCGTCGCGCCGATACAAAGCCAAGGCCCAGAAATGCGGCGGCGTCCAGACGAAAATAATCAAGACCAGAATCCATGCCTGCATCGGAACATCGTTCGCAATCGCGGCCCAGCCCAACGCCGGCGGCATCGCCCCCGATAATCCGCCGATGACAATGTTTTGCGGCGTCGCCGGCTTCAGAATCATGGTGTAGATCACGGCATAACCGACGAAGGTGGCGAAAGTCAGCCACATGGTGAGCGGATTGACGAAGTTGTACAGCACCCACATCCCGATACCGCCGATCACGCCGGAAAACACCAAGGTTTGCGGCACCGTGAGTTCGCCGCGCGCCATCGGCCGACGTGCTGTGCGCGCCATGCGCGCATCGATTTCTCGCTCGACCAGGCAATTGACAGCGAAGGCAGCGCCGGCCAGCAACCAAATGCCTATGGTGGCGGCCACCACGATTTTCCAATTCGGCAATTCAGGTGTCGCCAGGAACATACCGATCACGGCACAAAACACTGCCAACTGCGTCACGCGCGGTTTAGTCAATGCCCAATATTGGGCGATGCGATTGGAATGAGCAGTTAAGGCAGTCATGCAAGGCTAAGCGGTCGACAAAGTAGTGTCGCGCGATTCAACGCGGTTATTCGCTGTCGAACTGATCCTGTAGTTTAACATGGTGAGCAACAAGACCAGCAGAGCGGCCCCACCGTTGTGTGCCACCGCAAGCGCTAGAGGCCAGTCAAAGAAAACGGTAGATACGCCGGTAATGAATTGCACGGCAAGCATTATCAACAAGCCTCGTGCAATCTTATGCAATTCGGCAATTTTCAACGCTCTGTGCGCGACTATGCCCACCAATCCAATAACGGCAAATGCAAACAAACGGTGAATCCAGTGAATCGCGACCAAGGCAGGAAATGGAAGATAGTCGCCGCTCCCTGTCTTACCGAGATGGCGCCACAAGGTAAATCCATTCGAGAAATCCATGGAAGGCAGCCAAGCACCCTGGCACAAAGGAAATTCGGTGCAAGCCAAGGCCGCATAATTGGTGCTGACCCAGCCGCCCAGAGCGATTTGAATGGCGAGCACAATCAGCGCCAGCACTGCCGGAATGCGTAGCGCAACAGCCGCCGACTGTATGCTTGGTCTATTCGTTTGCCGAGCTGCCAACCACGCAAGCAAACCCAGCAATCCCATGCCAAGCAACAAATGGGTGGTGACAATCACTGGTTGCAATTTCATCGTCACGGTCCACGCGCCAAACGCACCCTGCAAGCAGACAAAAGCGAGCAAAAACGCCAGATACCAAGGCGCGCTAGGCAAGCCGATCCATATCGAAAGCAACAAACTTCTCAGCGCCATGACCAAAGCGGCGCTCAACGAGCACAGCCTGTTCATCATTGAATGTAACGAATTGCGCCATGCGCTTACCACATGCGAAAAGGCGCTAATACACTTTGGATGCAGCCATCTCCACCACTCAATTACGGTCAGCGCAATAATCAATACGCCGACAGCCATCGCAAGATAGCGATGAATCATTTCAATCCAAGCTTTCATCACCGTCACCGGGCCGCTCGGCAAAGCCGCTTGTGCAGCGCTGATATGTTCATGAGCAGCCAAGGGATTAGCATGGCCATAGCATCCTGGCCAATCGGGACAGCCCAAGCCTGAATCCGTCAAACGCGTAAATGCGCCGAACATAATTAAATCGAAGGTGAGAAACAGCGTCACCCAAACAAGTTTTCGATATTTGTCGGTATCGCTCGAAGCCCAGACTATGGCCAATGGCAATAAGGCGACCAAAAGTCCTGTGAAAGCCAATTGAATGAGCATGCCCTATCCTATGCGCGACGCCTTCAAAAGTTTGGCAACGTCCCTCTTGATTTTGTTTGCATCGGCATTTGCGGGAAATCGCATCATCAAATTACCGAGCGGATCGATCATGTAAATATGGTCGGCAAGCGACGTGCCCGATTCGACGGGCAGCCAAGCGCGCAATTGCTCAGAATTAGCGCGCAACATGCGCGTACCATCGTACTCACGCATGAGCATGGTATCCAGCGGCTGGTTATCGGTGATCAGCCAGACCCGCTCGATACGATCCATTTCTTTGCCTTGCGCCAGACGCAGCTGGCGCAGGTCATGCATTTTTTTCTTGCAATATTCTTCGCAAGAAGATCGATCAACATGCAGCATGATCCACTTGCCCTTATATGCCGTGAGACGCTCGGCTTTACCGTCCAGGGTCGTCGCTGCGAGAGCCGGCATCGGATAGGCGCGCGGATCGATTAAAGCGCCATAGTTCGTCGACGGTCCGGGCTTAATGACATAGTAAGTAAAATACGACGCCGCCAGCGGCGCAGCGCATACGGCGATTACCGCCCACAATTTCCACATGCCGCTATTGCCGGGCTGCTTGCTGTTTTGTTCCACGTCGAAATCCCGTCACCACAAAAAAAATGAATGCCGTTAACGCTAATCCATACCACTGAAATGCGTATGCTCTGTTCTTGTCTGCACCGCTGGCTGGACGCGGCCAATCGCGCAATAAGCCGTCTTTCATATCGCTCGTTTGTGCGATCAAGAACGGCAAGAGCTTAAGCTTGCTCGCCGCCGCCACATCGGCGATTTCTGCATTCTGCACGATCGCGCCGGCCTGCAAGGGTGCCACGCTGTCGAATTGGAATAAGCGATCCGCGTGGCGCCGTGCCATTCCCTTGATTTCAATCGTTCCGTCGGGCGTGACCATTTGCGGCAGCCTGGTTCGCTGTTGCATGTCGCGCGGAAACCAGCCGCGCACCACCAAAACCGATTGATCCGTTCCTGCTATTTTCAGCGGCATCAACAAATAAAATCCGGCGCGGCCTTGATGCGGCCGATTGTCGAGATAGAGCGGCCAGTTGCGCACGAATTCACCTTTGACGCGCACTCGACTATATTCGACTTCATCCGATGTTACCGCCGCATCGTTTATATCAATGGGCACAGCATGACTGCGCGCTTCAAGTTTCGCCTGATTCGACTCTCTTTCAACGGCGCGACGCGTCTGCCATTGCCCGGCCATCATGCCGACGGCAACAACGAACATAGCGGCAACGAAGGGGATCCACCTGAACTGAAATCTGATTGCCATTACAATATGGTTTGTCCCGCCAATTAAGCCGTCTATTTTAACAAGCGGCAGCTGATTAGGTTTCCCATGAAAGTTATCGTCGCCATTGCCTTCGTTCTCATCATTGCCAGCCTTGGCTCCGCGCTGGTATTTCTGATGAAGGACAAAGGTAAAAGCAATCGGACCGTCAAGGCGTTGGCATTGCGTGTCGGTTTTTCTATTGCTTTGTTTATCCTAATATTGATTGCCAATCAGCTCGGCTGGATTCAACCGACTGGGATTCGCTGAGCTTTGCGTCAAAAAAAAAGCCGCACCGAAGTGCGGCTTTTTTTACTTCACTTACGCATTACAGCCAGTAGACCACGACGTACAGACCGAGCCAGACGACGTCGACGAAGTGCCAATACCAAGCGGCGCCTTCGAACGCAAAATGATGGTCAGGCGTAAAGTGGCCTTTGATGACGCGGTATAGCACCACGGCCAGCATGATCGCGCCCATGGTGACGTGGAAGCCATGGAAGCCGGTCAACATGAAGAAAGTCGAACCATAGATGCCAGACGTCAGCTTCAGATTCATCTCGTGATAGGCATGGATGTACTCATACGCTTGGAAGCCCATAAAGGTGGCGCCAAGAGCGATCGTCGCAAACATCCAAAAAATCACTTTCGAACGATGACCGGCACGCAAGGCGTGATGTGCAATGGTGAGGGTCACGCCGGAAGTCAGAAGCAATGCAGTGTTAATGGTCGGCACCCAGAACGGTCCCATCGGTTTGAAATTCTCGATCGTGCCGGCTGGACCAATGTTCGGCCATTGTCCTACGAACTCCGGCCACAAAACCTTGTGGTCCAAGTCAGCGAGCCAAGGCATGGAAATCGTACGCGCATAAAACAGGGCACCGAAGAAGCCGGCGAAAAACATCACTTCCGAGAAAATGAACCAGCTCATGCTCCAACGGAAGGATGTATCAACACGCGTATTGTATTTGCCGCCCTCGGACTCTGCGATCGCATCGCCAAACCAGTTGTAAAGCACAACGATCAGAGAAAAGATACCGGCCAGATTGGCAATCGGACCCCAGCCGTAGCCATTGACCCAGCCAGATGCCCCAGCCATGGTCAGAAGCAGCGAGGCGCCGGCTAAGAGCGGCCATTTGGACGGGCCAGGTACAAAATAATAAGGTGCGTTAGCGTGTTGTTGCGAACTCATCTGCCTCTCCGAAAATTAGTTGAGGATAGAGTACCGCTTACGCTTAACTCTGTCCCGCAATCACTAAACAAATTCTTACTTTCCTACGACGCTCTTGACGATAAATATCAGCGTCGAGATAAAAATCAATGCGCCGATGATCCCCGCGATAATGACATGCACCGGGTTCAAGTGCGCTGCGTCTTCTTCATAGGCGCTTTTCTTTCTCACACCGAAGAACGACCAAAACACCGCCTTCATCGTGGCGAAGAAAGATCCCTTTCGCTTCGCCGCCTCTTTCAAATCCTGCGTCATACTGCCTCTCAACCAGCTTTCTTGCCGGCTCCAGCCACTTCAAAGAATGTGTATGACAAGGTAATCGTCTTCACATCCTTCGGCAGCGCCGGGTCGACATAGAACACGACCGGCATCTGTTTGGCTTCATTTGCTTTCAGCGTTTGTTGCTGAAAACAGAAACATTCCATCTTCTTGATGTATGCGCCCGCCTGCTGCGGCGCATAACTCGGAATCGCTTGCGCATCGATACTGCGCGCCTGCGTATTCACTACCTCATATACAACCTGAGTCATTTCACCCGGGTGCACCTTCACGCTTGCCACGGTGGGACGAAACCGCCACGGTCCCTGCGCATTCGCGTCGAATTCTATTGTGATGATGCGGGTCTTATCGATCTGCGTGTTCTTGACACCGCTGTCGATCTTGACATCCTTCGGCGTCAAAACATTGATGCCGGTAATCTCACAAATCTTTTTGTACAGCGGCACCAGCGCATAGCCGAAGCCGAACATCATCACTGCAATGACAACCAGCTTGCCGAGCATTTGCGCGTTCAGCGTACGCTTGGCCGAGCCGGTGTCCTGCGGTGCTTCCATCTCAATGCAACCAAAATCTTTTCGCGAATATGCCTATAAAGAAAACCAGCGCAATCGATGCGAGGATTAACGCAGTTTTCAGATTATTCGGCTTTTTCGGATCTGGCATTAATTTGTTGAGGACAGAGTCCCGCTTCTACCTAATTAGTTGAGGACAGAGCATGCTTCGCATAGCACTGTCCCGCAATTACTCGAATTACTTTACCGTAGGCGGAACTTCAAAGGTGTGGAACGGCGCCGGGCTCGGTACCGTCCATTCCAAACCTTCTGCGCCATCCCAAGGTTTGTCGGCCGCTTTCTGACCGCCTTTAATCGACGGCAGAACCACGGCGAACAGGAAGTATACCTGGGTCAAACCGAAGCCGAATGCGCCGATGGTCGCGATCATGTTGAAGTCAGCGAACTGCGCCGGATAGTCGGCATAGCGGCGCGGCATGCCGGCCAAACCCAGGAAGTGCATCGGGAAGAAGGTGATATTAAACGTGATGATCGACAGCCAGAAATGGATCTTGCCGCGCGTCTCGTTGTACATGAAACCGGTCCACTTCGGTCCCCAGTAGTAGAAGCCGGCGAACAACGCGAATAAAGAACCTGCCACCAGCACGTAATGGAAGTGGGCGACAATATAATAAGTATCCTGAATCTGAATATCGATCGGCGTTACGGCACATATCAGGCCCGTGAAGCCGCCCATGGTGAACACGAAAATGAAGCCGACCGCAAACAGCATCGGCGTCTCAAAAGTCATCGAGCCTTTCCACATGGTCGCGATCCAGTTGAATACCTTCACGCCGGTCGGAATCGCGATCAGCATGGTGGCGTACATGAAGAACAGCTGGCCGGTCACCGGCATGCCGGTGGTGAACATGTGATGTGCCCAAACGATGAAGGACAAAATCGCGATCGAGGAAGTTGCGTACACCATGGAGGCGTAGCCGAACAGCGGCTTGCGGGCAAATGCCGGAATGATGTGCGACACGATGCCGAATGCCGGCAAAATCATGATGTACACCTCGGGATGGCCGAAGAACCAGAAGATGTGCTGGTACATCACCGGGTCGCCGCCGCCGGCAGCATTGAAGAACGAGGTGCCGAAGTGGCGATCGGTCAGCGTCATGGTGATGGCGCCGGCCAACACCGGCATCACAGCGATCAGCAGGTAGGCCGTGATCAGCCAGGTCCAGCAAAACATCGGCATCTTCATCAGCGTCATGCCGGGGGCACGCATGTTGAGGATGGTGGTGATGATGTTGATGGAACCCATGATCGAGGATGCGCCCATGATGTGCATGGCGAAAATACCCATGTCCATACCGATACCCATCTGGGTCGACAGCGGCGCATACAGCGTCCAACCGGCAGCAGTGGCGCCGCCCGGTACCAGGAAGGAACCCGCCAGCAAAATCGCCGCGGGCGGCAGCAGCCAGAACGAAAAGTTGTTCATGCGCGCAAATGCCATGTCGGAAGCGCCGACTTGGAGCGGCACCATCCAGTTAGCGAAGCCGACAAAGGCCGGCATAATCGCGCCGAACACCATGATCAAGCCGTGCATGGTGGTCAGCTGATTGAAGAACTCCGGCTTCATCAGTTGCAGGCCCGGCTGGAACAATTCCGAGCGAATACCCAGCGCCAGCACACCTCCCGCCATCAGCATGATGAAGGAGAACCACAGGTACAAAGTGCCGATGTCTTTATGGTTGGTGGCATACAACCAGCGGCGCCAGCCGTGCGGATGGTCATGCGCGTGGTCGTGAGCGTGATCGTGTGCGTGATCGATTACGGTGGTGGTCATCTCAAACTCCTAATATTTGTTGAGGACAGAGTACCGCTCTGCTTAACTCTGCCCCGCAATAATCTTTATTTACGCGCTGCCTTCACTTCGGCGGGTTGAACGATGTTTTCCTGCGCCTTGTTGGACCAAGTGTTGCGGGAATAAGTAATCACCGCAGCAATCTCGGTATCCGACAACGCGCCTTTCCACGGCGGCATGGCATTCTTACCGTTCATCACGATATTGATTTGCTCGGCTTTAGGGCCATTGACGATCTTCGAACCGTCAAGTCCAGGGAACGTACCCGGAACGCCTTTGCCGTTGGCTTGATGGCAAGCCACGCAGTTGGCGGCATACACCTTCTCGCCGCGCTGCTTCAACTCATCCACGGTCCAGACTTTGCTGGGGTCGTCTGCCTTGGCGGCCATTTCCTTTTTCTTGCCGTCCACCCAAGCTTTGTAATCGGCTTCGCTCTTGACTTCAACGACGATCGGCATGAAAGCATGGTCTTTGCCGCACAATTCGACGCAGTTGCCGCGATAAGTACCCACCTTGTCGGCCTTGAACCAGGTGTCACGCACGAAGCCCGGAATAGCGTCCTGCTTGACGCCGAAAGCCGGAATGGTCCATGCATGAATCACATCATTGGCGGTGGTAACGATGCGGACTTTTTTGTTGACGGGCACGACCAGGGCGTTATCAACTTCGAGCAGGTAGTTGTCGCCCTTAGCTTGCTCATTGGCGATTTGTTCGCGCGGCGTCGACAGGTTGGACAGGAAGGAAATTCCCTCGCCCTCGCCTTTCAGATAATCATAGCCCCACTTCCATTGCATGCCCGTGGCTTTGATGGTGATATCGGCATTGGAGGTGTCTTTCATGGCGACCACGGTCTTGGTTGCCGGCCAGGCCATGGCAATTACAATCAAGAAAGGAATCACGGTCCAGGCGATTTCCACCGCCGTGCTTTCATGGAAAGTTGCCGGTTTATGGCCAAGCGATTTGCGGTGCTTGAAGATGGAATAAAACATCACGCCAAACACGACGATGAAGATGCCCAAGCAAATCAGCAACATCATGTTGTGGATCGAATCGATATCGCGCGCAATTTGCGTTACCCCAGGCTGCAGGTTCAATTGACGCACTGCCGGTCCACCCTGGCTATCGTTTATCGCCCAGGAAGGAATGGCTGCTGCCGTGAGCAACGCACTCAGCAATAACGATTGAAGGCGCTTCGCATATTTCATATTTTCCTCAAAAGCCCAAAATTAGAATTCTGCCCATGCAACTCGGCGCGGATAGTCGGCCCAGCGTATAACCGGAAGAGTATAAAGGTGAAAGGGACTTGTTATCAAGTGGAAAAGCGGGCAAAGACGGATAACCGCAGGAAAGTCGACGCGATCTGACGGGATCTTGACAGAAGTTTTTTCATGCGCAAACAAACTGTTCGGCTGCCATTTTTCTCATTTTTTGTGTAAATCGAGACGAACGATAGCTTCACCTGCGGCCGTAGTGCGCGGCGCCGGCCGAAAAGCATGGCCGTAAATAATTTCAAAGCTGAGGCTGATGCTGCCGTTGGGAAGACGTTGCGCCTCCAAGGCTTGAACCATGCGCCGCCACACCCCCGTCCCGACCAGGCCTCGCCGGCGAGAAGCCAAGGGATTCCCCCCCCAAGCACGCACGTCATTCAAAAGCTTTTCCACTGTGCCATACGTGACTGTGATGGCCTCCATGTCCATAACAGGCGTCGAAAATCCTGCATTGACGAGCATATCGCCGAAATCGTGCATATCAACAAATGGCAAAGTATGGGGCGCCGTATCCATGTGCATACAAGCCGTCCGCAACTCTTTGAATGTGTCAGGCCCAAAGCAAGAAAACATCAGCAAGCCGTCAACCCGCAAAACACGCCGCCACTCCGCGAAGACATAATCCGGCTGAGGATGCCAATGCAAGGCCAGATTCGACCACACTAAATCCGTCGTGTTTGCCGCCAGCGGCAATTGGGCAAAATTAGAGGCTGCCAACATTGGCGACGGATTATGCCCCCCCTTAAACATAGGAGCGAGCCATTTACTTAAAGCACGATGCATGCTGCTGCGTGCCCCGTTATGCCGATTGCGCGCCTCGCTTAACATCGCCGGCGAAGCATCGATACCCAGTATGCGCGCAGCGGGAAAACGATTTTGCAAAACACTCAGATCGGCACCCTCGCCGCAGCCTGCATCGATAACACATTGCGGGGCAATCTTTACTAGCGCCAGACGCTCATGCATGCGCTGCGCGATTTCGCGCCGCAAAAATTGCGACTCCGAGATGCGGCGAGGATCGGCAAAAAGCTTTTGCACGCGTTCCAACTCGATAGGAGCGCTTGATTCCGTCGGAGGTTGCAATGAAGAAGGAGGGGACACGAAAATCGTCTGCGTGAGATGAGATAATGATGCCTAGTTTACAGGCAATCCACGTGACCATGCACCTTCTCTCCCGGCAACGCACCTCGTATTGGTTGGAGCGCATAATGCGCTTGCTGCCTTCGGCATGCGCCTTATGCGGGACGAGCCAGCAAGACTGCATTTGCGCCGACTGCCGTCACCAATTTTTCAATACGGCGGCGCGGCACCGTTGCAGCCAGTGCGCCGCCCCCCTTTTCGATTCGCAGGTCATGGTTTGCGGCAACTGCTTGCAGCAAGCACGTTCTTTTGACGCAACCATTGCCGCAGCCGATTATGCGCCGCCGACGGATCAGCTTGTACAAGCGCTGAAGTTCGGCGGACGACTTGCATTGGCGCCCTTGTTTGCCGAATTATTGCGCGATGCCTTGCTCAACGTGCGAGCGCAAAATACTCCCTTGCCGGACTTGCTGATCGCTGTCCCGCTTGGACCGCAGAGACTTGCCGAACGCGGCTTCAATCAAGCTTTGGAGATCGCCAAGCCCTTGGCACGCAAGCTAGGCATTCCTCTGGCACACAAACTTGCATGGCGCACGCGGGATACCAGGGCACAGTCGCTGCTGCCTTTACAGGACCGGCAAAATAATCTGCACAATGCGTTTTCTATCGAACCGCAAACGATAGGACTCATCAGCGGACGTCACATCGGCGTAGTAGATGATGTGCTTACTACCGGCACCACGCTGAATGAGCTGGCGGCCACGTTGAAACGTTTTGGTGCCCAACACGTTACCAATCTTGTTTTTGCACGCACGCCTTAGAAAAGATCACAGGTCAGTCTATGTTTCATGTCGTTTTAGTCGAACCGGAAATTCCGCCCAATACCGGCAACATCATCCGCCTGTGCGCCAACACGGGCGCGCAACTTCATTTAATCGAGCCGCTCGGCTTTCCGCTTGAAGACGCAAGAATGCGCCGCGCCGGACTTGATTATCATGAGTATGCAACCATGAAAGTGCATAAAAATTGGCAAGCTTTTCTGGACAGCGAACAACCCGATACGACGCGCATGTTTGCCCTCACCACCCATGGATCGACAGCCTTCTCCGAAGTAGCATTCAAGCCGGGAGACGTATTTGTATTCGGTTCGGAGACCAAAGGACTGGCACCCGCCTTGCGTGAATCCTTTCCGATGTCGCAACGCATACGTTTGCCGATGCGTCCCAACAATCGAAGCTTAAATCTATCGAATGCGGTGGCTGTTGTCGTGTACGAAGCTTGGCGCCAAAATGGCTTCGCTGACGGGCATTAGACGCCGCATTTACAATGCCCTGATATTTTCCCTGGAGTTAACTCATGCTGCGTTCAATCGTTTTCCTTGCCGTCCTTGCCTTTTCCAAGGTCGCGTTCGCCCAAAGTTTTACAGTCGGCGATTTGCGCGTTTATCATCCGGCTGCGCGCCCGACCGTGCCGGCGCAGCCGAGCGGCGCGGTTTACTTGAAAATCGAAAACAACGGAAAGCAAAACGACCGTTTCATCGCCGCCGAATCACCCGTTGCCGCATCCACCCAAATCCATACGATGTCCATGGATGGAAACGTGATGAAAATGCGCGAAGTCGACGGCATTGATCTTGCGCCGGGCACTAAAGTGGAAATGCGCAAAGGTCACGGCTACCACATCATGCTGATGGGCCTGAAAAATCCGCTGAAAACAGGTGATAAATTTCCGCTGACGCTGACCTTCCAAAAGGCCGGCAAGATAGAAACGTCCGTCGTCGTTGAGGCCAATGCGGGCGGCAGCAACAAGCCGGAAGAACACAAGCACTAGGGCCTGTCATCCATTCGTTTGGGAGTGCGAACGGACTGTATGCGTTGCAGGGCTAGGCGCGGCGACGCGTCGTAGCGGTGCTACGGCAAGGAGCCGCAACAACGCCATGCGGCGCATACAGCCCGTTCCCTCCGGGTTCATGCCAAAACGCGCGCTGACGGCGTTGCCTGGCTAGCAAAGACGCCCAGTCTTTGCGTCGCCACGCGCCACCGCCAACACGCGTTTTGGCGTGAACGCATCTCCCAAACGAATGGATGACAGGCCCGAATCAGGCCTTCATCAAATTCACGCTTGCGCGGATTTCGCCGACATGCAATCCGCGTAGATTCGATAACTGCGGGCGAACCCATTTGCCCAATGCCATGGGGTCGAAAGACTTCCGCAAACCCAATTGCTGCAAAACCGCGACCGCGGTCGGATATAAGGCACGCGCATTGCCATCCGCCACCTTGATCGCAATCCCCAATCCGGCAGAGTGCACACCGATTGCCTGCACGCCTTCCGCGCCGCCTTTGGCCACCCAGTCGCCCGAAGCGGCTTGCATCACAGCCGCATCGAAGCGCGCTTTGCCCGACACCATTTCCGGATGCGACGTCATCGCTTGAAAAAGCGTTGCAGTTGCATCGCCATAGCGATCGTCGCAACTTCCTTGGGCTAGCCGCGCGTAAGCATATGCCAGGCGAGAAAGAGGTAGGCCGTAGTTCGGCGCCGAACATCCGTCGATCACGGGTTGCAAAGTCGATTCATCGATGCCGGCAAAATGCGCGACGCTCCTGCGCACTTCGCGCTGCAAAGAATGCTGAGGATCGAGATAGGTATCGAGCGGCAAACCATGTTGCACACAATAGGCGAGAAAACCGGCATGTTTGCCGCTGCAATTGTTGTGCAACTGGTTATACGGTCGGCCTTGAGCGCTCTCGTCGATCGGCTCGTGGCAGCCGCATTGCAAATGATGTTCTTCGCACCCTATTTTGGCGAGCATGTCCTGTACCGCGCTCACGTGTCGCGCCTCACCCGAGTGACTCGCACACATCAATGCAGTCTGCTCAATCGTAAAACCGAAGCGCGCTATGCCGCCGCCCGCCGTGAACGGCACGGCTTGAAAAGGCTTTAAAGTGGAACGCGTAAACGTAAAGAGATGGGGATCGCCCGCGTAATACAACAGCAACCCTTGAGCGTCGACTACTGCCACGGCACCATAGTGAACGCTTTCAACCACATCGCCGCGCGTGACTTCAGCGAGCAAAGCCAAATTCATCACTTCTATTTCCGGATCTTCGTCAGCAGCTTGGTGGTGGAACGGTCGTGTTCGAAGTCGATCGCAACGGCACGTCCACCATAGGCGGCCACGGCTTGCCCCTCGGGAATCGACATCATGTCATAGTCGCCGCCTTTGACGTACACGTCAGGGAGCGCTTCCTTGACGACTTCAACCGCGGTGTCATCGTCGAATGGCACGACTAAACTGACCGCTTCCAATGCCGCCAGCACCGCCATGCGATCTTCACAGGCATTCAAAGGGCGATCGTCACCTTTGCCCAATCTCTTGACCGAGGCATCGGTATTGACTGCGACCACCAATGAGACGCCAAGTTCACGCGCTTGCGCGAGATAGGTAACATGACCGCGATGGAGGATATCGAAGACACCGTTGGTCAACACCACCGGTTTCGGCAATTGTGCAATACGCCTTTGCAATTCGGCGCGGCTACAAATTTTCTTTTCAAAGTTTGGCATTGAAGTCAGTTGAGGGCAGCGTACCGCTTGTGCTTAACACTATCCCGCCAGTTATAAAATAAAAAAGCCGCAAGATTGACTTGCGGCTTAGCTTACACGATTCACACCGACATCAGACAGGTTGAGGAGCCGCCTTCCCGGCAGTGATCTCTTTGCGATACCGATTCAAATCTTGCACCGACTCAAAAGTTCGTTCGAACAACAGTGACATATTGTGCAGAATGCGGTCGATGACTTTCTTTTCCCACTCGCTATCGAACTTGATCTGACCATCGAGCCAGCGTTCCAACCATTCCGGATCCGGCAGGCGGCTTTGCACGGTATCTTTTGGGAATAGCGCCTGATTGACGTGCAGATTCGTCGGATGCAGCGGTTTTTCCGTACGCCGCGCGGAGGCCATCAATACGCCGATCTTGGCGAAAGCGGCGCGGGCCGAGTCGCCGACTTCGGTCAGCGCTTTTTTCATGTAGCGCAGATAAGCGCCGCCATGACGTGCTTCATCCTGGCTAATGATCTTATAAATTTGCTTGATGACCGGCTCGGTATGCCAATCGGCGGCACAGCGATACCAGTGGTTCAAACGAATCTCGCCGCAAAAATGCAGCATCAGCGTTTCCAGGGCAGGCGCCGGGTCGAATTCAAACCGCACGTTATGCAATTCTTCTTCGGTAGGCACCAAGTCAGGACGGAAACGGCGCAGATATTCCATCAGCACGAGCGAATGCTTTTGCTCTTCGAAAAACCATACCGACATGAATGCGGAAAAGTCGCTGTCGTTGCGGTTATCACGCAAGAACATTTCCGTGGCCGGCAAGGCCGCCCATTCGGTGATGGCATTCATCTTAATGGTCTGGGCTTGCTCATCAGACAATTTGGAAGCGTCAAACTGGTCCCACGGAATATCGGTTTCCATATTCCAGCGGACTTGCTCGAGGGATTTAAACAATTCTGGGTACAACATACGTGCACTTGCCTTGAAGAAATTGGATTAAGCCTTTGATTTTACCAAGAATTCATCTTTTTAGGCAGGCAGACTATCGTCTTCTAAAGAGCTTGCCAAGCGACGATAAGGGGTAAGATGGCGGATGTATCCCTATATTTTTAAGAAAGACGATTAACTTCTTTTCGCATGCCCGCGTATAGATCCAATAAGAGCCTCCAAGGAAAATCGCGGCGGCCAGGCACAAGCGGGCATTGTCGCCATCTGCAACGTAGGCCCCAACCAAGGCGGCAATAAATAAGAGATGCGTCGTAATCATGACGACGAAGTTGACTTGATACGTTGTCCAAGTGATTCGCCACGCTTCTTCGTCATCAGCTTTTTCGCAAGCGTGCAGACCGGCTTGCACCTCATACGATAGACTGGAAAAACATAGCAGGAATCCCAGGCTGGCCAAGCCGTACCAATAAAGCTCCGAAGTCGGAATACCGGCAATTGAACTTGGCATAATTGCATCCCTCTCTACGACCGCATTTGTTTTTACTTCATTATTGAGGAATGCCGATCCGTCTTCAAGCGAGATAAGAAAAAATTTTCCGGCGCTGATACCTATGCCTTTTCCCGAGCAATTTGACTTGTGACCAACTCTAATCCTCGCGCCGCTATCAAAATGTGGCTTTAAATTAAGTTTGAAAATGCCGCGAGAAGAATCTTCCCAAGCAAAAAACTTTCTAATTTTCCAAAAAAGGCGCTGAAATCGTCTTCTAAGGTATTGCGCGTACGATAAAAAATTTCGTCGAAACCAACTTGACCTTCCCACGATGGGAACACATAAATTAACTACTCCTCTATCAAATTAAGGAGTATTGAAATGTATGAGTTGCAAGTAGAAGGGATGAGCTGCAATCACTGCGTAAGCAAAGTCACTCGATCCATCAAAAAGATCGACGCTGACGCAAATGTCAATATTCAACTAGCAAGCCAAAAGGTTTCTGTTGAGTCGACTGCAGACGTCGAAGACATTGCATCTGCTCTGGCGGAAGCAGGCTACCCTGTGAAAGATAAATTCGTATCATGAAGAAGAAGCGGGCAATCATTTGATTGCCCGCTTTTGATTTCCCTAACCGTCACTCGTGGCCAAATCCTTTAGTATGGGACATTCCGGCCGATGATCGCCCGAACAGCAATGGGCCAGATGGCTCAATGTATCGCGCATCTCGGTCAACTCATCAATGCGTTTTTGCAAGTAGCCCACGTGCGCCTGAGCAATGGTCTTGACGTCTGCACTTGCCCGTCCCGAATCCTGCCATAAAGAGAGCAATTCCTTGATCTGCTCTAGCGAAAAACCAAGCCTGCGCGCCCGCTTGATAAAACGAAGCGTATGCAAATCGTTCTCGGTATAGACGCGGTATCCTGAATCGGTGCGCTTGCTCTGCTTGATCAGATCAATGCTTTCGTAATAGCGGATCATCTTGGCGGTCACGCCGCTTACTTGCGCTGCCTGTCCAATATTCATGTTTTCCCCAATCCGTTCGTCTATTGGCCTATTTTAAATTGCCACCATTGCGAAGTCTGCCTTGGCGACACCACATTCCGGACATTCCCAGTTCGCCGGGAGGCCATCCTATTTGGCGCCAGGCGCAATGCCGTCCTCCGGACGACCGGCTGCCTCATCGTAGATAAAGCCGCAAGTCACACATTGATAGGTTTTCATATTGTTCTCCAAGATTCATTCAATGGCGCCGGCGGATTGCCGGCTTCCAGCGGCGTAACAGCAAAGCATTTCCAATCACACTGACAGAACTGAAGGCCATCGCGGCGCCGGCTACTACAGGACTCAGGAAACCAAAGGCGGCCAACGGGATGCCGATCAAGTTGTAAATGAATGCCCAAAACAGGTTCTGCTGGATCTTGCGATACGTTCGCCGAGAGATATCAATTGCATCACCGACGAGCGACAAATCGCCGCGCATCAGCGTCACGCCGGCTGCATGCATGGCCACATCTGTTCCAGTGGACATTGCGATACCAACGTTCGCGGCTGCCAATGCCGGCGCGTCGTTTATCCCATCGCCGATCATTGCCACAATCTTTCCCGACTTCTTCAACTCTGCAACCTTGTTTGCCTTATCGGCGGGAAGCACCTCTGCAACCACTTGCCCGATACCGAGCACACGTCCAACAGCTTCAGCGCTGCCACGGTTGTCGCCTGTCAGCATGACCGTATTGACGCCTAGCTCATGCAGGTGATTAACCGCCTCCCTAGCGCTGGCTTTGATTTTGTCTCCAAAGGCGATTAAGCCCAATAACTGGGTCGGCGCCCCTGCCTTTGCCAGCCACGATACCGTGTGGCCAGAGCGCTCCAGCTCATTGGCTCGCTGCAGCAAAGGCTTTAAATCGACGTCCATTTCCTGCATTAAGCGCGTACTACCCAAACGCAGCTCCATTCCATTGACTTTTGCCGCCAGCCCCCGTCCCGGCAACGCTTTGACATCTGCCGCAAGCAAGGTCGAAATGCGTAGCGATTTTGCGGCTTCGACTACTGCACGCGCCAACGGATGCTCACTACCTTGCTGTACCGAAGCTGCAAGCTGCAGCAACTGGCTACGTTCAATATCGAGTGGCAGCATATCGACCACGGCTGGTTTACCTTCAGTAAGCGTGCCGGTTTTGTCGAACACAACGGTCGTCACGCCATGCGTAACTTCCAGCGCTTCGGCATCCTTGATCAAGATGCCTTGTTTTGCGCCTACACCCGTTCCCGCCATGATTGCCGTAGGTGTCGCCAATCCTAATGCGCAAGGACAGGCAATTACCATCACAGCGACTGCATGGATAACGGCTGTTTCGATATTGCCGGTAGCGAGCCACCATCCCACCATTGTGGCAAGCGCAAGCAACAATACCGCCGGCACGAATACCGCGCTGACCTTGTCGACCAGTTTTTGGATCGGCGCCTTGGCGGATTGGGCATCTTCGACCAAACGGATAATGCGCGACAGAGTGGTTTCCGCACCGATGGCGTCAGTCCGGACAACCAGCAAGCCTTCGGCATTGATTGCGCCACCCGTCACGTTGTCGCCAGGGTGCTTGGCAACCGGCAGGCTTTCCCCCGTAATCAAGGATTCGTCGACGTGGCTATCGCCATCGAGAATGGTGGCATCCACCGGGATACGTTCGCCGGGGCGGATCACGACGATATCGCCGTTTCTGACCAAGTCGATGGCAATGTCGTGCTCCTTGCCATCCTTACGGATGCGCGCGGACACTGGCCGAAGACTTTGAAGGGCACGGATGGCTGCCGTCGTTTGGCGTTTTGCGCGCGCTTCCAACCACTTACCTAGGAGCACCAGAGTAATCACGACGGCTGCCGCTTCAAAGTAGAGATGCGGCATGGCGTCATTGCCATGAACCAGCATTTGATAGACGCTTAAGCCATACGCTGCGCTGGTACCCAGAGCAACCAGCAAGTCCATATTGCCTGCACCAACTTTAACGGCTTTCCAGCCGGCGCGATAAAAGCGTGCGCCCAGCCAGAACTGTACCGGCGTGGCGAGCGCCAGTTGGAACCAGGCAGGCAGCATCCAATGCGTGCCGAATAGCTCCAGCACCATGGGGATAGTCAAAGGGAGCGACAACAACGCCGCCAGGACGACAGCCCATCCTTCATTCCCTTTAGCCTTGGCCGGCGCCGAAGAGCTTGGGGCTTCCCGATGCGGCGACGCCTGGTAGCCTGCCGTCTCGATCGCAGTTAGGAGTTGTTCGATGGTGACGCCGCTCGCAGCTTCGATACGGACGCTTTCCGTGGCAAGATTGACGCTCGCGTTTTGCACACCCTCGACCTTACGCAGCGCCTTTTCCACGCGGGCAACGCAAGAGCCGCACGTCATTCCCTCAATGTCGAGGTCGAATTCTTCCTTGGCGACTTCATAACCCGCCTTTTCCACGGCGCTTTTGATGTCGGCTATGTCCACGGTATCGGCGGCGACCACTTTGACCGACTCAGTCGCCAGATTGACGGCCGCAGCGACGACGCCGGGCACTTTATGGATCGCATTTTCAACGCGCGCCACACATGAAGCGCAGGTCATGCCTTCGATGCCCAATGAAAGCTGACGCTGTTCAATTTTTGGATCTGCTATATCCAAGACACTACTCATTTTTCTGCTCCCAAACAGGTAACGTATAAGCAGTGTCGTGCTTCCCATGATGGGAAGGTCAAGGGGATTTTGCAAAAACTTCTTTGCACGATGCGCAATCCCGACTTTTGGGCCTTCCGCTCAGTAATCAAAATTGACTGAGTTGCGCTTATCTCGTCCGCCATGGGGATTTATTCATATCGGCCTTGTCAAATCCCCATGCTCGATCATCGTATGGTCTGCCCTGCAATGACGTGCTCTTCTTTCCCACCCTTTCGCAAAGGAAAAATCATGGCTCAACAACAATTTCAATCCTGTATTGACGCGTGCAACATGTGCGCGGATGCTTGCGACTTTTGCGCCGCGTCCTGCTTACAGGAGCAAGATCCGAAGCCGATGGCTCGCTGTATCGCATTGGACATCGACTGCGCCCAAATTTGCCGCCTTGCAGCCAGCTATATGGCTCGCGGCAGTACGCTTGCCAGCACCATCTGCCAAACTTGTGCGGAAATTTGTGATGCTTGCGGGGATGAATGCAGCAAGCATCAAATGCAGCATTGCCAGGAATGCGCAGAGGCATGCCGCCGATGTGCGGAAGAATGCCGCAGGATGGGTACGATGGCTGCCAAAGGTCAAGCCCAAGCTGGAGCCGGCATAACCGCGCATTAACTGCCCTCAATCGATTCTGCACTCAAAGCTATTGGCGCCTAATGAAGGCGCCAATCTCGCGAACGACTTCCTTATTGTGGCCTACCCACAGATGACCGCCCGTGGGGTAGCCGATAAAGCGGGCGTTGGGAATATGATCCGCCGTATAACGCGCCCCATCGAAAGTACCGAATAAATCATCCGCTGCGCTTATCGCCAGAGTAGGAACGGAAATGCGCTCCAACTCGTAACGGCCAAGCGTAGAAGTGACTTTCGCATCATTCAGCAGCCCTTGTCGGCGTGGGCTTACGGGAAGAATATGCTGCATCATCATGTCGACGCGCGCCTTCTCCTCGTTACTCGCGTTGTCGATCACCGAAAGCGGCGTGGCAAGAATCGATTGACTAACGGTGGGGCGCGCGAACCGAATTGCGGCCCAAAACAGAAAGTCGGACTTCAAGGCAGTATCGAACAGGAGCTGCGTCCAGGCTGGCGTTTTTAAGGAAGGTGCGCCCCCAGCTCGTGGCACATATGCCGCCGGGACCAGAAGCACTAACGCGCTGCACCGGTCTGGATGGCGCAACGCGAACTGCATTGCAGAGGGAGCGCCCGCGGATGCTCCGATGATAGCTACTTTTCCGATTCCCAGCGTATCGAGCAAACAAGCGTATACATCGGCTTGCGCTGAGGAGGACGCATCCTTAGGCAATGGCGTGCGCAGATATCCAAATCGCGATACGGCAATGATGCGGAATCCCTGCTTGGCGAGATCCTGACCAAAATCCAAGCCTTGGTCGTACCCTCCCCCAGCGCCATGCACGACCAGAACCGGCAAACCACTCCCAGCAAAAGCCACTTCCATAGGACCGCAGCGCGTCAGGACAAGCTGGCTGCCGTTTGCAATGCGCTCGCGTGCTTCACGTATTTCGCGGTGATAACTCACATAGGCGAACAAAAGCAATACGGCCGCAAGCAATCCGAGAATCATAAGAATTTGCATTGGCGGTATCCGCTTCATTGAAACATTTACCGAAAATGTTTTGCTGCATCTTCAGCCATCTGCCGCGTACACCACTGCGCGTAGTAGCGACCAAGGAGATAACCAAGCAAACGGGGAAATCCCTCTTTAGGCAGGTCATAATCGATAAATACGCGAAGAATCGATTCAGCGCCTTTGGGTACAACATCGAACCCCATTCGGTAGGAGTCAATAATGAGCAGATTGGGCCTGCCGATCGTTGCCCACTCCTTTGACCTGGGCGGCACATGACGCGTCACAACCTCTTCAACTGAAAGCACGATACCCAAAACGCGTCCTGCCAGTCGGATTTTTGACCCAACGCATTTACCACCACCTTGATCGACGCTGGTCTCCATTTTGCCGCCGCCCATCCGCCAGGAGGATGCGGACATGTGGGAGGACAAATTCCGATGCTCGTCGAGAAAAGAAAATACGTCGCTTTGAGATGCCTGGATGCGCACAATATATTCTTCGTGGCGGGAATATGTTCCCTCCTTCTTCACTGCATCGTTGCCATCAGCCGTAATGTTCATTTTGCTCCTCTGAGACGTAGAGGATCGCCACCCACTTTCCCTTGGAGACTGTTGCATGGGTGTGGTTCTCGTCGTGGCGATGCTCATGTTCGTGCGCCATAGCGACCTCACTGGTGATGTCCAAGCACGTGCTGCATGGGTCCGCACTTGAGAGAAACCATTTCACGCAGCAAATCCTCTTCGGCAAGAAATGCCTCCACGGCTTTCGGATCGAACTGCGTACCTGTCTGGCGACAGATCTCGGCTTTGGCCGCCTCAAAGCTCAAACCCTTCCGATACGGGCGGTCGGATGTCATGGCATCCAAGGTATCGATGACGGCGAATAACCGCGCGCCAAAGGGGATGTCTTCGCCTTTCAAGCCGCGCGGGTAGCCATTGCCGTCAAACCGTTCTTCATGGCTACGGACCAATTCCGCCGCCGGCTCCATGCCCGGAATGGCAGCGACCAGTTCATAGCCTTTCTCTGCGTGGGATTTCATGACGTCCCACTCGGCCTCATCCAGGGAGCCGTGCTTGAGCAAAATGGCATCGGGAATCCCGATCTTGCCTATGTCATGCAACAGCGCGCCCCAGTAAATCTGCTTCAGTTCGGCGAGATCGCTGGTGAATCGCTTTGCCAGCACCTGGGTATGGCACGCCACCCGCTTGGAATGCTGCCCGGTCTCGGCTTCGCGCAAGTCCAGCGTAGCCGCCAGCGCTTCCACAAATTTCGAATACAGATCTTCGACAACGGTTGAATCAGAGCCGACTCGCATCCGATTCAAGCGGCAGTTTTCACAGCAATATCCATCGCCTTGGGATATGAACAACCCACGGCCAAGCGATGTGCCGCAGTGGCGGCATCGTGCAGTCGTTGAGTTGAAGTCCCGCGGCATCGTCATTTCTATTGCTGTGGCTTGGATGATTTTTGGCTTTCGCGCTCGATCATCTGATCCATCATCATCTGCATCATGTCCATGCGCTTTTCCATCATGTCTACGCGCTTGTCCATGCCCATCTTGCTGCTGGAACCGCCCATCATCGGACAGCTTTGCATCCCGCCTTTATCAGCCTTGTCGCCTTTATCGGCCATCATGGGACAGTCCATCATGTTCATCATCATGCCGCCGCCGGTGCCTCGCATTGCCTGCGATCCTTCGCGCATGGATTGCAAATGCTCCTGCATGAGACGCTCACGCT
This sequence comes from Burkholderiales bacterium, assembly GCA_016177875.1. GTDB lineage: Bacteria > Pseudomonadota > Gammaproteobacteria > Burkholderiales > Burkholderiaceae_D > Paucimonas. The sequence goes on from JACOUL010000055.1 coordinate 105,879, forward strand.
CCTTGGAATCCTTGGTCTGTTTGATCTTGTCCATTTGCGACAGCATTTTCTTCATTTGGTCCCGCGCGGCGGCAAACTGCTTTTCTGTCTCGCTAGGGGCGACAACTTTCTTTGCAGGCGCTTTGCTAGGCTTAGGCACCGGTTGCGCTGCGCCTGGCTTTTTATCGCCTTCCGGATGGTGTTCGTCATTCGCGAGTACGGCCGTCGATAATAATGCGGCAGTGAATAATGCAATTAGCTTGGGCAACATGGGGCGCTCCTTTCAAATAAGGTGTTTAATCCTGCTATGAGACCATCCTAGGGAGCGGACCTTCAAAATTGATTGATCCATATCAAAATTGTCAGGAATGTCCCAAACCGGTGCCTAATTTTTGACTTCCAGCCGTGTCACGACATATTGGCCGTTGATCTTCTCGGCAACGAAACCAATCCTGTCGCCTGCCTTGACCTTCCCTAGGAATGCCGAATCTTTCACGTGGAAATTCATGGTCATGCCAGGCATATCGAGATTTGCCAGCCGCCCATGCTTGATGGTGAGCTTTCCGGCCGCCTTGTCGACCTTTTTGATTTCGCCGTCATTCAGTGCTGTGCTCGCTTCGGAAGAAGCAGCCGAAGCATGATGTTTATCGTCTGCATAGGCGAACGTGAGTACGGCGATGCCTAGTGCGATTGCCCATGCAAAGTTGGCGATGATTTTCATGGTGATTTCCTTCGCTTAGTGAGTGCCGTAATGGCGGTAAACCGAATACTTTTTATTGCCTTGCACAAGCAAGACATCGTAGGGATCGCTGCGCGGCCCTTCCATGCCTGGGGAGCCTAACGGCATGGCAGGTACTGCCAAGCCTATTGCCTTGGGCTTTTCAGCAAGCAGCCTCTTAATATCAGTTGCAGGCACATGCCCCTCGATCGTGTAGCCGGCCACATGCGCCGTGTGGCATGACCCAAGCGCATCCGGCATGCCGAACTTTTGTCGGTAATCGGCCGGACCCGAGACCTTATGCGTCTTTACCGTAAAGCCGTTGGCCTGCAGGTGTTCCACCCACTTACTGCAGCAACCGCAGCTCGCCGTTTTGTAGACGTCAATCACGGGCGTAGCCGCGTGTGCGGATGCCGCCATCGCAAGGCAAGCTGCGATGATCATTCGTTTGAGAATCTGCCTATGCATATCAATCCTTTCTAAGACACAAGACGTCGTTCACGCTCAATGTTTATGGTCGACCGGCATGGGCTTTACCGCCAACGGCGTAAAGCGCGCCTGTTCAGCCTGCTTGCCGGGCAATCCGATAGACACGACTGCTTTCAGGCTCGGATCCAGCGCAAAGCTGCCTGAGCCTTTCAAGACGTTCTTGCCTTGCGGCGTCAATGCCACCGTGGTCTTGCCGCCGGCGAGAATCGTCGCCGTGCCGGTGGCACCCTTGGCGTCGATTTCCTTGCCGGCATGATCGGTCAGGTAGACCACTACATCGTTGGTGCCGGACTTCGTGGCTGGCTTGATCACGAGCTCATAATGGTACGCACCGGCCATACGCATTTGTCCGCCGTTGGGCGTCTTGACGGTGTCCAGATACTCGTCCGTATGGGCAGCTGCCAAACCCGACAAGCTGATACCCAGTGCCAGTACTGCCAATTTCATTGCTTTCATGTGTTGCTCCTTTCAAGGTAAATGTGCCGGCGGCCATGAAATTCGCCGGCAATGATTAATAGCTTTCAGAGGTTTGCTGGTCCAACAAATGCTGCAGCGGCTTTTCACCCCACAGCCAAAACATCACCGGCGTAATGACCGTGTCCAAAATCGTGGAACTGATCAGCCCGCCGAAAATCACGACTGCGACCGGATGCAGGATTTCCTTGCCCGGCTCGTCACCCGAAAGAATCAACGGTATCAGTGCAAACGCGGCAACCAAGGCAGTCATCAAGACAGGGGTCAAACGTTCCAGCGAGCCGCGCGTGATCAGCTCTTTTCCGAAGCGCTCGCCTTCATGTAGTGCCAGGTTGATGTAATGGCTGATCTTGAGGATTCCGTTGCGCGTGCTGATGCCAGCCAAGGTGATGAAGCCGACCAGGCTTGCGACTGACAAGGGCAGGCCTGCCAGCTTCAATGCGATCACGCTGCCGACCAATGCCAGTGGAATATTCGCCATGATCATCAGGGTAAGCGCCGAAGATTTATAGCGGCTATACAGCACCAGAAAAATCATCACCAGGGAAATCATCGCCAACAGGCTGATCAAACGCGTTGCCTGCTCCTGCGCCTGGAACTGCCCTTCGAGACTGGTGAAGTAAGCTTCCGGCATGGGCTTGGCAGCCAGTTCACCGCGGATTTTGGCGACGACCTTTGCCATATCCGAGCCATCCGTATTGGCCGAAATCACAATGCGCCGACGGCTGTTGTCGCGCGCGATCTGGTTCGGCCCTTCGGCTTCAATCACTTCGGCTACCGAGGCGAGCGGTATCCTGCCGTTCGGCGTTTCGATCAATTGATTGGCAAGGCCCTGCTGCAGGCGTTCGGTGTCCGCTAGCCGCAGCACCACGTCAAACCGGCGGCTTCCTTCAATCACCTGAGCAAGCTTGTCGCCGCCGACCATCCGCTCCAGAGCGCTGGTGATCTCTGCCGGGTTGATGCCATAACCCGCGGCCTTGTCGTGATCGACACGCACCTGCAACTGCGGGATCAGGACCTGCTTTTCGATCTGCAGGTCGGTCAACCCCGCGATGCCCTGCAGACGGTTACGCAAGTCATCGGCCAGGCCACGCAAGGTATCCAGATCGTCGCCGTAGATCTTGAGCGCAATCTGCGCACGCACACCCGAGAGCAAATGATCAAGGCGATGCGAAATCGGCTGGCCGATGCTGATATTGGCCGGCAATGGTGCGAGTCGGTCACGAATGTCATGCATGATGGCTTCGCGGCCGCGCTTGGATGGCTTCAGGTCCACATCGATTTCGCTGTAATGCACGCCTTCGGCATGTTCATCCAACTCTGCGCGGCCGGTGCGCCTTCCCACCTTGGCGACCTCCGGCACTTGCATGATCAATTGCTCCGCGAGGGTGCCGATGCGGTTGGATTCGGACAGGCTTGATCCTGGATTCAGTAACACGTTGATAGTTAACGTGCCTTCATTGAATGCCGGCAAAAAGGACCGCGCAAAGAAAGGTACGGTGGCGGCGGCGATCAATACGGCAATGCCGGCGCCAGTCAGCAAGGCCTTCGCGTGACCGTACGACCAGCCCAGCAGTTTTGCGTCCCATGCCTTGAGCTTAGCGACAAGCTTGCCGTCGCCATGTCCAAGCTGTTTCATCTTGGGCAGTAGGAAGTAGCAAAGTACCGGGGTGACGGTCATCGACACCAACATGCTCGCCAGAATGGAAACGATGTACGCAATGCCAAGCGGGGCAAAGAGTCGCCCTTCAATGCCCGGTAACGCGAACAATGGCACGAAGACCAGTACCACGATCATTGTCGCGTACACGATCCCGGAGCGCACTTCCCTGGAGGCTCCTGCAATGGCTTCCAATACCGGCTGCGGTGTAGCCGCCTGGGCGTTCATGCGCAGACGCCGCAAGACATTCTCGACATCCACAACGGCGTCATCCACCAATTCGCCAATGGCAATCGCAATGCCCCCCAAGGTCATGGTATTGATGGACAAGCCAAAGGCCTTAAAGACCAAAACGCTCACCAGCATCGCCAAGGGAATCGCCGTCAATGAAATGAACGTGGTACGGACATTCACGAGGAACAAGAACAGGATCACCGCCACCATGATGGCGCCGTCGCGCAACGCCTCTTCGACGTTGGAAATCGAGCTCTCGATGAAATCGGCTTGCTTGAACAGGATTTCCGGCGCCTGCATTCCGGCGGGCAGCCCCTTTGCGAGCGAGGCGAGCGCACTTTCAATTTCCCGCGTCAATTCCACGGTGTTGCCCGTCGGCTGCTTTTGCACGGACAAAATCACCGCAGGCTTGCTATTGACGCTCGCGTCACCTCGTTTCAACCCAGCGGCAAATCCAACCTCAGCCACCTGTTTCAGGTAGATCGGCTGGCTGTTGCGATTGCCGATCACGAGATTTTGCAAATGCTCGATTTTCGTGGTGCGGCCGATATTGCGGATCAGGTATTCTTTCGATCCGATTTCGGCAAAGCCGCCGCCACTGTTGGCGCCAAAGTCCTTGAGCGACTTTTCCAGACTATCTAGGCTGATGCCCAAGTCACGCATCTTGCCGCTGTCCGGCATGACCCGATACTGGCGCACTTCACCGCCAATAGGGATGACTTGCGCTACACCGGGAATCGTCAGCAAGCGCGGGCGCAACACCCAATCCGCGTATTCACGCACCCGCATCGGATTGGTTTTCGCCGTATCGATCGGCAGACCGATCAACATGATCTCGCCCATGATGGAGCTGACCGGCCCCATCTGCGGCGTAATCCCGGCGGGCATCTGTTCCTTGACCAAGGCCAGCCGCTCCGCGACCTGCTGGCGGTTGCGGTAAACGTCGGTGTTCCACTCGAACTCGACATAGACAACCGACAAACCAACGCCGGAGACGGAACGTACGCGCGTTACGCCCGGCATGCCGTTCATCGCCGTCTCGACCGGGAATGTCACCAGTTGCTCGACCTCCTCCGGAGCCAGGCCGCCTGCCTCGGTCATCAACGTGACGGTCGGCTTGTTCAGGTCCGGAAACACGTCGACCGGCATCTGCTTTAAGCTCATGGCGCCATACACCATCAGCAACAGCGCGATACCAAGGACAATCAGTCGTTGGCGCAGGCTTGCATGAATAATGAAATTAAACATGGCGATCCCTTATCGCACTTGATTCAGCGATGCGACGCCTTGCACCACCACGCGTTCGCCACCCGCCAGGCCGTCGGTAACGACCACGTTGTTCGCATCCAGCGCGCTAAGCTGCACCTTCTTTGGCACAAATCGCTCGATGGCTGCATGCACCCACACCAGCTGCTCGCCCGATGCGCCTTTTGTCACAGCCGTTGCCGGAACCAGCACACCCTTTTTTGTCTCTTTGAGCTGCGCAAAAACCTTGACAGGCTGACCGATGACCAATGCCGGCGCTGGGGTACGAACTTTCAAGTGGATGGGGAGCGCTTGCTCGCGCAGCTCCAGCCCGGTGCCAAGCAGCGTGAGACTTAACCTCGCGCCGCTTTCCGTGCTACCCGATACATTGGCGATGTTGCCGATGAGCCGCGCATCATATCCAAGCGCCTCGACGATCAAACGATCCGGATTGACGATATCGAAGATCGACTGCCTTGCTTCGACGACCTGGCCTGCGACCACAGTCACCTTGCTGACGACACCGGATACAGGTGCAGTCAACGGCAACCGGCTGTTCAGTCCACTGCTGAGCGCTGCTTGCTGTTGCCTATATGCCTGCAGTTCAAGCTTGGCCGCTTCGATTTCCTTTTGCGGTACGCTTCCCTCCAGCTGGCTGTATCGCGCTACGCGGCGCTCTGCCTGCGCGAGCTGACTCTGGATTTGGGCAAGTTGCGCCTGTTGGCTGCTGCGCTCCAGACTGCTGACGACCGGCTCAAGCCATGCCAGCACTTGGCCTGCCTTGACCTTTTGTCCCAGCGCCGGCAATCCTGCCGGCCCGCCCACAATGCGTCCGACCTGCGTTGCTTGCACTTGCCCGCCGGCGGAGGGATCGGCGCGCACATGCCCTTTCAATGACACTGTCTGGTTGACGTCGCCCAGACTAGTCAGCGTGGTGCGCACGCCCAGCAGCAGCTGGCTTACCTTAGGAAGGAAGACACTTCCATCCGGCAGCCGCGCAGGCGATTCCCGGCCAGCCTGAACGAGTGCGGAGACAGTCTTGGGGGCACTTGCCTTGTCCTGGCTATGGTCTTCGCCTTCATGTGCGTGCAGTGCTATTGGCACAAGCCAGACCGCCAGGCCGACGTTGCGCAAAGTTTGCGTGATGCCCATTATTTTTCTCCCGTTGATTTCTTACGACGGCGCAGGCCATATAGCGCCATGCCTATCAAGGCCACTCCCCCTAATGAACCGATGACGCCCGTAGGCGCAAAGCGGCCGATCCGTTCGGCTTTCAGCTCTTTTTGCGTATCGCGAACGTCCAGCGTTCCTTCCAACAAGTCAGCGACGTCCTTGCCTTGAACGGTGACGACCAGCTTGTGCTTGCCAGCTTGTGCAAGCCATGGCGCATCGGCCTGATACACACCGCCGGACGCAGGCTTGGCAATCGTCTTGTTCTGGCCGCTTTCGATTTCAATCTGCGCGTTCTCCACCGGCGCATTGGTCTTGTATTGGGTGAGATAAATTGTCAGGGCCTTGCCGTCCGCTATTGCCAGCATTTCCAGCTCATCCGACTTGGCTTCTGCGCGAGGTGCAATCTGCTGCCCGCTTTGTGCGGCAGGCGCTTCGCCGCCATGATCTTCACCGCCATGCGCAAATGCAGCGGAGCTGGTGAAAATCATGGTGGCAATCATCAGTAAAACGAGCCGCAAGGGTGTCGTAATGGTTTTCATGGCAAAACTCCCATAGCCTGATTGAGCCGCGCATAGACGCGGTGTAAATTGAGTTTGGCTTGGCCGGCTGCAAGCGCTGCCTCGTTGAAGGCGGCTTGCGTACGCTGGTAGTCGACGAGACTTCTCTCGCCAAACGAGAAGGCTTTTTTGATGAGCTGCAGATTTTCGGAAGCAAGTGACACGCGCGAGTCGGCCCATGCCGCCTGCTGCTTGGCGAGATCCAGTTCAGCGCGCGCCTTCTGAATGCCTTGCTCAACGTCGTATTTTTGCCGTTCGAGTTCGGTTTCTGCCTCCAGCGCATCAGCTTGTGCCGCCGCGATCCGAGGCGCATTTCGCGCGTCGCTTCCAAATGGAATCTTGACGGTGACTGCAACCGTGTTGCCATAGCGTTCGTTGAAGTCGCCACGTTCACGCCGCATGCCGATCGATACCTCGGGATTATCCCGCCCCGTGTGCGCAACGAGGTTCGTCTTCGCCTTGGCCACGCTCAGCCGGTGTTGCCAGGCCAATATCGTTGGATGGGTATCGATGGCATGGTTAGCTGCCGCCTTCTCGGGTTCCAAAGCAGGCAGTTGCTCGTCGCCGACCAAGCGCTTGTAAGCCTGCTTGGCCAGGAGCAGTTGCCGGTCGGCGTCAGCCAAGCTGCCTTGCGCAGCCAAGCTTTCGCCTTGCGCCAGTAGCAAATCCGCCTTGGCAAGGTCGCCTGCCTTCACGCGTCTGGCTACATCGCTTTCGATCTGCTTGGCCGAATCCAGCCGCAACTTGGCAAGCGCTTTAGCGTTCTCGGCAAGTCGCACCTGCCAGATCGCCTCCCTTAGTTCGCCGGCAAGCTGCAATCGAGAATAGGTCTGGTCGGCGGTGAGACGGGATAGATCGGAGGCAGCCAAGTTTTGCCGCGCGGCCTTTTCGCCGGGCAGCCAGATCGGCACCGATACATCGACCTCATACTCGCGGCTGCCGACATTACGATTGAATTGGTCGGTACGATGACCCAGCCCCAATGTCGGCGGCGCGGCGAACAGGGTTGACGCCGCAACCTGATTGGCCTTGAGTTCAGCTTCGCGCGAAGACTGAGCCCGTGCCTGCGGCTGGCGAGACCACGCTTTATTGAATACATCGGCAAAGGTTTGGGCCTGGACGTGCAAGGACGCGGCCAAACCAAGCGCCAAGATAATTGGACGCATAAAATCCTCATCTGTGCGTTGGACGAATGTCTACAGCAACAGAAGGCGATGCGAGTTCAATAGCAGAATGGTTTGCCGATTACGGCTATGAGGTCCGCACGCCTTCGCTTACGCGAAGGCGAGGCGCGGAGGTCGGAACAGCGACTCGACAACAGATTGAGGTACGGAAGTCGTAATAAACGACTTCTCGGCGCCGGAGGAATTCAGCGTCGGGACTGGATTGATACTGAGCGGGATCATGACAGACACACAGGATTGGCAATACGAACAGTGATTGCAAGCCGTGACGTCATTATTCGATGATGGATTCTCGTCTGCCGACGCTTGGTTATCCATCATCTGATGTGCGCTGTGATCCATTTTAGAATGATCGATATGGCTCACATCCGTGGCTGCATGCTCCATGGGAGCAGCGGATTTGTGGTGCATCGAGGAGTTCATCTGCCCACAATGCGCCATCGCCGCTGCCGCCACATTCGTGAACGGCAACGCCAAACTGATCAAGACAACGATGAATAGTCGCAGAGAGCGCATAAGTTAATTTTAGAACGTAATTCTTTTCAGCTCAATTCCGAAAGTCAAAACAAAAAATCCTTCAACTGGAGTGCAGCTTAATCCCTCCCACAATGGGAAGGTCAAGAACAATTTGCTTAATAAAAGAATTTAGCCATGCATTGCCTATTTGGAAATTATCTGTAGTAGTTCCGACTTGATCGTACAGTAAGACCTTGCCAAAGGGTGGGGTTACCCGGTTTGATAGAGGTGCGAATCTTTATCAATCTGCGCTAAAAGCGCCAAGGAGTAACCCCATGAGTAGTGTTCATCAGAACGTCA
>JACOUL010000006.1 GCA_016177875.1 Burkholderiales bacterium
CCCGGGGATGCGGATGCCACATGCCCATTTCAAACAAGGTGCGTCGTTCTTCCTCTGCCAGATAAAATCGTTTCATCTCGTCAACCCGTATCCAATACCCATACGGCTTTGACAGTTCCTTTTCAAGGATTACTTAGTTGCCAGCAGTATCAGAGTGTAGATCATTTTTCTACCGCGAACATTGCCTCTTGCCAATTTTGTATGGCAGCGACGCAACATTTTTGATCAAAATTTTCTCAAGCTCTTTAATGTGCGACGCAATAATCCGCGAAAATCGCGTTTCGTCGCATTTTGCTTTTGCTAAGGTCCGGCTTTGCGCACAATGGCGCCATTCGCAAACTTTGCAGAAAAACATCATGGAATTCACTCCTGCCATTACCTTGCACCTGATCGCGGCTTTTGCCTCCTTGATCATCGGCGGCATCGTGCTCGCATCGACCAAAGGCACATACCGCCATCGCATGCTGGGCCGCGTCTGGGTACTGGTCATGGCAACTACCGCGATTTCCTCTTTCTGGATCAAGCATTCCGGCAATTTCTCTTGGATTCATCTGCTTTCGATTTGGGTCTTGATTGCACTGATCGCCGCCATCGTCTCGATCTACCGAAAGAATGTGCGGTCGCATCTGCGCTTCATGCGCGGCGCCTATGTCGGCCTAGCGATTGCAGGAGTCTTTACCTTGTTGCCGGCACGCCGGCTCGGCGCCATCGTCTGGCATGCGGTAGGGCTGGTTTAACGTGAGCCTCATGAAAATCGATCCGGACCAGCACAGCTGTCCGCGCCTGCTGCAGCTGGGAATAGACGCCGTCTTTAATACGGCGTTTTGCTTCGTTTTGGCGCTGGCCATCACCTACATCATGCGGATCGGCTTCTTTTGGGACAACCTGGTGTTTTCCCTCTGCGTCGGCACGCTTGCGTTGATCTTCATCGACGGCTCCAGGCTGCTGTTATGGGGTAACCGCCAGATGCCCCGGCGCTTGCCTTTTATCGGCATCGTCTTGGTTGCGCTCCCGCTGGCGAACCATCTCGGCAATTGGCTGGCGATCTACTTGCTCGATCTTCCGCCCGAACTGGTTTTCGCGGTAAAGGAACGGCATAGAACCAGCTTTCTCATGTTTTCAGCCATGGCCGGCTTGGTCATCATCTGGTTCTTTTGGACGCGCGGAAAATTGAATTTTCTGGAAGCCCAAGCGCAAGCAGAAAAAGCGCGCTCGGCGGCCATCGAAAAGCAAGCATTGCAAGCCCAACTTCAATTGCTCCAAGCCCAAATCGAGCCGCACATGCTTTTCAACACGCTGGCCAATCTGCAAGGCTTGATCGCCCTCGACCCAACTCGCGCGCAGCACATGCTCGATCAGTTGATCCTGTACCTGCGTGCGACGCTGAGCTCGTCGCGCGCCGAACAAACCACGCTCGAACATGAATTCTCCTTGCTGAAAGCCTATCTCGGGCTCATGTCCGTGCGCATGGGCACGCGCCTGGCCTACACTGTCGAACTCCCGCAAGCATTGGAGAAAGTCGCCGTGCCACCTATGCTGTTGCAGCCGATCGTTGAAAATTCGATTAAGCACGGGCTGGAGCCCAAGGTCGAAGGCGGCCACATTACCGTGCGTGCGCAGGCAAAAGACGGGGCGCTGAAACTGACGGTTGCCGATACCGGGCTCGGCCTCGATCTGAAACAAGACCCTACACCTAAAGACGGATGCGGTGTCGGCGTTGCGAACGTGCGCGAACGCTTACAGGCGCTGTATGGGGATCGTGCAAGCTTTATCCTTCAATCCAACGCGCCGAGCGGCGCAATCGCGCAACTTACCTTGCCACTGACATGATGACGACAGCATTAATCGCGGAAGACGAACCGATTCTCGCTATGACGCTCGCCAAAACGCTGGGGCGTTTATGGCCGGACTTGACGATTTGCGCAACCGTCGACAATGGCATCGCAGCGGTCAATGAAAGCCTGGAGCGGCAACCCGACGTGCTCTTCCTCGACATCAAGATGCCGGGGAAAACCGGCTTGGAAGCGGCGCAGGAATTGGCCGAGGATTGGCCGCACGACAAACCTTTCCCGCTGCTGGTATTCGTGACGGCGTACGACCAATACGCCCTACAGGCATTCGAGCAAGCCGCGGTCGATTACGTATGCAAACCCGTGTCCGACGAACGCCTCGGCAAAACGGTGGAACGTCTGCAGACGCGGCTGGCGGCATCGCAAGGCAATGGCGGCCTCGACCGCATCGTCGAGCAATTGCGGGCGATCACCCCTGCTCTGCCCACTGCCGAAAAATTAAGCATCATCCGCGCCGCGGTCGGCAATCAGATACGCATGATCCCGGTGAAAGACGTGCTGTATTTCGAAGCAACCGACAAATACGTCAACGTCGTCACCGCCGACAGCGAATCCTTGATCCGCATGAGCTTGAAAGAACTCATGCCCCAGCTCGACGCCAACCAATTTTGGCAAATTCATCGAGCCGTCGTAGTCAATGCTTCCGTCCTGCATTCGGCCATACGCGATGAGACGGGCAAGTTGTCAGTCCGGCTACATGGGTGCACCAAAATGCTTCAGGTCAGCCGTCTCTACGCTCATCTTTTCCGTCAGATGTGACGTAAATTTCACACATTCGCGGCAAGCCTTCGAAAACTGCAATCCAATTGTTGTCCGCTTCGCGTGTTTCGTCTATAACAGCATGAGCTGCGTCGTCGCGCGATTCGCTCTGGCGAAACAAAAATACCAACACTCACGAAGCGGTAAAAGGAGATCAACATGGGGATGTTCCGCGGGCTTAAGCTGTCGCAACGCTTTGCCATTATGATTGGCTTGTTCGCAGCCGGCTTCATTTTGTACGGTGCCTGGTCCTTCAAGGTACTGAGCGATGTGAAGGTCAATGGCCCCGCCTACCAGCGCATCGTGCAGGGCAAGGACTTGATCGCCGACATTCTCCCGCCCCCGGAATACATCATCGAGTCTTACCTGGTCAGCCTTCAATTGGCTGCCGCCAAGGATAAACCGGAACAGGATGCATTGATCGCGCGCCTGAAGGTACTCAAGAAGGATTACGACACGCGCCATGAGTTCTGGCTCAAGGAAAACCTGGAAAGCAACATCACCGACAAATTCCTGAAAGACGCCCATACCCCGGCCACCGTGTTTTATCAGACAGCCTTCAACGACTTCATTCCGGCGCTGCAAAAAGAGGACAAGGAAGCCGGCGCAGCCGCAGCCGCTGCGGCAATGGCCAAGATGAAGCAATCGTATGAAACCCATCGCGCCGCGATCGATCAAGTGGTTGCATTGGCAAATAAGCGCAACGAAACCGACGAAGCGCAAGCCAGGCAAGACATCGACGCTGCCAAATGGACCTCGCTGACCATCCTCGCCGTATCGCTTGGGCTGGGCCTAGTCGTGGCAATCGGCATCATGCGCCGCTTGCTCAAGAGCTTGGGCGGCGAGCCGGAATATGCCGCATGGGTCAGCAACAAGATCGCCGCAGGCGATTTGACCGTCAATATCCGCTTGAAGCAGGACGACGAACATAGCCTCTTGTTTGCCATGAAGTGCATGCGCGACAAACTGGTCGTCACCCTCGCGCAGTTGAAGCAAGCCGTGGAGTCGGTGAGCACCGGATCGCAACAAATCGCCGCCGGCAACCGCGATCTGGCGCAACGCACGGAACGTGAAGCCAGCGCCTTGGAGAAGACCGCTTCTTCGATGGAAGAGTTGACCAGCACGGTCCGACAAAACGCCGACAATGCGCGTCAAGCCAACAGCTTGGCGCTCTCCGCGTCCGAAATCGCCGTCAAGGGCGGCACCATGGTGTCGCAAGTGGTTGAAACGATGGGCTCGATCAATCACTCCTCCAAGAAGATTGTCGACATCATTGCCGTGATCGACGGTATCGCATTCCAGACCAACATCCTCGCATTGAATGCCGCCGTTGAAGCCGCCCGCGCGGGCGAACAAGGCCGCGGCTTCGCGGTGGTGGCCGCCGAGGTGCGTTCGCTGGCCCAGCGCTCCGCGGCAGCCGCCAAAGAAATCAAAGAACTGATCGGCTCGTCGGTAGAAAAAGTCGACGCCGGCGCCAAGCTGGTTGACGAAGCCGGCTCGACCATGAACGATATCGTCGACAGCGTCAAACGCGTAACCGACATCATCAGCGAGATCAGCGCCGCCAGCCAGGAGCAGATTCTCGGCATCGAACAAGTCAGCAACGCCATTAGTGAAATGGATGAAGCCACGCAGCAAAATAGCGCGCTGGTGGAAGAAGCCGCCGCCGCGGCCAACAGCTTACACAGCCAGGCGGATCACCTGTCGCGCATCATCGACATGTTCCGCATCGAAATGCATCAGAAGACCGGCGCTCCTGCATTGGGAAATAAACCCAAGCCCCCCGCCCTTCCTGCCAAAGCCGCACCGAAGCTAGCCTCGTCCAAACGTGAAGTGGCAGCGCCCGCACCGGCGTCGCGCCGCGAACCGGTCCTCAAAGGCAGGCAGGACGAAGACTGGGAAGAATTTTAATTATCGCGGGACAGTGCTAGGCATAGCCTGCCCTGTCCTCAACTAATTTTAGAAATTTCAATTCGATTCTTTGATCATGCGCCCGGACACATTTTGTATCGGCCGGGCGTTCATCGGGTAGAGGCGCGAGAAGATCGCCATCTGCGCAGCCGACATCTGAATCGGCTCCTTCATCACCAGCCATAACACGCCTTCACTGCAGGGCGGCGTAGTCAGCGAACCCATGTAGGTGTAATAGTCGCGACGAGCCGGAAGAATTTTTTCAATATCGAGCGCCACCTGCGCGATCAAAGGATCGTTCTTCTCCAGCGGCAGATTATTCCAAACCGTTTGGACCACGTCGTTGTTCGCGCCTTCGTCGATCAACAGTGCAACGACAGCCAGCCTGTTTTGCGCATCCTTATGCACGAAATGCGCGACCATGGGAAAACTCTTGCCGTTGATACGCTCTTCCGACGGCCGATGAAAATGGAACTGCACTAATTCATATGTACGGCCGCTCAAGGTAATGGCGTTGCCCACGCCCATATTGACTTGGATGGTGTGTCCATTGTCGAGCACATTAAAACGCGTAGACTTGTAGTCGAACGAGATACGTTCCAATTCGACACGGATGCCTTCACGAATATCGATCGGCGATTGGCGGGTGCCGGTTTCGCAGGCAGCCCATGCGGGATTAAGCTTGCCCCAATGTTCCGGCCCCTCCTCGCCCGCATAACCCCAATGGTTGTGCACCTTCCCGGCGTGAGCGTCTTTCGTTGATTTGTGCGAGACTTTTTTCTTCTTCGGCGCCTTCGAGAAATTTGCAAGACGCTGCTTACGCAGCTCCTCCAATTTTTTGGAAATCCTTGCCGCGATTTGCTCGGCATCGAGCTCGTCTTCATCCGTCGCTTTTGCTTTTGCCTTGGCAGAGCCGGATGCATGCGCGGACGCCGATGCGGAAACGGAAGCCGATGCCTTGGGCGAAGCCGGCTCGAATTTCACCGCCGGTTTTGATTCAGCCACCGGCTTCGTTTCCGGAGCTGTCTTTGCTTCACCGTGCTGACTGGCCGCAGCTTCGCTCTTAGCCGAAGCGGAAGCGGGAACAGAAGCATGCATCGAAGCCGACGCCGAGGCGGGCACCGAAGCCGCCGAGGCCGGCGGATGTTCCTTTGCGCGTTCTTTCGCTTCTTCTTGCGTAGGCAGCTTATCCAACTTGCCCTTGGTGACGGCTTCCATTTCCTGGGTAGACGGCAACCTAATCAGTTGGTCCGCCGCCTCTACCTGGGAGAATGCAAATAAAAGAGCCGAAACAAGAATTCGAATACGCATCACCCGCCACCGATCCCGAAAGTAAACCCTATCTACTTTACGGCGGCCTATGCCTGAACTTGAATTTTTGTTACACGCGCACAACGCTGCATAAATCGCGCTTGCGCAAACAGAAAAAATCAGCTTGGACAGAACGGGAGCGCGAGTGCTTGCAGCACCTCGCCTTTTTCGCTTTCCACGAAAGCGGCGACACCCAAATTTTTAGACGGCATGGTCGGGCGCAGCTGCAATACGCGCGATAAAGCCGGCTTGCCCGCGTCGCCGGACAAAGCGATCGGCCCAATCCAATCGCGCACAACGTAATCGTGCTTCAAAGTCACGCCGCGATTTTCACCGGCCTTAACCTCGCTCGATATGCCGTTTTCATACAAGGCGACGAACAGCCGACCGCCTTGGCGCGCCGTGGCATTCACCGCGACCGGCACAGCGCCGTTATCTTGCTTGCCGAGAGTGATAGAAATATTAGCTTGCGCAGGCCGCTGATTGATCTGCGCGACCGCATCCGCCAATCCGCCGCGCCAATTGCGCAGCTCGCGTCCGCCCACAAAAAATTCCGGCGTATAGACGGTGCGCGAATTGACCAAAGCCGACAACCAGCGCTGCCGCTCCGTAAATTCGCGCCGCGCGAAAACATCTTTCCAGCCGATGTAATCCCAATAGTCCACGTGCAGCGACAACGGCACCACCTGCTCCGGCGCGAGACCGGACAAAGCCTTGGTGTCGCGCGACAACTGACGTAAGCCGCTGATGAAGCGATCCGCCGACGGACAACTGTCGCAGCCTTCGGACGTATAGAGCTCCAGTAATGCGACGGTATGCGGCGGACTTTGCTTGCTGCATGTCTGCGCAATAGCCGAACCGGCGGCGAAAGCAGGCAGTGCAATCAATGCCAAACGAACGGCAGCGGCGAGTTTTTTCATGATGCCTCCAGAGAACGAATGTGCGTTTGTCTTTATTTGCACACCGAACCTTACAGAGGCTCGCAAGAATTTGGCTTTTACGTTAAACGAAAAATAGACGACCAGCAAAGAGACAAACAGGGTAAGGCAGAGAGGCTATCAATACATACGCCTTACCCTGTAGTCTCACCGCGAAGTACTCGGTAGAAAATTAAACTTTACGTGTTACACCCTAAGCGGTGTGCGTCTCGATACGCTTTTGCATATTCGCCGGCAAAAACTCACGTATCCACGCGGAGAACGCCGGTTCGGTCCGCCACCACCACAAGAAGACGCCCGCCAGCACCAGCGACAACAAGGTCAACGCCGACGCGATCGCCAAACCGTCCCGGAAAATCTGCCACGACATATCGCCCAGCACCAGCAAGATCCCCAAACCGCCGAAGACTTCAAACACACGGCGGCCCAGTACCGCACCGATAAACACCAAGCCGATATGCACCAGCAAATAGAGTAGTTTACCGGTCAATTGGTTCGATAAAAGTAGAGGCACGGCAGTGCAAAAAGCCAGCAAGCCGGCAAAGTAAGCCCAGAAAGCAAAGCGCTGATCGAAGGGCCGGCGATGCAAATCCACATACAGCCCAAACATCACCAGCAGCAAACCGGTGAGCAGCGTATACGCCTTGCGCAATTCTTCCATCGAATTGAGGCCGAGGCTTGCCAACGCATTGGTCTGCGCCACCAACACCGGAACCATATCCATGCCGAGCAGCCAAATGCTAAACGCGGTCGGCACCAGCAAAAACGGCTGACGCAACCAGTACAGCAGCCCCAAGCTCATCGCCAAGGCGACGCTCTCAAGCGCCACCCAGCGCGAATCCATCCCCGGCATGGCGTTCAATCCGCCATCCCAATGGCCATACAAGGCTTGCACGGAAAAAGTCGCGATCGTCGCCAGCAAAATCGCCAGCAATGAAAAGAAGGCGGCCGGAAAAGCCAGCTCGCGCTGCGCGCTCCAGTGCGCCACACCCACTGCGCTCAAGGCGTACACCACCGCGAACCACAACAAAGCGCCCATGCCCAGGGCATTGACGGCCAAGCCGGCCACCGCCACCGCAGCGCCAAGCGCCAACAACCCGACCAAGTAGTACAACAAGGCCGCATTGAAGCGCCCTGCAGGCGATTCACGGTTGTTTTTGAATTCCTGCTGAACCAAAAAAACCAGCAGGTTATCGATCTGGCTGTACTTCAGCATCCCTGCGGACGCTGCCTCCTCCAGAGTTTCGCGCTTAATGTTCATCGCCCCTCTCCATTGCGAAAAAACAATTGGACAAAGGGAATCTTGAAAAGTGCCAACTTTCTTCGGCACAAAAAATAAATGGCGCATTCCCTTCTTCGGACCTACCCATTCATTTAATTAGTTACAGCAGGAAAGTTTCTGACAAATATCAATTGATCAACCCTTGCAGCCTGCGCAAGAACAAGCTCCCAGCACCCTACGGTAAAATGTCACTCAAATATCCCCTAATCGCAATTCCAAGACGAGTTCATGAGCAACCCACCCAAAAACGCTGTCCCGGAAACAAACCCCGCTTCATCCAACTTTCTTAAAGCAATCATCGAAGCCGACCTGGCCAGCGGAAAACACGCCAACCGCACCGACCATCTCGGCCATCCGCTGCCGCCGGTGATCACGCGTTTTCCGCCCGAGCCTAACGGATATCTGCACATCGGCCACGCCAAAGCGATCTGCGTAGACTTCGGCCTCGCGCGCGATTACGGCGGCCGCTGCCACATGCGTTTCGACGACACCAACCCCACCAAGGAAGAACAGGAATACGTCGACACCATATTAGATAGCGTGAAATGGCTGGGCTTCGGCTGGACCCACGAAGGCCGCGAGCATCAATATTTCGCCAGCGACTACTTCGACAAGTTTTACGAGATTGCTGAATATTTAATCACCGCCGGCCACGCCTATGTTGACAGCCAATCCGCCGAAGACATGGCCAAGAACCGCGGCAACTTCGGCGAGCCCGGCAAGAACTCGCCCTTCCGCGACCGCCCCGCCGCTGAATCGCTGGATATCTTCCGCCGCATGAAAGCCGGCGAATTCAAGGACGGCGAACACATCCTGCGCGCCAAGATCGACATGGCCTCGCCCAACATGAACATGCGCGACCCGGCCATCTACCGCATCCGCCACGCGCATCACCACAACACCGGCGACAAGTGGTGCATCTACCCGATGTACGACTACGCGCATCCGCTGGAAGACGCGATCGAATACGTCACGCATTCGCTCTGCACGCTGGAATTCCAGGACCACCGCCCCTTCTACGACTGGGTGCTGGAGCGCGCAGCCGAAGGCGGATTCTTCAAGCACCCGCTGCCGGAGCAAACCGAATTCGCACGCCTGAACCTCACCTATGCAGTGACGTCCAAACGCAAGCTCCTGCAAATGGTCGAAGAAAAAATCGTCGACGGCTGGGACGACCCGCGCATGCCCACCATCGTGGGATTGCGCCGCCGCGGCTTCACGCCGCGCCGCCGCGGCTTCACGCCCGAATCGATCCAGCTCTTCTGCGAGCGCATCGGCGTCTCCAAGGCCGACAGCTGGATCGACATGAGCGTGCTGGAAGGCGCGCTGCGCGACGACCTCGACCCGAAAGCGCCACGCGCCACCGCCGTGCTGCGCCCCTTGAAACTCATCATCGACAATTTCCCCGACGAGCTGGAAACCGAATGCAGCGCCCCGGTGCACCCGCACCACCCCGAACGCGGCAACCGCACTTTCCCCATCACGAAGGAATTGTGGATCGAAGAAGAAGACTTCATGGAGGTGCCAAGCAAAGGCTACTTCCGCCTCTTCCCCGGCAACAAGGTGCGCCTGCGTTACGGCTATGTAGTGGAATGCACCGGGTGCGAGAAGGATGCATCAGGCAAAGTCACCGCAGTGCACTGCAGCTACTTCCCCGATTCCAAGTCAGGCACGGAAGGCAGCGCCAACTACAAGGTCAAGGGCAACATCCACTGGGTCAGCGCCAAGCATGCGCTGCAAGCGGAAGTGCGTTTGTACGATAGGTTGTTTTCCGATCCGAACCCGGACGCGGGCGGCAAGGATTTCAAGCAAGCCTTGAATCCGAATGCGAAGGAAGTGATCACCGCTTATCTGGAACAAGGCATGAAGCACGCGCTGGCGGATGAGAAGTTCCAGTTCGAGCGGCATGGCTACTTTGTGGCGGATCGGGTGGATTCGAAGCCGGGGACGCCGGTGTTTAATCGGGTGGTTACGTTGAAGGATAGTTGGGGGAAGTGATCTTCCTCAGTGGGGAGCTAACGATATAAAACTGCCTGAACAGTCTCTTTTTAAGACACGCCTTGAATGTCGTTTTCAAGTTCTTGAGTAGCTCGGCGGATTTTTGCATCAAATAAGCGAGAAACCGCTAGCTCCGATAAGTTATCAACGTTAGCGACACCAAAGTAGTCGGTCAAGATTATGCGTTTTTGAGTGTCATTCGACGTGTCAAAGTTTGGAATGTAACCAGTCGCAGTGGGATTTTTTCTCCGAGCTTCAAAATATGTTCCCACGAAACTCTTAACCTCCCGCGAGTCATAAGCTAACCCGAAGCGGTGAAATAATTGTCGAACAGTTTTGTCGAGCTTCCAAAGCTGCTTAATATTTTCCTTGTCAATCTGAGAGAAGTAAAAAATCCAGCCTTTACGCGCTCCGTCAAAAATGCAGCCAGTAATTCTTAAATTTAATCGCCACATCAGCACGGTCTTACAAAATTGAATTCGTTGACGACGCGTATGCTCATCAAGTGCACTTAACCGCTCTTCAGCGACTTTGTATTTGTAAGTTGTGAAAATACTGGCCAATGAATTTTCTAGCCGCTCCAAAGACTCTCTTTTGACACTAGCCTTGCCATTTACAAATTCATAACCCAGAAAAGAAAAAGGCTCAAGTATTTTCCCGACTCTAGATTTGGATTCCCCCTTTAAAAGGGGATGGGCATTCAATCTATACTGATCATTTAGCCTTCTTTTAAGCCCCTCGAAAACAGGATCTGGCTCGCCCTTACTCAAGACGAGGATATCGTCAACGTATCGAAAGTACGCAATATCCGACTTTGCTTGCAATATTGAGTCAAAATCTTTCAAATAAATTTCTGCCAGAATATTTGAAGTTGCAAGCCCTTGGGGGACACCTTTAATTTCGCTTTTCTTATTTTTGTTTGGGAGTGGAAGCGTTGGATTCGTAATTCCGTTCAGCACAAGCTGAATTATTTCGGGTTTTCTGACTTTAGCTCTTAGCTTCTGCACCAAAATAGCGTGATCGATGGAAGGATAAAAATTTTCTACATCTACTTTAATGAAATGCGAAAACTCACCGGTTCCCAACGAAGCCTTGATGTCGCTTATAACGACCTGAGGTATGCGTTGAGAAATCTTTTCAGAAAACGACTTTTGTAGCACAT
The DNA here is from genome assembly GCA_016177875.1 of Burkholderiales bacterium. Classification (GTDB taxonomy): domain Bacteria; phylum Pseudomonadota; class Gammaproteobacteria; order Burkholderiales; family Burkholderiaceae_D; genus Paucimonas. The sequence continues at coordinate 11,212 of JACOUL010000006.1, forward strand.
TACATAGCGCGCGGAGCACTAGTCGGTCTCTGTAGGTCGGTATTGATATCACACGCGGCAATTTGCAAGCGCCTTTTGAAATCAATTTTTCTTTATATTGGGTAAATTGATACGTGCCCCTCTTAACCTTTCGCCGAATGATCTCAATTTGTTGTTTAAGGTCCTTTTCAAAGGAAGCTCGAGAGATTCTGTCCAGACCAATAGCAGTAGTCTTAGCAATGTGATTCGCGTAAACCTCTTTTAAACCTTTTTCAGAAAACTGGTTTATAAAATATTTTGCCGCGCTGGACATATAAGCTTCTTACAATCTAATTAGTGCAACAAAAGCCAAGACTGGGCCGACGTACAAGGTGGCTAAACATGCATAGTAAAAGAATCGATTTGCAATAACGGCAATCTTGTCGATCAACGAGAGTTTTCGCGAAGACTGTTGACCGAGACAATATCGGGAATAGAGGTCATCGAAGTCTTTATGGTTCTCCGTTTCCAACAGCGCTGCAGAATAGTTACTTGCTGTGACCATATAGATATTTCGTGCAGTCTTAATGTCATTCGTCCACTTGGCCTCTTCTAACGCTGTAGAAAGGTCTTGCAAGCGTATGTATCCCCTCTTGAATCGGTCGGCGCGGTCCTTGAATGCTCTGGAGTTCACATAGACTGATATAACCAATAGCACTAACGATAAGACAGTCGAGAAAACCGCATTTATATCGTGTTTATTAATTTGAATTTGAGCAGCACAACAGAGAGGGCAACAATATAGATCGAATACACAATGAGAAGCAATTGGGCATGAAACTCAAAATCTAATAGCCGCTTTTCAGCATAAATTCGGGCTTTTCTCGTGAACCATAACTTATCCTCAAGCGCATTTATCGCTGTCTTTAAGGCGACTACTTCGATATTCGCCTCAGCGGATTGATTCGCTTCGGAATAAATTTCTTCTTGGCCATCCGAGAATTTCGGAGTCAGAGAGACTGAACTCATCGCTGTCGCCTTTCAAAATAGGTGGAAGAGCAAGCGATAGATAAGTAGGATAATTTCCCGACCGACGCCAACCTAGAAATCTGTCGGACGGGACCGACCTTTGGACTAGCCATTGGTCCACGGTTTTCACCATGATTTATTAGGGTCATCCTCTAAGCGAGCAGGATTCTGAGTTGCCTCAGCGCTCGCTCCTCCGGAAGCAAATATATCGCAACCAATAATAAAAATGCAATGAATTTTGCGGACGAGGAAATCAGGGTTACCGCTTTCTAAGCGGGCGTCTTGAGTTTCGATATAAAAGAAAGGCCGCGCGCGGCTGTGAAACGCTGCCGAATCAATCGTCCAAAAATTGTTTAAAAAAAAAGGGCTGGAAATACCCCCTTATTCTTCAAATTGAAGTGCTGCCCTTGAAAATAGAGTGATGATTGTCTTCATGTACGTCATTGCCAACTTCAACTGGGGCGTATGAATCCTGTGAATAATAGTGACTATTATCAGGACCTCGGCGTCGAACGCACTGCATCGACTGCGGACATCAAGAAGGCGTATCGGAAGCTCGCCCGCCAATTGCATCCTGATGTTTCCGACGATCCCAAAGCTGAGGAAAAATTCAAAGTCGTGGTGCGAGCCTACGCAATCTTGAAAGACAGCGAGAAACGTCAAGAATACGACAAGCTTTACAAGCCTCCTCGCAAAAAGCATTTTTCGTCACCGCCAGACCGGCAGGGACGAAATGCACCCCGTGCCAAGGAATTCGAAGATTTCGGCGCTCCCGATACGGCGAACGCTTTCAAGTCACGTGGCAGTGGCGAACAGCGAACGCAACAGCAGGCACCCGCCCCTGAGCGCGGCGAAAATGTTGAAGTCTCCATTGCAGTCTTGCTGGAACAGGTCTTTCATGGCGGTAGCACGGAGGTCACGGTGGAATGGTCGGAACGTAACGCGCGCGGCCTCTCCCGTCGCGTATCTTCTACCTACCAGGTAAGCATTCCCAAAGGAATAAAAGAGGGACAGCGTCTGCGGCTTGCCGGCAAAGGTGGACCAGGCCGAAACGGCGGTGATCCAGGCGACCTCTACATCGTCGTGACTATCCAGCCGCATCCCGTGTATCGCATGGAGGGGCGAGACTTATACCTCGATGTGCCGCTGCTGCCTGGACTGGCCGCACAGGGCGGTTCAGTCGAAATACCCACATTGGCCGGCAACGTTGCGCTGAATATCAGGGCCGGTACTTCTTCTGGAAAGCATCTGCGCCTTGCGAAGCGCGGACTGCCGTCGCTGCATGGTGATGCGGGTGATCTGTATGCAGTCGTGCGAATTGTGGGGCAGGAGGAAGTGCGTACGTTTGAGCAGGAACTGCAAGCGCAAATTGCAGCTATATCCGCCTCGAAGTCGCGCGGGCATTTCAAAAACAAATTTGGCGGCCTTTGATTTTTTATTCGAGTAAATGGGGGTCAGGTCTTGCGCAAGACCTGACCCTTATTAACTGACTACCGCAGCCCGGTCGACGAGAACAACAGCTTGTCGATTTCGCTGCCCGAGCGTCCCGCCATACAGCCGAGTTTCTCACCCGGCGTCACGATATAAGTGCCAGGGCTGCCGCCCCCGCCGCCGTAGGGACCATAGGTTTTGCCGAGGTTCGATTTAAATGTCACGCTATCCACTCGGGCGCCGCTGCGGTAGTCGACACGCACGATGTATTCGCCAGCTGCCAGCATCACTTCCGCTCTCGGCGTATTCATCTTGCCGTGCACACCGGCCCAGCCGCGGCCGTTGTAATGGAATTGCACCATATCCAACCGGTCGCCGTAAAACACCTTAAAGCCCGTCACGAATTGCCCGGCGCATTTGTCGTAGTCGTTCCAGCGGCTGCCGCCGTCGCCGCCGATCTGCTTCGGTCCGTTGATGGGTCCCGGTGCAGGATTGTCGGCCTTGCCATTGCGGCCCTTGACGCTGCCGTCGTTCATCCAGTGGTCGAGCGCCTCTGGATAATTGTCCTGGCCAAACGACTTTTGTAGATCGGGATAGCGTTGCAGATAACTCGCAACGGCAAAGTCAACACTGCCCTGCCGGCCTTCGTCGATACCATTGTCCACCCAGTGCTTGACCGCGCACAGGCGATCAGTGCCGCAGGCTTTCTGGACGTCGAGGTAGCGCGCCATGTAGAACTTGACGTCAAACTCAGGACTGCCGCGGCGGCCTGCACTGATCCCATTGTCGCGCCAATGCTGGGCCAGATCGACGCCGGTTTTCACCACATCCTGATTAGTGTCGTAGTAATAATCCCAGTCGAACACCGATGCTTCCATGCGCGGATCGGGCGGCGCCTTGTGATGCTTTTTCTTGCCGATCTTTTTGAACGCATTGCCGGCGTCGTTAAATGCCTTCATCGCATCGCTGGCGGTCTTGTTGGCCTTGTCGCGTGCAATATCCTTGAGGCGCTCGTATTCGCGGGCAGCGGCATTCGCGATCTTGTTGAGTTCCTGATTGGCGGCAGCGGCCGTGTACCCGCCAAGCGAACTGCCGGTCGTGGCGACCCACTTGTAGGCTTTTTCGAGCTCTGCGCCGACACAGCCTTGCAACTGAGCGGGATCGACATTCACGCCGGGCATGCCGTCGAGTACGCTGGCGAAGTCCATGTTGGGGTCAATCGCCAGCTTCGCCGACAAGGCAAACGGCGTGAGGCAGGTCGCCGGGCTATTGATCGACAGATTGAGGCCATCCATGTTCGCTTCCAGCACACGGCCGACCACATTGCCGCGCAAGCCGATCAATTGCTGCTTGCCATCGATGTCGGCGTTCGCCGCCATAGTGATGCCTTGCTTGCCAAGCGGCCCGAGCTTCAAACTGAGTCCGGCGCTGGCTTTGGCGTGCAGGCCATTGGCGCTCATCATGGCATTCATGCTGGCGAGCTTTTGGCCAAGCACGCTGGCGTCGCCGACGAGTTTCAACATCGGGCCATTGATCGTCTTGCCGGTGCCGTCGTCCGCGCTGGCCAGCGGCCCCAGCATCAGGACATTAAACACTTCCAGCGGCGGAAAGGGTTTGCTCTTGTCGCCGAACTTGTATTCGGGAACCGGCTTTGGATTGCGCAGCTTGAACACCGCCAGCGGCTTTAACACGGACCGCAATTGCGCCTCGAACTTGTCGATTCCCTTCAAGAAGCTGCCGCCTTGCATTTTGGGTGTGCTGAATGCCGTGGCGAGATTCACATAGTCTTCGAGCGTGAAGTCTTGCGCGGCCATGCCGAAACGGAAATCGAGCAAGTCCATTGCGCCCAGCGGGTTGAGCGGGGTTTCAAAGAAGGTGATGAGTTTCTTGCCGCCCGGGAGGACGGCATTGCCCTTGTAGCCGGCAGTCCCCTTGTTGTTGATGGAGAAGGTGGCGTCGGTCAGAGTCATCGCCTGCATGCCCAGCGGCGCGGGGACAGACTTGCCGGGCGCAAGCTGGAATTCGGCGAAAAATTCCGGCGCGTCTTTGGCCATCTTGCCGACGTTCTCCAAGTCCGACAGCATCGCTGCCGCCAGGCCGGCAGCGGCTTGCGGATTGCTCGGTGCCGGCGACACTACGCCGGCACGCATCGTGAACTGCTGCACCGGCACGCCCATCCCGGTTTCAATGACGGTCTTCATGACGCCGCCGATGTGCGCCCTGCTCGCCACCTGTAAGCCGCTGGTGAAATCGAGCGAGTCGACATTGAAGTAACTGTTGGCGACCACTTGCCTGAACTCGGCCGGCATATCCATGGTGTTCAGCGAATAATCGCCGAGAGACAAGGAAAAAATCGGGTCGGTCAAAGAAGAGCCGGCAAGTTTTTTCCAGGCGCTGTTGTTGAACACGCCCGGCATGGCGATGGTGCGATTGACCACCAGGATAATCGCCTGGCGGTCCAGTTCACCGAAAACATAGAGCTGCAGCGGGAAGTCGCCAACGCCCGGCACATTGACCTTGGTGCTCGCGGCATACTTGCCGCCGGAGCCCAGCGGTTTCAGTTGGTTGAACAGATCATTGACCGCGCCCGAAATGCCGGGGATCGGAATCAGGGTAGCCGCTTTCTTCAGGCTGGGATTGAGCTGCGGTGCTGCCTGCGCGTGCGCACCGTTTGTCAGCACCAATGCATTGAGTGCGATGAAAAACATCGCGACCAAGATTTTCTTCATGCCTTCCCCCTGTTATTTTTTTGTTATCGCCAGAATATTTCTGGCAAGGGCCATTGTAATCTCGGGTTTAAATTCCAGCGCGATTAATTACCTAAAATAACAGGGAATAGACTACGATAATCTCATCCATATACCAGCGAACGAACAATTCAAAAATGGACACTTCCAAACACCCCGAGTACATGGAGATCGAAGACATCTATGTCGGGCTTTTTGTCCATCTGGACTTGAGCTGGATGGAACATGATTTTGCACGCAGCAGCTTCAAGATCAAAAGCGCCAGCGACATCGCCGGCATCAAAAGGCTTGGCCTGAACCGGATCCGGTTCGACCCGACCTTGTCCGATCCCAGGCCTGAACCGGTTTTCAAACCTGCTACCGCGCCAACCAAAGTTGTCGAACAAGACCTGGAGGCGATTGCGCGTGCCACCGCCAAGCAGGAACGCATCGAGCGCCTGACGAATCAACGCATTGCCATCGCCGAATGCAAAAAGCAATTTCTGAATGCAGCAAAAACGCTCAAGAAAATCTCGCTCAATATCTTTTCAAGACCGAAAGAAGTGCGGCAGGATGCCGATCAGCTAGTGCAGCAAATGCTGGAATCGATGCTCGAGAATAGAAATATCGCGATCCACCTGATGAATGACAAGACCATGGGCGAGGATAACTATTACCACTCGCTCAACGTCTCGGTGCTGGCATTATTGCTGGGCAAGGAACTGCAGCTTCCCGAAGAAGCCATGAAGATATTAGGCATCGGCAGTTTGTTCCATGACATCGGCAAGATCGAGATTCCCGACAAGGTAGTGCAAAAGAAAGAACCGCTTACCCACGCCGAAAACAATCTGATGCAACAGCATTGCGCGTATGGCCTGCCGATTGCAAAGAAGCTCGAACTGCCGCAGGGTGCGGTCGACATCGTCACGCAGCATCATGAATGCATGGACGGCACCGGATATCCGAGAGGATTGATGCGGGACGGGATTTCGAAATTTGCGCGCATCGTCGCCATCGTCAACACTTACGACAACCTGTGCAATCGACCGAACCCGGACGACTCGCTCAGCCCATACGAGGCCTTGTCAACCATGTTCGCGCGGCAGCGGACCTTGTTCGACACGGAGGTTTTGAACATCTTCATCCATTGCATGGGCGTGTACCCGCCGGGCACGATCGTGCGCTTGTCGGATGACTCGATCGGCATGGTGATCTCGGTGAATTCCGGCGCGCCCTTGCGCCCCAGCGTCTTGATCTACGATCCGAAAGTGCCGAAGGAAGAGGCCTTGATTCTGGACCTGATAGGCGAAGCCGACATCAATATCATCACCAGCTTGAAACCGAAGCAATTGACGCCGGAAGTCTATGACTATCTCAGTCCGCGCAAGCGGATGATGTATTACTTCGACAAACCGGTCGCGAACAATCGCAAGGCTTGATGCGCGTCATGACGAGCGGCGTCCGCTCGATTGCTGGAGTCAACGAAAAAATAAATCGGATTCAGCTTCGCTGGTGTCAAGTTTGAAGCACAACTGAAAGCGGATATGCACTCGACAAAATGCAATTTCCATCTCGAGGAGTCCAAATGACTTTTGACGATGGCTCTTTTATGGTGGTTGGCGGCTTTTTTTGCCTCGGATTGATAGTTGCAGGCGGCATCATCGTGCGTCGCCGGAAGTGGATCAAAATCGCCGCCAAGATCGATAAGGCCTGGATTAGTTATGCTGGAGAATCGATTGGTGTAGCCGTCGAATATTCGTTTAGCGCGGGTGTTCCCAATGGCACCGAGGATCAGGAAAAAGTGTATCGCAATTGGGACTTGGTCCCCGGCACATTTGCGTGGACCGAACGTGGTCAGCAGGAAAAGCTAAAAAGAATACAAGGCCGGGACACGATCGACGTTTGGTATCCCGAGGATGATCCGAATGACAGTTCGCTGACTCCCCGATCCAACTCCGGCAATTTTGTACGCGGCACGGGGCTCATCTTGATAGGTATTCTCGCTCTTTTTATTTGCCTAAAGGTTTTTTACTTCACCAAATAGTCCGCAATGGATTACCTATCTATTTATCACAAATAGATTGATTTTTACTCGCATAACATCAATTAAAATATCTAATAAAATACGCTCACTCGCACATCCCCCCTTCTTTTTTTTGAAAAGAGCCACTTATGTCTACGCCCCGCACCACCGAGCACCGCCTGCAAGTTGCCACCGTTTTGCACAACTTCATTGAGAGCAAAGTACTGCCGGGCACCGGCATTTCGTCCGCCGATTTCTGGAAGGGCTTTGACGCCATCGTGACCGATCTGGCGCCGAAGAATATTGCGCTGTTGGCTGAGCGCGATCGCCTGCAACTGGAGATGGACGCATGGCACAAGGCCAATCCTGGTCCCATCACCGATATGCCCACCTACCGCGCGCATCTGGAAAAGATCGGCTACCTGGTGCCCAATCCGAAGAAGGTCAAGATCACGACCAAGAACGTGGACGCCGAGCTGGCCGTGCAGGCCGGCCCGCAGCTGGTGGTGCCGGTGCTGAATGCCCGTTACGCCCTGAACGCTGCCAACGCACGCTGGGGCAGCTTGTACGATGCGCTGTATGGCACCGATGTGATCTCGGAAGACAATGGCTGCGAAAAAGCCGGCGCCAAAGGCGGCTACAACCCCAAGCGCGGCAAGAAGGTTATTGAATATGCGCGCCATGTGCTGGACCGCACCGCGCCGCTGAAGAAGGGTTCGCACGTCGGCTCCAGCGGCTACCGGGTCAAGGATGGCGACCTGGTGGTGACGCTGAAAGACGGCAGCAAATCCAAGCTGGCAGACAAGAGCCAGTTCATCGGCTTCCAGGGCGATGCCAAGGACCCGACCAGCATCCTGCTGCAGCACAACGGTCTGCACCTGGACCTCATCATCAACCGCAACACCCCCATCGGCAAGAGCGACGCTGCGGGTGTGAGCGACCTGGTGGTCGAAGCCGCGCTGTCCACTATTCTGGACCTGGAAGACTCCGTGGCCGCGGTGGATGCCGAGGACAAGGTTCTGGCCTACGACAACTGGCTGGGCATTTTGCAAGGCACCCTGACCGAGCAAGTGGAAAAGAACGGCAAGACCTTTACCCGCGGCCTGAACGCCGACCGCGTGTACACCGCTGCTAACGGCAAAGGCAAGGTCACGCTGCATGGCCGCTCGCTGCTGTTTGTGCGTAACGTCGGCCACCTGATGACCAATCCCGCCATCCTGTACAAGGACGCATCAGGCAAAACGCGCGAAATCCCGGAAGGCATCATGGATGCCGTGGTCACCACGACCATCGCCCTGCATGACCTGAAGCGCACCAAGAAGGATGCCATCCGCAATTCCCGCAAGGGCTCGGTCTACATCGTCAAACCCAAGATGCACGGCCCCGCCGAAGTGGCCTTCGCCGCCGAACTGTTTGCCCGCGTAGAAAAAATGCTGGGCCTGCCCGACAGCACCGTCAAGCTGGGCATCATGGACGAAGAGCGCCGCACCAGCGTCAACCTGAAAGCCTGTATTGCTGCCGCCGCCAGCCGCGTGGCCTTCATCAACACCGGCTTCCGCACACCGACATGCATGCCGGCCCGATGATCCGCAAGGGCGACATGAAGACCAGCGCCTGGATCCAAGCCTACGAGAAGAACAACGTGCTGGTCGGCCTCTCCTGCGGCTTGCGCGGCAAGGCGCAAATCGGCAAGGGCATGTGGGCCATGCCTGATTTGATGAAGGGCATGATGGAACAAAAGATTGTTCACCCGAAGGCCGGCGCCAACACCGCCTGGGTGCCCAGCCCCACCGGCGCCACGCTGCATGCGCTGCACTATCATCAAGTGCTGGTCTCCGACGTGCAGAAGCAATTGGAAAAGACCAACTACGAGAAAGAGCGCGACGGCATTCTCAACAACCTGCTGCAGATTCCCGTCACCGCCACCCCGAACTGGAGCGATGCCGAGAAACAGCAAGAGCTGGACAACAATGCGCAAGGCATTTTGGGCTACGTGGTGCGCTGGGTCGATCAGGGCGTGGGCTGCTCCAAGGTGCCGGACATCCACAACGTGGGCCTGATGGAAGACCGCGCCACGCTGCGTATCAGCAGCCAGCACATGGCTAACTGGTTGCTGCATGGCGTCGTCACCAAGGCGCAAGTCACCGCAACCTTCGAGCGTATGGCCGCCGTGGTGGACAAGCAAAACGCTGGCGACAAGTACTACAAGAAAATGGCAGGCAACTTCGGCACCAGCATGGCTTACAAGGCTGCATGCGAGCTGGTGTTCAAAGGTTTGGAGCAGCCGAGCGGCTACACCGAGCCGCTGCTGCATGCTTGGCGTTTGAAGGTGAAGGCTCAGGCTTAAGGCTCTGCGCACTTCGGAATAAATGGCGGGTAGTGCTCACGCACCACCCGTTTTTTTATCACTCAAACAACTCACTCGTCATCAGCAATCGGCACAAACGCAACCAGGCGTTGCGGCCAAACGTTTCGGAATAAGAAAGCGCTTGGTTACCGATTGCTAGGCATGTAATATCCTCGCTCGGATTTTATCGGCGGCTACGGCTGCACGCTTCTTCGTTTTTACCAATATGCATACCCAGGTTCCGGATTTTTACGCATGCCTTGGCGTTGACCGCGCGGCAAGCAAAGAATCCATCGTTGCGGCGTTTCGACGGCTGGCGATGAAATGGCATCCCGATCGCCATTTCAAGGCGGCAGACAAGGTCGAAGCGGAAAAACAATTCAAGACTATCAAGACGGCATACGAAACCCTCACCGACGATAGCCGGCGTAAGTACTACGATCAGGAGGACGCCGACCGTCAGCGCCGCGCATCTGCCCGGCGCGGCGCTGATGTGAATGAGAAGGTCGCCGTCACGATTGCCGAAGGATTCAATGGGACCCACATCAGCTTCGAGGAAGCGGTGGTAGATCATTGCGAGCGATGTGCCGGGCAACGCGGCGAGTGGATGCAATGCAGCCGTTGCAGCGGGTTTTCGAAATACTCGCGATTGTCGGTCTGCCCGGTTTGCAGGAATACCGGACAAGAATGGCGGAATTGCGGCCCTTGCCATGGGCTGGGGACCGTCACGCGCAAACGAAAATTCACGGTCAGAACGCCTGCAGGGCTGGTTGACGGCAGCGTGCTGACGGTCAAGGAACGCGGCAAGCCAAGCGAACACGGCGGCTTGAACGGCGACCTTCACATCGCCATCACCATCAAGCCGGAATCCGGATGGAAGCGCAAAGGCCTGAATCTTTCCGGAACACTGAAGCTGCCGTTCTCCATCGCCCTATTGGGCGGAACGATCGAGCTACTCCTGCCAACCGGGAAGACCGTGCAAGTGCAGGTCCCAGCCCGCACCAATGCAGGAAAAAAAATCAGACTAGCGGGGCAAGGACTTTTCGACGCGGCGAATGATAAGCGTGGCGATGTCTTGCTGAGCACATCTATCGTGCTGCCGAGCGTCAAGCGTAAATTGACGCCGGAGATGGAAGCGGTGCTGCGACAGATCGATGGGGAATGACTGGAACGGGCCACGACATACTAAACGCAGCGATGGACCTATTCATTAGCATGCGACAATATCGTCTTGCACCCCTCTCATGCATCGAAGGCATTACATGAACACTGAAGACCGTTTGGTTGAAATCGAAATCAAGATTTCCCGTCAAGAAGATATGCTTGAATCACTGAACCAGGTGGTCTATCAACAACAAAAGAAAATCGATCATCTGGAAGCAATCTGCGCGGCCTTAGCTAAGCACATCAAGCAAACGCCGGAGGCCGATGGCCAGCGTACTCTGGATAATGAGCGACCGCCGCATTACTAAATCGTGGTCAATGGGTCAGCAGCGATTAACTTTCAAGAAGAAACCTCAGGGTCAGGTCGTGCGTTTTATTTTTTCGGGATGGTAGAGGCAAAAGGCAAGACCTGACCTTGAATACTCTTTCCTTACCGCCTCAACCAGCTCAATCGTAATCCGCAATCGGCACACACGAACAAAACAGGTTACGGTCGCCGTACACATTGTCGGCACGTCCCGCCGGCGACCAATATTTTTGCTTCTAGCGACTCTTAGATGAAGAAATTAATTTGCCCCTTGAAGCGAGGCTGTGGATTGCCGCCGGCGTTTTGCTGATCGGATTGTTGAGTAGTGTGGTCCAAGATTTGCCGAATCATCTCCAAGCCGGGGTTGTAATAGGATGGCCATTGAGCATCGGCAGTGGTACCAAGCTTCTTTGACGGCTCGCCGTGTGCGCGCACACCGTTATCCTTGTCCGTGATCAATCCTGGATGTTGAGAGTCATCCGTCTTGGGAGAGGATTTCTCGATTAAACCGGTTGCCTCGAGTATTTCGGTTTCGATGGGTTTGTCATTTTTCGCAAACGATGTGTCTTTGGGCTCGGATGCCACCTTCTTGTCTGTTTCACGTATATTCAGATGAACTGAAGCATCATCGCCGACGACAATGGTGTTAGCCGACGCGTCGTTATTTGAATCGGCGCGCACATTCAAGTGCAGCTTCGTGTTGTCGCCCACAATGAGAGTATCGGCGCCTGAAATATCATCGGCACGGATATTGATGTGGACATCGGAGTTGTCTCCCACGATCAGCGTGCCTCCCCCGGAAGCGGAGGCGCCGTCCAAGCGGGCATTGATATGGACGTTGGAATTCTCACCGATGATGAGGGTACCGCCAGCGCCTGATGTGCCTTCAACGCGGGTATTGATATGAAGGCTGGCGTTCTCGCCGATCACGAGCGTCCCGCCGCCGGAACCGGATGCACCTGCGAGCCGGGCATTGATCTGAAGCTTTGCATTGTCGCCAAGGACTAAGGATCCACCGCTTGATGCGGATGGGGATTCTCCACGCACGTTAATGTGGATTTTTGCGCCATCGCCGATGACGGCGCTGGCGTTGCCATTTGCAGTCGGCGGCGTAACAGGCTGCGCCTCTTTGGGTAGCTTAGCCGGCAATTCTGCAGTCTTCGGGGGCACAGGTGGATTGACGCGCTCGGTAGGCGGAAGCTGGCCGGTTTTGGAATACACGCCGGTTGCGGCCGGCGATGAATTGAGTGAAACGACCGTGGAAGGGCTCGCTTCTTCTTTAGGCGGCACAGCCGACTTGCGCTCATGCTGCAGCGCCGCGTTTTCGACGCCTCGCGGCTTATCGACGCCAAGGTGCTCTTTCGCATATCCCGGCTCGACTGATTTAATGGCATTCATTGAGCGCCTCTTTCGGGAAGATCCCCAATACCATCATATTGCCTTACGGAAATTAATTCAAATCCGGGCGCGATAATCATCCACTATTTAGCATTGATTTACATTTGGGCCGCTTTTCTTATCACCTCAAACAGCTCACTCGTAAGCAGCAATCGGCACACAGGAACAGAACAAATTCCGGTCACCGTACACATTGTCGGCGCGCCCCACCGGCGACCAATATTTTTGCTTGCGCAGTGACGCCACCGGATACGCTGCCGCTTCACGGCTGTAGGCATGTTCCCACTTGTCCGCCGTCATGACTTGCACCGTGTGCGGTGCGTTCTTCAAAGGGTTGTCCTTGGCGTCAAACTCGCCGGATGCAACCTTGGCGATTTCCATGCGGATGGCGATCATGGCGTCGATGAAGCGATCCAGCTCGGCTTGCGATTCGCTTTCGGTCGGCTCGATCATCAAGGTGCCGGGAACCGGGAAGCTCATGGTCGGCGCGTGGAAGCCGAAGTCGATCAGGCGCTTGGCGACGTCTTCGTTGCTGATGCCGGTGGCGTCGGTCAAGGGGCGCAGGTCCAGGATGCATTCATGCGCGACCAAACCATCGTGGCCGGAATACAGCACCGGGTAGTGCGACGCCAGGCGCTTGGCAATGTAGTTGGCTGCCAGGATGGCGGTCTCGGTCGCAGCTTTTAAGCCTTCCGCGCCCATCATCGCGACATACATCCACGAGATCGGCAGGATGCTGGCGGAACCGAAGGGCGCTGCACTGACTGCGGTGATGCCTTGCTCGCTGCGTGTGTAGCCGGTTGATTTCTGGTTCGGCAGGAATTGCGCGAGATGCGCAGCCACCGCGACCGGGCCTACGCCCGGGCCGCCGCCGCCGTGCGGAATACAGAATGTCTTGTGCAGGTTCAGGTGGCTGACGTCGCCGCCGAACTTGCCGGGTGCGGCGACACCGACCATGGCATTCAGGTTGGCGCCGTCGACGTAAACCTGGCCACCGTGTTGATGAACGATTTCGCACAAGGCTTGGATGCCTTCTTCAAACACGCCGTGGGTGGACGGGTAAGTCACCATCACGGCTGCGAGGTTGGTGCTGTGCTTCTCTGCCTTGGCTTTGAGGTCGGCCAGGTCGACGTTGCCGCGTTCGTCGCAGGCGACCACGACGACTTCCATTCCGACCATGCTGGCCGAGGCGGGGTTGGTGCCGTGTGCCGATGAAGGAATCAGGCAGATATTGCGGTGTGCTTCGCCGCGGGATGCGTGGTAGGCCTGAATCACCAGCAAGCCTGCGTATTCACCTTGCGATCCGGCGTTCGGCTGCAGCGATACACCAGCGTAGCCGGTGGCGGCGCACATCATCTGCTCCAATTGATCGATCATTTCGCGGTAGCCGACGGTCTGGTCTGCCGGCGCAAAAGGATGGATATTGGAAAACTCCGGCCAAGTCACCGGAATCATTTCACTGGTGGCGTTGAGCTTCATGGTGCAGGAGCCGAGCGGGATCATGGTGCGATCGAGCGCCAGATCCTTGTCGGCCAGGCTGCGCAGGTAACGCAGCATTTCGTGTTCTGCGTGGTAGCGATTGAAGACCGGATGCGTGAGGTAGGCGCTGGTGCGGGTCAGTGCTTTCGGCAAGGCGTCATTCACGCTTGCTTCGATGGCGGCAAAGTCGGGAGCAGCTTTGCCTTGCGCAAAGACGGTCCACAGGGTCGCGATGTCTTCGCGTGTGATCGTCTCGTCGAGAGAGATGCCGACTTGCGTGGCGCTGATCTGGCGCAGGTTGATGCCGCTTGCTTGCGCGGTCGCGTGCAATGCTGCTGCATCGCTCACGTTGACGGTCAGCGTATCGAAATAAGTGGTGTTGGCGAGCTTGCAGCCCAGTTGTGTCAAACCGGCGGCGAGGATGCCGGTGAAACGGTGCACGCGCTGCGCGATCCGGCGCAAACCTTCAGGACCGTGGTAGACCGCGTACATCGAGGCGATCACAGCCAGCAGAACTTGCGCGGTACAGATATTCGAGGTGGCTTTTTCACGGCGGATATGTTGTTCGCGGGTCTGCAAGGCCAGGCGATATGCTTTGTTGCCTTGCGCATCGACGGTAACGCCGACCAGACGGCCTGGCATGTTGCGTTTGAATGCATCGCGCGTCGACATGTAGCCGGCGTGCGGACCGCCGAATCCGAGCGGCACACCGAAACGCTGGCTGTTGCCGACAACGACGTCGGCGCCCCACTCGCCCGGTGGAGTGATCATGGTCAGCGCCAGCAAGTCGGCGGCGACGATGAGCATCGCGTTCTTGGCATGCATGGCAGCGGCATATTCGCGGTAATCGCGGATGTCGCCGTTCACGCCGGGATATTGCAGCAGCACGCCGAAACAATCGTTCTCGAATTCAGCCTTGCCGTCGCAGGTGCGCACCTCGATGCCCAGCGGCTTGGCGCGCGTCTCGATGACTTCGCGTGTTTGCGGCAAGACGTCGGCGGCGACATAGAACACGTTGGAATTGGATTTGCCTACGCGCTGAATCAGCGTCATGGCTTCAGCGGCAGCGGTGCCTTCATCGAGCATCGACGCATTGGCGATATCCATGCCGGTGAGATCCATGATCATCTGCTGGAAGTTCAACATCGCTTCCAGGCGGCCTTGCGAAATCTCCGGCTGGTAGGGCGTATAGGCGGTGTACCAAGCCGGGTTCTCGAACACGTTGCGCAAAATGACGCCGGGGGTATGCGTGTTGTAATAGCCCTGGCCGATCAGCGATTTGAGAACCTTGTTCTTACCGGCCAGTTGTTTCAGTTGCGCCAGCGCTTCCGGTTCCGATTGCGCCTGGGTGAATTGTCCGAGCGGCAGCACGTCGCGGCGGCGGATGTTGTCGGGCACGATGGCGTCGATCAATGCGGCGCGGCTTGGGTAACCGAGCGCAGCCAGCATGGCGGCTTGTTCCGCTTCGGAAGGGCCGATATGGCGGGCGATGAAGGCGTCGTGCGCTTCGAGTTGGGTGAGGCTTGGAGTTGCGTTTGTCATGATGTCTGGAACCGGAAAGGAAATTACTTGCAGCTTCAGCCGATGTTCTTGGCGTAGTCTTCTGCGCTCAGCAGTGAATTCACATCTGCCGCATTGGCGGGCTTCACTTTGAACAGCCATGCGCCGTAAGCGTCTTCGTTGACTGACTGAGGTGCATCGGACAAGGATTCGTTGATGGCGACGACTTCGCCGCTGATGGGTGCGTAGATGTCACCGGCTGCTTTCACCGATTCGATCACGGCGCAGTCTTTGCCGGCTGTCAGTGCCTGGCCGATTTTTGGCAACTCTACATAGACGATATCGCCCAATGCGTCCTGAGCAAATTCAGTAATGCCTACAGCCATGGTGCCGTCGGCTTCGGTGCGTACCCATTCGTGGGTGGCGGTGTATTTCAGTTCGGCTGGGACATTCATGCTTGGCTCCAAATAGTTAAAAGTTAGTGATTATTGGTGCTGATTCAGGATACGAGTACTTCACCGTGACGGACAAAGGGCATTTTCACCACGGTGGCAGCCAATTGCTTATCGCGGATGACGACCTGCACGGTGTCGCCGACTTTGACGCCCATGGGCAAACGCGCCATGGCGATGGCTTGTTGCATGGTGGGGCTGAAGGTGCCGCTCGTGATTTCGCCTTCGCCTTGGGCGGTGATGACCTTTTGATGTGAACGCAGGATGCCGCCTTTTTCACGCAGGATCAGGCCCAGGAATTGCGCGCTTTGGCCAAGCTTCAACAAGGCAGACTTGCCGACGAAATCGCGCTCGCTGGTCAGGTCGACCGTCCATGCCAAGCCGGCGTTGAGCGGGTTGACGGTGTCATCCATGTCCTGGCCATACAGGTTCATGCCGGCTTCCAGGCGCAGCGTATCGCGCGCGCCGAGACCCGCCGGTTTGACGCCTGCCGCGGCCAAGGCATTCCATAAATCGCCGGCCTTCTCCGCTGTGACGGCAATCTCGAATCCGTCTTCGCCGGTATAGCCGGTGCGTGCCACCATCACTTCGCCGAACGCGGTATCGGGAACGACGACGGCATTGAAGGGTTTGATGTCAGCGCTGGCTGATTTGGTCTCCGGCAGAACTTCCCAGGTTTTGCTGCGGGCTTTCGGGCCTTGTACGGCAATCATCGCGTAAGCATTCGGGCCGTCGCGGCGCTGGGTGATGGAGACACCTGCGTCGGTTGCGGCGTTATGCGCATTCATCCATGCCACATCCTTTTCCGCGGTACCGGCGTTGACCACGAGGCGGAACCAGTTTTCGTTGAAGTAGTAAATGATCAGGTCGTCGACCACGGTGCCGTCCGGCGTCAGCATGCAGGAGTAAAGTGCCTTGCCGGGGCTTTGCAATTTGTCGACGTTGTTCGCAACCAGTCCGCGCAGGAATGTGCGAACGTTGTCGCCTTTGAGATCGACGATGCACATGTGCGAGACATCGAACATGCCGCAGTTGCTACGCACAGCGTGATGTTCTTCGATCTGCGAGCCGTAATTGACCGGCATGTCCCAGCCGCCGAAATCGACCATTTTGGCGCCGGCAGCGCGATGAACCGCGTTGAGGGGAGTTGCTTTCGGAGTGCTTGCCGCTTGCGTCATGAGTTCCTCGATACCAGAATAATGTGGACGACCCAATACGGATAATGAGCATTTGCTCACTACGCGCGATGGAATCGCTGCCCACCCTGTCCTGATACCTGAGAGATTACGGAGCAGAACACGCTCCGTGCGCACCTTCGGTGGATAGTTCGGCATCTTCCCGCCGCTATCGCTCTCCAGAGTTTGGGGTATGTGCTACCCCGCTTGACCGGTCCTTTTGCCTGAGAGTTTGTTGGGTATTAGCCCCTTCGGCGGCAGCACGTTGCTGCGCTCTCCCGATCAAGTTCCGTGATTATATAAGAGCTGAAACACCTTGAGAATGTTGATGTCAAATTGGCAATATCCTGCAAATCGCCGCGATAAACATAAAGGTCGGGTTGAGGCCTTATATCGATGGCTGGAGAAATGAGAAATAAAAGATGCTCAACTGATCACGCACAAAATCCATCTAAGAATGTCACCGATACTGACTTCATTCAGCATGCTCATTCGATGAATATTTTCAGTTTCTGAAATTTCTCCGTTCGCAAGTTCCAACTGAGTGCATTCGTCATATGAAGGAGTCTGGTCATGAAATACCTTATCGTTTTCCTGCTGGCGCTTTCTCTTGCCGCGTGCAAAGACCAGATGAAAACAGGAACGGCTCCCTCTTCTTCAACTCCGGCGCAAACTGCGGCAAACTCGACGCCTCAAGCCTCGAGTCCCGAATCAGGCGCAGCAAATACTTCGCAAGCAGCCACAGGGCAAACTGCAACAGGACGATCTGCCGGCTCATCTTCTCCATCGGAAGCGTCAGGTTCGGCCGAGGGAAATTACACCGTGGCTGCAGGCGACACCTTATCGGGAATCGCGCGCAAACACGGGCTTAGCCAACAGGACATCGTGAACTGGAACAATCTGGCGAATCCGAATGAGATTCAGGTTGGTCAGACCCTGCGGATGACAGCCCCCTAACAATCGAGAGGTGTAATTGAAACCAGGAGAGCGGCAGGAACGCTTAGCGGCATGCAAGGGAACGGGATCAGGTCCTGAAAAATTGGGAACAGGCCGCGAGTATTCACGTATCGTGAATTAATCGTGGCCTTTCCCCAATAATTTTTGAAGCTTACTTCTGACGTTGATTGAGCTGTTGCTGGTAGTCCGTGATCATCTTGTCGATGTATTCGAGCGCGCCCTTGTATTGCTGGGATTGATACTCGATCAGCTTTTCGTATTGGTCAGCTGCAAGCGCAAAAGGTGCGCCGGAACCGCGCATCGAGTCCAACATCGTCTTCTGAGATTTCATTACCATTTCCCAAGCGCCGTAGGCTTGTTGCGCCGCGTTTTTTGATTGTTCCAGGAAAGATTTTGCAAGTTCGCTTTGGCTTTGCGTCGGGTCGATCATAATTTCCTCCTAAGTGATTTACAGGTTGGGGACCTATTGTGACACTGAATAAAGAATTGGAGAATGCGGAACTACAGGTCTGGTCTTGCTCTTTGATTTAGTGGTGATGACCATGCTCACCATGAACGTGGCCATGGGTAATTTCTTCTGCGGTGGCCGCACGCACGCTTAACACTTCCACTCCTACGCGCAAGGATTTACCCGCCAGCGGGTGATTGCCATCGAGCATGACTTGATCGCCCTTGATTTTGAGTACGGTGAAAATTTGCTCTTCCCCCGCATCGTTATACCCTTGCAGTGTGCCGCCCACTTTGACCCCAGGCGGAAAATCCTTCTTGGATATCGTGCGCAGCAGATTTTCATCGCGCTGGCCGAACGCGTCTTCAGGCGTCAAATCCAGCGTGGCTTTGAAACCCGCTTCCTGGCCTTGCAGGACCGCTTCTAATTTGGGGAACAAATTGTCATAACCACCGTGCAGATATGCAATCGGGGTTTTGCCGTTTTCGATGACCTTGCCGTTACTTTCAGCGACGGTCAAACGCAGGGTTACCGCAGTGTCCTTGTCAATTTTCATGGGCTTTTATCGGATAGATAGGGTTCGAGATTCAGTGCAGGCAGTAATATAAATCAAATGGAGCGGCATATTGCTGAATGTCGTCGTTTTAACATTCAAACAAATTCTTGACGCACAATGATGTAAGGGTTGACCAGGTAACACAGACTAAGCGGCATGTGCTGCGCTTGGCAGCACACATTACCCAAAGGAGAAAAACATGACCGCATTTAACGTTGTCCGCTTTCGTGTCAAACCCGGCCGCGAAGAAGCCTTCATTGAGGCGCACCGCCGCGCCGATCCCGTCTTCAAAGGATTTGTGCGCGGTACGCTGGTCAAAACAGGGGAACGCAGCTTCTGCATGATCGGCGAGTGGAATTCATTCGACGATCTCGCCGCCGCACGGTCGCAGATGATCGGCCTGCTCGACACTTTCCGTGGCGACCTTGAAGATCTGGGCAATGGACTTGGCGTCACGGACCCGGTATCGGGCGAGGCGGTTTTTGAAATGAAGTCTTAAGAACGAGCACGATGGGTGCCTAGGAATAACGGGGGACAGCGAGATACAATTCCGAGAATCCGTAGTCTCCTCCCCTTTACAGATGGATAGCCCCCCATGAACGACACGACACAACTTCCCCCGATCCCCGATCGCCTCTCCATTAATCCACGCAGCCACCACTACAACGCAGAGGTGTTGAAACACGGAATCGGCATCAAGCTCAACGATAAAGAATATACGAACGTCGAGGAGTATTGCATCAGTGAAGGATGGATTGCCGTGGCGTCCGGCAAAACCCTGGATCGCAAGGGTAATCCTCTGATGATCAAACTTAAAGGTAGGGTTGAGGCGTTTTATCAGTGATTGGAGAAATGAAAACCCCGGCCTCTCAAGGCCGGGGTTTTCCATCTGGTTTACTTCACCAACCGATGTTTAGTAAGTCGTTTTTGGACCGGTCGTGTAGGTAGCCGCACAGTCGAGGCCGGTACAGGTGGTCAGCAACATGCGCTGGATGATGGCACCAGTATTGGACTTCGATCGGAAATGTCCGACGCCGTTGGAGGTATCGCCGCCGCCTGCGTTGTAAGGCATGCCGTCCTGCCAGTTGTAATCGGCCTGTGCAGCGTTAGCGCCTGCGCCGACATTGATTTGCGCTTTCACGTTGGAAGTCGTGCTGGCGAATTTGGCAGTCTGGTCACATCCAACCCAGAACGATGCGGTGGCGCAACCGACCTGGTCCTTGAATCCGGCCGACAACGTATAGAACTGCACCGTGCTGTGATTGGCCGGCATGTTGCGCATCGATTTGGTCGATCCGCTGCCGGTCCAGTTGTTGGTAATCCACATGCCGTAGTACCAGCCCTCGGGGAAGAAACCGAAGGTGTAGCTGTTATACCAGTTTTGCGAACCGCAGGTGGGCGCATAAGCATTGGCGTAGCCGGTGTAATAGCAGCTATACAAACCGCGGATGCCGCCGCCGATGTTAATAAACTTACGCACACTGCTCCAGTTGCCGTAGTACTGCAGCGTCGCCAAGGACATGGACACGCCCATCGAGTGAGCGACGATGTCGACTTGCGTCTTGCCCGTGTATGCCTTCACCTTATCGATGAAGCTCTTGATGATGCTGTACTTGCTGGATGAGTGGTAGTTGTATTGTGCAGAACCCTGCTCGCTGGAGCTGAGGTAAGTCACGCCGAAAATCTCGCAATCGTTATAGCCGCGCGCCTTCAATTCATCGTAGACGGAGTTCGTCGGCGTACCGTAACCGCTGACATAGCCGGGCGGCACATCGAGGCTGATGGCGTTATCGCCGTTTCCATGAATATAAATGACCGGTGTTTTTGTCGCGGTACATGCGCCGCCGCCGAAACCGCCATAACCGACGCCTGGGCTGAAGGTTCCGCCGTACTGTGTTTGGGTGCCTTGGCAAACCCAGCCGTTGTTGGCACCGCAAGTCAGTGCATGCGCTTCGCCCGGCGCGACGAGCGTACCGGTCAAAGTCCAGAACAGGGAAGTCAAAGATGCTGCAAGGATGGGAAGCAGGCGCTGTGCGGCCGCAAGTTTGATAGTCATGTTGAGTCTCCTCTACTCTAATAGGATTTTGCGCTTTTTTTTATTGGGTGCTTCCCAGTGGCGCTCGGCGAGGAGACTATAGGGGATTGCATTTCGGCTAACCACTCTCCGAATGGGTAGTGCGTTAGATGGGCAATTGTGAGAATTTGTGAACTTTAAAATGTCGACATCGAGGCTGGACAACACCGAGATTTCTGTCCCTTGGCCGGAACAAGGTGCGAGACCGGATGGCCATCAAACAGATCGCCGTCGAAGGCGCCTCAATCAAGCATCTGCGCATTGAGGAGCTTGAAGTGGATCGACTTCAGGTGAGTGAGCAGATAACGAAACACTAGCCGGCTTAGCTCTTCAGCACCTTTTCCACTCGATCGCATAGGGTCTTCAATATCTTGATCCGCGCGTATTGCTTGTCGTCGGCTTCAACTAGGGTCCAGGGGGCAATATCCGTGCTGGTGCGCTCAATCATGTCGTTGGCGGCGATTTCGTATGCCGGCAGTTTCTTGCGGTTGCGCCAGTCCTCCGGCGTGATCTTGAAGCGTTTGTAGTCGACTTGCTCGCGTTCCTTGAAGCGACGCAGTTGTTCTTCCGGCGAAACCTGCAGCCAGAATTTTCCCACCACCGCACCATGCTCGGTCAATTCGGATTCGAAGCGATTCAGCTCGGCGTAGGCGCGCATCCAGTCTGCTTCGCTGCAAAAACCCTCGACCCGTTCGACCAGCACGCGGCCATACCACGAGCGGTCGAAGATCGCTACTCGGCCGCGGCGCGGCACATGCCGCCAGAATCGCCAGAGATATGGCTGAGCGCGCTCTTCTTCAGTCGGTGCGGCGATTGGCATGACGCGGTACTGCCGCGCATCGAGCGCGCCGGTAATACGGCGGATCGCACCGCCCTTTCCGGCCGCGTCCATGCCCTCGAACACGACGACGAGCGAGTGCCGCGCAAAGCGCGGATCGCGGCATAGCAGGTTCAATTTCCCCTGCCATTTCTCCAGCTGCGCGTCGTAATTCTTTTCGGCAATCGTCTTGCTCAGGTCCAGCGCCGACAACACGGTTTTCGTGTCCGGCTTGCGGTATGATTTTGCTGCCGTCACGCGCGATTCGCGCACGCTTTTCCGGGACAGCTGCGCATTGATGCGGTCGAGGATAGTCTGGCCGGCCACGAGGCTGCGGTAGGCTTCGTCGCTGCCTTCGATGATCGTCCATGGCGCGTGGCCGGTGCTGGTGCGCTGAACAACATGCGCCGAATGCTTGCGAAAGCGATCGTACTGCTTGAAGCGTTTCCAGTCCTCGTCGGTGACGCGCCAGCGCGTCTTCGGATTCTTCTGTAAGGACTTCAGGCGTTTTTCCTGAGCGTCTTTCGACAGATGGAACCATAGCTTGATCACGACGACGCCTTCAGCAGCGAGCATCGCTTCGAAATCCAGGATGTCGTCGATCTGCTGGTCGAACGCCGCGGTCGAAAGCTTTTTGTTGACGCGATCGACGATAGGTTGGGTATACCATGATCCGAAGAGCACGCCGATCTTGCCTTTCGGCGGCAGCGCGCGCCAGAAGCGCCACATCGGCGGCCGGTCGCGTTCTTCATCGGTAGGATCGCTGAATGCGACGGTTTGGATATGGCGCGGGTCCATCCATTCGTTGAGCAGATTGACCGTCTCGCCCTTGCCGGCGCCGTCGACACCGGAAACGAGGATCACGACAGGAAAGCTTGCCTTTTGCAACAGCGCGATCTGCGCCTTCAACAGGGCGTCGCGCAGTTTCGGTTCTTCGGCTTCGTAGGTCTTTTTGTCAAGCTTGTGGCCGACTTCGGCGGATTCGAACATGGGTCTCCTCTATCTGAACGTAATCTGCTAACCGGATATTCAGGGAATCTCGAACACACAAAATTCTTCCGAGATCCCCTTCAACATGGCGGACTGCTGCACCGGCGTCAGGCCGGCCGCATCCAGCAGGTGCTTGGCCTCGGGATGTTCGACCACCGGTTTGGTGGCGAAGATCGAGCGCGACATTGCCAGTCCTTGTACGCGCGCCGCGATGTTGACGCTCTGTCCGAAGTAATCGAGTCGGTCGTTGAGCGTGACCGCCAGGCATGGCCCTTCGTGCAAACCTATCTTCAGCAGCAAGTCTTCGCCGTCACGCGATTGGTTGAGCGCGTGCATCGCTTCGCGCATGCGCAGCGCCGCCGCCAGCCCGCGGTCGGGAGTGGGAAAGGTCGCCATCACGGCGTCGCCGATGGTTTTGACGACGGCGCCGGTCTGCGCCGCGATCACGTCGTTCAACACGTGGAAATGCGCCTTGACCATATCGTAGGCGACCAGATCGCCGACGCGTTCGTAGAGTTCGGTCGATCCTTTCAGATCGGTGAACAGAAAGGTGAGGCTGGTGATCTTCAAGCGCTGGTCGATGTCCAGCGTATCGGTGCGGTAAATGTCGCGGAAGGTCTGGTTGGTAAACAGGCGCGTCGCCGTCAGAAAACGCTTCTTTTCAACAAGCATGTCGTGCAAGGGATCGTCTGCAATAAAAAGGCTAGGCAGCGCGCGTGTCTCTATGCGATTCTGCAAGGTGAGGCGCAAGGGTCCGGGACGCATCGACGTGGTGGGGACGGGTGTATGCTCATGGTCGAACGCTACTTTCATTTCCTGCGTTTCGGTTGTCGGTTCACCCTGCACATCGATGAAATGCGCGGTATGCGTGACCGGCTCGAACACGATGATGAATTTTTGCGGCAACTCCACTGTCAGCGTGTGCTGCTCGCCGGACGGCAATTCCAGTGCCGCCAGTGTAAACTGCGGCACGAGCCGGTCGTACTCTTCGTCGGACACATCGATGCCGGAGCTCCAATAAGCCTGGCGATAATATTCCCACAGCGGCAGCTTGTGCGGTTCATGGGCGGCGATGCGCCGCACACGCGGATTGACGGTAAAGCTGACCTCGACCATCTGATCCAGCGTCGGCTCATAGGCGGTGGCGCACAGCGCGCAATGGTAATCGCGCTGGTGCACATGTTTGAGTGTGTTGTTGGAGCTGAGCACGCCGCCGCAGCCGGGACACAGCAGACTCCAGACCATGTCGAACAAGCCGAGCCGCGCGGCATGCACGAAAGCGGCAATGACGCCTTCTTCGTTGACGCCGTGCCGTTGCGCGAATTCGAGCACATTGACGCGATTCAATTCGCGGTCGGTGCCGTTGCGGATCAGTTCCGCCATGTCGGCAACGATGCGCTTATCGGCACACTCGGCCAGGCCGGCAAAGCGTGCCTGCACTTCTGCGGAAAGCGGATAGGCAGGGCGGTTCATCGGCGCACCCTATCGCTCGTACATGCGGGCTTGCGTGAATTGAGGCTGGGCATATTCGTTCTCCGTCCGGTTGCCGGTTTTACGATTATAGGCCAAGCTCGTGAAACCTCAGGTTAGCTCAGCCCGTCTCCTGCTATGCCCGATCAATGCGGAAAATTTTTTGAACCACCCGCCCCATCCCCGCGACACAAGGCCATGAACCATCAATCTCGACAGGGAAATTGTCGGCACATTTCAGTCGGCAGACTGATATTGCCGATGCTATTGACCGGGGCCACGCTCGCGCCCTCGGCTGCAGCACAGCAGCCTGCGATCAAGCCCGTCAATGTTCCCTATCTTTCGTACACGGGACGCCATGAAGCGGCGAATATTCCGCTGTTGACCATACCGGCCTTGAGCTATATCGGGAAGGCCAAGGATTCGACCATCCCTGTCGTGCAGACCCCGCCGCTGCACTATCAAGGCCATGTGCCGCTGCCGGCTGTCACGGTTGCTGCATTCAGCTATGTCGGCCGCGGCGATCCTAAAGGCATCGCTGCGGTTACCACGCCGGCACTGAGCTATAAGGGGAAGAAATGAACACACAATCAAGAAAGGAACAGTCATGAGACGCATCGCACTGATCGGCAGCCTGTTAGCAATCTGCCCGACGATAGTCTGGGCACAGGCCAATTTCGTACTCCCTGCCGTACCCAAGGAAGCGGTCTTCAATGTGCCGGTCAACATCAACAATCTGCCGCAGGCCGTGGTGAACAAGATCTCGGTGATTTGTGAAGTGCATTCTTCCGTGAACCCGCCGACGAACGATTCGGGCGGCACCCAGCTTGCCGCCGGCAGCGAGAGTGTCAACCTGGTAAACGGCGCTTATAACGGCATGGTGAAAGTCAGCTTCACCGTTCCTGCCACCGACGTCGCCAAGGCGAAGTCATGGCGTTGCCGCATGTTCGCTTCGGGTCCCACTTTCAGCCAATTCAATCTTGATCTGTATTTCAATTTGCCCGATGCCGCCAAACCTGCGCCGGGGACGACGCCGAAGACTTCTGCGAGCGGAAAATATGATTGACGCAAGTCAGTCTAGGCACGTGACGCCGAACTTCAAAGAATTCAGCTGAATGTACTATCCCGGCAAATCCGCTTGATCGTCGTGCCCGCTCGGGCACAATAGCGCCATGCCGTTCAAACCCCAAATGAAGCGAACCCTGCTGCTCAGCGTCGGCGTATTGTGCGTCGTGCTGGGCACAATAGGCATATTTGTTCCGCTGTTGCCGACAGTGCCATTCATGATCGCAGCCGCCGCGTGCTTCGGCTATACCCACAAGCACTGGGAAGATAAGCTGCTCAATCATCCTCGCTATGGCGAAACCATCCGCGCGTGGCGCGAGGCAGGGGCGATTCCGCGCAAGGCGAAATGGATGGCGACGGCTCTGATGGCATTCAGCGCTGCACTTAGCTGGTGGCAGCTTCCTCTGACGGTAGCTTGGCTACCGAGCGCGGTGGGCGTCGCGGTTGCCGCCTGGATGTGGAGTCGTCCGGAGCGCTAAGGTCTGCCACCAAGCCTCGGCTTGGACAGACCACGGACAAATGCAAATTAACGAGGCGCAGACCGGTTTTTCAGAAGAGGATGTTTTGCATTCCACTCCTTGGGCCAGCCCACTTCCTGCTGTGCTCGAATGCGATAACGCTCGATGAGCCCTTCAGACTTCATTTTTTTCAGGGCAGCAGTCAACAGCGGCGCAAGCGAAGCATGTTTTTTGCTTAGATAGAGATACAGAGGCATGGCATTCTCAAGATCGAAGAGTTTGCGGACTGCCGAAAAGTCATCGGTCTTGGATTGAAATAATTCGTTGAGCACGGCCATATCGACATCGCAATAAATGTCGGTTCGTCCGGAAGCAAGCTTTCTCAAACCTTGTATTGGTAAAACAATGTGAGACAGCTGGTCTGCCGGCACGATGGACTTCAACGCATTTTCACACGCAACATTATCCCGTCTGTACTCAACGTTCAAATATGAAGGAAGCGCTTCCAGCTTATCCGCCTGAAGTTTCGGATTTGCGGTATAGATGCCCCATGCGAAGATAAAAACCGGTTCGTCAACTCTGATCAGATCGGGATAAGCAGCGCCATCGGCGAGCGTTCTAGGCATCTCCGCGTCGATATTGCCTTGTTGAAGCTCCACATTCAATCTCGGCAACGGCAGCTTAACGAACGTAATGCCAAGGCCGAGCCGAGAAAATAATTCGGCATAAACCAGCCGCTCCCACGCGCCCGCGAAATTAGTTTCCGATTTTGTCGTCCCGATCACGAAGGGAGCGGTGCCCGCGGATGTCGCCAATGGCGCACTTTTCGTATGTGTTGCAAAGACCAAGAGGCAGACTGCAATAAAAGCTGAATTGAGAAGTTTTGACGTCATCTTTCGTATGCTTAGCACCTATTTATTTCGGCAATTATACGGAGGCATAGCAATAGGGGGCATCAATAGAGGGGCAGACAATTATTTAATGCGAAGTTATGAATACAAGAATGACTGCCGGAGCGCGCCCAACGTATGAAAATAATGTCGGTTTATCCCATAAATATGGGATGGCAAAAAGCGGTCCCAAATGATAAATTCGGCGGCGGCGTCGCCTAGCCTGCAATAACAACCCAAGGAGCTCGGCCGCCGACAATTTCGCTCCACCCCAATCGTACTTTTAATATCAAAAAACACCTTAACTCAGGGAGAATGTATGCAACGCATTAAGATCGCATTACTGGCGCTCGCCGTCACCATTTTCAGTTCCGGATGCGCGATGGTCGCGCCGCAATACACTGCGTCACTGGACAATGTACAGGCACTGAAAGACTCGGGAAACTACTCAACCAAGGTTGGTGAGTTCCAAGCCGGCAAAGACAAGGCATACGCTAATCCGATCAGCATACGCGGCTCGACGCTAATGTCGCCCTACAACAACTCCTATGCCAACTATGTGGCAGAAGCGCTCAAGCAGGAACTGGCCCTGGCGAAAAAACTGTCGGCCGATACCAGCACCGAAATTTCCGGCATGGTTCTTAAGAACGACATCGATGCGACCGGCGTTGAAAAAGGCTTCGCCGACATTGAAGCGCGCTTCATCGTAAAGCGTAGCGGCCAGGTGCGTTATGACCAAGTGAAATCGGTAAAGCACGAATTCCCTTCATCTTTCGCGGGCGCAGTGGCAATCCCCAAAGCAGTTCAAGAATATCCGATAGCCGTTCAAAAACTTCTTGGCCTCGTCTACAAGGACCCGGCATTCATCGACGCACTTAAATAACCATTCCCAAACCAACAATAAGGAAATCCAATGAATATCGCTAAGCTTCTTTCATCCATCGCCATCGTTTCCGCACTGGTCGGATGTGCACACCCCATCACCATTAATCCGGACATGAGCAAAATCGAACCCAGCGCCGGCGCTCAGCCCATCAAGAAAAACGTCGCTTACTACATTGCTGATGATGTGCGCACGAAGGAAGTCGTCACGCCGGGGGGTGGCGGTGACAGAGTAAGCTACCAACCCTATCGCGACATCGAAACTGCCTTTTACAAAATGCTAACCAACGTGTTTGGCAACGTCGTCAAACTGAAATCGCCGAAAGATGCTGAAGCGATCAGCAAGAACAACGTCGCCTATGTCATCACGCCTCAATTGGTAACCGATTCTTCATCGCCCAGCCCTTTCACCTGGCCACCGACTAAATTTAAAGTAGATCTGACTTGCAGCATCGCAGATGCTGCAGGCAACCCCATCCTCTCCAAGCAAGTGTCGGGTGCAGGTGAAGCGGAATTTGACGAATTCAAAGCAGATTTTTCACTGAGCGCCAGACGCGCCAGCCAGGATGCCTTATTGAAGATGCAGCAGGCCTTGTCCGACGCCCAAGAGTTGCGTAAGTAAAGCGCACCTCTCAATACTCTGCGCAGGCGGAAGTGATTTGCACGGCCGCCTGTTCAGTGATCCTAGGATTTCCCCGCGAATACCAGACTCCATTTATTGCTGCCCAAGTCTTTGTTCAGTTTTCTGCGCCTGTTGCTTGCGCGCGTTCGACAGGGATTGATTTGTGCCGACTGCGGCATCTTTCTTGATCTCGGCTGCTGACTGCTTGAAGGAAAGCTCCAGCATTGTTCCCAGTTCGCTCTGATTTTTTTTCTTATTTGGATCACCAATTGCGTTTGCGGTTTCGATGATCGACTTCATTGTTTTCTCATACTCGTCGCCGGCTTGTTTGACGTTTGGGATCTATGGGATTTGTTGATTCATTTTTGGGAGATTGAGGGATAATTGGGAACCCCATTTTTTCTTCGGAATGCATCTTCTTTTTTACGATAGGGTTAACAATGTCCGTTTCCATACTTCCCGGCGGAGAACAAATATACGAAAACCGAGCCAGTAATTACCGGATGGCGTTTTCGCCAGGATGGGAGATCAATACGCAGTTCGCGCGCCATGATTTTCAGGCGACACGTCCCGATGGAGCCGACGGAGTGTTGGGCGTGAATGTGTTCACGCAATACATGCCGGACTTGGCAAACCAAACGCAGACCGACTTGCTCGACAATTTCGGCTTGGGCGATTTCAACGACATGGTGCAAAACAGCTTTCACGCCAGCTTCGAGATGATGCCCATGGGTCAAACGCCGGTGCGCCATTTCATGATCGGCGAACAGGTTTGGTTCGCAGCAAACTATCAACTGATCGGACGCACTAACGGCAACCTATGCGCGCTGTGTTATTTCCTCACTTTCCGGCGCGGGTGGTTTTACCATTTCAAATGTTTTTTCGAACCGGCGCACACGCAAGCTGCACAGGCTTGCTTCGACCGCCTTATTCGCGGTGTAGATCTGACCTAGACTATAAGCCCAGTATCTGCGAACGCAATTGGCCGAGATTCGCCGCTTCGTCTTTGCTCAGTGTAAAGCTCTCCAGAACTTGCAAGGCGTTACCTCTTACATCCTTGCTCTCGTTCTGGTTGTTGGCCATGCCAAGCAGTGCCGCTTTGACGATGTCGGATTTAGTGCCGGACTGTGCTACCGCGGTCACGGCAGCCTGGCGCACTTGAGGCGATTGATCCGCCAATGCCTGGGACCACTGTTCTTGGCTGCTGCCTGTCTTATCCCACTGGGCCAGTTGCAAAATGCTTTGGAGCCGTATGTTGGGGTCGGCATGCCTGGTTAAATTCTGCAGCTGCGCCACAATGGCGCCTCCATCCTTCGACAGCACATTTGTTTGGGGCGCATTGCCTTCGGCATCGGCCGGGGGCTTGAGCGCAGCCAGCGCCAGCATGATGCCTTCCGGCGTTTTATCTGTGGTCAAGGCTCGCAGAATGATGGGGTGTACTTCAGGCACATCGCCGCTTAAGTTTTGCAGCATGGTAAAGCCGTCCTTGCGCTGGGCCATATCGCTGCTTAAGGCAAGCCGCTTGGAGAAAGCCAGCACTTCCGGTTTCTCGAGGCCGGACAGCAGCGAGACCATCAACTGCCTGGTCTGACTGTTGGATTCCTTGTCATAGCTTTGTATGAGCTGCTTCATGACAGCGGGGTCTTCGTTCGCCAACTTGCGCAGCTCATTCCGCGCGTCGTTACTTTCAACGGATGTGTTGGTTGCCCTCAGGGCCTGTGCCAACAAAACGTCCAATGACTTGTTCGTCTTACGGGTGTCTGTTTTACCGGCATCTGCATTGCCCCATGTCCAAAGACCGGACGCTTGCCGGGCGGACGCCGTGCGCTCTGACGGGGTGGCCGCCGCGAGCTGAGCGGCAGTGTTTGCCCCATCGGCCGGTTCAGGTGTGCTCAACCATATGCCGGTGGCTGTTGCCGCGCAAAAGCCAACGCCGAACAAAGCCACCATGAAGGCTTTCATGAATGATTCCTAAACGCAGATGTTACGTTGTGAACAGACCCGCCCCAAGGGGCGGGTCCGTCACCATCAAGTTTATTTCACCAACTGGTGTTTAGTAAGAGACTTTAGGACCGGTCGTGTAAGCGGATGCGCAATCGATGCCGGTACAGGTGGTCAACAGCATGCGCTGGATGATTTTGCCGGTATTGGTCTTCGAGCGGAAATGCCCGACACCGCTGGATGTGTCGCCGCCGCCCTGGTTGTATGGCATGCCATCCGCCCAGTCGTAATCTGCCTGAGCAGCGTTACTTCCCGCGCCGACATTGATCTGCGCTTTCACGTTAGTGGTTGTGCTGGAAAATTTGGCACCAATGTCACAGCCGGCCCAAAACGAAGCGGTGGAACAATGAATCTGGTCTTTAAATCCTGCCGCCAGCGTATAGAACGACACGCCGGTGTGATTCTGGGGCATTTCGCGCAAGGACTTGCTGGTTCCGGTGCCAGTCCAGTTGTTGGTAATCCACATGCCGTAGTACCAGCCCTCGGGGAAGAAGCCGAAGATATAGCTGTCATAGTAGTTTTGCGAACCGCAAGTCGTCGCATAGGCATTGGCATAGCCGGTGTAATAGCAGCTATACAAACCGCGAAGGCCGCCGGCGATATTAACGAACTTGCGCACGCTGCTCCAGTTGCCGTAATACTGGAGCGAAGCCAAGGACATGGACACACCCATGGAATGGGAAACGATGTCGACTTGCGTCTTGCCGGTGTATGCCTTGACCTTGTCAATGAAGGTCTTGATGATGCTGTACTTGCTGGATGAATGGTAGTTGTATTGCGGGGAACCCTGCTCGCTGGAGCTGAGGTAAGTCACGCCGAAAATCTCGCAATCGTTATAGCCTTGTGCCTTCAACTCGTCATAGACGGAATTTGTCGGCGTGCCGTAACCGCTGACATAGCCGGGCGGCATATCGAAGCTGATGGCATTGTCGCCGTTACCGTGAATGAAAATCACAGGTGTTTTTGTCGCGGTACATGCGCCGCCGCCGAAACCGCCATAACCGACGCCTGGGCTGAAGGTTCCGCCGTACTGCGTTTGGGTGCCTTGGCAAACATAGCCGTTATTGGTGCCGCAAGTCAGTGCTTGGGCTTCGCCGGGAGCGACGAGCGTACCGGTCAGGGTCCAAAACAGGGATGTCAAAGATGCCGCAAGGACGGGGAGCAGCCGTTGTGCTGCTGTCGATTTCATGATCATTTTTACGTCTCCTAATAATATTTAGTGCACTTTTTTGAAATGGAGGTGCTTTAATCCATTGTTCCGCGTGCGGCGTCGGGCTCCTTTTTCCCCTTCGCCTCTTCCCCTTGCAGACTCACGGCATAAGGGGTTGAGCGGATAAAGTTTCTAATTGATCATCAACTCCTTTTCATGAGGGTCCAGGCAAGATCTGGAGCAAGTTGCTCTCCATAAACACTATATGCCATTCTTTATGACAGACAACTCCCTGAACGGGTAGGAAGCAGGTATAGAAACAATGGTTAACAATTTGCGGGCGGACACCATGGCGACCGGGGCCGCATTGTGTTAACTTTACCGACAGTCGCGTCACTGAAAACCATTGATCAACGCGGCGCTGATTGCAGCAAAGTCCCTGCCGACAGCAAAGCCGCTTGCGAGAAGCAAAAGATAAAGGGGGCAGAGGAGCGGAAGTTGTTGGCACCGCGAGTCGATCGACGCTCATTGCTGAACTTGCATTTCTCGCTCCTTTGAGTTCCCTTCTCCCCCGCGATATAATCCCGCCTTCTTGTCTGCCAGGAAATTGCCTCCAGTAGTAGCGCGGGTTCGCTCAAGAAGAGCCGGGACGAGCGGTCGCTTTTTTCGAATTTGATTGCACCTGCATATGACGCGAAACCTGACGCGTACAAACTTCCACAGTTCAAAACTTATTCGTTGTCTCGCTGACCTGGCCATTGTGGATGCCGTCTATCCGGACAATGCATTTGCAGAAAAGCTAGGACATTGGGTTCACTTTGCCGATGCAATCGCCCTGTCTGCCGTGCACAGCGGCAGCATTGCAAGCTTGGCAAAAAAACCGAGCGAAGCGCATGCTGCCGCAGGGGCCGAATTCGAGCGTGTACAAGGCCTCTTGACGAATTCGGTCATGAAGAGCTTCTCGCCCAATTCGGGCCGAGCGCTCATCGAGCTACCCTCACCGGACTTCGCGCTGCCGCTCAACCTGAATGCGGCTTATGCGCCGTACCGCCGGTTTTATGAAGCGCATCAACGCGACATGGAATTGATCATTCAACCCCTGCGGTTTAATCTCCGCGAGGCCGTTGCAAAGGCATCACCGAGACTCAAGAAACTTGCCGAATTGGACGAAACGTTTGAGAAAATACTGCGCGACCGCGAGGGCAAGTTACTCGCTAAAGTGCCGATGCTTTTGAAAAAGCGTTTTGAGCAATTATTCAAAGAACACCAACAGACAGACAACCCCGCCGCTTGGACAAAAGCCGGAGGCTGGCTCGCGCGCTTTTACCAGGACATGCACATGCTGCTGCTGGCTGAATTAGAGCTCCGCTTGCAACCGGCGATGGGGCTTCTTGAAGCATTCAAACAAGATACGCAATGAATAAAAAGTTAAATAAGCATCTATTTACAGCCGCCTTCTTTTTGGGCGCACTCGGGATCATTTGGATAGGCGCCGGGTTTATCGACTCTAGTTTTCTGGCGATGGCAATGACGACTACCATCGGTGCTGCCTATGGTTTTGGCGCGCTCGAACTACGTCAGTTTCGTCACGCCACATCCACGCTGGCAGACGCGCTGGCGGCAATTCCCGACAACCTGGCCGATCTCAATGACTGGCTGGGTCGCGTGCATCCTACGCTGCAAAATCCGGTGCGCTTGCGCATCGAGGGCGAACGTGTTGCCTTGCCCGGCCCTGCCCTCACGCCCTATCTGGTCGGACTACTGGTGATGCTGGGCATGCTCGGCACGTTTCTCGGCATGGTCGTCACGCTCAAGGGCGCAGTCTTTGCGTTGGAAAAAACGAGCGATCTGCAGGCGATCCGCTCCGCGCTTGCAGTCCCTGTGCAGGGATTGGGACTGGCGTTCGGCACCTCGGTGGCAGGCGTCGCCGCATCTGCGATGCTGGGCTTGATGTCGGCGCTCAGCCGGCGCGACAGACTGCACGCAGCGCAACTGCTGGATACCAAAATCGCTACGACATTGCGCGTCTTTTCCCACACCCATCAGCGGCAGGAAACCTTCAAGGCGCTGCAACTGCAGTCACAGGCTTTGCCTGCGGTTGCGGATAAGCTGCAGGCGATGATGGTGCAGATGGAAAGCATGCAGCAACAACTGAATCAGCGTCTGCTCAGCAATCAAGAAGAATTTCACAGCAATGCCAAGATCGCCTATACCGATCTAGCACGTTCGGTCGATCAATCGCTGCGCGAAAGCTTGAGCCAAAGCGCGCATGCTGCCAGCGAAAGCGTCAAGCCCGTGGTTGAGGCGGCGATGAGCGGTATCACGCGCAATGTGGACCGCTCACTGGATGCATTGAACACAACATTCGAGCAACGCTCGAGTGCCCTGGTGGAAAAACTTGGCGAGTCTTACGCGCACTTGCAGACCGATCAGGCGGAGCGCGACAAACAGCGGCAGCAGGCGTGGACGCAGTCGCTGGAAGCCATGGCGGCTACGCTCACGGAGGAATTGAAGAAGGCTGGCGCAGATACAACGCGCCTGGTTGGCTCCGCTGAAGAACTGATGCGCTCACGCATCGCTGCTGAAGCGCTGTGGCTTGAACAGCATCGCGAACGCATGGATCAGCTGGCCGGCATATTGCGGTCCGAACTAGGCGCGCTCAAAGATGCGGAAGCCGCACGCGGCGACGCAGCGGTGGAGCGGCTGGGCGAACTGCAAGCCGCGTTAGCAAGTCATTTGACCACGCTGGGCACCGCGCTGGAAGAGCCGATCACGCGCCTGATAGCAACCGCCTCGGAAGCGCCGCGCGCTGCGGCGGAAGTGATCGTGCAATTGCGCCAGGAGATCTCCAACAGCGTGGCACGCGACAATGCTCTTCTTGAAGAGCGCAGCCGCATCATGGAAACGCTCAATGCGCTGCTTGAGGCGATCAATCATGCTTCGCAAGAACAGCGCGCCGTCATCGATTCCCTGGTGGCCTCTTCCGAGAAGGCGCTCAGTACTACAGCGAATGCATTCTCGGAGAATGTCGCCGCCGAAGCCGCCAAGCTGACCGACATCGCCGCCAACGTCACCAGCAGCGCGGTCGAGGTATCGAGCCTCTCCGAAGCCTTTGGATTTGCCGTGAACGCATTCAACGAAGCCAACGAAAAGCTGATCGCCAACCTGCAGCGCATCGAAGGCGCGATGGACAAGTCCATGTCGAGAAGCGACGAACAGCTCGCCTATTACGTGGCCCAAGCGCGCGAGATCATCGACCTCTCCATGTCCTCGCAAAAAGAAATCGTGGAAGAGCTGCGCCAGATCACTGCCAGGCAAGCCATGCTTGCTGAAGAGGCACAGTAATGGAAGACATCGACGCAGGCGTTGAGCAAGCTGCGCCGGTCTGGCCGGTTTTCGGCGACTTGATGTCGAGCTTGCTGGGCGCGTTTGTGCTCTTGCTGGTGGGCGTGGTGGCAGTCCAGATGGAATTGACATCCAACCTGCAGGAAGAAGTGAAAAAGCGTCAGGTGGAAGAGCAGCGCCGCATGGCTTTGGAAAAGGCGCTGGCGATCCCTTTGGCTTCGGGGCGCATCACCTTGAACAACGGGCGCATCGGCATCAGCGGCCAAGTACTGTTCGCGCCCAATTCGGACCAGTTGCAGCCCGATGGACGGCAACTATTGAATAGCCTGGTCTTGCCGCTGCGCGCTTATCTGTCGGCGCGCGGTGAAATGCTGATGGTGAGCGGCTTCACCGATAACAAGCCCATACGCGGCGGCCCCTTCTCCGACAATTGGGAATTGTCGGCGCAGCGCGCCTTGACCGTTACGCGCACCTTGATCGAGGAAGGCATGCCGTCTTCCATGGTGTTTGCCGCAGCCTTTGGTTCCGAGCAGCCGGTCAAGCCCAACACCGATGACGCCGCGCGCGCGCAAAACCGCCGGGTGGAGATGGCGCCCGTGCCGAGAAACGCCAATGCAAAAAATGCCGCGCCATGAATGAGTCGGCTCAAATAGAAAGCCCGAGTACGCTGCTCGATTCTCTGCGCGCCGCGGGCACACACCGGTTTGATCCGGTGCGCTGGCGCTATATTGAAGTGCTGGCCGAACGCGCAGTCGAGCATGAAAGCGGCGTCAAAAGTATGCTCGACGCCAAACTGACGCATGCGCTGGCGGCGTTGAAAGAACGCTTTGAACTTGCGCAATCCGAAGCAAAAGAAATCCTCACCCTAAGCGAGCAACAATATCCGCATGCGGCCAAGGATCTGCAGCGGCATTTTGACTCCGGCGATTTCAAGGAATTGCGACGCTTGATCGCCACGCTGAAGACCCGCGAACAATGCGAATCCCTGGCTGCGCTGGTGCGCAAAATTGAGGAGGCTACACCGGAAAATATTGATGCGCGTTCCGTGGCGCATACCGGCCCTCGCCCCGAACTGAAGACCATACGACATTTCAGAGACACGTGGTCAAAACTGAGCGTCGATAAACAAGTGACACGGGCGCTCGAGCAAGCCCCGAAGAATGCCGGGCCGATTAATTCCCACATGCTGGTGTTGCGCTCATTGGAACTGATGCGTGATATCTCGCCCGAGTATCTCACTCGGTTCATGTCTTACGCAGAGACCTTGCTATGCCTTGACCAAGGCGAGAATGAAAAGCCGGCCAATCCCAAAAAGCCTCAAGCTGCGAAGGCGGCAAAAAAATAAGTTATCGTTAAGCAAGCGGCGTTACCCTCCTTTAACGAAAATTTTTTGCTGACGCTGTCGAAATCGCGCCGGCCCGTTCGACTATAGAATACCAATACCGGTTGACTATCTAAAGGAGAACTGATCATGCCCAGTACTATCCGCCTTCACCGCGTCCTCCGCGCCACTCCCGAACGCGCCTATCGCGCCTTCCTCGATCCGGACGCCATGGCCAAATGGCTGCCTCCCTATGGTTTTACGTGCAAGGTACATCACATGGAAGCTCGCGTCGGCGGCACGTACAAGATGTCGTTCACGAACTTCAGCTCGGGCAAGGGACACTCCTTCGGTGGCCAGTATCTTGAGTTGTCGCCGAACGAACGCATCCTTTACACCGACAAGTTCGACGATCCGAATCTACCCGGCGAGATGATGACGACCGTCACCTTCAAGCAGGTGTCCTGCGGAACCGAGATCAACATCGTTCAAGAAGGCGTCCCCGACGTCATTCCGGCCGAGGCTTGTTATCTTGGCTGGCAAGAATCGCTTGCCCAATTGGCGAATTTGGTCGATCCGGAAATTCCAGATTGAACTTACTTCAGTTCTTTCTCCGGCTCCAGCGTACCGAACTCTTCGCGCAGCAAAGACTTGTTGACCTTGCCTGCCGCCGTCTTCGGTAGCTCGTCGGTGAAGAACACGCGCGTCGGGACCTTGTAAGCGGCGATTTTCTCCTTGAGCCAAGTGCGAATTTCTTGCTCGGTCGTTTCCATCCCCTGCCGCAGCGACACCACGGCGCGACCGACCTCGCCCCACTTGGCATTCGGCACGCTGAATACCGCGGCTTCGCGAATGCTCGGATGGGTATGCAGCACGCTTTCGACTTCGATCGGAAAGACGTTCTCGCCGCCGGAAATGAACATCTCCTTTTTACGGCCGACGATGTAGTAGCAGTTGTCTTCGTCGAA
Organism: Burkholderiales bacterium; assembly: GCA_016177875.1. Classification (GTDB taxonomy): domain Bacteria; phylum Pseudomonadota; class Gammaproteobacteria; order Burkholderiales; family Burkholderiaceae_D; genus Paucimonas. Next base: position 48,215 of record JACOUL010000006.1, read on the forward strand.
ACACGCCAAGTCGCCGGTCTGCAGCCAGCCGTCGGCATTGATCATGTCTTCGGTGGCTTGCGGATTGTTCAGGTAGCCGGGCGTGCGGTGCGGGCCGCGTATCCACAGTTCGCCGTACACATTCGGCTTGACGATCTCCAGGCCCTGCGCATCGACGACCTTGGTTTCGACATGCATCAGCGGGTGGCCTACCGAGCCTGCCTTGGTGCGGACCATGCTTTCCGGCAGCCAGAAAGTGTTGGGACCGGCCTCGGTCAAGCCATAGCCGGTCTTGAAGTTGACGCCCTTTTCGAAGAAGCGGTCGAACACCACGCCGGGGCATGGCGCGCCGCCGCTGATGACGACTTTTAAATGGTCGAACGATGTTTTTTCCCAGCGCGGGTTTTCCTGCATCATGCCGAACATAGTCGGCACGCCGAAGAACAAGGTCACGCGCTTCCCATCGACCAGATCGAAGGTCTGCTCCACGTCGAATGCCTTGCACACGACCAGGCATCCGCCGGCGTAAACCAGGGGCGTGGTGAATACGTGCATGCCGCCCGAATGGAACAGCGGCGCATTCAGGATCGCGCAATCCTTGGAGGTGAGCTCCCACGACACCATGGTGTTGACGGCATTGGAAATGATATTGGCATGCGTTTGGATCGCGGCTTTCGGCAAACCGGTGGTGCCGCCGGTATAGCACAAGAGCCATGGGTGCTTGGTGCCGATCATCGGGGTGTCCGGTTTATTGGTGCGCAAACCGTCGCGCTCGGAGAAATCCAAGTCGGATTTGACGGCCTTATTGCCGATCGCGACCCAGGTCTTCACGTCGATGACGTCGCGCTTGCGCATCTTTTCTGCGGACTCGACGAAATCGTCGCCATACACCAGCGCCTTGGGCTTGGCTTCATTGATCAAGTGTTCGAGTTCCGGAATCGCCAGGCGCCAATTCAGGTTTTGCAGGATTAAGCCGAGCTTGTTGCAAGCGAAAACGATGTCCAGGTATTCGACGCAATTGGCGGAAAGAATGGCGACGATATCGCCCTTTTGCAGGCCCACGCGCTCGCGCAGAAAATATGCCGTCTGATTGACTTGCGCGTTGAACTGACGATAGGTGATCTCTTGGCCGTTGCGGCGCACCATGTCGATGAGCGCAATATTGTCCGGGGAAAGTTGCGACCGCTTTTCCAGCCAATCCAATGCATTTGCCATGAAACGTCCCTCTGAATAGTGAAATTGTTATTTAACGAGGCACTAATGGTAGAACAAACTTCTATCCGCGGATGAATTTTGAATTCATTTTTGTATAATTTTTGTTACAGCGGCGTGGTCGGGGTTAGGCGCCGGGCACACAATCCGTGCATGCTTCAATCGGCGTCAGGCCGATTTTTAACTTCTTCTTTGCGTCCTTCAGTGCGGTGCGCAGGCCTTCTTCAATTGTCGGATGATAAAAAGGCATACTCAACATTTCCGCTAAGGTCATGCCTTGCTGACAGGCCCATGCCAGCAGATGTCCAAGATGCTCGGCGCGAGGGCCGAACATTTCGGCGCCTTCCAGCTTGCCGGATTGAATATCGGCGTAGATCCGCAATAAGCCATGCTGTTGAAGCATCACCCGGCTGCGTCCTTGGTTTTCGAAGGATGCTTCACCGATCACGCAGCGGCCTGCCTGCAGCGCCTGATACGATCGGCCGACGGCCACGATTTGCGGGTCCGTGAACGCAACCGAAAACGGTACATAGCGGGCTCGGGCTTGCACATCAGGGTAGCTTGCTGCGTTAGCGCCGGCTATCCTCCCCTGGTCGGTTGCTTCATGGAGGATCGGCAGTTCAGCATTCACATCGCCGGCAATGAAAACTGAAGATTTTCCGCATTGCATGGTGTGCGGATCATATGTTGGAACTCCGGCTTGATCCAGTTCCAGACCGGCCTGCTCCAGGCCCAAGCGCTCCAGATTTGGCCGGCGACCAGTCGCCGCCAAAACATACGTAAAACGATCGGTACGCTCGACACCATCCACGCCACGGGAGCGCAGTACGACTTGATCGTCGTCGATAACGGCACCTACTATGCCGGTGCGCAGGCGTATATCCAATTCATTCGCAAAGCAGCTGTTTGCCTTTGCCAACACCGCCGGGTCGCTTAGCTGCGCCAGCTTTTCGCTGCGGCCGAACACGCTTACTCTAACGCCGAGCCGCTGCAATGCTTGGCCGATTTCCAATCCGATCGTGCCCGCTCCAACGATCGCCACCGACTCAGGCAAGTCTTCCCATTCAAAGACGTCGTCGCTTGTAACCAGGCGTTTTCCCAATCCCTTCAACGCGTCGGGCACGTGCGGACTGGAACCCGTGGCAATCACAATGCGCTCGGCATTGACAAGCGTATGTTCATCCACTTGCAAGGACTGCGGTGAGACAAATCGGGCATACCCGCGCAAACGATCAGCTGCAGGAATGTTGTTGACATCGTCCAGTACAAAACCAACAAAACGATCCCGTTCGGCACGCACTCGCGCCATCACCGCTTTCCCATCGACCTGCACGGAAGCCGGAACTACGCCAAACTGAGGCGCCTGCAAAACTGTATGCATCGCTTCAGCCGCTGCGATCAAGAGTTTGCTCGGCATGCAGCCTACGCGCGCGCATGTTGTGCCATATGGGCCGCCCTCGATGAGCAATACGCGTCTATCACCCGATTTGGCGGCGCCATAGGCGACCAAGCCCGCGGTGCCTGCGCCGATTACGGCAATGTCGACCGATAAGGTTTTCATGAAGACCATCCTCCTAAGAGCTGGTAAATTTCATCCAAGTTAATTGAGCTTACATCATGATCGGCGCGGCTTTTTGCACAAGCTGAAAGACCATGCGTTTTACTTGCTGAATGCGGTGTTTTGAACGCAAACATGGCGTGCCGATTTAACTGTTATACTGCGCCAAGCGCTATCTCCCCAGTCATTTACCGCCGCTTCACTCCCCCTGCGTTTCAACCCATCCGCCTGCGACTGGCACCTTCACCGGTGACAGGCCGATCTTTATATTGAGCATTTATGTCTTTTCCCCAACTCGGCTTGTCCGAGGCGATCGTTCGCGCCGTAACCGAACACGGTTATACCGTTCCCACACCGATTCAGATGCAGGCGATTCCCGCCGTACTGGCCGGCGGCGACTTGCTGGCCGGCGCGCAAACCGGCACCGGCAAAACCGCGGGCTTTACCTTGCCGATTCTGCAGCGCTTGTCCGCCGCAGACTATGCCCCGATCAATGCCAGCGCCGCGCGCCCGATTCGCGCGCTGGTGCTCACACCCACGCGCGAGCTGGCGGCGCAAGTGGAAGAAAGCGTGCGCACTTACGGCAAATATCTGAAGCTGACCTCGACCGTGATTTTCGGCGGCGTCGGCATCAACCCGCAGATCAAGGCCTTGAAGCATGGCGTCGATATCCTGGTGGCCACGCCCGGCCGCCTGTTGGACCATGTGCAGCAAGGCACCGTCGATTTGAACCGGGTGGAAATCCTGGTGCTGGATGAAGCGGACCGCATGCTCGATATGGGCTTTATCCGCGATATCAAGCGCGTGCTGGCGATCCTGCCGAAGAAGCGGCAGAACCTGTTGTTTTCCGCCACTTTTTCCGAGGAGATCAAGGCATTGGCGGATGGCTTGTTGAATGCACCGGCAATGATCGAAGTGGCGCGGCGCAATTCGACGGTCGACGTAATCACACAAAAAATTCACCCGGTGGACCGCAACCGCAAACAGCCGCTGCTGGCGTATTTGATCGGGAAGAACAATTGGTCGCAGGTCTTGGTATTCACCCGCACCAAGCACGGCGCCGACCGGCTGGTCGTGCAGCTGAAAAAGGACGGCATCACCGGCATGGCGATTCACGGCAACAAGAGCCAGGGTGCGCGCACCCGCGCACTGGCGGAATTCAAGGAAGGCAAGCTACGCGTGCTGGTCGCGACCGACATCGCGGCGCGCGGCATCGACATCGATCAGCTGCCGCATGTGGTGAATTTCGACTTACCGAACGTGGCGGAAGATTACGTGCACCGCATCGGCCGCACCGGCCGCGCCGGAGCGAATGGCGAGGCCGTGTCGCTGGTCTGCGTCGATGAGCATGGTTTGTTGAAGGATATCGAGAAACTCATCAAGCGTTCGCTGCCTCAAGAAGTCATTGCCGGCTTCGAGCCGGACCCGAATGCGCTTCCGCAGCCGATCCAGCTGCGCAGCGGCAACGCGGAAAAGCGCAGCGGCAACGGCGAGAAGCGCCCTTCCAGCCAGCCACGCAAGCAAGCTAACGCAAGCAAGGCGAAGAAGGCGCCGGTGGCGACACCGCAAGATCCGCGCAGGTCGAATCCGCCCAAGCAGACGCAAAAACAAAAACCATTGCCCAAGCCACTATCGCAGCCCGCGAAAACATCGACGCAACAATCGGCATTGACGCATCGTAGCGTCGGTCGCAGCCGTTAATCTTATTGAGGCTTAATCGCCGCTTCGCAAAACAAATAAATACCCTGCTACTGGTTCTTTTCGCTCCTGCCGCAGCGTACATTCGGAAAAATGGCCGACCGAAAATCCGAACTCTGCGCTTAGGCTTTCTATGCCTTCGCGAGAATGCGCATAGCGGCCGGTCTGGTTCAGGCGATAGGCTTGGCCATTTTCCTGGTTCGCTTCCAGCGAGAATGCGAATAGTCCGCCCGGCGGCAGCAAGCGCCCGGCCGCCGCAAAGATCGGTTTCAAGTTGCCGAAATAGTTAAAGACATCCGTCGAACAGACCAGGTCGTATGCGTTCGGGTTCGCATTTTCCATGAACGCGACGATTTCGGCTTCGTGCAACGTATCGTAGATATTGCGCTCGGCTGTCTTGGCAAGCATGTTCGGCGCGAGATCGATGCCGGTGATTGAAGCCGCAACGGGCTTCAGCTCGACACCCAAGAGACCCGTGCCGCAGCCCAGATCGAGGATACGCCAATCGGATTTTTCGGGCTGCACGGAACGGATCGCGTTAGCCAATTGCTGCGGCGCTGAATAGCCCAGCGCATCGACCAGGCGACGATCGAATTCCTCGGCGAAGTCGTTAAATAAATTGCGCACAAATTCGACCGGCGGACGTTCGACATCGACACGCTTGAGCGAATCGACCTGGAAGCGAAGCTCCGCATTATGCGGGTCGGCGCGCAGCGCATACTCGAAGTGCTCGGTTGCGCGGTCAAAATTCCCTGCTTCTCTTTCCAGGTTTCCCATCGCGATGCGCGCGTTCGTATGATGGGGATGGGCGGCGAGCACGTGTTCGAGATGTGGAAGCGCCTCATCGTTGCGGCCCAGCCCCTTGAGGAGAATACCCAGATTGGAACGCGCGCCGATGAAATTCGGATCGATTCTTAACGCATCTTCAAAGGCGGCTATCGCGAGCGTTTCGTTCCGCATCTGCGTGTATGCGAGACCCAAGTTCGAGAAAAACAGCGCAAAGCCCGGCGCGAATTGGGTGGCGCTCTTGAGGCTTGCCACGGCTTCATCGAGCCGGCCTAAGGCTTGCAGCAGCACGCCCAGCCTGTTGTGAGCCGCCGCCAAATCCGGTTTAAGCTCAATAGCGCGATGCAGGTATGGCAATGCGCGCTCGGATTGGCCGGCATCCGCCAAGATGCTGCCTAACATGAGAGGCGGCTCCGGACGCATAGGATTGCTCTCGATCGCCCTTTCGAGGAAATCAATGGCTTGCGCATGCCGTCCGGCGGCGCTGCAGGCGACGCCGAGCGCGCATAGTGCGTCGACATTGCGCGGCTCCACTTCCAGCGCCGAGCGCGCGTGCGTTTCCGCCTCCTCAATGCGACCGCTTTGCAGACACCGCTGCGCCATGCGTATAGCGTCGGCAACGGAAAAAACCGGAACCGGCGTAGCGGCGACCAAAGAGCCGCAGCACGCCTTGTATTTTTTGCCGCTGCCACACGGGCAGGGTTCGTTGCGTCCGATTTTGTTCATCGCTGTTTGAGGGCAAAGGAATAGGGGGTTCGTGAAATATTTTGGGGCAGCCTTTCATTATTTCACAATTATCCGGTCTCAAAATTCGCAACCACACACAAGCCAAACTTTGGCGTCGCCAGAAGCGGCTGTGAAAGCCGCCTGCATTTTTCCTGGCAGTTTCCGCAGTGTGCTACTCTTGCATGCGCGCCATAACCGGCTATAGAACAACGCAGCGCCGGCTTTTGCAAGCGCATAAATACCACCCAATTGCTGCAAACCTTAATCCGTATGGAGTACGTAACTGCCACAATCGCATGCCTCGCCATCATCGGCTGGATAGTTTTTAAAAAACTGACTGAAAACTATCTCGTGAATGAGATGACGTCCAGACAAGGTTTTCAGTATGGAAAACGAATGAACGATGCATTCTTCTCGTCGTTTATCGATCCGCCGTGGAGTATGTATGGCGCGCTGGTTCGCCCTCCAGACGGACCACGAGAGTGTGTCGTTTATAAAAGCGCTGGCGCGATCGTAGCCGCCATGGATTTTGGCTATGACCCGGACTCCGAAGGTTCGCAACTGACCGTGATTGCCGCCCGGCTTAGACCAGCCAAGCTTCCGGCCAACACGATCGCGTTCTGGGAATCTTTTTCGCTGCGCAACGGCATGAAAAAGATCAAACGCGGCCATCACTTCTATATTTTTTTCGAATACTTCTCCTATTCACCCAACGCCAGCCTAACGATCGACGAAAAAGTGCAGTGCCTGCAGGGAGTGAAGAAGATTCTGGATGGCGACACCTTGGAAGGCGTCGATTTGATTGAGAAGATCCAGCGGCAGGAACCGATATCGTCTTTGGATATCGGCGGCAATAGCGGAAAGCTGCGAATCCAGGAGTATTTGAGCGGCAGTTAAGTAATCCTTGAAAAGGAACTGTCAAAGCCGTATGGGTATTGGATACGGGTTGACGAGATGAAACGATTTTATCTGGCAGAGGAAGAACGACGCACCTTGTTTGAAATGGGCATGTGGCATCCGCATCCCCGGGTACG
>JACOUL010000004.1 GCA_016177875.1 Burkholderiales bacterium
CAACCCGGCACGGGCGACAGTTGCCATTTCTGCACGATCTGCGGTACGCTTATTCATGACTTCCTCCCTCATTCAGATTGTTCTCGAAACTCAATCTTGGCACGTTGATGCCGTACCGAGTGGGGAAGTCCCTTTTATTCGATCGCAAGAATCGCTTCGTTTTCCCATGCCAGCAACACGTCGCCAATACCGCGCTCGACAAAAGTGGTCGTCGCACCGCGCGCGCCCGATTCAAGTACCGGCACATTTCTAAACAACTTCCTCACGAATTGCCTAACAAACCTTTCTCGGCAATGGCATCGATGTCATACGCTAAAGCGAGCGTAACCACATCCGCGCCCAGGCCATCGATCACTGAACGCGCTTGTTTCCCGGACCCGCCGTGCGACTGTTTGATCTTAAGTTCGTTGCCCGTTTGCGCTTTCCAGTACTTGGCAAAAACCTGATTGAAGTCTTGATACAACTCGCGAGTCGGATCGTAGGAGACATTCAGCAGCGAGACTTCCGCCGCCTGCGCCGAAGAGACGGCAAGCGCCAACGTGCCTGCCCAAAGCAGAATTTTTTGAAGCGACATTTGTATTCCTCCTAGCTGTTTCGAAGGAATGCAGGTTAACCAAGCGGCGTCGGAAATAGAACGAATACTTTCGCAGTACCTTATGCGTTTTATGCAGAGAGCATATTCATCGCAGAAGCGGGAGCACGATTACTCCCCATGTAGCGGCTGCGATGGTTATCGCGAGGAATACTGCGGCGCTGCCAAAGTCTTTCGCATTTTTTGACAGTGGATGGCGCTCCAAGGACACGCGATCGACGATGGCCTCGATCGCGGAATTGATCAGCTCGACGATCAGCACCAGAAGCAGCACGCTAATCAGCAGCAATTTTTCCAGTGCTGTTATCTTCAGCAATAGAGCAATCACCATCGCAGGGATAACGACAAACAATTCTTGGCGAAATGCATGCTCGCTTTTCCAAGCGGATTGAAATCCCTGAATTGAATAACCGACGGCTGAGACGACGCGCTTTAATCCGCTTTTACTCTTGAACTCACTGACTGCAGGTTCCGGCGTAGACATAGATACTGGAAGAAGAAAATGAAAGGATCAAATGCGCAGCCGATGATACTCCAAAGTTGCATTGATATATTGGGCTTTGGGTCCTTTACGGCCTTTTTGATTTTTTCACATTATGGTATAAAGATGTTCTTGGAATGCATTTTCATGTTATGAAACCCGAAGCACCTATTGAAACAGAAAAGACGTCGATCCAAGTGATCGAACGCATGGTAGCGCTGTTGGATGCGCTTGCCTTCCAACCAGATCCCGTCAGCTTAAAAGATCTTTCGGCGACAACCGGCCTTCATCCCTCCACTGCACACCGCATTCTGAATGACTTAGTCATGAAACGTTTTGTCGATCGGGCCGAACCCGGCTCATATCGGCTCGGCATGCGGCTACTGGAACTAGGGAATATCGTCAAAAGCCGTTTGGACGTTCGCGAAGCGGCCTTGGAATTTATGCGCAACTTGCATCGCAAAACCAGCCAAACAGTGAATCTATCGGTGCGCCAAGGCGATGAAATTGTCTACATCGACCGCGCATTTTCGGAACGCTCAGGAATGCAGGTGGTACGGGCAATCGGTGGACGGGCGCCTTTGCATCTGACCTCTACAGGCAAACTTTTTTTGTCGATGGACGATCCGAAGACTGTTCGTGCTTATGCGACTCGTACCGGCCTTGCCGGACATAATAAAAATTCCATCACCGATCTCGGGAAACTGGAGCGCGAATTGAGTCTCGTGCGTGCGCGCGGCTATGCGCGCGATAACGAAGAACTGGAGTTGGGTGTACGCTGCATGGCTGCCGGGATACGTGACGACTCCGGACGCTTGATCGCTGGGTTGTCGATCTCCGCGCCGGCGGACCGACTGCAAGAAGAATGGTTGGAAGACTTGATCGGCACCGCGAATCAGATTTCCGCGGTGTTGGGTTATACCCAAAAGGGAGCTGACTAGGAAACCTTGCCGGCCAGTCGATTCTTCGACATGGTTTGCGGTTTCAATGCTTCCAGCCATTTGCGAATCCGGCTGGCATCGGCTAGGCGCGATTGCTTGCCTTTCGAATCCAAAAATATCATCACAACCGCCCGTCCTTCGATCATTGCTTGCATGACGAGGCAACGGCCCGCTTCGGAAATGTAGCCGGTCTTTTGCAATCCAATTTCCCACGCAGGATTGGAAACAAGATGATTGGTATTCTTGTAATGAAGCGGACGGCCACCTGTTTCAACCACGTATTCCGTGTCCGTCGAATACTGGCACAAGACTGGATACCGCTGCGCTGCCGTCACTAACTTGGCCAAGTCACGTGCGCTCGCGACATTTGAACTCGACAGACCATTTGAATCGACGAATCGCGTATCCAACATACCTAAAGATCTCGCTTTTGCATTCATCCCCGCGACAAAAGCAGGAAGGCCGCCCGGATAGTAACGCCCCAATGCGGAAGCAGCACGATTTTCCGAACTCATCAATGCAAGATGCAGCATCGTGGCACGTGAAAGTTGGGTGCCGACTTTCAGGCGAGAGCCGCTGTTTTTCAGGCGGTCTACATCTTCTTCCGAGATCTCCAGTATTTCATCCATATTCTGATGAGATTCGATGACTACCAATGCCGTCATCAATTTTGTGATGGAGGCGATCGGCAACGCAACGCCGGCATTCTTTTCAAACAGCACTTCAGAACTGGTTTGATCTACTACCAATGCGACATTGGATTTCAAGTCGAGCGGATCGCGTGTGGAATTGAGGCCGGCTAAGTCGCCTGCCGTCGGCGCTGGCGGCACGGCAGGAATAACCGGCCGATATGCCACACGCTGATACATCACCTTGCGTTTTCCACGCACCAAAACGACGCGTTTAACGAGTTTTTCACGTGAGTCTAAGGAAGCATTCGCACGCGCCACGCGCTTACGCGTGACCGCCTTGCGTTTAACGGCATGTTTTTTAGCGACTGTCTTTTTCGACCGGGCAGTTGTTCCCGCTTCATTGGCTGCCGTCGCATTAGATGCGGCTAAGCAAATGAAGAGTATCGAAAACAAAATCCCCAGCGCTGACTTCGCCATTGTTGTACCCCTGAACTTCTTGCCGATGAAATGGAATTGCAGTGTAGCAAAACGATGAAAATCTGCAAGAGAATTAGGATGTTAGGTGATGTAATTAAACAATATTCTAGAAAGAAAAGTTTTTTAGCATGCAAAAAGATTAATCCGAGAATCAAGGCTCGTCTTGATTTTCATAAGATCTTGAAAAGAGTCATTTCTCTTTTCCTGACGAAAACCAAGCTTTTCAGCTGCCTCTTTCCGGAATTCTTAAAAATGTGGCTTAAGCGCTTCACCTGGTATTTCTACGGTAAACGGTAAAAACACGCGAAAAATTGAGATTGCGCAATTAAAAAAATGCCGAACGGCAGCACAATGATTTTCTGACAACTCACTCGGGAAAATCCTACCTAGACCCCTGAATTTCCCTTACCCTCTCTATGAAAATCAATGTAGGCAAACTTGGCGAGGCAACAGAAAGTTACCAAGAGGTGTACTTGAAAAATTAAAAAAATTGAAACAGAATCATTGTTGTTTTTACAAATAAGCTCATAATGCAGCGCAACAAAAAGCGCTTGACATGCAGAATTTAATCCCTAAAATTGGCATTGTTGCGGTGCACAATGTCGTTTGAAAAATTTTTGACCACCCTTTCCATTTATTTAATTTAGGAGAAAATAATGTTTACCACCCCAGAACAATTTACTGCTGCTACTAAGGCCAACTTCGAAGCGCAAATCGCCCTGATCACTGCCCTGACCAACAAAGCTTTTGAAAGCGTCGAGAAACTGGTCGACCTGAACATCAACGCAGCCAAGACTTCGATTGAAGAGTCCAACTCCGCTGCCAAGCAATTGCTGTCCGCTAAAGATCCGCAAGAATTCTTCAAGGTCAGCGCTGAACAAGCTCAGCCGAACGCCGAGAAAGCAATCGCTTACGGCCGTCACGTTGCTACCATCGCTTCCGCTGCTCAAGCCGAGTTTTCCAAAGCGGCTGAAGAGCAAGTCGCTGAAGCTAACCGTAAGGTTCTGGCCCTGATCGAAGAAGCCAGCAAAAATGCACCGGCTGGTTCCGAAAATCTGGTTTCCATGGTCAAGTCCGCCATCGGCACCGCTAACGCCAGCTACGAGCAATTGGCCAAGACTTCCAAGCAAGCTGTTGAGACGTTGGAAGCCAACTTGAACAACGCAGTTAGCCAAATGACCCAAGCTACTGCTAAAGCAACTGCCAAAGCTAAGAAGTAATTCCGGCCGAAGCCAGTAAGTAGCCAGTAAGTAGCCAGTAAGTAGCCAGTAAGTAGCCAGTAAGTAGCCAGTAAGTAGCCAGTAAGTAGCCAGTAAGTAGCCAGTAAGTACACGGGGCCGGTTGGTATCTACCAACCGGCCCTGATCTTTTTGCGATTACATTATTGTGGGCGGCAATGTGCGATCAAGCGGTCGACACGTGCCTGCAATTCGTTATCGGCGAAAGCCGACAATCTAACGAGCTCGCAAAATCCCCCCATTCCTTTTTCCTGACTTTGCGGCTTTTGGCCCGCCTTCAATGCGGACTGCAGCACCTCGACCTGCAATTGCATCCTTTCGCGCGCCGACTCTGCCGGACTGTCTAAACCAGTCGCGATTTCCAAGCGCAGTAGCTCATGCATCAAAGCTGAACGATTAAGTGCAGCGGAGCGGGTTGCCTGCTGATCGCATGATTGGGCTGCGCCAAATGCAGTCTGGAATCGCACCTGCAAAGTACGCTCAAGCTCGGCCGGCGTAGCGGGCGTGGAATTAAAGTCGGCTGCCAGCCGATCCAATGCTGCAGATTGTATTGGGGCGTCTGCACCTAGGCTTTTTTCAAGCGAACGACATGCATCCAGCATGGCGCAAAAAACATCCCATTGCGCCGATAATTTTGCGCGGCCCATTGCGTCCAGCTGTTTGCGCAATTGCTCAACTGCCTTGTGATAGCGCGCTTCGGTTTGCCGCTCGACTGCGCGCGGCACCGCGCCGATCCTGTCCCAATTTCCGGTGGCTTCACGCAGCACTTGGCGAACTTGAGTTTCATCACTATTTTGAACTGTCTCCAAGCGCTCGCACCAGCCGAGTTTTTCTTTTAAATGTCCCTGGCGTTCCGCGTCGGCCGCATGCACGGCGTCTTTACGTGCCGCAAAGGCTTTCCCGCATGCGTCTCGAAAACGCTGCCAAAGCGCTTGCTCTTCTTGACGCTCCAACGGCATTGTCTTTGCGTACAGCTGCCACCGCTCCTGCAACTGATGCAATGCTTCCGGGGTGGTACGGTCGCGCGGGTCAAGACGGGTGGCTTCGGCAATTAATTGCTCTCGCTGAGCGGCTTCTCGCCGGCGAACCTCATTCAACGGCTCTGACAACGATTGTATTGCGGTCTGAAACTCCGCATCTAAACGCTTCTTTTCTTTTCGATCCATTGCGCCTAGACGCTGCCAAGCCTGACGATGTCGATCAAGAGTGACGGCGATCGACTTCCAATCAACTGCATCGCCGTCGATCTGCGTCGAAAGCTTTTTTAGTTCGCCGATCACACTCTGGGCTTTGACCGCATTTTGCTGCCGCTCTTCCGCCAAGTGTTTAAAATGCGCCGCTGCCGGTGCATACGCCGTGCTGCAGGCTTGATCGAACCGCTGCCAAAGATCTTTGTTAGCCGGGCCGGCGGAAACATCGAGCGATTTCCAGCGCTCACGCAAGCTGCCGATTTTTTTGGCAAGTTCTGCAGGTGCCAACTCCTGTGACGGCAGCGATTCTGCAGCATGAACAAGCTCCTCACGCGAAACATGACCACCCCATTTTGCCCAACCTTGCAACCTCGCGAGTTCTGCTCGTGCGCGAGACAAGCGCGCAGCTTGATTCGCGGGAAGCGAATTCGGTTTCAAATCCAACGACCGTATTGTCTTGTCATGCTCTGCGGCCAGCTGCAATGTGCCCTCTTGTAGGGCCAGCTCCATTTGCTCCAAGATTTGCGCAACTTGCTGCTGCATTCCTTGCGCCGGCTTCTTGGACTCTTGCCGCCGCGATTTGAGCGCCTCCGACGTACGGATTAACAATGCATCGAAACGTATCTGCAGCGGCGCCATAATCGCAGGATCAGGCAGCGAAGGCAAAGCTTTCCATTCGCGCTGAAGCGTCTCGGCTTTCAACAACGCCGGATCGCCTCCCTCCCATTCCGACAATTTCCGCATTCGACTTTCGCAGGCCTCCTGATGTTGGGCACGCGACTGCAAGGACTGCTTCAAACGTGCCGCAGTTTGCTCAAACGCGGCGAAAAGATTTTTCGGCAAAGACGACGACTCTCGCGCGGTGCGGTAAGAGGACATTCTGGCTTCGATCGTCGCTACTTTCTCGGCGGCGCCGCTGAGAAAATCTTGCGTTTCGATCGCAGCAAGCGTACGTAATTCACTCAATGCATCGAGCACCGATCGTTGTAACGCTGCCTGCGCCTGCAAGCGATCGGTCAATTTTATGCGCACCGCGTCGAACGCCGCTTTGGCCGAATCCGATACATCGGATATGGCTTCCCACATCTTGTCCAATTCGCTGACTTGGTTCGGCAAAAGCCTAAAATCGGCCACTAATGCTTGTGCCTTCTGCATACATTGATCGGCTTGGCGCGCAGCGTTCTCCTGCCTTTCGATTGCATCCAACCGTGCCTGCATCAATTTGGCAACGCGCCGGTCGGTATTGCGCATGGCTTCCAAGCTTCTCTCGACCCCAGTCTTAGTTTGCACTACCTGTGCTGCCTGCAAACGCACATCGGCAAATTCGCATTTCAACAAAAAGTCGACGACAGTTGTTTCGTCATTGGCCAAAGTGGACAACTGGGCAATGGCAGCTTGCTTACGTTGCGCTAAGTCGGCGGCCGTAATCGCAGAAGGTACTGACGAATTAGAAACGACGCCGACTATATTGTCAGTGCGCTTGCGAAAGAGATCGAACATGGTGCAATCCAAAATAGCTGGCAAAGGCCTTCATCATAACAAGCCCGACGCAAGAATTCGAATGAATACCTATTTAGTGCAAATTCTTGCCATCGCGCTCGCCTCCTCAACGAGCGCCTCATAGATCGCACCATGAAAAAGCAAAAAACCCTTCGCGCGACATTGAAACGCACCAACGGATAGCGTTTAAGCACCAAAACAAAGCACCCAAATTGGGGCGTCGCACGAAAAACTGGCGCAAAGCGGATGGCATGCATTCTGCTAATCATTGTCTGCGAGTCATCGCACTCCACTTAATCCCTCTAAACAAAGGAGCAACACATGTTTCGTCGCACCCTTTTGAAGGCGACCGCAGTCGGCGCGGTGACCCTGGCTACGGCCGGCTGGCTGCAGCAAGCTGTCGCCGCCGATACCATCAAAGTAGGCATTCTCCATTCGCTGTCGGGCACGATGGCAATTTCGGAAACGTCGCTGAAAGACGTGGCACTGATGACGATCGAAGAGATCAACGCCAAGGGCGGCGTGATGGGCAAGAAGCTCGAGCCGGTCGTGGTCGATCCGGCTTCCAACTGGCCGCTGTTTGCCGAAAAAGCACGTCAACTGGTCACCAAGGACAAAGTCGCTGTCGTATTCGGCTGCTGGACTTCGGTTTCGCGTAAATCGGTTCTGCCGGTCTTCAAAGAATTGAACAGCCTGTTGTTCTATCCGGTGCAGTATGAAGGTGAAGAACTCGAGAAGAATGTGTTCTACACCGGCGCGGCGCCCAATCAGCAAGCGATTCCTGCAGTTGAGTATTTGATGTCTAAAGAAGGCGGCGGCGCCAAGCGCTTCGTCCTCCTGGGCACCGACTATGTGTATCCGCGCACGACCAACAAGATCCTGCGCGCCTTCCTGAAGTCCAAGGGCGTTGACGAGAAGGATATCGACGAGGTCTACACGCCGTTCGGCCACTCCGACTATCAAACCATCGTTGCCAACATCAAGAAATTCTCCTCCGGCGGCAAGACTGCTGTGATCTCCACCATCAACGGCGACTCCAACGTGCCCTTCTACAAAGAATTGGGCAATGCCGGCTTGAAAGCAACCAACGTACCTGTCGTGGCATTCTCGGTGGGTGAAGAAGAATTGCGCGGTGTAGACACCAAGCCGCTGCTCGGCCACCTGGCCGCATGGAACTACTTCCAGTCCGTGAAAAATCCGGCGAACGAAGCCTTCATCAAGCAATGGAAAGCCTATGCTAAGGCCAAGAAGCTGCCGAATGCCGATACCGTCGTAACGAACGACCCGATGGAAGCGACTTACGTCGGCATCCATATGTGGAAGCAAGCTGTTGAAAAAGCCAAGTCGACCGATACCGACAAAGTTATCGCAGCCATGGGCGGCCAAACCTTCAAGGCGCCGTCCGGCTTCGCACTGACTATGGATGCAACCAACCACCATCTGCATAAGCCGGTGATGATCGGCGAGATCAAGCCTGACGGTCAATTCAATGTCGTGTGGAAGACCAAAGGCCCGATCCGCGCTCAACCGTGGAGCCCCTTCATTGCAGGTAACGAAGGCAAGCAAAAAATGTAAGAAGGTGCAATGCGATAAAGGCCTTTCTTCGTATAGAAAGGCCTTTAAGAGAAGTTTGAGCCGGAGAGTGGCTCTCCCTCCACCCTCCGGCTTTTTTTCGCCCTAAAGTTTTGTTTGATTGCCGTCTCGATAAATACTTAAACATGAGACTCATAAAGAATTTACTCGTCGCTGCCTGGCTGTGCACGCAAGCATATGCCGCCTATGCAGCCATTGACGCCGCATTGTTGAAGCCGCTGGCCGGCGATGATCCTGATGCGCGTATCGAAGCTATCGGAAAAATTGCAGTGCTTGCCAATGAGGATGCACTCAAAGTGCTCAATGCGCTGAAAAACGATACGCTTTACGCTAACCCGTCCGGCGAAATATTTATTGTCGAGAATGACCAAGCCTACAATCCGGAGACGGGCAAAACCGGCGCCGTGCCGCAAGGCATAGATGGCATCTCCGTTAATAATAGACTGCGCGGCGCAGTGGACGATGCGCTCGCCGGATTGAAATTGATTTCTCCCGATCGCGCAGAACGCCTTGCCGCGGCGACCGAGCTGCAGAAAAGCGCGAATGCTGCTCAAGCACCGCTGATTAACAAAGCACTCGAAAAAGAAACCGATCCGGAGATCAAGCCTTTGCTTCAGCTCGCCGCAGCGACGGCAAATCTTGAATCGACCGATCCCGCAGTACGCAAAGCTGCGATCAAGGCTTTGGCCGGCAGCAGCAACGCGAACCTGAAGCCGGTGCTGCAAAAGCTGCTGGAAAAAAAATCGGACGGAACCTATGCCGAACCTGACGAAGGCATTCGGGCCGAAGCCGAAAGAACATTGTCAGCATTAAATGGCCGCTTGGCCCGTACGGAGTTTGTTGGCAATCTGTTTTATGGCATTTCCTTGGGCAGCGTGTTGTTGTTAGCCGCACTGGGCCTGGCAATTACCTTTGGCTTGATGGGTATTATCAATATGGCGCATGGCGAGCTGCTGATGATTGGCGCTTATACCACCTATGTTTGTCAGTTCGCATTCCGCAAATTTTTCCCCGAAGCGATCGACGCATATTTATTGGTCGCCCTACCCGCCGCTTTTATCGTCGCGGCTGCGGTTGGCATCGCGCTGGAGCGCACCGTCATTCGCTGGCTATATGGACGTCCGCTCGAAACCCTGCTCGCCACTTGGGGCATTAGTCTGATGCTGATGCAATCCGTGCGCACCCTCTTCGGCGCACAAAACGTCGAAGTCGCCAATCCGAGTTGGATGTCCGGCGGCACGACAGTGATGGGTTCGCTGGTACTGTCCTATAACCGCATCGTGATCATTTTCTTCGCGTTTGCGGTCGTCGCCGCCGTCTGGCTCATCTTGAACAAAACGCGCCTCGGATTGTTTGTGCGCGCCGTGACGCAAAACCGCCGTATGGCCGATTGCGTGGGCGTCTCCACCAGCAAAGTCGACATGATGACCTTCGGCTTGGGATCGGGCATCGCCGGCTTGGGCGGTGTCGCATTGTCTCAACTCGGTAACGTGGGGCCGGATCTCGGTCAAAGTTACATCATCGACTCGTTCATGGTGGTAGTGCTGGGAGGCGTCGGTCAATTGGCCGGCACAGTCATTGCCGCGCTTGGTCTCGGTGAGATCAATAAATTTCTGGAACCGATGGCAGGCGCCGTGATTGCCAAGATCATGATCCTGGTATTTATCATTATCTTCATCCAAAAACGGCCGCAAGGTTTATTCGCGATGAAAGGAAGGAGCGCGGAATGAACCAGCCTCTCTTTTCCCGCCCCGCCTGGATCGGCATCCTTGTGTGCGCGGCGATATTGGCGCTGTTGCCGATATTGAACCTCGCCTTCCCTTCGAGTCACGCATTGCATATTTCCAGCTACACGATTGCCTTAATCGGCAAATTTATGTGCTATGCAATGGCGGCGCTCGCGCTTGACTTGGTGTGGGGATATACCGGCATATTGTCCTTGGGCCATGGTGTTTTCTTCGCGCTCGGGGGCTACGCGCATGGCATGTATCTGATGCGGGCCATCGGCAAAGACGGCGTTTACCAAAGCCATCTGCCGGACTTCATGGTCTTCCTCGACTGGAAAGCCTATCCTTGGTATTGGTCGTTCACCGACAGCTTTTGGTATTGCATGCTGCTGGTGGTATTGGTGCCAGGGGTGCTCGCATTCATGTTCGGTTACTTTGCCTTCCGTTCCCGCATCAAGGGCGTGTATTTTTCAATCATCACGCAAGCCATGACCTTTGCCTTTATGCTGCTGTTTTTCCGCAATAACACCGGCTTCGGCGGCAACAACGGCTTCACCGATTTCAAACGCATACTCGGCTTTACCATTACCGCGCCAGGAACCAAAGCAGCGCTGTATTTAATCACCCTGCTGTTCTTGTTGGGGGCACTCTTCCTGTGCCGCTGGATCGTCACCTCCAAGCTCGGGCGCGTGCTGCAAGCGGTGCGCGATTCGGAATCGCGACTGATGTTCATCGGCTACAACCCTTTATGGTTCAAGCTGTTCGTGTGGACTTTGTCGGCTGTGTTGTGCGGCATTGCCGGTGCACTGTATGTGCCGCAAGTCGGCATCATCAATCCTTCCGAAATGTCGCCGGCGAATTCGATTGAAATGGTGATCTGGGCAGCCGTCGGCGGTCGCGGTTCCTTAATCGGGCCTATCGTCGGCGCTTTCTCGGTCAACGGCTTAAAGAGCTGGTTCACCGCGGCCTTCCCCGATCTGTGGCTATTTGCACTCGGCCTGCTTTTCATCTTGGTGACGCTATTCATGCCGCAAGGCATGCTGGGAATTGCGAAGAAGCTGCGTAAAAACAAGGAGGTCGCATGAGCGAAGTAGTCGATCCGGCGCAACCGGTTCATCCTCACATCGACAATTCCCTTCACGCCGAACACGGCACCTCTTACGGCCATGTCAAAGGCGAAGGCGTCGATACCTCGCACGGCGCGATTCTGTACCTCGAAGACATCACGGTTTCTTTCGATGGATTCAAGGCCATCAACAAGCTGAATCTTGATATCTCGGTCGGCGAGCTACGCTGCATCATCGGCCCGAACGGCGCCGGCAAAACGACGATGATGGATGTCATCACCGGCAAGACGCGGCCGACATCCGGCACCGCGTTTTTTGGTCAAACCATGGACCTCACTCGAATGACGGAGTACGACATTGCCCATGCCGGTATCGGCCGCAAGTTCCAGCGACCAACGGTTTTCGAACAGCATACCGTGTTTGAAAATCTTGAATTGGCGATGAAGATGAACAAGAAGGTTCGACCGACTTTATTCTTCAAGCTGACTTTAGAACAAAAAGGCAAGATCGACGACATTCTCAAATTGATCCGCTTGAACGGCCAAGAGCATCGGCTGGCGGGATTGCTCTCGCATGGCCAAAAGCAGTGGCTGGAAATCGGCATGTTGCTGATGCAAGAGCCGCAGTTGCTGTTGCTCGATGAACCGGTCGCAGGCATGTCGGATGCGGAAACGGCACGCACCGCCGAATTGCTCAATGAGCTGCGCGGTAAGCATTCCATCGTCGTGGTCGAACACGACATGGCATTCGTGACCGAAATCGCGCAAGACGGCGTCGTTACGGTGTTGCATGAAGGCTCTGTGCTGGCGCAAGGGACGATGCAACAAGTCCAAGCAGACGAGCGCGTGATTGAAGTGTATCTGGGACGATAAGTATGCTGAACGTTGAAGCTCTCAATCAATACTATGGTTCTTCGCATACCTTGCGCGGCGTTTCGATGTCGCTGGAAAAGGGACAGTGCCTTGCTCTTCTCGGCCGTAATGGCGTCGGCAAAACGACGTTGCTTAAATGCTTGATGGGCGTGCTGCCGGTCGCCGGCGGCAGCGTCATGTTCGAAGGACGCGACATCACGAAATTGAAGCCCCATGAACGCGCGCACGCCGGCATTGCTTATGTACCTCAGGGACGCGAAATTTTTGCGCGCCTGACGGTCGAAGAAAATCTGCTGATGGGAATGGCTGTTAAATCCGGCAAGGAGGCAACAGCGATTAGAAGCAATGTTTATGAACTCTTCCCTGTGCTCAAGGAAATGCTGCATCGGCGCGGCGGCGATTTGTCCGGCGGCCAGCAGCAGCAACTGGCGATTGCGCGCGCACTCTTAGCTGATCCCAAGCTGATTATTTTCGATGAACCGACCGAAGGCATTCAACCGTCGATCATCAAAGATATCGAACGTGTGATTCGTCTGCTGCGCCAACGCGGCGATATGGCGATCCTGCTATGCGAACAGTATTTCGATTTTGCGCATGCGCTTGCCGACAAATTCATCGTGCTGTCGCGCGGTGAGGTTGTCGCATCCGGCACGCATGAACAAATGAATAGCGAGGAAGTCAAGCGTCACCTGGCGGTATAGCGGTGGTGTAAAGTACGGGCCATGAAAAGCCTTGCTGCCGAAACCCCTGCCGACTTGATGCCTTCGAGAAAACATTGGAAGGCGCGTCTCGCTCTGGGATTTGCCGACGATGCGGGCACGACACGTCTGGTCGAGCGCGCGCACCACGGCCCCTTGCTCGTGCAAAAACCGCTTTATCCCGAGGGGCCGCAAATATGCCATACCATCGTCGTCCACCCGCCGGGCGGCGTGGTCGGCGGCGACGAATTGGCGATTACAGCGAATGTCGGCGCCAATGCCAACGCATTTATCACGACACCCGGCGCTGCCAAATGGTACAGGGCAAATGGCTACGTGGCACATCAGGATATCCAACTCGATATCCAAGCAGGCGCTTCGCTGGAGTGGTTGCCGCAAGAGACGATTTTTTTCAATGCGGCACAAGTACAGCTCGACCAGAGCGTCATCCTTGCTTCAGATGCCCGCTACATTGGGTGGGAGATCTTATGTTTTGGCCGTACCGCTTCGGGAGAATCGTTTGATGCCGGGAAGATTGTCCAGCGTACGAGCATTCGGCGAGGCGGAAAATTGCTGTGGTATGAACAAGGCGATATGCGCGGCGCAAGCGCGTCGATGACTAGTCCGCTTGGTTTGCGCGATTCTACTGTGTGCGCAACGCTGCTTGCGGTCGGCGACGCGGTCCCGGCGGCCCTATTGCAGCAAATACGCGAATGCACCGCGTCGGCAGCGGCGGGCGCTGGCTGGACCGGCGCGACCCAAATGAAGCAACTATGTGTCGTGCGCTTTCTCGGCCATTCAAGTGAAATTGCCAAGCAAGTCATGACCCAGGCATGGCAACTATTGCGCCCTGCTATAGTCGGCCGCGCCGCAGTAACGCCCCGAATTTGGCATACCTAAAAAGGAGGACGAATGGAACTGACCCCAAGAGAAAAAGACAAGCTCCTGATTTTCACGGCAGCGCTGCTCGCCGAACGCCGCAAAGCGCGCGGTTTGAAGCTGAACTATCCGGAAGCTGTCGCCCTCATCACGGCGGCGATGATGGAAGGTGCGCGCGACGGCAAAACGGTGGCGGAGCTGATGTCCGACGGCGCCAAAATCCTGACGCGTGCCGACGTCATGGAAGGCGTGGCAGAAATGATTCCTGAGATTCAAATAGAAGCCACCTTCCCGGACGGCACCAAGCTGGTCACAGTCCATCATCCGATTCCATAAGGAGAGTGTAATGATTCCAGGAGAAATGCTCATCGAATCAGGCGACATAGAATTGAACGCAGGCCGCAAAACTGCCGTCGTCAAGGTGGCCAATAGCGGCGACCGCCCGATCCAGATCGGCTCGCACTTTCATTTTTTCGAAACCAACGCCGCGCTGCAATTCGACCGCAAGCTAGCTTACGGCATGCGCCTCAATATCGCGGCCGGCACGGCGGTGCGTTTCGAGCCGGGCCAAGAACGCACCGTGGAACTGGTCGCGCTTGCGGGAGACCGTAAGGTTTATGGATTCAATGCCAAGGTGATGGGGAAACTCAAATGACGAAAATCTCGCGCCAAGCTTATGCCGAAATGTTCGGCCCGACCACCGGTGACCGCGTACGCCTTGCGGACACGGATCTCTTCATCGAAGTCGAACAGGATTACACCACGTACGGCGAAGAAGTGAAATTCGGCGGCGGCAAAGTGATCCGCGACGGTATGGGCCAATCGCAACGCAATCACCGCGACGTGATGGATACGGTGATTACCAATGCGCTCATTCTCGACCATTGGGGCATCGTGAAGGCTGACATCGGCATCAAGTCCGGCAAAATTGCCGCTATCGGCAAAGCCGGCAATCCCGATATCCAGCCGAACGTCACCATGGCTATCGGCGGCGCCACTGAAATCATTGCCGGCGAAGGCATGATTCTTACCGCCGGCGGCATCGATACCCATATTCACTTCATTTGTCCGCAGCAAATCGAGGAAGCGCTCATGTCGGGCGTTACGACCATGATAGGCGGCGGCACCGGTCCGGCAGTCGGCACCGCGGCAACAACCTGCACGCCGGGGCCTTGGCATATTCATTCGATGCTGGCCGCTGCCGATGCATTTCCGATGAACTTGGGCTTTCTCGGCAAAGGCAACGTCAGCTTGCCCGTGCCGCTGGAAGAACAGGTTCGCGCGGGCGCAGTAGGTCTGAAACTGCATGAAGACTGGGGCACCACGCCCGCCGCCATCGACAATTGCCTATCGGTTGCCGACCGCATGGATGTGCAAGTCGCCATCCATACCGACACCTTGAACGAAGGCGGCTTCCTGGAAAATACCTTGGCTGCATTCAAAGACCGTACTATCCACACCTTCCATACCGAAGGCGCGGGCGGCGGCCACGCGCCGGACATCATTGCCGCCGTAGGACAGGACAATGTCCTGCCCTCTTCCACCAATCCGACCCGGCCTTATACCGTCAATACGCTGGATGAACATCTCGACATGCTGATGGTATGCCACCATCTCGATCCGGCAATTGCGGAAGACATTGCATTTGCGGAGTCGCGCATCCGGCGCGAAACGATTGCCGCTGAAGATATTCTGCATGACATCGGCGCGATTTCCATGATGTCGTCCGACTCGCAAGCGATGGGACGCGTCGGTGAAGTCATCATGCGTACCTGGCAAACCGCGCACAAAATGAAAGTACAACGCGGTGCATTGACGGAAGACTCCAGCCAAGGAAGCGGCAAGGCGGACAATTTCCGCGCCAAACGCTACATCGCAAAATACACCATCAATCCTGCCATCACGCACGGCATTTCGCATGTAGTGGGTTCAATCGAAACCGGTAAAATCGCTGACCTCGTCTTGTGGAAACCTGCTTTCTTCGGCGTCAAACCGTCGATGATTCTCAAGAGCGGCATGATCGCCGCGGCGCAAATGGGTGATCCCAATGCGTCGATTCCTACACCGCAGCCGGTCCACTATCGCATGATGTTCGGCGCTTTCGGCGGCGGTTTGAAAACATCGATCACTTTTGTTTCGCAAGCCGCGTTTGACGATGGTATTGCCGATCGATTGAAGCTGAATAAACCGGTAATGGCCGTGAAAAACATGCGCAACCTGCGCAAGCGTGACATGATCCACAATGGTTTAGCGCCGAAAATGGAAGTCGATTCCGAAACTTACGAAGTGCGCGCCGACGGCGAGCTGCTGGTATGCGAACCGGCGAAAGTACTGCCGATGGCACAACGTTACTTTTTGTTCTGATGATTATGCTGACCTTGCACACTAAAATTGACGTTGCCGATAACATTGCCGATGAACTGGTGCTGCCATACGAAATGCGCGAGAAAAGCCGTTTTCGCGCCATGCTGGCCTCCGGTGAAGAAGTTGCGGTCCTTACAGTGCGCGGAACAGTGCTGCGAGATGGCGACTGCCTAAAAGGCGACGATGGCCGCGTCGTGAAAATCACCGCCGCCGATGAAACGACTTACCGAGTGGAGTGTCCTACGCCTCGCGACCTGCTGCGCTGCGCCTTTCATCTCGGTAATCGACATACGCAGGCTCAGGTCGGCAGCGCAGACGGCCTTGGATTTCTACGCATACGTAAAGACGCCGTTCTGAAAGATATGCTGGAAGGACTGGGCGCCACCGTGACGGAGGAATTAGCGCCCTTCGAACCTGAATCCGGCGCCTATGGTGGCGGCCATCACCATCATCATGGCGAAGAACAGCCCAATCTCCTAGCGCCCGTGCCGCTACGGCAAAAGATTCACCGTCCGGCGCAAGTCGAAACGGCGAAAAAATAATCATGCAATCCGCGGCATTACTCCATCTACTGCAACTAGCGAGCCCTTCGCTGCCGGTGGGCGCATACAGCTATTCGCAAGGATTGGAAGCGGCGATTGAGGACGGCATGGTAAGCAATGAAGCGACAGCTCGCATCTGGATTACCGATACGCTCCATCATGTCGTGGCGCGCTTCGAAGCGCCCATCTTATGGCGCCTGCTGCTAGCCTTCGAAGCAAACGATGCGGATTCGGTGGCGGTGTGGACAGAACGCTTCATCGCCGCACGCGATACGGCCGAATTTCGTGCCGAGACCATTCAAATGGGTTATTCACTTGCCAAACTCGCGACGGATTTGAAGTTGGGAGACGGGACCACGCTTGCCCTGCTAAAACAGCACGAAGAGGTTCCTATGCCGACCGCCCTCGCCTGTGCAGCCATTGCACTCAACGTCCCTCCCCAAGCAGCCTTGCTGGCCATGCTGTTTTCATGGGCGGAAAATCAAGTATTGGTGTGCGTAAAATCCGTTCCGCTCGGCCAGGTCGCCGGCCAACGACTTTTATTGTCTCTGGTGCCCGAATTAGAAGCGGCGGCGTCAGTGGCGCAACAATTAGGAGACCATGAATTGTCAAACTGGTCTCCAGGCTTGTCGCTACTGTCGATGCAGCATGAAATACAGTACAGCAGGCTCTACCGGTCTTAAGCGCTTCAAACAAAACAAACATGGAATAAAAATGACAGACTCATCCAATCCCCTTCGTGTCGGTATCGGCGGCCCGGTCGGCTCAGGGAAAACAGCCTTATGCGAAATGCTATGCAAAAAGATGCGCGACCGCTATGACATGGCGGTCATCACGAACGACATCTACACAAAAGAAGACATGGAGATCTTGTTGCGCGCGGATGCCTTGCCTGCCGAACGTTTGATGGGCGTGGAAACCGGAGGTTGCCCGCACACGGCGATTCGCGAAGACGCATCGATCAACCTGGAAGCGATCGCCCGCATGAGCGCGGAATTTCCGGATCTCGATCTCATCCTGGTGGAATCGGGCGGAGACAATCTGGCAGCAACTTTTAGCCCTGAGCTATCCGACCTGACGATTTATGTCATCGATGTCGCCGGCGGCGAGAAAATTCCGCGTAAAGGCGGCCCTGGCATCACGCGTTCCGATCTTCTCATTATCAACAAGACTGACTTAGCGCCTTATGTCGGCGCTAACCTAGATGTAATGGCAAGAGACGCAAAAAAAATGCGCGGCACTCGCCCTTTCATCTTCACTAATTTGCGAAAAGGGGAAGGCGTGGAGCAAGTGATCGACTTCATCCGCCGGCAAGGTTTGCTGGATGAAGTAAAGACAAAATAAAATCCTAAATAAGAGCATCGTTCAGATCATTTCAGTTTTACCTCCGGCGCTGATGTGCCCGTAGACTGCACCAAAGCCGATCAACCTCCATCTTGGTACGCACTGGCCTGGCGCAAAGGCCTCTTTAACGGACGCGCGCTACGGCATTTGATGCATCTCCTAATTTGTGCACTGGCACAGTATGTGCTTTCTTTGGTGCGTTGAACCAGCATAAGGCTGCTCAATTCAGGTGCGGCGAAGACTTCGCTGTGAAACGTCCAAATAATCGAGACGTCCACTTCTAATCCTTGTGCTTTAAGGACTAGAGGGGCTGTTTTTCAAAATTGCAGACTTAAGGGGAATAGCTATGTCTTACTTAGTGCCTTCAGAATTCGTCACCAAGATGGTGGATGCCGGTGAATCCAAGATCTACATGTCTACCCGGGATACCTTGATTCGCGCTTATATGGCAGGCGCCATCCTGGCTTTGGCCGCCTGGTTCGCGGTGACGATCAACGTGCAGACGGGCCAGCCCTTGGCCGGCGCGATTCTATTCCCGGTGGGCTTCGTCATTCTGTACCTCTTGGGTTTCGACCTTCTCACCGGCGTGTTCGTGCTGGCCCCGCTGGCGGTATGGGATAAGCGCCCCGGCGCCACCTGGGGCGGCGTGTTTCGCAACTGGGGCCTGGTATTCTGTGGAAACTTCGCCGGCGCCTTTACTGTGGCAGTGATGATGGCTATCTACACCACCTACGGCTTCTCCGTGGAGCCGAACGCGGTGGGTAAGGCGATCGGCGTGATCGGTGAAAACCGCACCCTGGGCTACCAGCACTACGGCGCTGCCGGCATGCTCACGCTGTTCATCCGCGGCGTGCTGTGCAACTGGATGGTGTCCACCGGCGTGGTCGGCGCAATGATCTCCACCAACGTCAGCGGCAAGGTGATTGCGATGTGGATGCCGATCATGCTGTTCTTCTACATGGTGTTCGAGCACTCGATCGTCAACATGTTCCTGTTCCCGTCAGGCCTACTGCTGGGCGCCAAGTTCTCGTTCATGGATTACCTGATCTGGAACGAGATCCCGACGGTTCTGGGCAATCTGGTCGGCGGCCTCGCCTTCACCGGACTGACCTTGTATTCCACGCACATTAAAACTGCGCCTAAGCGTTCCCTCTAATTCAATCGCGTCAAAATATAATTAAGCCTCAGTGCCCTTTAGGCCTGAGGCTTTTTTTATGAAGATATCCAAACAATTAAAAATATCGGTCGGCCAATTCTCCGATCGAGGATGCAAGGAAACCAATCAGGACTTCCACGGTGCATATATACCGAAGGAACCTCAATTGAGTTCCAAGGGAATTGCTATCGCGATTGCCGATGGCATCAGCAGCAGCGATGTCAGCCATATTGCCAGCGAGTCGGCTGTAGGAGGCTTGCTTGAGGATTACTACTGCACGTCGGAAGCTTGGTCGGTCAAAACCTCGGTGGAACGCGTATTGAGCGCGACGAACTCCTGGCTGTATTCGCAAACCCAGCAAGGTCACGGACGCTACGATAAAGACCGCGGCTTCGTTTGCACATTAAGCGCGATGGTCATCAAGTCGGCGACAGCGCATATTTTTCACGTCGGCGACACGCGCATCTATCAGCTGCACAATCAAGCTCTGGAACAGCTCACTACCGACCATCGGGTGTGGGTATCCTCGCAGCAAAGTCATCTCAGCCGCGCCGTGGGAATTAACGGCCAACTTGAAATCGACTATCGCACGGTCTCGCTTGAACCGGGCGACATCTTCCTGCTTGCCACCGATGGCGTATATGAATTTACCGATGCCGGCTTCATCAGCGCTACGCTGAAAGAATGCGGAAGCGATCTCGACAAAGCGGCTAAAGCGATCGTAGTAGAAGCCTATGAGCGCGGCAGCAAGGACAATCTCTCCCTTCAGATTGTCAGAATCGACGAGCTCCCCGAGCTCGAAGCGAAGGAGATGTACCAACAGTATTCCGAACTGCCTTTTCCCCCGATCCTAGAACCGAGAATGGATTTCGATGGGTACAAAATCGTCAGGGAAGTCCATGGCACCAGCCGCAGCCACATTTATTTGGCAGTGGATAGCGAAACCGGCGAGACGGTCATCATCAAGACGCCTTCCATCGATCTTCAAAATAATCCGGAGTATTTGGAACGGTTCTTGATGGAAGAATGGGTTGCTCGCCGCATCAATAGCGCGCACGTGCTGAAACCCTGCTCGCAAACCAGAAAGCGCAACTTCGTCTACCTGGTAACCGAATTCATTGACGGCCAAACGCTCGCGCAATGGATGATCGATAATCCGAAACCAAGCGTGGAAACGGTGCGGGGCATCGTCGAACAAATTGCCAAAGGCTTGCGTGCTTTCCACCGGCTGGAAATGCTGCATCAGGATTTGCGGCCGGAAAACATCATGATCGACAGTACCGGCACCGTGAAGATCATTGATTTCGGCGCAACGAAAGTGGCCGGCATTTCAGAGGCCGCCCCGCTGGAACGAAATCAGATTCTCGGAACGGAACAATATGCAGCGCCGGAATATTTTCTGGGTGAAGAAGGCACTACGCGCTCGGATATATTTTCCTTGGGCGTCATCACCTATCAAATGCTGTCAGGACGATTGCCCTACGGGGCTAACGTGTCCCGCTCCAGGACGAAAGAGGCGCAAAATAAACTAATGTATGACTCGGTGCTGGATGACAAGCGCGAAATTCCTGCCTGGATTGATGGCATGCTAAAGAAGGCCGTGCACGTCAATCCCGCCAAACGCTACTCGGAATTATCCGAATTTATTTATGATCTGCGCCATCCGAATGTAGAATTTCTGAAAAAGACGAGACCGGCGCTGATAGATAGAAATCCCTTAATGTTTTGGAAAAGCGTCTCTTTTATTTTGGCCGTGATTGTCATCGTCTTGCTGAAAGCATTGCAAAAGAGCTGACGCCGTCACGGCGTATGGTATTCGGTATTGAGACGATCAAGGCCCGCCGTCATTTTCAAAAAAGCCGCCTCAACTTGAGCCGGCTCCCCCTTGACGCCCAATTCGATATGGCGACGCGTGTTCGCATCGCCCACGTTGGGAAGGCTAAAGACCTTCACCTGCTGGAACTCCGCTTCAATGGCCTCCATCAATGGCGTCAGCGTCGACTCCATAGCGTGGTATACCACCACGAATTTTTCAAGCCACGGTATCTGATGGAATAAGTGCGGGTAATGTGTGTCGAGCACCCACTCGATCATCGGCCATGCCATCACAGGAAAACCCGGTACGAAATGAAGCGCGCCTTTTCCGCTGCCGCGTGCAGTGAATCCAGGAATCTTATTGTAGGGATTGGGGATAATGACCGCCCCTTCCGGGAACTCTCCCATCTTCAGGCGCTGCTGACTTTCAGGAGAACTCAAATCCGCTTCCTTGCCGGCTTCACGGGCCAGATCGAGAAAGCGCTCCTCGATTTTGGCCTTTGCTTGGGGATGCAGCATGATGGGAACGCCTAGCGCCGCTGCTGCGCATTGCCGAGTGTGGTCATCCGGAGTCGCGCCGATGCCGCCGCAACAGAAGACCACATCGTCCCCGGCGAAGATACGCTTCAAAGTCGACGTAATTCGTTGCGGATCATCGCCGAGATATTCGGCCCAAGCGAGCTGCAATCCCCGTGCCGACAATAGCTCTACCACTTTCGGAAAATGTTTGTCGGTACGTCTTCCCGACAAAATTTCGTCACCGACGATGATCAGCCCGAACCCCATGCCTCGCTCCTTTGATCAATTGATGTTTTTGAATTGCGCCGAGCCAGGTGATTTCGCCGCGCGGAAATCCGCCAAGGCTTTTAGGCAATAATGCTCGAACCACAGTCCCGAAAAAACGAACACTAACACGTATAACCAAATCGATAGCGCTGCAAAAAAGGGGAAGAAAATTACCGACAGCGCACCGCCTAACCAAAGTAAAGTTGGCGCCGCCCCCATCGCACCGGTTGCCGTTCCTATGGCAAGCAAAGGCCATCGATGCAGCTGACGGATTTCATGCAATTCATCCGCGTCGGCATGCTCTGCCATGGCATCGTAAGCAATCACGCGATAAGTAAGCCAGCCCCAAAGCAACGCATGCGCAAAAAGCCCCAGCGGCGGAATTGCCGACAGCGGCAAACTGACGATCCAAAGTATGACGAATACAATGAACGACGCAAAGGAAATCCAGAGACTTCCCCAAATACTGCCGCCATGGCGCTTTTCGAGCTGCGGGTAATGACGGCTAGAGACATGACGCACAATTGCCGGCATCGCCAACACACCGATAAAAATCAAAGCGGTAAGAATCATCAGTGGCAGCAAAGCCCACATCGCCAACAGCGGCACGATGACAGTCTTTAGCGTGCCCATGCCCAGCATGCCGAGCGCGCCGCCGGCTATGCGAAAACCATCGTTTTCGACAAACCAGACTTGCAACCAGTCGATCATGGGCTGCAGCCCGAAGTACAAAATCACGGCCCAAATAACGAGTGAAAGAAGAAAAGGAAGAACGGTCAGCAAGAGCATGCGGAAATGCAGTTGCGAGACCAAGGCCCGGCCGAACGCCGCCATCACGCTACGCATCATGGCGCAGCCTTTCTCACATACTCAAGGGAACGCTTCAAGCTCAGCCATTGCTGCTTCCAAAAGCCGGCACCGTAATCGCGTCCCTCGCCTTCCGGTGAGGGCAACTGATCTCGCACGCCGGTCGCTTCAAACGTCTTGCCAAAATGGGCAGTACCGAAAATGATGTCCCAAATCGGAAACAACACCGCAAAATTGTGCCCGC
Organism: Burkholderiales bacterium; assembly: GCA_016177875.1. Classification (GTDB taxonomy): domain Bacteria; phylum Pseudomonadota; class Gammaproteobacteria; order Burkholderiales; family Burkholderiaceae_D; genus Paucimonas. Next base: position 22,946 of record JACOUL010000004.1, read on the forward strand.
CCAGCGTACCCTTGCCGCGGCTTTCATGTCCAATGCCGATTGCGTGATGCAATCGATGATAGCGCGGCGACACCAACAGCATCTCGCCGATACTGCCGAAATGAATGCGCACATTGGCGTGCTGCAAGCTTTGCAGCGCACGCGATGCTGCCACCAACAACACGTACTGCGCGGGGGGCACGCCTATCGCAAGCGCAATCACTGCCATGTAAATATCGCGAAAAAAGTCGTCCAGTAAATGATTGCGATCGTCGCTCCACAAATTCATATTGCGTTGACTGTGATGCAGGCTGTGCAAACCCCACCACCAATTGAATTGATGCTGGGCACGGTGGTACCAGTAATCGAAAAAGTCGAGCACAATGAGGTACACGAAAAAACTCACTAAGGGTTTGTCCGTGACACCCGCCCAAAGATTTTCCAAATTGAATGCTTTAATGCCGCGTAGATGTAAAACTGCCGCAATCTGATCCATGATTGGATCGAGCACAAAAAACACCGCGATGGCGAATGCACCGAGACGATGAATGACGGTGTAAATGAAATCATTCCAGCGCGCACGCCGGTCGGTAATTTCATGCACCGGGATAAATGCTTCCAGCGGACGCAGCACAATGAACAAAAGCGCGATTTCGCATAGGCCGATCAAAAACCATTCCGTGCCCTCGAAGGCTTCTTCCGTAAATTCACCCAAGCCGGTATGGAATATTACCGGCTGCACGATGGCTTCGAATAGCCAAGCTTGGGCAATTGCAAACCATTCGGCAATCATGGACGAACCGCCTTCTTAGACGCTGGATGAATGGATTGGCGATAAGCCGGATGTTCGCGTAGCGTCGCAAAGCAAAAACCTTTTTTCTCCAGGCCTCTTATCAAAGGTTCGAGCACGGCAGGCGCCCATGGATCCTTGCGCGACCAGATACCTAAATGCGCAACGAAAATGTCGCCATCCTTTAAGCCATTTAGTGCGCGCCGCAGGAGCACATCATTGGATGCGGCTTCAACCGATAGCTCATCTCCGGAAAACCCGGCCGGCGACCAGCCGACATGCGCATATCCGCACGCCTTGCCGGCTGCGAGCGCAGCCGACGTAACACGCCCGCCCGGCGCTCGCCAAAGAGGATCGAGATGGGTGCCGGTCAATTCGAAAAAACGCGCATCAACACGTTTGAGCTCATCGCAATATTGCTGATGGCTCCATACGCGTTTTTTACCGGCATCCGCGCCGAACTGCGGCTTGACTTCCAAGCGATCGGCGGACAAATCGCGTACGGCGTACACATGATCGAAGGTATGAGTGCCGAATGCATGGCCCTCGGCGACGCGCGCTTTCCAATAGGATGCCCAAGACGGATCGAGCGAATAATCGCCTTTAACGGTTTTTTCGCTGGCCAAGAAAAAAGTGGCCTTGATGTGATGACGATTTAAAACGGAGGCGATGTATTCGGCCTGCGACTGGCTGCCTGTATCGAAAGTGAAATAGAGCGTGCCCTTGCAAGCGTCGGCCGCAATTGCGGGCATCGAAGTCATGGCCGCCAAGCTTAAATAACTAAGGTGAAGCAAAGTGCGCATTAGCTGCGCGGGGCATGATTATGGAAGTACACGCCATGCGGCGAGCGCCCGACAGGAATCATCTTGATCACCTTCCGGCCCGGCACATCGATCACCGCGACCTTCTTGATCCAGCGCAGTGTCGCCCATAGCGTCTTACCGTCTGCGCTTAGCTCCATGCAATCCGGCCCGCCAGGCACATTAATGGTCCCTACATTCACCATGGTGTGTTGATCGATGATATTGATCGTATTGGAAACGCGATTGGACACGAGGATGTGACGCTTATCTCCCACGGGAAGAAAATTGTGCGCACCGTCGCCCGCGGTAATTTTCTTGACGGTTTTTTGCGTGCGCCAATCGACCACTTCGACGTAATCTCCCCCCATGATCCCCACAAGGAGGTACTTGTTATTCGGCGTGATGGCAATCCCGGCGGGCAGCTTACCGACCGGCATAGTCCATTTCACCGTCTGCGTAGTGAGATCGATTGCACTAACTTGATCGCTTCCCTGCAGCGTCACAAACACCATCTTGCTGTCCGCAGTAAACGCCATATGGCTGGGAAGCTTCGCCAAGGGAATACGTTTAGCAAGCTTCAAGTCTTTGCCGTCGTAACGATAGATGTCCACATGGTCCATCCGCAGCGCATTGGCGACGAACCATTTTTGATCCGGCGAAAAACCGATTTGGTAAGGATCGATGACGTCCTTGACGCGCCGTTGAATCTGTCCTGTTTTAGGATCGAGGAAAACGAGCTCGTCACCCATCGCGCTGGCGACGATCAAGGATTTATTGTCCGGCGTCGCCATCAAGTGATGCGGCTCTTTACCGACCGGGATGGTATTGATTTCTTTATGGGTAGTCTGATCGATCAAACTGACGGTGGCGTCACGGGAATTGAGCACCACGACCACATTGGCAAGCGCATGCGCGCCTGCCAAGAAGCCCAAAGTCAGCAGAACAACCAAACGACAAAAAGAAAACATGAAAAATCACTTCACAATTGGAGCGGTGGGCGAACATTTTACCGTGGGGACATTTGACTCAACGCATCCCCCCAATAAAACAACGCACGGCCAGGGCGAAAAGCATACAGCCGCGGCTGGTAAAATCTCCAATTTCTTCAATCTACTCAAGGAATGTTATGTCAATGACTATGACCTCCACCGGTCTCCAGTATGAAGACCTTCAGGTTGGCGAAGGCGAAGAAGCATGCGCCGGCGCTCATGTCAGCGTTCACTACACCGGCTGGCTGCAAAATCCGGACGGCAGCCAGGGCAGCAAGTTCGATTCAAGCAAAGATAGAAACCAGCCTTTCGAATTTCCGCTGGGTGCGGGCCATGTCATTAAAGGCTGGGATCAAGGCGTGCAAGGCATGAAGGTAGGCGGCCTGCGTCGATTGGTGATTCCATCCGCTTTAGGTTACGGTGCGCGCGGCGCCGGCGGTGTGATTCCGCCGAACGCCACCTTGATATTCGACGTGGAACTTTTGGGCGTATAAGCTCTCTGCATGGTTCGTTCCCGATAAGGATTGATCCATGCGCCCTATTCAAGTTGTTTACAGTCTCTGTGTCTCCGCACCGCTCATGCTGAGCGGATGTGCGGTTGTATCCGTGGCTTCTACCGCCGTCTCCCTCACCGGCACGGCGGTCAGTACGGGCGTTGCGGTCGGATCGACTGCGGTAGGCGCGGTCACCACGGTTGCCAAAGGCGCAGTTAACGCAGGAAGCGCTGTCGTGGAAATAGTGACTGATTAATCCGAGAAGGGAAGACTCATCATGAGCATGCAAGCAGAATTCGAACAGGCGGTGGCCGATTCAAAAAATTTGCCCGAGCGACCGGACAATATGACGCTCTTGAAGTTGTACGCCTTGTACAAGCAAGCCAGCAGCGGGGATGCCGCCGGCGAGCGCCCCGGCTTTTCAGACATGATCGGCCGCGCCAAGTGGGATGCCTGGGATGCCTTGCGCGGCACCTCGAATGAGGACGCCATGCGCCAATACATCGAACTGATCGCCGACTTGAAGGCCGCTTAGTCTCCCTTCACTCAAGCCACCACGCCCCAAATGCGCACCATGCACGTGCACGGTGCGCATTTGCTTATGCTTATTCTGTATAACTGCGGTTTGTAGAAATAGCTAAAATGTCTTAAAATACAAGGCTTTGCGACACTGGTCCTTCGCGCGATACCGCATTTCCCGCTATTGACGCGCCTGCCACGTTCCAAACCCGTTTTTGCCCCATTTACGAAATAGGACTGTTATGACCCACGTTGTGACCGAATCCTGCATCCGTTGCCGCTATACCGACTGCGTCGACGTATGCCCGGTAGACTGCTTCCGCGAAGGCCCCAATTTTCTGGCGATCGACCCTGACGAGTGCATCGATTGCGCAGTCTGCGTTGCCGAATGCCCGGTCAACGCCATCTATGCCGAGGAAGATGTCCCGTCCGACCAGCAGCAATTCATCAAGCTCAATGTCGACCTTGCGCGCAAATGGCCGTCAATCACGAAGACCAAGGCGCCGCTGTCCGAAGCCGATGAATGGAAAGACGTGAAAGAAAAGCTGCAGTATCTCGAAAAATGAAACAGGAACTTGATAGTCGTATGAATACCACCGGTCCTAACGCCTTGAGCCCGAACCAGCAAACTCCCGCCGACAAGGCGCCGATCGAAACCGATGCCGTCATCGTCGGTGCCGGTCCGGTTGGACTGTTCCAGGTATTCGAACTGGGTCTCTTGGAAATCAAAGCCCATGTTATCGACTCCCTGCCGGTCGTCGGCGGCCAATGCGTCGAACTGTATCCGGACAAACCCATTTACGACATTCCAGCTGTTCCAGTTTGTACCGGGCAGGAATTGACCGATAACCTGTTAAAGCAAATCGAACCGTTCGAGCCGACTTTCCACCTCAATCAAGAAGTGACTGTCGTTGAAAAGCGCGAAGACGGACGCTTCAACGTTGAAACCTCGGCGGGCACGCGCTTCATCAGCAAGACTATTTTCATTGCCGCCGGCGTTGGTTCATTCCAACCGCGCACTTTGAAAGTGGAAGGCATTGAGCAGCACGAAAACAGCCAAGTGTTTTACCGCGTTAAAGATCCGAACCGCTTTCACGGCAAGAATCTGGTGATCTGCGGCGGCGGCGACTCGGCGCTGGATTGGGCACTGAATTTCGTTGGTAAAGCAGAGTCGGTCATTCTCTTGCATCGCCGAGAAGAGTTCCGTGCCGCCCCTGCCTCCGTCGCCAAGATGAAAGAATTGTGCGAGAACTATGAAATGCAATTCTTGGTTGGGCAGGTGACTGGCATCGAAAATAAAGACGGCAAGCTTGCCGAAATTAAAGTCACTGGTTCAGACGGCGTGACGCGTCGTTTGCCCTTGGACTATCTGTTGGTGTTCTTTGGTCTTTCGCCGAAGCTAGGCCCGATCGCGGAATGGGGCTTAGAGATTGAACGCAAACAATTGAAGGTCGACACCGAGAAGTTCGAAACCAATGTCCCAGGCATTTTTGCCGTGGGCGACATCAATACCTATCCCGGCAAGAAAAAACTGATTCTCTCCGGCTTCCATGAAGCAGCGTTAGCGGCGTTCGGTGCTGCGCCCTATATCTTCCCGGAAAAGAAAATTCACATGCAATACACCACTACGTCACCGAAACTGCATAAGATTCTGGGCGTGGAAACACCGGTTTTCGATTAAACCGCTGCGCGCTTTTTCTCTTCAAGCAAATGCCCCTTCATCACTAAGAGAAGGGGCATTTTTCTTTACAGGCATTCAGATTTTCAGCGGATGCATGCATTTTTTTCTCGCCCAGCACTTTAGCCTTCGGTAGCCCCCTGCGTCGAATCAAAAAATATCCAAAAAAAAGCCTGGCATAAATTATGCAGCCTTGTGTTACAGCTTGATCGGTGATCTCGCCAACGTTTTTAGTGCAGCGCGGCGAAGAGGAATCGATCAGCCTACCTGCCGGAAATTTTTAGATATTATTTATTGAATATTCCGCATAAATTGTTTTTAGTAATAGGCACACCCATATTGGATAAAGAAGGAGAAAACAGGCAATTGCCCTTTATATTCAGTTTTTTACTGCATTCTCCCTATGTTATGTTGCCGCTACACAATAATTTTCATTCGTTTTGTGATTAAAAAGATCATGAATTTGCAATTATTGTAATCAAATTTCATTTTTTTGTTTCGCGAGGGTGACATAGTTCGACACGGAAACAAAAAATGGTTTATGATGCGACGCAGCAACTAGCAACACTTGGGTTTATAAGCGGTACTACTTGAAGGAGCTAACATGCTTTATCAATTTCATGAACTGAATAAGAACTTCATCAATCCGCTGGTCCAATTGGCTGAAGCATCAGCCAAATTGTTTTCGAACCCGGTGTCCCCCTTGGCGCACACGCCTTTTGCGCAACGCCTCGCCGCAGGCTATGAACTGATGTATCGCCTCGGTAAAGCCTACCAAAAACCGGAATTCGGTATCGAATCTGTGCCGGTTGAAGGCACGCAAGTCGGCATCGTCGAAGAAATCATCGCTGAGAAACCTTTCTGCGGCTTGCTGCATTTCAAGAAAGATCTGAGCGGTGCCGAACGCGCTAAGCTGAACCAACCGAAATTACTCGTGGTGGCACCTTTGTCGGGCCACCATGCAACCCTACTGCGCGACACGGTACGCGCTCTGCTTGAACAGAACGACGTATACATTACCGACTGGGCCAATGCCCGCATGGTGCCGGTGGAAGCAGGTCCATTCCATTTGCACGATTACGTCTACTATGTGCAGGATTTCATCCGACTGTTGGGTCCGGACGTACACTTGCTCTCCGTTTGTCAGCCTACCGTGCCGGTACTTGCCGCCGTTTCTTTGATGGCCAGCGAGAACGATCCGAAGCTGCCGCGCAGCATGACGATGATGGGCGGCCCGATCGATACGCGCAAATCGCCGACGAAGGTCAATGACCTGGCGACGACTAAACCGATTTCCTGGTTTGAAAATAACGTGGTTTACGGCGTGCCGCCCAACTATCCGGGACACGGCCGCAAGGTATATCCGGGCTTCTTGCAACATGCCGGCTTCGTGGCAATGAATCCGAACCGTCACGCGCAAAGTCACTGGGATTACTACATGCACTTGCGTCAAGGCGATAATGAGTCCGCCGAATCGATCCGCAAATTTTACGATGAGTACAATGCCGTGCTCGACATGCCCGCCGAATACTATCTGGAAACGATTCAAACCGTCTTCCAAGAGCATCATCTGCCTAAGGGTACTTGGGAAATCGGCGGTAAGCTGGTGCGTCCGCAAGATATCAAGACGGTTGCCCTGCTGACAGTCGAAGGCGAGCTCGACGATATTTCCGGTCCCGGCCAAACTCAGGCTGCGCACGAATTGTGCTGCAATATTCCGAAAGAAAAGCAGGAAGATTTCGTGGCCCCGGGCGTCGGCCATTACGGCATTTTTGCAGGTAGCCGCTGGCGCGAAATGATTTGCCCGATGGTGAGCAAATTCATCCGCAAGCACGCCTAAAATCTCAAGCAATGTTGAGGACAGAGCACTGTTTCGTTTAACTCTGCCCCCCAAAACGAAAGGACGCTGTCCCGCAATTTACGAATGCGTTTTTAAAAGCCGTTCTCGCAAGAGAACGGCTTTTTTATTTGCTCCGCCCTATAATGCTGTTTTTGCCGAAAGTCCCACGTGCCATCCCCCGCTTCCCTTGCCGATCGAATCGATGCAGTGCTGCCGCAGACGCAATGCACGAAGTGCGGCTATGCAGGGTGTCATCCCTACGCAGAAGCCATCGCTAAGGGCGAAGCAAATTACAACCAATGTCCGCCGGGTGGCGCCGAAGGCATTACGCGTCTCGCGCGACTACTCGGCAAGCCAGTCATTCCCCTCAATCCACACAATGGTGTCGAACGCCCGCGGCCGGTCGCGGTCATCGATGAGGCGCTATGCATCGGTTGCACGCTATGCATACAAGCATGTCCAGTCGATGCCATTGTTGGCGCAGCCAAACAAATGCATACCGTGCTGCCGGCGCTATGCACCGGCTGCGATTTATGCGTGGCGCCGTGCCCCGTTGATTGCATTGCGATGGTCAATGCGAACGGCGATAAAACCGGGTGGGATGCATGGTCGCCGAAACAAGCCGATGCGGCTCGCGCACGTTTTGAATTCCGTACGATGCGGCTCAAGCGCGAAAAAGATGAAAACGATGCCAGGCTGGCGGCAAAAGCTGCCGCGAAGTTGAAAGCCCTCGAATCCGAAGTAGCCTTATCGCCGGAACTAAAAGCCGAACAGGCGCGTAAGAAAGCTGTCATTCAAGCGGCCATGGAGCGTGCGCGCCAGCGAATGGCGACGGCGGAACAGGAGAAACAAGGATGAATGCGCAAAAACGTCGCGAGATCTTCCTGCGCTTTCAAACCGCAAACCCGCATCCGACAACCGAGCTCGCGTATACCACTCCTTTTGAATTGCTGATTGCGGTCATCCTTTCGGCACAAGCCACCGATGTGGGCGTCAATAAAGCGACTCGGCTATTGTTCCCGCACGCGAATTCGCCCCAGGCGATTTATGCATTGGGTGAAGAAGGCCTGATTCCCTTTGTGCGTACCATCAATCTGTATCGCACCAAAGCTAAAAATATTATTGCGACCTGCCGCATCCTGCTGGATAAACATAACGGAAAAGTGCCGCGTACGCGTGAAGAGTTAGTGGAATTACCCGGCGTCGGCAGAAAGACTGCGAACGTCGTGCTTAACACGGCTTTCGGCGAAGGTACGATAGCCGTCGACACGCATATCTTTCGCGTTTCCAATCGGACCGGTGTGGCGCCAGGGGGAAATCCCTTGGAAGTGGAGCAGCAATTGTTGAAACACGTGCCGGAAGAATACCGTCACGACGCGCATCACTGGCTGCTACTGCATGGCCGCTACATTTGTGTGGCACGCAAACCAATGTGCTGGAATTGTCTGATCAATGACTTGTGCGAATATCCGGACAAAACACCGGCGCCAACGAAAGGCATCTAAACGATTTTGCACGCGTCCTCGAAGGCTAGGCGCGGCGAACGCGGACGCAGTTTGGCTGGCTCGCCGTAACCCAAACTGCACACAAAATTAGCTTTGATCGAGGTGCCCGCGAAAAAAGCCGCATTTAATTTTTCTGAATCAAACCCCGACATCGGACCGCAATCCAGCCCCACCGCGCGCACTGCCAAAATGAAGTAAGCCCCCTGCAGCGAGGAATTGCGGAAAGCGGTCGATTCGATCTTCGCTTGGTCGTCCGCGAACCAGGAGCGCGCGTCGGTATGCGGGTAAAGTTGCGGCAGCATATCGAAGAACTTCATATCCATTCCGATGATCGCCGTCACCGGCGCTTGCCGCGTCTTGGCCTGGTTACCGCGATCCATGCATGTCACGAGCTTTTCTTTTTCTTCGGGCGATTTCACGAAAACGATACGGGCAGGACAGCAGTTGGCCGAGGTGGGACCCCATTTCATCAAATCGTAGATCTGCCGCAGCTGCTCATCGCTGACCGACCTATCCTGCCAGCCGTTCTGGGTACGCGCCTTGCGAAACAGCGTATCAAGTGCAGCGGCATCCAGCATGATGAGCTCCTTCTCAAGTAGAATTTCCATCTTAATCCAAACCGGCAATTTCCGATGTTTACGCCTTCCCAACACGATGTTCGCCGTTTTTTTTGCGAAACTTATCAAAAACAAGAATCCAAGTCCATTCTGACGCCGATGGAAGCCTTGGCACGCGACTGGATCGTCCAACACCCGGAATATGCCAGTCATCTAGACGATACAGAAGCGGCGCTTGCCGCCGACTTTTCGGTTGAGCAAGGGCAGACCAATCCCTTTCTGCATTTGTCCATGCATCTCTCGATCGCGGAACAAGTCTCGATTGATCAGCCGCCCGGTATACGGGCTGCCTTTTTGTCCCTTGCCAACAAGCTGCAATCGGAGCATGAGGCGCATCACCACATCATGGAATGTTTGGGCGAGATGATTTGGAATTCGCAGCGCAGCGGCTTGCCGCCGGATGGTGCAGAATATATTGACTGCGTACGGCGGCGAGGGGGAATCGCCAAATAAAAAAGCCACGGAAATCCGTGGCTTTTTTACGAAACGTTCGACTTATTTACGCAGCACCAGCGAACCCGGCAGGCTGTGCAGATAAGCAGCGATGTCCTTGATTTCTTGCGCTTTGAGTGCTGTTGCTTGGGCAGTCATAATCGCATTGTTACGGCCATTGGGACCGTCACCGCGCTTATACGCAATCAAAGCATGCTCAAGGTAATCTTGATGTTGTCCGGCCAGTTTTGGATAGGCAGGATCGATCGGCGTATTGAAATCTGCGCCATGACAAGCTGCGCAAGCTTTTTGCGCAAGCGCCTTGCCCGCCTCAATATTGCCGCCCGCGAAAGTGTTGAAGGACAAGGTGGAAGCGAACGCTACCAGCATCGATGCAATAATTTTCTTCATGTTCGGCCTCCGATTATTTCTGCTGCGCGTAATACGCTGCCAAGTCGGCGATATCCTGATCCGACAAGCTGGCCGCAATGCCGCGCATGGAGGGATGCTTGCGTTCGCCTTTTTGGTAAGCCTTCAGCGCATTTTCAATGTATTTCGCCGATTGGCCGCCGATCATGGGCACTTGATAGACCTCGGGGAAAGTGGCTTTATAGCCAGGAATGGCGTGGCAACCAATACACATCGACACCTTTTTTTCGGCAGCCTTGGCATCGCCTTTTATGTCAGCTGCAACTGCCAGCTGAGCCATGCCGGCAAGCGCTAAAAATGCGAGAAGTTTTTTCATGTTGGCAGAAGTAAGCTTAAAAACTGCGCAATTCTACCCGAAACCCCTGCGTCAGTCCATGCCGGCTCGACAATCTTGCCGAGCCGGATGCCAGGCTTACTTAGCTGCCGGTCTTGGATTTATTTCCCGGACGCTCTTGCGAGCTTACCTTACGGGTCGCCGCGACGACTGCCAAGACTCTCTCCTGTTTCTGAGGAAAGAAGAAAGCCCAAGGGGCGGTAACAAATCGCCGCAATATGGTACGCAGAACCAATCTGCGAACTCGTCCCGCGACACTGCGAGCCCGCAGCGCCAACATCAGTGCGCAACCGAAAGCGATCCCGACGTTTAACAAACCGGTCACGGCAATTCCGCCAATGGCGAGCCAGGTCTCGGGCAAGGCAAGGCTGCTCCAGCCGAGACTCGCCATAGCGCCTATCGCGTTACCCGCGGCAAAGGCGACATGGCGTACTTCCGCCGGAAAACCCAGGAACTGCAACACGACAGGTCCCAGGCCAAGCAAAAAAGCCAGCGATAGGTTGCCCGCAAAACATGCAACATGCCGCTCCAGCCATAGCGCGAGCCGCGCAGCGCGCGCGCTTCCTAATGTGTGCACCAAGCGACGATGGTGCTCCACCGCGGAGCGCAACTGCCTTAAAGAAAACCAATTATCGGCAAAACCTGCTGCCAGGCTAGACAGCCAAAGCAATACGCCGATAAAGACGGCATACAAGGGAGTCATGCCGATAGCCGATAGCGACTGCAAACTGGCGTGCGCTTTTTCAGGCGACATCAGCTGCACGCCGGACAGTCCAACGGCGAGCATGGCAATCACAAGGATCGTAGGAATGAGCGTCATAAGATTGCCGAATACTGCCGCAGATTGAAAACGCAAGAGGCAAGCCACTTCTTGCATCAATCCGCGCAACCCATCGCGGGAACCTAAACTGCCCATTTTCGCGGCCAAGGAAGGTGCCGTCACTACTGCTTGCTTCGCCCCCAATACGCCGCCCACTGCAGAAATCAAGAGAAAACTCGCGGCGAAATTGAGTGACGCCACCAATCCTGCGACGAAATGCCCCTGCCCGCCTTTCATCGCGAGCATACCGATAACGGAGAAGCTTGCCAGCACGCCGCCCAGCGCAGCTGCCTTCAATACGCTGCGATATTCGCCGCGGTTACGGACAATGTATTGCTCGCCGTGATCGGCATTGCGCTCCACCAGTTTACGTCCAAGTAATGAAAAGCTTCGATGCATCAGCCCCTGGAGAGCTGAACGCCGATGTTGTCCGACCACGAGATCCGCCAACATCGTTTGCGCCATGCCGCGCGCAAGATCGGGCGGCGCTTCGCGCAAATCGATCAATTGCGCCATGCGCCCCAATTGCGCGCGCATGCGCTCCACGCTGTACACCAGATTGACCGACACGCCATACTCATCAAGATGATCAACGATACGGTCGGTCTGCGCTTGGCATACCGCAATCAACATGCGCACGCTGCGCAATGCGGCGGGGTCGCTGCCCAACAAAAGATATTTTTCGGCTTCACGACGCAAAGCCATGAAAGGCGTGGCTTGAAGCGGAATTTTCGCTTCAAGCCGCTGGCGAAAACCGGGGCTGATGCCGGTCGATGCAATCGTGGTCGCCAAATAAATTAAGCTTTCATCGATCTGGTTACGCCAGGCGTGGCTGATACCTTCATCCATGCACAACTTGGATAGACGCGCCATGGTGGCATGATCCAAGCCGCGCAACCATTCGACATCCGCAGCATCCGGGAACAAGGTCGTGAGCAGCGCAGGCAAATCGTGGCGCGAGTTGGGCCGCGGCAGAACACGCTTGACGATGCGCTCCGACCATTCATTGACCAAGGAAGATTCACGCGGCATGCCGGCGGCGCAAAACAGTTCTGTGCCGGCGGCTTCGCGCAGCGTTTTCTGCGCGGTGGCCTGCACCAGCTTTTTGATCTCGCGGTGGGTATCGAGCCAGTCGAGCACAAAACGCAGACGCTGCTGACGCAAGCGGTCGCGCAATGCATCGTTGCCCATCGCGCCTTCAGGAACCCGGCGCAGCCATTCGACCACGTCGGTGATCCAGTTGATGCGCTCATGCCAGGAAGCGAAGGGATTAGCGCGGCGCAGCAAGGATTCGGCCTGACGGCTGATGTTCCACTTATGGTGACGATGCTGGGCGCCACCACGAAAGCGGCGCCACATGACGAGCGCACGGAGAAACAATATCTTCATTTATTTAAGGTGTAATGGTTATCTGAAGAGAATGAGCTGCGCATGCAGAAAACCCGCGTCCCGCTTGCCGTTTCGTTCTCGCTTATACTTTGGCGATTAGTTGGATGAGCAGTTTTACTCGGGTTTCTTTTCTTCCACATGACACAACGCTATGCGACAGCCAAAACGCTTTGAAGGTTCCCCAAGTTATGTTGCAACCGATGATTTAAAGCTGGCGGTGAACGCCGCACTCACCTTGCAACGGCCGCTTTTGATCAAAGGCGAACCGGGCACCGGGAAAACCATGTTGGCGGAAGAAGTCGCCACCGCGCTGGACATGCCCTTGTTGCAGTGGCATGTCAAATCCACCACCAAGGCGCAGCAGGGCCTGTACGAATACGATGCCGTCTCACGCTTGCGCGATTCGCAATTGGGCGAGGAACGCGTCAAGGATATTCACAACTACATCGTCAAGGGCATCTTGTGGCAAGCCTTCACCGCGCCGGAGCCGGTGGTGCTGTTGATCGACGAGATCGACAAGGCCGATATCGAATTCCCCAACGACTTGCTGCGCGAGCTCGATCGCATGGAATTTCACGTATACGAAACTCGCGAAACGATCGTTGCGCGCCATCGGCCGCTGGTCGTGATTACCTCGAATAATGAAAAGGAATTGCCGGACGCTTTTTTGCGCCGTTGCTTTTTTCATTACATTAGATTTCCGGACAAAGACACCATGCAGGCAATCGTCGACGTTCATTTCCCGCAATTAAAAAAGGATTTGCTGGCAGAGGCGCTGCAAACGTTTTACGAATTGCGCGACGTCCCCGGCTTGAAGAAAAAACCCTCCACCTCCGAATTATTGGATTGGTTGAAATTACTGCTGGCGGAGGACATTCCCGCCGAAGCTTTACGCAATCCGGACGAGAAAGCGGCGATTCCGCCCTTGCATGGCGCCCTGCTGAAAAATGAACAGGATGTCCATTTGTTCGAACGCATGGTCTTCATGGCGCGCGCCAATCGCTAGCACACCGCCATGCTGATCGATTTCTTTTTCACGCTGAAAGACGCCAAGATCCCGGTATCGATCAAGGAATTTCTGGTGTTGCTGGAAGCGATGCAAAAGAACGTGATCGCGCCTTCTCTCGACGATTTTTATTATCTGGCGCGCACCACCCTGGTCAAGGATGAAGCGCATTACGATAAATTCGATCAGGCGTTCGGTTTGTACTTCAAAGGCATCGCCACCGTTTTCGAGGAACAAAGCCAGATTCCGCTCGATTGGCTGGTGCAGCGCATGAAGCGCGAATTGACTCCGGAGCAAATCGCCGCACTTGAAAAATTCGGCTACGACAAGCTGATGGATCGCTTGAAGGAATTGCTCAAAGAGCAGCAGGAACGCCACGAAGGCGGCAGCAAATGGATAGGCACCGGCGGCACTTCATCTTTCGGCCATGGCGGCACCAATCCGGAAGGCATACGCATAGGCGGCAAAGGCGGCAACCGCACCGCCGTCAAAGTATGGGAAGCGCGCGCCTATCGGGATTACGATGCGGAGCGCGAAATCGGCACGCGCAATATCAAGGTAGCCTTGCGGCGATTGCGCAAATTCGCGCGTGACGGCGCGCAAGAAGAGTTGGCATTGGATGACACCATTCGCGCCACCGCGAACAACGCAGGTTACCTGGACATTCGCATGCAGCCGGAACGCCGCAACAATATCAAGGTGCTGATGCTGCTGGATGTGGGCGGCACGATGGATGACCATATCGCGCGCACGGAAGAATTATTTTCCGCAGCCAGTAGCGAATTCAAGAACATGGAGTTTTATTATTTCCACAACTGCGTCTACGATTGGCTGTGGAAAAACAATCGCCGCCGCCACGCCGAAAAATTTCCAACCTGGGATGTGCTGCGCAAATACACGCCGGACACCAAGCTGATTTTCGTGGGCGACGCCACCATGAGTCCTTATGAAATTTTGCAACCGGGCGGATCGGTCGAGTACAACAATGATGAGGCGGGCGTCGTATGGCTGCAGCGCTTTACGCAGGCTTTTCCGAAATTCATTTGGCTGAATCCCGAGCCACAAAGCTTGTGGCCATACCGCCAGTCCATCGCCATCATCCGGCAAATCATGAGTGATAGGATGTTTCCCGTCACCCTGGACGGACTTGAGCGCGGCATGCGCTTGCTGAGTAAATAATTACTGCACTTTCAATTGTGCCGTTGACGTACCAATGCCTAGCGCGTTAGGAATATTGAAAAGATAGTTTCCGGGATTGTTCGCGGTTAGCTGCATATCCACTTGCTGGTCGTTGATCACGGTTGCAGAAGTCGCCGTCAAACCCTGCATATTGATGGCCGCAGCCGGATTACCGAGCTGGCTAAATCCTTTTCCGGATACCTGAATTCCACTCGCTTGGCCGGCTGTGATGGGCGACGGCGTGATAGCGGTAATTTCAGGCAACCGCTTGCTCAACACCACATTGAAGCCGACCGGTGTATATCCCGGAGCACTGATCGTGACCGTTGCATTGTGGTCTTCAAAATTGGCGAGGAGCGCAGCCTTGTTAATATCGATCGCGAATGTGACTTGGCTAGGCGTGACGCCGCTTGTGGAAGTCAAAGTCAGCCAGGATTGCGAGCTGTTGGCGCTCCACGTCACCGTCTGCGCATTGCCAGTAAAGTAAATAGTCTGACCTCCGGCAAGCGCCGCTGAAGTGCCGGTCAAGTTCATCGTGACGTTCACGTCCTGCGGCTTGAACAAACCTGTTCCGACGGTATAGGTGACCGGTATGCTGGCCGTCGACGATACGCCTTCAGCAGTCGTATACGTGAAGCTCGCGTTCGCGGAATAAGAACCGGCCATCACGCCAATGCCGGATACCGAGACTTCATAACGTGCGCTATCGACCTTGTTTAACTTGAGCCAGCCGGCGCTGGCGGATGCGCTGAGGGTTCCCGGCATATTCGGCAGATTGACGGTGACGGATTGCGGCACCGAATTCACGCCTTCATAACCCGAGAAACTCAATGAATTGACCGAGGCGGAAATGAGCGTGCCGCTGCTTGATGAACCGCCGCCGCAGCTCACGAGCAAGAGCGCCAGGAACAGCGCCGAAACCGCCCTCATCAAAAAATGAATCGAATTGCGATATTCAAGCTGGGTATCGAATGAGAGCGAAGCCATGACAATTCTGCGAGATATACGTCGAAAAAATTATAAGGCGGATGCTTCTCGGCGCCGCGAGGATTTTTTGCCTTCGTCATTAAAAAACCACTCTTATCGATTCATCATTGCGTGGTCGACGTGACTGATCTGTCTTGCAATGGCGGCAAAAACTTTTTTAGCAGAGACACGAGATGATGAACTGCCAATGGCTTGTTTAAAAAACCATCGCAGCCGGCGAAGCGGGCTCTCGCGGCATCATAGACAAAAGGTTTTCCGGTCAGCATGACAACCGAGGTTTGGTGCGCGGCGTTCATGCGCTTAATTTGTTCGCTTAAGCGGTAAGGGTCGACGCCGGGCGTTGACGTATTGATTAACACCAGCGCCACTTTTTGACGCTTGCAATAATCGGCCGCCGCTTCTTCTTCGCGTGCCCACGCAACCGGGCAATCGTACCGTTTTAGAACGCCCAGCAAAAAATCCCGCAGCATTGCAGTCTTGTCTATCACCAGCACACCGCCATCGGCGGGTGCTCGACGCCGATTCTCATATTCGGCAGGATCGGTTAAATCGATGTCCAGGCGCTCTTGCCGGCGGCGCTCCGGCACCTTGACCGCCGCCGACGCCTCCAATCGCGACAATGCCTCCGCGCGTCGTTCCACCAAAATATCGAGTTCCGAAAAAACCGCGGGTAAGCGCCAGGGGCGCGGAATGCGCGGATACGGCAACGCGATCGACGGCTCGCCTACCAACAAGGCGGGCCGAATATCGCTCGGAGAAAAATAGGAAAGTTTCGCCAATGCCCGAATGTCATCCGCATTGGCGATAAACAAGTCCGGCTCTTGCAAGTTATCTTCTTCCAGCCGAAAGTAGCCATACTGCCTCTCGCGGTCGGCAGCAAAGGCAGCGCTCAGTTTGTCGGCTTCGCGATCGTCGAAGCCGATCAGGCGCACGGCATAGGGATACTTACTTGGCATGGCAGGACTGATTTTATCCGCAGCGAGTTGCAATAGACTAATTTTCTATGCCGACACTGTATGAATTTACAGTATAATTAGAAAACCCTCTCTGGATTTTTTCATTAGAATTCCAGTCTTTGCGCAAACGCTCTCCCGAAGTCCTCTCTTCTTTCTTGCATGGCAACCAGAAAATCTTCCGCATCCGACTATAGCGAGTCCTCTATCCGAGTCTTGAAAGGCTTGGAACCGGTCAAACAACGGCCGGGTATGTACACCCGCACCGAAAATCCTTTGCACATCATTCAAGAAGTGATCGATAACGCTTCCGATGAAGCGCTCGGCGGTTTTGCAAAGCATATTCAAGTCACCCTCAATACCGACGGCAGCGTGAGCGTCGAAGATGACGGCCGTGGTATTCCGGTCGGTTTGCACCCCGAAGAAAAAGTGCCGACCGTGGAAATCGTATTCACGCGCCTGCATGCGGGCGGTAAATTCGACAAAGGTTCCGGCGGCGCGTATTCATTCTCCGGCGGCTTGCATGGCGTCGGCGTGTCGGTCACCAATGCGCTTTCTTCACGTTTGGAAATCACGGTGTGGCGCGAAGCCGGCATGCACAAGCTTGCATTTGCTGACGGCGACGTGGTGGAAAAGCTTAAGTCGCGCCCGCTTGCTAAAGATGAAAAGAAGTCCGGCACCAAGGTTACGGTGTGGCCGAACGCGAAATACTTCGATTCCTCCGTGATTCCTCAAGGTGAATTGCAGCGCTTGCTGCGCTCCAAGGCCGTCTTGCTGCCTGGCGTAAAAGTCACGTTGGCCAATGCAAAAAGTGGCGACAACCAAAGCTGGCAATACGATCAAGGCTTGCGCGGTTATTTGATCGAGTCCCTGTCCCAAGCCTCGAATGCCGATCCGGTGATTCCCTTATTCGAAGGCGAACAATATGCCAGCGCCGATGCTGAAGGCTTTGCCGAAGGCGAAGGCGCTGCATGGGTCGTCGCCTGGACGGACGAAGGCAATGTCGTTCGCGAATCGTATGTGAACTTGATTCCCACCTCGGCCGGCGGCACGCATGAATCCGGTTTGCGGGAAGGTTTATTCGCGGCGGTGAAGAGCTTTGTCGAAATGCATTCCTTGCTACCCAAGGGCGTGAAGCTTTTGCCGGAAGATGTATTTGCGCGCACTTCGTTCGTGCTGTCGGCGAAAGTGCTCGACCCGCAATTTCAAGGCCAAATCAAAGAGCGCTTGAACTCGCGCGATGCGGTTCGATTGGTATCGACCTTCGTCAAGCCGCCGCTGGAACTGTGGTTGAACCAGCACGTCGATTTCGGCAAGAAACTGGCGGAGCTGGTGATCAAGCAAGCGCAGTCGCGCTTACGCTCGGCGCAAAAAGTCGAGAAGAAAAAATCCTCGGGCGTTGCGGTATTGCCGGGCAAGCTCACCGACTGCGAATCGGAAGACATCACGCGCAATGAACTATTTCTGGTCGAGGGCGATTCGGCCGGCGGCTCCGCCAAGATGGGACGCGACAAGGAATTCCAAGCCATCCTCCCCTTGCGCGGCAAAGTGTTGAACTCCTGGGAAACCGAGCGCGACCGTCTGTTTGCCAATAATGAAATTCACGATATCGCGGTAGCGATCGGTGTCGATCCGCACGGCCCGAACGATACGCCTGATTTAAGCGGCTTGCGTTATGGCCGCATCTGCATCCTGGCCGATGCGGATGTCGACGGTTCGCATATTCAGGTGCTGTTGCTGACGCTCTTCTTCAAACACTTTCCGCAACTGATCGCACGCGGTCATATTTGCATCGCGCGACCGCCGCTGTTTCGCATCGATGCGCCGGCACGCGGCAAGAAGCCTGCGCAAAAGCTGTATGCCCTCGACGACGGCGAACTGGAGGCGATCGAAGACAAGCTGCGCAAAGACGGCGTCAAGGAAGGTGGCTGGACCATTGCACGTTTCAAGGGCTTGGGTGAAATGAATGCCGAACAGCTATGGGAAACCACCATGAACCCGGACACGCGCCGCTTGTTGCCGGTGTCGCTGGGCGATCTTGATTTGATCACGTCGCAGGCGCGCTTCAATATGCTGATGGGCAAAGGTGAAGCGGCTGCACGGCGCGCATGGCTGGAAGAACACGGCAACGAAGCGGAAGCGGATATCTGATGAGTTTTTTGCGCGCACTAGTTGGTGGACTAAGCTTGTGGCTGCTGGCAGGCAGCGCTTATGCCGATATTTACGGCTATCTGGACGCCGACGGCATTGCCCACTTTTCGACCGAAAAGCTCGATGAGCGCTATCACTTGTTTGCGCGCGGCGATGCTGCGTTCGATTCCGACCGCGCGGCGCCGGCTGGCAAACGCACTATTTCGCCGGCGCTGTTCAAATATCTGGGCGAGCATCCGAACCTGAAAAAATTCGAACCGCTGTTGACGCAAGCCGCTCGCGACTATGATGTGCAGCCGGCCTTGCTGAAAGCGATCATGGCTGCGGAATCCGGCTTTAATCCGGCAGCCGTTTCGCCCAAAGGCGCGATCGGCTTGATGCAAATCATGCCCGAAACAGCGGAGCGCTATGGCTTGCAAAGCGACGCGAAAAAATCGCTCACGCAAAAACTGGCCGATCCGAAAACCAATATCCGCTTGAGTGCTCGCTATTTGCGCGACTTGCACAAGATGTTTCCCGGCAAACCGGAATTGATCATCGCTTCTTACAATGCCGGCGAAGGTGCGGTGCAAAAATACAAGAACCAGATTCCGCCCTATCCTGAAACGCGCAACTATGTGCAACTCGTCTCGCAGTTTTACCAGTTCTACCAGCCGCATGGATTAAGCATCGCATCGCTCAACGCCCATGCGCCTAAACGCATCCATATGACGATTCCCGGCCGCGCCAACTTGCCGACCTCCACTTATCAGTAACACTCCGAATCACAATGACTGAACAAGCCAATCTGTTTGAATCCACCTCCGGCGGAGATGGCGGCGACTCGCTGACACTCGCCAGCTTTGCCGAACGTGCTTATCTCGATTACGCGATATCCGTGGTCAAAGGCCGTGCCCTGCCTGACGTATGCGATGGCCAAAAGCCCGTCCAGCGCCGCATTTTGTACGCAATGAATGAACTACGCTTGGATTCGACCGCCAAGCCGCGCAAGTCCGCCGCAGTGGTGGGCGACGTGCTGGGTAAGCTTCATCCGCATGGCGACCAATCGGTGTACGACGCGCTGGTGCGCATGGCGCAGGATTTTTCCTTGCGCTATCCTCTGATCGACGGCCAAGGCAACTTCGGTTCGCGCGATGGCGACGGCGCAGCGGCGATGCGCTACACCGAAGCAAGATTGACGCCGATTGCCAAGCTACTTCTCGAGGAAATCGAGATGGGCACGGTGGATTTCCAGCCCAACTACGATGGTTCCACCGAAGAACCTAAGCTGTTGCCGGCACGGCTACCGATGGTGTTGTTGAATGGCGCCTCCGGCATTGCCGTGGGCATGGCCACCGAAATCCCGCCGCATAATTTGCATGAAGTGACGAAGGCGACGGTCGCGCTGATCAAAAATCCCAAACTGTCCAGCCGTGACCTGATGGAATTCATTCCGGGACCGGACTTCCCGGGCGGCGGGCAAATCATTACGCCGGCTGCAGCAATTGCGGAAATTTATGACTCCGGACGCGGCTCGCTGAAGGTACGCGCACGCTGGAAGATTGAGGATATGGCGCGCGGTCAATGGCAAGTGGTCGTGACTGAACTGCCGCCCGGCACGTCAGCGCAAAAAGTGCTGGAAGAAATCGAGGAAATCACCAATCCAAAAGTCAAACTCGGCAAGAAATCCCTGTTGCCGGATCAGCTGGCATTGAAACAAACCGTGCTTTCCATGCTGGACGCGGTGCGCGACGAATCGGGACGCGATGCGCCTGTGCGCCTGGTGTTCGAGCCGAAGTCCAAGAACTTGGATCAAACCGAATTCACCAATATGCTGCTGGCGCATACCTCGCTCGAAACGAGCGCGGCCGCCAACCTGGTCATGATCGGCGGCGACGGACGTCCGCGCCAAAAAGGCCTAGCCGATATTCTGCGCGAGTGGATCGGGTTCCGTTTCGCGACCGTCACGCGCCGCACGCAATTCCGCCTGCAAAAAGTCGACGACCGCATCCACATCCTCGAAGGACGCGAGGCGGTCCTGCTCAATATCGACAAAGTGATCAAAATCATCCGCGAGTCGGACGAACCGAAACCCGCATTGATTCAGGCTTTCAAGCTGTCCGACCGCCAGGCTGAAGATATCCTGGAAATTCGCTTGCGCCAGTTAGCGCGCTTGGAAGCAATCAAAATTCAGCAAGAGTTGAAAGAGCTGCGCAGCGAGAAAGCGGGCCTGCACGATTTGCTCGACAATCCAGCGTCGATGAAAAAGCTGGTGATCAAGGAAATCGAAACCGACGGCAAGCAGTTCGGCGATGCACGCCGTACGCTGATCGAGGAAGCCGAGCGCGCCGTAATCGAGCAAAAAATCATCGACGAACCGGTGACCGTCATCATTTCGCAAAAAGGGTGGGTGCGTGCCCGCACCGGTCACGGCCACGATGCGGCGCAGTTTACCTTCAAGGCAGGCGATGCGATGTACGCCACCTACGAATGCCGCACCACCGACAATCTGCTCGCCTTTGGTTCCAACGGCCGCATTTATTCCGTACAAGTTTCGGCCTTGCCAGGCGCGCGCGGAGATGGCGTTCCTGTCACAACCTTGGTGGATTTGGCTGCGGGTACGCATGTGGTGCATTACTTCGCCGGCGACGGCAGCACCACGCTCTTGCTTGCATCGACCGCCGGCTATGGCTTCACTGCGAAGGCAGGCGATATGGTGAGCCGCGTCAAGGGCGGCAAAGCTTTCATGACGCTGGACGACGGCGACCACCCGCTGGCGCCACGCCCGGTTGCAAACAATGCAAGCGCAATCGCCTGCGTTTCCGAAAAGGGGCGCGTGCTGGTATTCGGATTGGATGAAATCAAATCACTCTCCGGGGGCGGGCGCGGCGTCATTCTGATGGGTTTGGATGCCAACGAAAAACTGGCGGCTGCCCAACCGATCAGCCAACGCGGCGTGAAAGTGCAAGGCAGCGGACGCGGCGGCAAAGCCCAGGAATTGACGCTGTCCGCATCGGCCTTGGCGCACCATATCGGCAAACGCGCCAATAAGGGCAAGCTGCTGGAAGCGCGATTGAAACCGCCTTACGGTCTGGCGCCGGTATAAGCGGCGTTTTGTCCTCCTGGATGTTTATGCAATAATCAGCCGGCATAAGCATTCGGGAGAACATCGTGAACGCGCAAGTCCAGGAAACCATCAGCCAGGAACAACGCCTGGCATTTTTCAAGCTGCTGCAGGAAGTCGCCAACCGCATCCACGCGACCAACAACATCGACGAAATCATGCTGGACGTGTCGCGCGATATTTGTCGCCTGTGCGGCTCGGTTCGCCTGACGCTCTATACGGTGAGCGAATCCAAATCCTCGATCGAATCCAAGGTCAAGATCGGCATGAATACCTTCAAGGATTTCAAGCTGCCGATCACCGATACCAGCGTCGCCGGCTTCGTCGCATTGAACAAGCGCATCGTCAATATCAAGGACGTCTACAACGACGCTGAACTGAAAGCGATTTCCCCCAGCCTGCGCTTCGAGAAAAAAGTCGATGAGCGCACCGGCTTCCGCACAAAGGAAATGCTGGTCGCCCCTATCGTCAAGGAAGACAACGGCGAATTACTCGGCGTACTGCAGCTCATCAACAACGGGCACGACCATCCGTTTTCCTCGCTAATCGAGGAAGGCGTTCGCGAGTTGTGCAAGACACTGGCGATCGCCTTCGCCCAACGCATGAAAGCGCCCGTGGTCATCCGGACCAAGTTCGACCCATTGGTTGCGCTGGGCTTTATCGCGAAAGCGGAGCTGGTATTGGCAACGCGTTCCGCTCGCCGCAAGGGCGTCGACCTGGAAGATGTGCTGATCGACGAGTTCGGCGTCAAGACCGAGGCCCTGGGCTATTGTTACTTTCGATATTTCGAATGCCCGTATGAGCGCTTCCAGGCGGACCGTACGCCTTCCAAGCTGCTCGCCAACTTCAAGCGCGAGTATGTCGAACATAACGAGTGGCTGGTTCTGGAAGATACGCCGGAGACGGTTACCGTCCTTGCCGTGGACCCGGAAAATCTTGAAGCCTCGCGCATGGTGCATAACCTGTTTCCCAAGGCAGAAGTGAAGTATCTCGTCACGACGCACAAGGAATTTTTTGAGACAGTGGATCAATTGTACGGCGCGAAGAAAACCACGCCCGATCCGGCGCAAGCCTTGCTCGATCGCGTGCAGCGCATCATCAACAATGCCTTCGGCAACAATGCGCCGGATATTCAGATTCGCGTGGAAGTGCCGGACAAGCCGGCTACCCTCAAGGATGAGGATGGCGCGCCGCAGAGTATCGAAGGACAGGCTTCGATACACTTTCGGGTGAATTTGAGTTGAGAGTATGAACAAGGGAACATCGAGTCGATTGCGCCGGTTGAGCCCTCTGAAATCCCTTGGACTGAAGGGGTTCCGTTCGGCCCGATTGTGTCGTTGGAAGAATTTGGCACTTATACCTACGCCTCCGAGACTCTTTCCGTAGCGAGCGAAATAATCAAACTGGATAGGTCGTTGTACAAGTACATATGCGGACCAAGCAGCCGCATTACAGCGAAAAATACCGATGATGTATAACTAGGTAGAGGACGATCCCAGTAATTTCAGTTCTTTGAGGAGTAGCGATGGGTGCCTGGAATAGTACTCCATTCGGAAACGATTCTGCCTTGGATTTTCTTACTGACCTTGAACGTCAAGAAGACCTGGAACAGTTTCTTATGACGACTATTGGCAAGATCAGTAGCGATTGGAACGGCGACTGCCAAGAAGCTGAGGAGGGTGTCGCGGCCATTGCATTTGTTTCGGCGTCTGCGGTGGATCCAATTGGTCCGATAAACCAGGAAGCAAAGAGACTCATTGCAACTACCGGCTTTATTCCGAGCGACCAATTATTGGCCTTGTCTCTCAGTGCACTTGAGAGAATCTGCACAGATTCGGAACTGAAGGATCTGTGGGAGGAAAGTGGCTCGCTAACCTCCTGGCTGAAACAGACTGAGAGGTTAGCAAATAGCCTTCGAAATGCTGCAGCAGCGGGCTTGCCGTCAAGGACACCCAAAAAACCCGGGATGCCACGATCTTTACATAAGCTACTAGAACGATACACCGAGGGACCATCCGACAAGATTCGGGCAAGAATTCGGAAGATGGTTAATTCGATCATTGACGTTAACGAACAGAATGCCAACTCTAATTGGAAGTCTCCACTGTCGCTGATTTGCCAATACGGTTTACTTGACGAGGTACAAGAGCTTCTTTCGCGTGGAGCAGATCCAATCACTTCTGAGCCGAACCCATTTGTTGCGGCATGTGTAGGCGGGCACATCGAGGTTGCTGAACTACTCCGCCAGAATGGCGTAAAGGTATTTTTCACTATCGACCGTCAAGCCGTTGAAGGCGCGGGAAACCATCTTGACGATATTATGCTTGGTCAAATGCGAATTCGTGGAATAGAGCCAAAACCAAAGAGATACAGTTACTGTCTCGCGCTCTTTGCTGTCGCCCGTGAGGGAAAGCCAAGAGCCGCCGAGTACTTGGTAAGCATCGGTGCGGACCTACACCAAACTGACCTTAACGATGAAAATCTTGTGCATAAAGCGGCAGAAGGCGGCAATATAGAGATGCTGAGTTTTTTGGTCGCCTCGGGCCTTGATCCAAGCAAGCCGAAAGGGAAATTTGCAGAGTCACCTTTGCACTACGCCGTACGCGCAGGCAAATTAAACGCTGTATTAACCATTTTGGAACATGGCGCCGATCCGAACCATATCGACAAGTTCGAGGGCGCTGAGCATAAGTGGTATCAAACTCCACTCGATATATGCGAGAACGATAAAATCCGGGAGCTCTTGCTAAAGTTTGGAGGCAAGTCAGCTGCTGAGATTATGGGTGCCAACAAAAAGTAATTAAATGAACCTATAACAATCACTGAAGTTTACTCTGCTGAACGAGGCGACTCAGTGCTGACGTTAACAAAAATCGCCTGATTTTTCCGACCTCAGATTCTCGCAGCAATCAATCTACCCAACTTCGCCACCCCCTCCCGAATCTTCTCCGGCGGCACCGTCACAAAACTCAGTCGCAAGGTGTTCTTCCTCGGCGTATTGGCATAAAACGGCGCGCCGGGAACGAAGGCCACATTTTGCGCGATCGCTTCATCCAATAGCTTCATGCTGTCGATATGCTCCGGCAGCGTCACCCAGATGAACATACCGCCTTCGGGCTTGGTCCATGTCGCCTCGGCCGGGAAGAATTCAGTGAGCGAGGCCAGCATTGCTTGGCATTGATCGGCGTAGAGTCTGCGAATAGTCGGAATATGCTCATTCAAGAAGCCATCCTTAACCACCTCATACACGACCATCTGTGTCAACTGCGCCGTATGCAAGTCGGTGGCTTGCTTGGCTTGCTCAAGTTTGCGTACAAGCGGCTGCGGCGCCACCACATAACCCAAACGAATACCGGGCGTGAGCACTTTGGAGAATGAACCCATGTAAATCACGCCGTCGGGGTTCATGGTGAGCATCTTCGGTAAGGGTTCGCCGCGATAGCTTAGCGCGCCGTAAGGATCGTCCTCGATCAGCGGCAAGCCGAGTCGCGCGCACACGTCGACTAATTTTGCACGACGCTCCACGGAAAGCGAGCGGCCGGTGGGATTTTGGAAGTTAGGCAAGGCATACAGCAAGCGCGCATCGCGTCCGAGCGTTGCAACTGCGTCCGGCAGTAAACCTGCATCATCGGTCGGCACCGACTCGAACTGCGGACCGTAGACGGAGAATGCCTGCAGCGCGCCCAGATAACTCGGCGTTTCCACCAGCACGCGGCTACCCTCGTCGATCAATACCTTGCCCAGCAAATCCAAACCTTGCTGCGAACCGGATACCATCAACACCTGCTCCGGCACGATGCGCGCGCCATCGGTCGATAGAAAGTCCGCGACCCATTGCCGCAGAGGCGCGTAGCCGTCGGTGGGTCCATACTGCAGCGCGACCTTGCCTTCGCGCGACAGCACCGAATCGAACGCCGCCTGCATACGCTCCACCGGGAAGGTGGCGGGCGACGGCAAGCCGCCTGCGAAAGAAATCACTTCGGGGCGCATCGTGACTTTCAGAATTTCCCGAATGGCGGAGCTTTGCAGCGCTTGCGCGCGTTGGGAAAACTGCCAGTCGATTTTTGCAGGCGGGTCGATTTTCATAAATAGTCCGTTACGCGACTTCCGCGATCAATTCAATTTCAACACAAGCGCCCAGCGGGATCTGCGCCACGCCGAAGGCTGAACGCGCATGCTTGCCGGCGTCGCCGAACACTTCGCCGAACAACTCGGAAGCGCCGTTGGTGACCAGATGGTGCTCGGTGAATTCGCCGGTGGAATTCACCAGGCTCATGACCTTGACGATGCGCTTGACGCGATTCAAATCGCCGCCGCATGCGGCTTGCAAAGTCGCCATCAAATCGACGGCCACGGCGCGCGCGGCTTGCTTGCCTTCTTCAGTGCTCATGTTCTTGCCGAGCTGACCTACCCATGGCTTGCCGTCTTTCTTGGCAATGTGACCGGACAGGAAAAGCGTATTGCCGGTTTGCGCATACATCACATACGCGGCGGCAGGCGTGGCGACTGCGGGCAATTCGATATTGAGGGCGTTGAGTTTGTCGTAGTAGGACAAGATAGTCTCCTGAGAAATGAGCCAAGACGCAGATTTTACCTGCTAGCGGCCCCCTACAGCCAGATCGACACTGCTGCATAGATCGTCAACGCGACCATGACCGTGCAAAACACGCGCTGCCATATCGGTACCGACAAATGCCGCCGCAATGCCGCACCTGTTCCCGCCCATACGGAGATACAAAGAAAATTAACGACGCAAAACACAACACATAACAAAACGACGGCAACCGCGATCGGCTGCACCTCGGGCAAAAATGCTGAAGCGCCGGTCACCGCCATGAACCACGCTTTTGGATTAATGAACTGAAACGAAGCTGCGCCGAGAAAAGTCATGGGCCGATTATGGCCGCCGTCCTTCTGCCCGAATGACATGCGTCGCAATTGCCAGGCTAAATAAAGTAAATAAGTCGAACCGATTGCTTTTAAAACCAATTGCAACGCAGGTACTGCAAGAACCATGCTGCCGACGCCGACGGCGCACAAAGCCAGCATGACGCCGAACCCGGCCGTGATGCCCAGCATATGCGGCACGGAACGCACGAAGCCATACAGAATGCCGGAAGAAGCCAGCATGATATTGTTCGGACCAGGCGTAATCGATGAGACGAAAGCAAATAAAGCCATAGGCAGAAGCGGTTCCATAGTTTGTCTCTTTGCTGTGATGGACGAAATTCATCGTAATCGACATATCCAGTACAGTACCGGTACAATTAATCAATTAATATCACACACTGTCATGGCGCCATGACCAATACAGTTCAACTGGACCATTCCCTCTTATCGCGCGAATCCGGCTCGCTGGTCGAGCAAATCGTTCGCCTCGTCACGGCAAAAATCGACGATAAGCTGCTGCGCGGCGGCATGCGCATGCCGTCCATCCGGCAATTCGCCGATACGTATAAGGTGTCCCGCTTTACCGTGGTGGAAGCTTATGACCGCTTGGTCGCTGCCGGTTATTTGGAATCGCGCCGCGGCTCCGGGTTTTATGTGCGTGAACGCATGCCTTTGCGCCTTGCCCGGCAAGATGCCGCGCCTGAGGCTAGCCAGCTCGATGTGGTTTGGCTGGTGCGTAATATGTTTCAGCAATTGCCGCCGCAGAAGATGCCCGGTTCCGGACTCTTGCCGCCGGATTGGCTGGATGCCGATTTGGTCGCCAACGCCTTGCGTGCCGTCGGCCGGCAAAACCAGAATCTCCTGCAATACGGCACGCCGCAAGGTTTTCTGCCCTTGCGCCAGCAATTGCAATTAAAGCTCGCCGAGCTGGAAATTGCGGCTACCCCGGAACAATTCGTCACGACTGCCGGCGTCACGCAAGCGCTTGATCTGGTGGCGCGCCACTTTGTACAGCCGGGGGACACGATCTTTGTTGACGATCCTGCTTGGTTCTTGATGTTCGGTTCGTTCGCTGCGCTCGGCGCAAAATTGGTCGGCATCCCGCGCCTGGCCGATGGTCCGGACGTGGAAAAGTTGGCGGACCTGGCTGCCCTGCACAAGCCCAAGCTGTATGTCATCAACTCGGTTCTGCATAATCCGACTTCCGCTTCGCTTTCCATGGCCAAGGCGTTCCAAGTCTTAAAAATCGCCGAGCAATTCGATTTCACCATTGTGGAAGACGATATTTATTGCGACATGCATCCCGGAAGCTCGCGCCAGGCGGCGACGCGCATTACGGCACTCGATCAATTGCGGCGCGTGATTTATCTGGGCGGCTTTTCCAAGACGCTGGCCGCGAATCTGCGCGTCGGCTTTATCGCCGCATCGCCCGAGCTGGCGAGACAGTTATCCGACCGCAAGATGCTGTCGACCCTTACCACCAGCGAAATCGGCGAACGCGTGGTGTACCGCGTCCTCTCGGAAGGTCATTACCGCAAGCACCTTGACCGCTTGCGGGGACGCCTCGACCGCGCACGCGAAAAAACCTTGCGCCAATTGGAAAAAGCGGGGATCGCGGCAGAGGGAACAGCGCCGGCCGGCATGTTCGTCTGGGCAGACGCGGCATGCGACACCAATATCCTGACCGAACGTGCCATGGCCGAAGGTTTTTTGCTCGCTCCCGGCAGCCTGTTTTCGCCGCGCCAGCTGCCATCGACCCGCATGCGTCTCAACGTGGCCACCATGGCCGATCCGGGGATTTGGCGCTTTTTGGATAAGCACGTCGGCAAGTCTTGAAATCGGCTGTTTCATCCCCATTTCGGCCCCAAACCCGAAATTTCCAGCAATCAAACAGTCAATCGAGGGAAAAATGACCACAGCCGAAAAGCAAACCTTGGGCTTTCAAGCCGAAGTTAAGCAGCTTTTACACTTGATGATCCACTCCTTGTATTCCAACAAGGAGATCTTTTTGCGTGAGTTGATTTCCAACGCTTCCGACGCGGCCGACAAGCTACGCTTCGAAGCAATCAACAATGGCGGCCTCTACGAAACCGACCCGGACTTGAGAATCAAAGTCACCTTCGATAAGGATGCCCGCACCATCACGATTTCGGATAACGGCATCGGCATGAGCCGCGACGAAGCGATCGAGCATTTGGGCACCATCGCCAAATCGGGTACCAAGGAATTTTTCTCCAAGCTCTCCGGCGACCAGCAAAAAGATGCGGCGCTGATCGGCCAGTTCGGCGTGGGCTTCTACTCCGCCTTCATCGTTGCCGACAAAATCACCGTGGAGACGCGCCGCGCGGGTCTCAGCGCAGCGCAAGCCGTGCGTTGGGAATCCCAAGGAGAAGGCGATTTCAGCATCGAGCCGATCGACAAAAAATCGCGCGGCACCGACATCATTCTGCATCTGCGCGAAGGCGAAGACGAGTTTCTGTCGGCATGGAAGCTGCGCTCCATCATCCGCAAATATTCCGACCATATTTCCATTCCCATCCAGATGCAAAAAGAGGAATGGGATGAAGAGACGAAGCAAATGGCGGTCAAGGACGAGCTGGAAACCGTCAACCAGGCCAGCGCCCTGTGGACGCGCAACAAATCGGACATTACCAAAGAACAGTACGAAGAGTTTTACAAACATGTCTCGCACGACTTCCAGCCACCGCTGGCGTATACCCACAACCGCGTCGAGGGCCGCAGCGAATATACCCAACTGCTGTACATCCCGTCGCACGCGCCCTTCGATCTATGGGACCGCAACAAGCGCGGCGGCATCAAGCTGTACGTCAAGCGCGTCTTCATCATGGACGACGCGGAGCAGCTGATGCCTGTTTATCTGCGCTTCGTTAAAGGCGTGATCGACTCCAGTGATTTGCCGTTGAACGTCTCGCGCGAAATTTTGCAAGAGTCGCGCGACGTCAAAGTGATCCGCGAAGGTTCGACCAAACGCGTACTTTCCGTGCTGGAAGAAATGGCCACCTCGGACGAGCAAGAACAAAAGGATCAATACACGACCGTCTGGAAAGAATTCGGTCAGGTACTGAAGGAAGGCGTCGGCGAAGACGCTACCAACAAGGATCGTATCGCCAAGCTCTTGCGCTTTGCCTCCACGCAGAACGACAGCGATGTGCAAAACGTATCCTTCGATGAATATATCAGCCGCATGAAGGAAGGCCAGGACAAGATTTACTTCATCACCGGCGAATCCTACGCCGCTGCGAAAAACAGCCCGCATTTGGAAATCTTCCGCAAAAAAGGCGTGGAAGTTCTGCTGCTCACCGACCGCGTCGACGAATGGATGCTGTCCTTCTTGAACGAATACGAAGGCAAGGAATTGATATCCGTCGCCAAGGGCGGCCTCGATCTCGGCAAGCTGGAAGACGAGACCGAGAAAAAACAACACGAGGAAACCGAGAGCCAGTACAAGGATCTGGTCGAGAAAATGAAGACCACGCTGACCGACAAAGCCAAGGACGTACGCGTCACGTTCCGCTTAACCGATTCTCCGGCTTGCCTGGTCGCGGACGAACATGAACTGTCCGGCAACCTGGTACGCATGCTGAAAGCCGCGGGACAAAATGCGCCGGACACCAAACCGATCCTGGAAATCAATCCCAATCATCCGCTCGTGCAGCGCTTGAAATACGAGGACGCCAAATTCGGCGATTGGTCGCACATCATGTTCGATCAAGCCATGCTGGCCGAAGGCGGTTCGCTTGACGATCCGGCAAGCTTCGTCAAACGCCTTAACGAAATGCTATTGGATATGGCAGCCAAATAAATTTTGCTTGTCTCCCTGTTGTAGCCCCCGCTTTTTGGGGGCTTTTTTTATTGCCTCAGTGACATCTGCGTGGCAAGATAGGAAGACCTTCGTTCCCTCCCGGAACGCTCCTCCTGACGCGTACAGCGACAAATACATAAAATGACTTCGCGCTTGCTTTGCTTGTGGACTGCGCTCGTCCTGCTGACCAGCTGCGGCGATCATACGTCCATGGACAATGCACGCAGCGTCCCTGCGCAAGTTGCCGCTTCCCCCAAAGCCGCAACTTACACGCAACCCCAAAGCGGCTGGTATTGGAATCCTTCTGAAGGCGGCAGAGGCTATGCGATCGAACGCCAGGGCAATCAACTATTTTTGACCGCATTTTTTTACGAGTCCAGCGGCGCCGCCACCTGGGCGGCCGCGATTTTGCTTGCGCAATCCGATGGCCGATATACCGGCGAATTCATGAAATATTCGGGTGGACAAACGCTGCTGGGTAGCTACAAGGTCACGAGCTCAACCAAGATTGCCGACGTTTCACTCGCCTTTACGACATCGACCGCGGGCACCTTGTCCGTCACCGCCGTGGGCGGCAGCTCGTCGGCGTCGATCGCATTGCAAGCCTACCCGATCTCGACACCCGTCAATTATGCGGTGACCAATGCAAGCTTCGATAACGGCTGGTGGTGGAACCCGGCGGAACCCGGTCGCGGCTACTTTGTCGAGGTGCAAGGTTCGCAAGCCTTCGTCGGCAGTTTTATGTATGACGACAGCGGTCAGCCCTCTTGGTATGTCAGCACCGCGACGCTCACCACCTCGCTCCAGGTTGACGGTAACCTAGATCAATACACGAACGGTCAGTCACTGTACGGCGCTTATCAAGCGCCGGTCAAAGTGTCGACGAGCGCCGGCGCCATTTCGATGCAACTAACATCGTCCACAACCGGCAACTTAGTCCTGCCAAACGGCGTCAAGGTTCCCATCAGCCGCTACGTATTTAATGCCACCCCGACGCCAAGCAACCTCATCATTTCCGAGGTTTCCACCGCCTATTACACCAATGATGTGGCATGGTTTGAAATCTATAATCCGAACAATACCGAAGTCTCGCTGGCGAACTATAGTGTGCGCAGCACCTATATCGACTCCACCAACAGCACCCTTTCTTCGACACCGATGACATTTAAGTTACCGGCTGCAATCGTGCCGGCCAATGGCTATCTCGTCATCGCGGGCAAATCGTTCACCAATTTGCTGAGCAACAGCCAAATCGTCTATATCAGCAGCGGCACGCAAAGACCGCACTGGGGCACGAGCGGCGCGGTGGAATTGCTCAACAACGGCCAAACAGCTGATTTCGTTATCTTCGGCACGTCAAGCATAGTCCCGATGAGTGCGGGGCACTGGTCGGGCGCGAACGTCATGGCGCTTCCATCAGGTGCAAATGAACATGGAAAATCCATCGTGCGTCTCGCCAAATACGGCCTGCAAGATACCCATACCGCCGCTGACTGGGTGCAAGTGAATTTTGCGACACCGGCCGGCACGAACGATGTGCTGCCCGGCGTCATCGACTCGGACAACGACGGCATTCCGGACAGCGCCAAAGTGCAAGGCGGCACCTACGCGGGCTTGGATTTGTATGCCATGGGCGCACGCCCCGGCCGGCGCGACGCCTTCATTGAAATCGACTACATGAACGGAACCGACCCGGCGCTCACGCCCCGTTCGGAAGCCTTGCAAAAAGTGACGGATGCCTTTGCCGCAAAAAATATTGCAATCCACTTGGATGTCGGCAATTTGTATAGCGCCACATTCAACCCCAGCCTGTTTAATCTCGGCGGCGGCAACGCGGTAACCTATGCCTCCTGCCTGGATGACATCGCCACCTTTTCAGGAACGGTCACAGCGGGCTGCACATCGTTCTATACCTATAAGAGCACGAGCTTCGACGTACGCCGCAAGCTGATTTTTCACTATGCGCTTTTCGGCAATTCGCGCGTGGCCGGCGGCATTTGCGGCTCCTCCGGACAAGCGGAAGTCGAAGGCAATAATTTCATGGTCACCATGGGCAGCTGCGGCTACCGCACCAACACGACCGGCGCGCTCAACAATCTTATTAACAGTCAGGCCGGCACCATCATGCATGAGTTCGGCCATAACCTCGGCTTATTCCATGGCGGGAACGAAGGAAAAAACTACAAGCCGAACTATTACAGCGTCATGAATTACATGTATCAGATGCGGGGATTAAACGCGACACCGGATGGTGTGAATGCCGCAGACCGCTACTACCTCGCGTATGGCTTGAAAGGCGTTACGCTTTGTACGCTGGAGAACTCGCCTTGCTCGACGAATTTTGTGTTGAGCTACTCCGATGGCACGAGCGCGGAGTTGGATGAAAATAATCTGGACGAATCCCTCAATATCGGACGCGGCAGTGCAAACGGCGCCTATGCCGACTGGGACGGCAACGGCCAAAGCAACAGCAACCGTTACAGCCGCAATATTCATACGGGCGACACCAGCTACGGCGTCAGCATTCTCAAGGATTACAACGACTGGGGCAATTTAAAATTCCCCTTTGCGCGCGGCTTCTACGGCAGCAATGCAGTCGCGCCTCGTGCACTTGCGCGTGAACGCACCAATCCGATGAATGAACAGCCGCGCCAAGTGATCGTTGATGATCCGATGCCGAGCCTGCTTCCGTAACGCTACCGGATAGTGAGCCTGACTGACTACTAGACCTGAAGGGTCCTGTCAGGTCAAATCATACGTGCAATCTATTTAGGCATTCCACTCAGCCACCCCCTGACGAAGCTCTGCCGCCTTGAACCCTTTACTGCGCAATAACTTCACGGCATCCGTCGACATAAAACAGAATGGTCCTCGGCAATATGCGATAACGGGCTTTTCTTTCGGAAGCTCAGCTAATCGTGACTTAAGTTCAGGGAGCGGGATCGAACGAGCATATGGCAAATGCCCTGTTTGATATTCTTCATCAGGACGCACGTCGATAACAGTCACTTCGCCACGTTTAGCCTTCGCAAGCAGCTCTTCACGGCTGTTGCCAATCCACTCGCTAGCGGAATCGCCTAATTGGCGAAGCGCTTCTTGCAACTCAAAAAGGCGGTCCTCGGCGAGTAAGCGAAGCGTCACCCAGAAGCGTGCAACGTCATCGCCAGCCAATCGATAGATGATGTACTTGCCTTGACGTTCGGTTTCTACTAGTCGAGCCGACTTCAATTCTTTCAGGTGCGCACTTGTTAGCTTGACGCTGATTTGCGCCTCTTGCGCAAGAACTTCGACCGTTTTAGGAGATTGGCACAGCAACTCAATAAGCTCCAGGCGTATCGGGCTTGCGGCTGCCTTGGCAATGCGTGCAACTTGCTCGAAGAGCGCATCCTTGATGGTCCGATTTGTTTTCATAATCAAAGTCTCGACAATTATTTCCCGAAAATCAAACTGCCTTCGTAGCTCTTCATTGACGAACCGCCAATGATCAATTATATTACATTCTAACGTTCTTTGGAATGTTATATTGTTGACGAAGGAGTGGATATGAATGCACTTTTCATTTTTAACGAAGCGCCTTATGGGAGCGAACCCACCTATAACGGACTCCGCTTAGCCGGCGCCCTTGCCAAACGCGAGCACAACATCGTTCGCGTCTTTCTCATGGGTGACGCGGCGATCAGTGCAAAAAAAGGACAGAAAGTACCGGAAGGCTTTTATAACGTGCAGCTGATGCTGCAAAAGATCATCCGCAGCAGCGGCGCTGTTGACGTATGCGGGACTTGTATGGATGCACGCGGGATGCAGGCAGAAGAACTCATTGAAGGAACGCACCGCGGCACCTTGGACGAGCTTGCCGATTGGAGTGAAGCGGCCGACAAAGTATTCATTTTTTAGCCGGATGTAAATCCTTATCCACCTAACTCTCGCTCTCGGAGCAAATAATGACTATCAGCTTTGCCGAAAAGAAGAACGTTCTTTTGCTGGCCAGTGCACAAGCGCTCTTTCAAACCACATCCGTCATGGTTATGACGTTAAGCGGCATAGTCGGAATGAGGCTGGCAACCGATAAAGGACTTGCCACGCTTCCCATTGCATTAATGGTGATTGGCACTGCGCTTGCAATGATTCCAGCGTCAATGCTGATGCAACGTTATGGGCGCAAAGCGGGATTCATCGTCGGAATATTTAGTGGCGCAATGGCGGGTGCGCTGGGCGCATACGCTATTGGGATCGGAAGTTTCTGGTTGTTTGCGCTCGCGAATCTCTTGGTCGGGATTTACCAAGCCTGCGCTCAATATTATCGCTTTGCGGCCGCGGAGATTGCCAGTCCGGATTTCAAAAGCCGCGCCATTTCATGGACGATTGCTGGCGGCGTCGTTGCAGCCCTGGCCGGCCCCAATCTCGCCCGTGTAACACAATCATTGGGCGACACGCCGTTCTTATTTTCATTTCTGGCTATGGTTGGGTTGGCTATTGCGGCGGCCTGCGTTGTCAGTGCAATCAAAATCCAAAAGCCAGCGCAAACAGAGCAGCGGGGGCCGCAACGAACGCTTTTTGAGATTGCCAAGCAGCGGACGTTCGTCACCGCTCTCGCCAGCAGCATGGCTGGGTATATGGTGATGCTTGGAGTAATGACAGCCACACCATTAGCAATGGAAATCTGCGGCCAAGGATTCGGCGCAGCAGCGACAGTCATTCAATGGCATGTTCTGGGAATGTTCGTGCCGTCCTTTTTTACCGGCAGCTTGATACAACGATTCGGTGTGCACCAAGTCATGATGACCGGAATAGCGTTATTGTTTGGGCACGTTCTCATTTCGATCGCGGGCATCGATTATCTACACTTCCTATCTGCACTCATCTTGCTAGGCGTCGGATGGAACTTTCTCTTCATTGGCGGGACGACGCTGCTTACTGAAGCGTATACGCCGTCCGAACGCGCCAAAACACAGGCAATGCATGATTTCATCGTCTTCGGTGCAGTAAGCCTGGCATCTTTTTCGTCCGGCAGCCTGCTAAATTCCGTAGGCTGGAAGACGCTCAATTTGATGGTAATTCCGTTGTTGGTTGTTGCGTTAGCAGGAATCGGTTCCCATGCTTGGAAACTGCGTACGACTGCCCAGCTCTCCAGTTGACAGCCTTGATTGTGAGGCAAGACGAACGCCCGCTTCGAACCTATTATAGCTATCGTCCGCCAGAAACATCGATGAATGAGCCGGTCGTGTAAGACGCCTCGTCGGACAGCAACCACATGACGGCGCGCGCCACTTCGATAGCTTCACCGCCCCGCTTCATCGGCACATTCGCTTTCATGCGATCCACTCTGTCCGGTTCGCCGCCGCTGGCATGGATTTCCGTGTAAATGATGCCGGGGCGAACCGCGTTCACGCGTATGCCCTCGTCCGCCACCTCTTTGGCAAGCCCAATCGTGAAGGTATCGATCGCCCCCTTGGAAGCGGCGTAATCCACATACTCGTTGGGCGATCCCAACCGCGAGGCTGCCGAAGAAAGATTAACGATGGCACCGCCCTTGCCGCCTTGTTTGGTCGACATGCGCCGCACCGCCTCGCGTGCGCATATAAAGCTGCCGATCACGTTGGTGGCAAACACGCGATTCAAGCGAGCCGCGTCCATGTCTGCGACGCGCGTATGCTGCTCCAGAATTCCGGCGTTATTGACCAGCGCAGTCAATGGGCCATAGGTCCGGTCAACCGTCTCGAAGATGCGCATAACATCGGCTTCCGATGCCACGTCGCCAAGGACGGCAAATGCCTCGCCTCCGGCTTCCTTGATCTTGGCGACGACTTGATCTGCCGCGTCGCTGTTCCGCACGTAATTGACAGCCACCTTGTAACCCTGCTCGGCAGCCAATAGCGCGGCAGCTGCGCCGATACCCCGACTCGCGCCGGTGATCAGCATAATCTTTTGTTGCATAGCCAAGTCTCCGTCTTCAAGGTCTATTTACTAGAACTCATTTCATCAATAGCAGGGTTTGCGTTCGCTCCAGAATCGGGGCTGGCAAGGCGGGCGACGCGTCGAATAGCCATCGCATATTCGCAAGGAGCCCAACGCTGTCCAGCGTCGATTCTGGTGCGAACCCTCCGGGAAGGTGGTTTGGACGGCGCATCGCGTTGTTGCGCCGCTAGCAAAGGGACTACCCTTTGCGTCGCGACGACGCCTAGCGCGGCATCCGTCCAGACCACCTTCGCAAGCCCTGGTATTGATGAAATGAGTTCTATAATGTCGTGCACATTATCGAACATTCTGTTTTTCCCATGCTGATTAAGCGAAAGTCGATCGAAGCGGAATCCAACCGCAAGTCGGGACCCGGCAAAAAATCCGAGCCTAAGCCGGTTCGCAAGCCGAAATACGCGCCGGTGACGCTTTCCGAGCAGGATGGCGTGCGCTTTCTGCATTTCGGCACGCCCTGGATTCAAGGCGCCATGCGCGTACGCAAACCGGATTGGCTGGAACTCGAATATGCACGGGACATGATGGCGTGGATGCTGTTTGTCCGTGAACCGCGCCACATCGTTCAACTCGGCTTGGGCGCGGCGGCGCTCACCAAGTTTTGCTATCGCCGGTTTCCCGAAGCTCGCGTGACGGCAATCGAGTTGAATCCATCTGTGATCGCTGTGTGCGAATCGATGTTCAAGCTGCCGCCCAATGACGATCGTTTAACCGTCCGGGAAATGGATGCCATGGATTTCATCACGGACCCCGCCGTTGACGGCACCATCGACGCTCTCCAGGTTGACCTATATGACGCTACCGCGCGCGGTCCGATACTGGATACCGCAGAGTTTTACCAAGCATGCGCCGCCAGTTTGACGCCGCAAGGCGTCATGACCGTCAACCTATTCGGCGACCATCCCAGCTTTGCCAAAAATCTAAAGGCCATGAAATTCGCCTTCGACGGGGTGTTATGCCTGCCCGAACTTGAAGAAGGAAATGTGGTGGCGCTGGCGTTCAAAAACGCGCCCAAGCTCAATTTCGCCGATCTTTACGCGCGCGCATTAGAAATCACAGCAGCCACTCGCCTGCAAGCCAAAGGCTGGGTGAACGGGCTGAAAGCCAATGTGTCAATAAAAGCAACGGCATAAGCACCCTGCCCTTATCAAGTCGGCCGGCAACTGGTACGCTAGCGCAAGCCCTGCTTCCACTCCTGACGCCATGACCAAAGAACCGCCCAAGAAACTTGAACTGAATCAGATTTTTACCTGGCTGATCAAGGACGGGATTATCGACAAATCGGAAGCCAAGGCGAACTACACCAAGGCGCTCGGCATCTTCAATAATGCAGCTCCGCCGATGCATCCGCTGGCTGCGGTAGCCCAATGCAAGCTCAAGGAAGTCGCCTCGCCGCATCGCATGCTTACGCTCGACTGGCTGACCGAATGGATGGCGGGCAAGCTCGGTTTGCCTTTTTATCGCATCGATCCGCTCAAGATCGATTTCACGCGCGTCGCCGACGTCATGTCGGCCAATTACGCATCGCGTTTCAATATCCTGCCGGTGGAATTGTCCTCGACGGAGCTGACGGTGGCGTCCGCCGAGCCGGATATGTCGGCATGGCAAGCCGAAATTGAGAAACTCAGCCGCCGCCAGATCAAACTGGTATTTGCCAATCCGCTCGACATCGCACAGTACACCGCGCAGTTTTTCGCACTGGCCAAATCGATCAAGGGTGCGCATAAACACAGCGGCCAGGACCTGGCCACGCGCAACAATTTCGAACAGCTGGTCGAAATGGGCGCGGCGAACAAGCAAGTCGACGCCAACGACCAGCACATCATCAACATCGTCGATTGGCTGTGGCAGTACGCATTCGACCAGCGCGCATCCGACATCCACTTGGAGCCGAAGCGCGACATGAGCGTGATTCGATTCCGCATCGACGGCATCCTGCACCAGGTGTATCAAGTACCGGCCGTCGTCATGATCGCGATGACGGCCCGTATCAAGCTTTTGGGCCGCATGGACGTGATCGAAAAACGCCGCCCATTGGATGGCCGCGTCAAGACCAAGACGCCGGGCGGACAAGAAATCGAATTGCGCTTGTCGACCATGCCGACCGCTTTCGGCGAAAAGATGGTGATGCGTATCTTCGATCCCGAAGTGATCGTCAAGACACTGCCTGAGCTCGGTTTTCCCGAGGACGACGCCACGCGCTGGGATGAGCTCACCAAGCGTCCGCACGGCATCATCTTGGTAACGGGTCCGACGGGGTCGGGTAAAACCACCACGCTCTACACGACGCTCAAGGCCTTAGCGACTTCGGAAGTCAACGTATGCACGGTGGAAGATCCGATCGAAATGGTGGAGGGCTCATTCAATCAAATGCAGGTGCAGCACGGTATCGATCTTTCATTTGCCGACGGCGTGCGCGCCTTGATGCGTCAAGATCCGGACATCATCATGATCGGCGAGATTCGCGATTTGGAAACCGCCGAAATGGCGATTCAATCCGCATTGACCGGCCACTTGGTCTTCTCCACCTTGCACACCAATGACGCGCCCTCTTCCGTCATGCGGCTATTGGAATTGGGCGTGCCCTACTATCTGCTGGAAGCGACGCTGATCGGCATCATGGCGCAGCGCTTAGTGCGCACGCTGTGCAAGCATTGCAAAACCGTGGGTGGTGAAATCGCTGACGATATTTGGTCGAATCTCGTAGAAAATTGGGGTATCCCCAAACCGAAAACGATTTATCGTCCGGTCGGTTGCCCGGAGTGCCGGCAAACCGGATTCCGCGGACGTACCGGCTTGTACGAGTTGCTGACGGTCTCGCCTGCGTTTTCCAAGCAAATTCAGCCGGAAGCCGATATTCACGCATTGCGTGAGCAGGGAATTCAAGATGGCTTGAAACCTTTGCGCATTGCGGGTGCGTTGAAAATTGCCGAAGGCGTGACGACGGCAGAAGAAGTGCTGAAGGTTACCGCGGCATTGACTTAAGCAAGTCGCTTACTTGGGAATAGCGCAGCCGCGCGCCCAACTCTTCTTTCATACGCCGATTCGACAGCCGGCGCGATTCCGACATGAACGACAGCAGCATGGGTGAGACCGCCTTTTCCAATTCAGCACGCGGCAAACGCGGCGGATGCGGCAATTGCATCGCGTCAGCCACCGCATCGAAATATTCGCCCATCTTCATTTCGGTATCATCCACGGCGTTATAAACCCTGCCGGCTTGCGCGCGGAATAGCGCGAGCACGATCAAACACGCCAAATCGTCGGCGTGAATATGACTGGTATAGACATCCTCCTGCGGCAACAAAGCCGGCGTGCCTTTTCGCAGCCGCTCGGCGGGCAAGCGATTATCGGCGTAAATGCCCGGTACACGCAAAATCGATAATCGTGAGGAAGAATGCCGCGCCCAATGGCGCAATACACGTTCCGCGTCGGCGCGCCGCTTCGCCCTCGCGTTCTGCGGCTTCAGCGTGCGCGTCTCGTCCACTTTCGCGCCCCCGCAATCGCCATAGACACCGGTCGTGCTGACATAAACGAGAATTGCCCGCTCGGGTAAAATGGCGGTCAAATGACGAGTTCGGCGGTCGGTCACGCCCTCCGATTGGGGCGGAGCCAAATGCACAATGTGTCGAGCTAATTTGGCCAATCGCGCCAGCTTTTCAGGCTGGTCGAGATTAGCCACGATAGGCACGGCACCGGCGGCACGCAACGCGCTGCAGCGCTCGTTTTGGCTCGTCACGGCGAGTATGCGAAAGCGTTGGCGCAAGAGCGGCAATATACGCATACCGACGTCACCGCAACCGATGATGAGTAAACGCGGCTTACCGATTTTTTTTGTTTGATTTTGCATGGATTGAATTGTATGTCTTTCCAAGTCACTGTACAGCCGAGCGGTCGGCAATTCACCTGTGAAGATGGCGAAACTGTTTTGGCGGCAGCCATCCGTTCCGGCGTCGGCCTGCCATATGGTTGCAAAAACGGCGCTTGCGGCACCTGCAAGGGCAAGTTGCTCGAAGGGCAAGTGGAGCTAGGCAAACATCAGGAAAAGGCCTTAAGCTCGGCTGAAGCCACCCAAGGTTATTCCCTCTTCTGCTGCGCGACGCCGCAGTCGGATGTAGTGATCGAAGCGCGTGAAGTGCTCGGCGTGGGCGACTTCCCGATCAAGAAACTGCCCTCGCGCGTCGCCAAGTTGGATCGCGTCGCCGACGACGTGATCCTTCTTTCGCTGCAATTGCCGGCCACCGAACGCCTGCAATATCGCGCCGGCCAGTACATCGAATTCCTGCTCAAGGACGGCAAACGCCGCAGCTACAGCATGGCCAATGCGCCGCATCTGGACGACCAAATCACGCTGCATGTCCGCCATCTGCCCGGCGGTTTGTTCACGGATCATGTGTTCAACACCATGAAGGAGCGCGACATCCTGCGCTTCGAAGGACCGCTCGGCACCTTCTTCTTGCGCGAAGATTCCGACAAGCCGATGGTGCTGCTGGCGTCCGGCACCGGCTTTGCGCCGATCAAGGCGATCATCGAGCAAGCCATCCACAATAAGACCACGCGGCCGATGACTTTGTACTGGGGAGGACGCCGTCCGAAAGATTTGTATATGCATGCCTTATGCGAAGAGTGGGCACGCACCGTTCCCAATTTCAAGTACGTACCGGTCATTTCGGATGCCTTACCGGAAGACGCGTGGAACGGCCGCACCAGCTTTGTGCATCAAGCGGTCATGGCGGATTTACCCGATCTGTCCGCCCATCAAGTTTATGCCTGCGGCGCGCCTATCATGGTGGACTCGGCCAAACGCGAATTTGTTGCACAATGTAAGCTTCCGGAAAGCGAGTTTTACGCCGATGCATTCACCACCGAGGCCGATCTTGCAACAGCCTAAGCGCTTCTTTTGACGCGCCGGGCAAAAGGCTTTATATTTCATCCATGAAAACGACCGCCACCCTTTTGCGACGCCGCTCCTCCCCTTCTTTCGGGAAGCCGTGCGCATAAGCGTTTGACGATCGCTCAGCCACAGGCAAACCCTGTGGCTTTTTTTTTATTTGGATTTTGTTTTGGAGCCAATAGATGGAATTCAGCCAGTACGATATCAATGCCTTGATGTATGTGACCAACCGCCCGCAGCTCGTCTTCACCGAAGGCCACGGCATGTGGCTGACCGACCATACCGGCAAGCGATACCTGGATTATTTGCAGGGCTGGGCCGTCAATTGCCTCGGTCACTCGCCGCAATGCATGCAAGATGCATTGGCCGCGCAGGCTAAAAAGCTGATCAACCCCTCGCCCGCTTTCTACAACGAGCCCGCCGTCAAGCTGGCATCGCTGTTGACCCATAACTCGTGCTTCGATCGCGTGTTCTTCGCCAATAGCGGCGCCGAAGCCAACGAAGGCGCGATCAAGCTCGCGCGCAAGTGGGGCACTAAGAATCCGAACGAGAATGGCGAACGTCGCCATGAAATCATCACGTTCACGCATAGCTTTCACGGCCGCACACTCGCCACCATGTCGGCCAGCGGCAAGGCCGGCTGGGATACGCTGTATGCGCCGCAAGTGCCGGGCTTTCCCAAGGCTGAGTTGAACGATATCGCCAGCGTCGAGAAACTCATCAATGACAAGACTGTGGCCGTGATACTGGAACCGGTGCAAGGCGAAGCCGGCGTGATCCCGGCCACGCGCGAGTTCATGCAGCAATTGCGTGCCCTTACGCAAAAACATAAGCTGCTCTTGATCGTCGATGAAGTGCAGACCGGCATGGGCCGCACCGGCACTTTGTTCGCCTACCAGCTCTCCAACGTCGTGCCCGACATCATGACGCTCGGCAAAGGCATCGGCAGCGGCGTGCCGCTCGCCGCTTTGCTGTGTCGCGAAGAGGTCGCCTGTTTCGAAGCGGGCGACCAAGGCGGCACCTACAACGGCAACCCCTTGATGGCGGCAGTCGGTATCGCCGTATTGGAAGAACTCTTGAAACCGGGCTTCCTGCAATCGGTCGTCGACAAAGGCAATTACCTCTCCGCGCAACTCGAAAAACTCTCGGCCAAACACGGCTTGGCGGGCGAACGCGGCGAAGGTTTGCTGCGCGCCTTGAAGCTTGGCTCGGATATCGGCACCAAGATCGTCGAAACGGCGCGCGATATGAGCCCGGTCGGTTTGCTGCTGAATTCGCCGCGCCCCGACTTGCTGCGCTTTATGCCTGCATTGAACGTGACGATCGAAGAACTCGATCAAATGCTGTCCATGCTGTCCGATGTACTGACCAAGTTGGAGAAATAGTCATGCTGAACTGGCTGCGAAATTTGTTCTCGGAACCGGAGCAAAAGCCGGCAAAACCGGCACACGCGCCGCAGGCAAACAGCGCGCCGCAAGCTCCCGCCGCGCCTGCAGCTCCGCTTCCGCCCTATGCGCCCTCCAGGGAAGTGCTCGCGGCAGCCCAGCAACGCTCGGCCAGCGCCGTATTTTTAGAACGCAGCGAAGTTAATGCTGCATTTACCAGCTGGCTATTTGAAGCGAACCAAAACACCGATACGTTCACCAATC
Organism: Burkholderiales bacterium; assembly: GCA_016177875.1. Lineage (GTDB taxonomy): Bacteria > Pseudomonadota > Gammaproteobacteria > Burkholderiales > Burkholderiaceae_D > Paucimonas. The sequence continues at coordinate 66,169 of JACOUL010000004.1, forward strand.
CTGTCGAGCAAGAAATTCTGGATGCACTCGACAAGATAGTGAAATCCAATCAATCGGGCGCGACCCTGGTACGCCGCATGCCGGGCGTGATTCCGCAGCTCTTGCAAAGCCTGCGCACGGAAAATTTTTCCGGCACCCAGCTGGCAAAAAAACTTTCGCATGACGTCGTGCTGGTAGGCGCAGTCATCCGCATCGCCAACAGCTCTTTCTTCAGTCCCGGCCAAACGATTACGAGTATCGAACATGCGGTCCTGGTGATCGGTCAAGCGGGATTGCGGCAATTGATCACCAGCGTCGCCTTCCAACCCATCATCGACCTTAATTCCGGTCATTTCACCAAACTGATCGCAGGACAATTGTGGGAGCAATCCGAAAGAGCGGCCGTGGCCAGCCGCATGCTGGCGGGCGTACATAAGGTTGATCCGTTTGAAGCCTTCCTTGCCGGCCTTATTCAAAATGTCGGGCTGCTGGCGTCATTGCGCGTAATCGATCAAATGGCCGATGAAAATCAGGCGATCGGTTCGGAAACTTTTTGCAATGCCTTGATCAATTACGGTCGACTCTTATCGTGCAGCATCGGCCGCGAATGGCACTTCCCCGAAGCCGTCACCAAGGCGATCGAAGACCAAGGACAAACCGGAAAAAACGCCGTCATTTCCCCCATGGGAAAAGTGCTGGCGGCGGGTAGTCATGTCAGCAAACTACATTTGCTAAGCCGACATGAAAAACTGCCCGATCCCAACCATTACATCAAGAACCTTTCGGCAACGGAAACCGAGAGTCTAGACTTTCTGAACAGCCTCAAAGAAGGCGAAATCTAAGCCTTTTTTCCACCTGCCCGGCTAAATTGACCTAAATCAACCGGCTTACACAACGCGGTTGTTAGATTCCCTCTCATACGAACCGGACTTTGTCCGACCATTGGAGGAATAGCCATGACTTACAAGACCATACTCGTCCACGTGGACCAATCCGATCACCGGATCGAGCGCATGCGTATCGCCTCCCGCCTTGCCCTTACCCAAGGCGCGCATTTGATCGGCGCCGCAATGACCGGCATCTCGCGATTGATTTATGAAGCCGGCATGATTTCGCCGAACGACCCGTCTCTGAGCGACCATATTGAAGTGCTGCGTGAACGGGCAATGCGTTCTCTTGATAGTTTTGAAGTCGCAGCCGACAAGGCGGGTATTACTTCATTTGAAAAGCGCCTGGTAGACGACGAAGCGAGCGGCGGCATCAGCCTGCAAGCCCGCTATGCCGATCTCGTTGTGGTCAGCCAAACCGATTTGGACGATACCGCCTCCGGCACGCTGCCCGACTTTCCGGAATATGTCGTACTCAACAGCGCGCGCCCCGTCTTGATTGTTCCCTACGCAGGCCAATTCCATCACGTCGGCGAAAAAGTCTTGATCGCATGGGATGGCAGCATGGAAGCCACCCGCGCAGTCACCAACGCCATTCCGATGCTCAAGCAAGCCAAGCTGGTGCAAGTGGCCGTCTTCAACGCCGCCAGCCGGCCGAACGTGCACGGCGCGCAACCGGGCGCCGATATCGCCTTGTATCTCGCACGACACGGCATCCGCGTAGAAGTCACGGAGCAAAAGAGCGGCATAGACGTCGGCGAGTCCTTGCTGACTTTGGCATCCGATGAATCTTCAGACTTGATCGTCATGGGCGGCTACGGCCATACCCGCTTCCGCGAAACCGTGCTGGGCGGCGTCACGCGTACCGTGCTCGACTCCATGACCGTTCCGGTATTGATGTCGCATTAAGCAGGAGACAAGCAAAATGACATCCCCCACCGCCGCCGATTTGAAAGCGCTCGAAACGCAGCTGCAATTGCGCCGCACGGTTCTGCTGACGGAATTACGCGAGCAACTGCATCGCAACGACGAAACCGACACGCTTGCGCTGATCAATCATTTTGACGAAACCGGCGACTGGGTGGAGGCCGATATCGAAAACGATATCGACATCGCTTTGCTCAACCGAAAAGTATCTGCTTTGCGCGATATCGATGCCGCGCTTGCGCGCCTCAGAGCGAACTGGGACGGCTCGTGCGCCAACTGCGGAGAATCGATTGCATGGGAGCGCCTGCAAGCCAATCCAACCGCGCAAATATGCGTGAACTGTCAAACCGCGCTGGAAAAGCGCCAAGGCGGGAACATCGCCGTGGCGCTGTAAGGGCCTGTTTGAAAACCTAGCGCTCAACCACGATCACGTGCGCTTGAATTTTTCCTTGGATAGCGCCGGAGCCGAATCGCTTAGCCAGCGCAGCTACGGCAACATCCGTCGCCTCGGATAAGCGCGACGCGTCGCGCGCTTCTATCTCGCCGCGCAGCGGCGTTCCTTGGCAAAAAGCCATGGCCGGAATTCGTGCGGACGCCGCGCGCGTTTGAATCCCCACCGTCGTCATCTCCGGCTTTTTATCGAACCCGCCGCGCGCAAGGTCCTCCGCAATTTTTTGCAGATCATAGTAACCGTGCGGCGTACGCGAAATGAATTTTGGCGGATCGTCGGAGAATACGGATTCCAGTGATCTGGAAACCGTGTCGGCGAATTCATTGTGCTCGATGCTATCCCACACATTAAGAATAAATACACCGCCTTCCCGCAATACACGCTTTGCTTGCGCAAACGCTTTCTGCTTATCCTGAAAAAACATGACGCCGAACTGGCAGACCACCGCGTCAAACGTATGGTCGGGAAACGGCAATTGCATCGCATCCGCCTGCCGCCACTCGACGGGGCGGCTCGTGCCAATTGCCGCCGCTTTATCCAACATCGCCTGATTCAAATCGGTCGCAATGATGCACGCCTCCGGCCCCAGGGATTTCGCAAGGCGCCGCGTGACAACGCCGGTCCCCGCAGCGATCTCCAATACCCATTGCGGCTTACGCGGCACAAGGCGTTCCGCAATGTCGGCCGCATATGGCTCGAAGATCATCGGGACCAGGTATTGCTCGTAAAGCTCGGGGACAGAGCCGGTGAATGCCGTATCGGAAGTAGAAGTGCTCATAATGTTCCTCATGGAAAAACCCGGCCTGTGAGCGCGGCATAATGAAGCAATGAAGCCTAACGATAGCGCAATAGACGCTGCGGATATGGGTAAATATCAACGACTTGGCAGGGAATTAGACGGATCGACGAGTGCGATACCAATAGGCGATATGAAAGATCCAGGCGAGCGGAATTGCGAGAGCCGGTCAGGGTGATGCGCTAAGCACCTGTCCTACAACGTGCACGGCAAGTCTTTCACTATTCCGTTTTCGAGCGCCTGGCCGCATCCATTTACGCGGCGATAAGGGGCACAGATTCCAGATGCATTGGTGCCGGCCTTATGCTGCTTTCCCGGCTTCGGGCTACACAGACCCGATAAGCAATCGCCGGACGATTTACATTCCTTGCCCGCATCCGGGGCATTGATGTGACAGCTATGGAGCGCTCGCGGATCGCCGGGCATCCCGAAATTCGCCCACTTGCCGCGTCTCGCCTCACATTCCTGTTTTGTCTTCGGCATGGTCCATGCCGCGCCTGCCGGCATGGAATGAGCGAGTCCAATGACTACGCAAACGAGAAGCAAAATATTCTTCATAGATCGTTTAACCTTGGAAAGACGAATGTGTTCGCGCTCATTATCGATGATGTGTCAAGTTCTACTCACACGTCAGCCCATATTGTTTTTTGAACTCTTCGGCTTGTTCCTTCGGTTCTTTTGTCAGCAAGGCACACGCGGTGAAATTTCCCATCATCTTTTTGTTGGCTTTGTCTATGTACATCCAGTCGACAATTTGAGACTTTGAAAAATGGTAGATCTCTCCATATTCAACTGACGTAACCAAGCGCGGTTCATTGTTGACGCGCGCCGCGTACTTTCCGTCACCGAATTTCAGTTCATTCATCCAAAAGTATTCAGTGTTCTTGCCTTCGCGCACGCCGACCTTCACGGCATATGAGCTTGTTCCCTTGGGCGGCGCCTTTACCTTAGCCAAAAAATCATCCAACGAAGCACGCGCCAGACTAAATGCGCGGCGCATAGCAGGCTCTTCGTTCTGCATATAAGCGATGTCATCTTTTTCAGCTCGCTGCGAAAGCGATTGCGCGGAGGCGCCGCCTGCCGCAAGCAGGACGAACAGAACAAACAACCTGATACGAATATTCATTAAGAAGATCCTATTATTAAGTCAGCCTGCCTATATGGCTTCAAAGATCATACCAGAGCCTTGCAGCCAGCTAGAATACGCACCGCGGCGTCAGGCACGTCCGCGGAAACATGGCTGCATTCGGTAATAGTGTGCTGAGTGCTATTTCTTCGGCGGGATGTACAAATCCGTAATGCTGCCCAGCCCCATTTCCGCAGCGAACATCGGCGTCTCGGACAAGGTGGGATGCGCGTGCACCGTGAGCGCCAAGTCTTCCAGATCGGCGCCCATTTCCATCGCGAGCACTGTCTCTGCGAGCAATTCGCCCGCATTCACGCCGACGATGCCCGCGCCGATGATGCGCTTGGTTTCCGGGTCCCATAAGAGCTTGGTCATGCCGTCGTCGCGGCCCATGGCGAGCGCGCGGCCGGAGGCGGCCCAGGGAAAAGATGCTTTTTCGTAGGCGATGCCTTTGGCTTTCGCCTCGACTTCCGTTACGCCCATCCATGCGATTTCAGGATCGGTGTAGGCGACGGAAGGAATCGTCATCGCTTCGAACGCGACCTTGTGGCCTGCGATGACTTCAGCTGCGATCTTGGCTTCGTTAGTCGCCTTGTGCGCAAGCATGGGTTCGCCGCAAATATCGCCGATGGCGTAAATATGCGGCACGTTGGTGCGCTGTTGTTTATCGACCGGGATGAAGCCGCGTTCATTGACGACGACGCCTGCTTTGTCGGCGCCGATTTCCTTGCCGTTGGGACGACGGCCCACCGCGAGCAAAACCATGTCGTACAGCTGCGGTTCTTTCGGCGTGCTGCTGCCACCACCTGCGCCTTCGAACGTGGCGAGCAGACCATCTTTCTTCGCTTCTAGTTTCGTGACTTTGGTTTTGAGCCAAATCGCTTCGTAACGTTTCTCGATGCGCTTTTGCAGCGGCTTGACGATGTCGCGGTCCGCAGCGGGAATCAAACCGTCGGCGAATTCGACGACCGTGACTTTGCTGCCGAGCGCATCGTACACGCAGGCCATCTCCAAGCCGATGATGCCGCCGCCGATCACGAGCATGCGCTTGGGGATCTGGCGCAATTCCAGCGCGCCGGTGGAATCGATCAGACGCTGATCCTCGTAAGGAAAACCGGGAATTTTTGCGACGGATGAGCCGGCGGCGATGATCGCGTTTTTGAAAGCGATTGTCTTTGCCCCTTCGCCGGTTTCAACCGTCAATGTATTCGGCGATGAAAACGTGCCTTTGCCCTGCACCACTTGCACTTTACGCGCCTTCGCCAAGCCGGCCAAGCCGCCGGTCAATTTTTTGACCACGCCTTCTTTCCATCCGCGCAATGCATTGAGATCGACTGTCGCCTTGCCGAGATTGACGCCGAAGTGCGACATCTCTTCGGCTTCGGTAATAACTTTCGCCGCGTGCAATAGGGCCTTGGATGGAATGCAGCCGACGTTCAGACATACGCCGCCCAAAGTAGAGTAGCGCTCGACCAGCACAACTTTTTGTCCCAGATCGGCGGCACGGAATGCCGCGGTATAGCCGCCTGGGCCGGCGCCGAGCACCAGCGTGTCGCACTCGATCTCGGCCTTACCGGAGAAGCTTGCGGCTGCCGGCGCGAGTGTAGACGCTGCAGGTGCGGAAGCAGGTGTTTGCGGCGTCGCTGCAGGTGGGGCAACAGGAGCTGAGGCCGCTGCCTCTTGCGCGTCGAGCATCAGCAACAAAGAACCTTTATTCACTTTGTCGCCCAACTTGATCTTCAGTTCTTTCACGACGCCGGCATGGCTCGACGGGATTTCCATGCTGGCCTTATCGGACTCGACCGTCACCAGCGATTGATCGGCTTTCACCGTATCGCCCGGCTTGACCAAAATCTCAATGACTTCGACGTCTTTAAAATCGCCGATGTCGGGAACGGTAACTTGGGTCAAGCTCATAACATCCTCTACTTCATCGTGACGCTATAGATTTGAAATGGCGCGGAAGAACTTTTGTCGAACTCCGCGCCTGCCTTTACGCCGATCAATGCAACATCCTTTGCATTCTCGGCGCGCTCATATGCCGCATACATCGCGCCCAGGGCGAAATTACGTCCGCTACCTATGCCCCAGAAGCGATCGAAACTAAATACTTCCCGATACGAATAGACGCCGAAGATGCCGTAAGCGTTGGCGATCAAGGTCGTGATCTGCGACGATTCATACGGATCGTCTTCGTCTTCCTTCGTGTTCAGAAAATAGCTTTCTTTCAAAATGTGATGCACCTTCGAGAAGGTCTCGAATACTTCATCACGCGAATTCATCTTGCAGTCCTCGCCCATCTCGGTGAGCAGCTTGCGCATCACCGGAAAGTGGGCGGCAGTGCCGGCCAACGTGATGTACGACTCGCCTACTTGAAAAATCTTATTGTTCGCTTCGTAGGCATTCGACAGCCGCGTATCACCGAAAGTCACCAGTGAATCCGCAGCGATTGCAACCTCGCCGTCTTTTTTGACGACAACGCATGTGGTCATGACCAAACTCCATTGTGAAATATGCAGATAGACATTTTCCCAGGTTACACAGTGCCGTGTTTTGGATCACCACAAAGCGTCACAACAAAGTCTTGCGCATATCGGCCAATACTTCCGCCAAATAAACAGTAAAGCGCGCCGCCATCGCGCCATCGATCACGCGATGGTCATATGACAATGACAATGGCAACATTAATCGCGGCGCGAATTGCTTGCCGTCCCACACTGGTTTGATTGCGGATTTCGACAATCCCAAGATAGCCACTTCCGGTGCGTTGATGATCGGCGTGAATGCTGTGCCGCCGATGCCGCCCAAAGATGAAATGGTGAAGCTCGCGCCTTGCATGTCGGCCGGCTTCAATTTACCCTCTCGCGCTTGCGCAGCCAGGTCGCTCGATTCCTTCGCGATTTGCGCGATGCCTTTTTGGTCGGCGTCTTTCACGACCGGCACCATCAAGCCATTGGGCGTGTCGGCCGCAAAACCGATATGCCAGTACTGCTTCAAGATTAAGTTTTCACCATTGGCATCGAGTGAAGCGTTAAACGCCGGAAATTTTTTCAGCGCCGCAACGCATGCCTTAATGACGAAAGCCAGCATGGTGACCTTGACACCGGATTTTTCGAGAGCGGCATTGGAATCCTTGCGGAATTCTTCCAGCGCGGTGATATCCGCTTCGTCGAATTGCGTCACATGCGGAATCATCACCCAGTTGCGATGCAAGTTCGGGCCGGAAATTTTCTTGATACGCGAAAGCGCCTGTGTTTCGGTGGGGCCGAATTTCGAAAAGTCGAGCGAGGGCCATGGCAGCAAACTCAATCCGGCGCCGCTCGCAGCCGCGATACCCCCTGCTGGCATTGCACCGCCTGCCATCACGGATTTCACAAAATTCTGCACGTCGTCGTGCGTGATCCGACCTTTGGTGCCGCTGCCTTTGACGCGCGCGAGATCGACGCCAAGCTCGCGCGCGAATTTACGCACCGAAGGCGATGCATGCGGTTTGTGGCCGTTGCCTGACGCAGGTTCAAGCGCGGCCGTCGGGGGCGCTTTTGACTCAGCGGGAGAAGAAGCGGGAACGGCAGGCGCCTGGGGTGGAGTCACCGTTTCCTCGCGTGCGACCGAATTTTCGGCCTTAGGCGGCGCGGCAGCGGACGCGTCCTGCGCATCGAGCATCAGCAACAACGATCCCTTGTTAATCTTGTCGCCCAGCTTGATCTTCAATTCCTTCACGACACCGGCATGGCTGGATGGAATCTCCATGCTGGCCTTATCGGACTCCACCGTCACCAGCGATTGATCGGCCTTCACCGTATCGCCGGGCTTGACCAAAATCTCAATGACTTCCACATCTTTGAAATCGCCGATGTCGGGCACTTGTATTTCTTGTAGGCTCATGTTTGCGTGCTCCGTGAATTACAGCGTCGGCGGAAAAGGTCTGTCGGCATTGATGCCGTACTTGGCGATCGCCTGCGCCACGACCGAAGCGGAAATCGCGCCTTCGTCCGCCAGCGCCTTCAACGCGGCGACCGTGATGTAGTGACGATTCACTTCAAAGAACTCTCGCAGCTTGGCGCGCGTATCGGAACGGCCGAAACCGTCGGTGCCTAAGACTTTATAGCTGCGGCCTTTCGGAATGAAAGGACGCACTTGCTCGGCGAAAGTACGCATGTAATCCGTGGAAGCGACGATCGGGCCTTGGCTCGCGGCCAGCGACTTGGTAACGTGCGCGACGCGCGGCTCCGCGGTCGGATGCAGCATATTCCAGCGGTCGACTTCCTGGCCTTCACGCGCCAGCAAGGTAAGGGAAGGCGCTGACCAGACGTCGGCGCCGATGCCCCAGTCGTTCTTGAGCAATTCGGCGGCGAAGATGGATTCGCGCAAGATGGAACCGCAGCCCATCAATTGCACGCGATGCTTGGTCCCTTTCGCTCCTTCCTGCAAGAGATATAGGCCTTTCAGGATATTTTCTTCCTGGCCTGCTCTCAAACCGGGGTGACTGTAATTTTCATTCAGCAGCGTGATGTAATAGAACACATCTTCCTGCTTTTCCACCATGCGCTTCAAGCCATCATGAATAATCACGGCGACTTCATGCGCAAAGGTGGGATCGTAGGGCAAGCAATTCGGAATAGTGGAAGCCATCACATGGCTATGGCCATCCTCATGCTGCAAACCTTCGCCGTTCAGTGTGGTGCGTCCGGAGGTGCCGCCCAACAAGAAGCCGCGCGCGCGCATGTCGCCGGCAGCCCAAGCCAAGTCGCCGAAACGCTGGAAGCCGAACATCGAATAGTAAATGTAGAACGGGATCATGATGCGGTTGCTGGTCGAATACGACGTCGCTGCCGCGATCCACGAACTCATCGCGCCCGCTTCATTGATGCCTTCTTGCAGGATCTGTCCTGCCTTGTCTTCACGGTAGTAGCTGACCTGATCCTTATCGACCGGCTCATATAGCTGGCCTTGCTGACTAAAGATGCCGATCTGCCGGAAGAAGCCTTCCATGCCGAAGGTGCGTGCTTCGTCGACCAGGATCGGCACGACGCGCGGACCAAGGTTGGCATCACGCAAGAGCGCAGTGATCACGCGCACATAAGCTTGCGTGGTAGAGATTTCACGGCCTTCCGCGGTCGGCTCCAACACGGCATGAAATGCCGACAAGTCGGGCACCGGCAAACTTTCTTCCGCTTTCACGCGGCGTTGCGGCAAATAACCGCCGAGCGCCTGACGGCGCTCATGCAAGTACTGGATCTCCGGCGCATCGTCGGCCGGCTTATAAAACGGCACGTCATGCAACTGTTCATCGGAAATCGGGATGCCGAAGCGGTCGCGCATTTCGCGCACGGCATCGTCGTTCAATTTTTTAGTCTGGTGCGCGGTATTGCGCGCTTCGCCGGACTTGCCCATGCCGAAACCTTTGATGGTCTTGACCAGCAGGACGGTCGGCGTGCCTTTGTGTTCCTGCGCCTCTTTGAAAGCGGCATAAATCTTGTGCGGATCGTGGCCGCCTCGATTCAGGCGCCAGATATCGTCATCCGACATGCGCGCGACCATTTCCAATAGCTTCGGATGCTTGCCGAAGAAATGGCTGCGCACATAGGCGCCGTCTTTCGCTTTGTAGTTTTGGTATTCGCCGTCGACCGTTTCCATCATCACGCGCTGCAAAATGCCGTCCTTGTCGCGCGCAAGCAGCTCATCCCAATAGCTGCCCCAAATCACTTTGATGACATTCCAACCGGCGCCGCGGAAATCGGCTTCCATCTCCTGGATGATCTTGCCGTTGCCGCGCACCGGACCATCCAAGCGTTGCAGGTTGCAGTTGACCACCATGACCAGATTGTCGAGCTGTTCGCGCGCCGCCATGCCGATAGCGCCCATCGATTCCGGCTCATCCATTTCACCGTCGCCGCAGAAGGCCCATACCTTGCGCTTAGCGGTGTCGGCAATGCCGCGCGCATGCAGGTACTTCAAAAAGCGCGCTTGATAGATCGCCATCAAGGGGCCGAGGCCCATCGACACCGTGGGGAATTGCCAAAATTCCGGCATCAATTTCGGATGCGGATAGGAAGACAAACCTTTGCCGTCAACTTCGCGGCGGAAATTCAACAGCTGATCTTCGGAAAGGCGCCCTTCCAGGAAAGCGCGCGCATAAATGCCGGGCGACGAGTGCCCTTGTATATAGAGAAGATCGCCGCCGTGGTCGGCAGTAGGCGCGTGCCAGAAATGATTGAAGCCGATGCCCAGCATATTGGCAAGCGACGCGAAGCTGGAAATATGGCCGCCTAAATCACCGTCGGCGCGGTTGGCTTTGACTACCATCGCCATGGCGTTCCAGCGCATCCATGAACGCAAGCGCTCTTCATATTCGAGATTGCCTGGGCAATGTTCGCCGAGATGTGCGGGAATCGTATTCACGTATGCCGTATTGGCGGAGAATGGAACATGCGCACCGCGGCGGCGCGCCAAGTCCACCATGCGCTCCATCAAGTAGTGGGCGCGCTCAGGGCCTTCGTTTTCAATGACGGCTTCTAATGCATCGAGCCATTCTTTCGTTTCGATCACATCGGGATCATTGGCGGCTTGTGCCGTCAGTTGGTCGAGCTGCGCGGACATGATGTTGTCTCCTTTTATGGCTGATACGCGATGAATCGATATATATGTGTCATTGGATTGGCGAAAAGTTTAACACAAGGTTTTAATTTTTCAAATAGCGGTATTTAATTCCATATTATGAAATATCAGAAGGTTAGGAACATCGCTTATTGCCGGACGTCCAACGTAACAACCAGGCTAGCAAGCGAGGGGGCGCTTATAATTTTGCTTTTCTCAATCTTGCATCCTTAATGACACCATGACTGCACAAATCATCAGCGGCACCGAACTTTCCAAACAAATCCGCGCTGAAGTCGCCCAACGCGCGGCGGCGCTTACCGCGAAAGGCAAACAACCCGGCCTTGCAGTCATTCTCGTCGGAGACGATCCCGCCAGCCAAGTGTATGTGCGCAACAAGGTGAAAGCGTGCGCCGACAACGGCTTGCATTCGGTATTGGAAAAATATGATGCCACGCTGTCGGAAGCCGATCTATTGAAACGCATCGATGCCTTGAATAATGATCCGGCCATTCACGGCATCCTGGTGCAAATGCCGCTGCCCAAACATATCGATCCGCACAAAGTCATCGAAGCGATCTCGACCAAAAAAGATGTCGATGGTTATTCGGTGCTCTCCGCCGGGGAATTGATGACGGGATTGCCGGGCTTTCGTCCCTGCACGCCTTACGGCTGCATGAAAATGATTGAAAGCACCGGCGTGAATCTGCGCGGCAAACATGCCGTGGTCATCGGCCGCAGCAATACGGTAGGCAAACCGATGGCGCTCTTGCTCTTGCAAGCCAATGCCACCGTCACCATCTGCCATAGCGGAACGCCCGATCTCGGTTACCACACCCGCCAAGCCGACATCGTGGTCGCCGCCGTGGGTCGCCGCAACACCCTGACGGCCGACATGATTAAACCCGGCGCGATCGTGATCGACGTCGGTATCAACCAGGATGAAAACGGCAAGCTGTGCGGTGACGTCGATTTTGCGCAAGCCAAGGAAGTCGCGGGTTATATCAGCCCCGTGCCTGGCGGCGTGGGGCCAATGACGATCACCATGCTGCTTGTGAATACGATTGAAGCTGCTGAGAGAAGTTAATTGCTTTGCGGGACAGTGCTAGGCGCAGCCTGCTCTGTCCTCAAGAAAATAGGACATAACATGAATCCACTACTAGACTTTTCCGACCTGCCGCGCTTCGATGCAGTCAAACCGGAACACGTCACGCCCGCCGTCGATACGCTGCTGAGAGAAAACCGCACAGTGGTTGCGCAATTGGAAGCGCCCATGGCCGACGTGACATGGGATAACTTCGTCGTACCGCTCGAAAATTCCACCGAAAAACTGGGACGGGCTTGGGGCGTCGTCGGCCATCTGAACGCTGTGATGGACACGCCGGAGCTGCGCGCTGCCTACAATGAAAATCTGCCCAAGGTGACCGAGTTCTGGACCGAGCTTGGGCAGAATCTTGCGCTGTTCGACAAGTACAAGGCGCTAAAGTCTTCGGCTTCCTATGCAAGCTTGACGCCTGCGCGCCAAAAAATCATCGATAACGCGCTGCGCGATTTCCGTCTCGGCGGCGCCGAACTGCCGGAAGAGAAAAAGACGCGCTTCGCCGAAATCCAGGAGCGGCAAGCCGCGCTGTCCACCAAGTTTTCCGAAAACGTGCTGGATGCGACCAACGATTACGCGCTCATCATTGACAATGAAGCGGAGCTGTCCGGTTTGCCGCAAGACGCGATACAAGCCGCAAGAACCGCTGCTGAAAAAGACGGCAAGCCCGGTTACAAATTCACGCTGCACTTCCCTTCTTATTTTCCGATCTTGCAATACGCGGACGACCGGAAATTGCGTGAAGCGATTTATCGCGCCAACGTCACCAAAGCATCCGAGCTGGGCATCAAACCCGAGTGGGACAACACGGAAATCATCAACGAGCTCTTGAAGCTGCGCGACGAAGAAGCCAAGCTCTTGGACTACAACAACTTCGCTGAAGTCTCGCTGGTGCCGAAGATGGCGGAAACGCCGCCGCAAGTCATCAGCTTCCTGGAAGATTTGGCGAAGCGCGCGCGTCCGTTCGCCGAAAAGGATTTGACCGAATTGCGCGACTTCGCCAAGACAGAGTTCGGCATCGATACGCTGCAAGCCTGGGACGTTGCTTACGCCTCTGAGAAGCTGCGCGAAAAACGTTATGCGTTTTCGGAACAGGAAGTCAAAGAGTATTTCCCTGAGCCGAAAGTCGTTGAAGGTTTATTCCGCGTGGTGCAAACACTGTTCAAGGTCGATATCAAACCGGACAGCGCGCCGACCTGGCACAAGGATGTGAAATTTTTTCGCATCGAGCGCGACGGCAGATTGATCGGCCAGTTTTATCTGGACCTGTACGCGCGCAAGGGAAAACGCGGCGGTGCCTGGATGGATGACGCGCGCGGGCGCCGCAAGCTGGGTGAAGAAATTCAAACCCCGGTGGCTTACTTGACGTGCAATTTCAGCGAACCGGTCGTGGTCGACGGCAAGGCCAAACCGGCGCTGTTCACGCACGACGAAGTCATCACTCTCTTCCACGAAACAGGGCATGGCTTGCATCATATGCTGACGGAAGTGGATGAACTCTCCGTCGCAGGCATTTCCGGCGTCGAATGGGATGCGGTCGAGCTGCCTTCACAGTTCATGGAAAATTTTTGCTGGGAATGGGACGTGCTGCAGCACATGACGGCGCACGTCGATACGGGCGGCCACCTGCCGCGCGCGCTATTCGACAAGATGACCGCCGCAAAAAATTTCCAAGCCGGCTTGCAAACGTTGCGCCAAGTGGAGTTCGCGCTGTTCGACATGCGCCTGCATTTCGATTACAACCCGCATGGCAAAAACACGGTGCGCGACTTGCTGGATGAAGTCCGCAAGCAGGTGGCCGTGCTGATTCCGCCCGAATTCAACCGTTTCCAACACTCCTTCGGCCATATCTTTGCCGGTGGCTATGCGGCGGGTTACTATAGCTACAAATGGGCGGAAGTCTTGTCGGCGGACGCCTATAGCGCATTTGAGGAATCGCTGGCGTTAACCGGCAGCGTGCTGTCGATCGAAACCGGCTTAAAATTCCTGCAAGAGATTTTGGCAATGGGCGGATCGCGCCCGGCGTTGGAATCTTTCAAGGCGTTCCGCGGCCGGGAACCGACCATCGATGCGCTGCTGCGTCATAGCGGCATGACGACCTGAAAAAATAGCGAGGGAGGCGACATGAAAATCACACTATCCGGCATATGCGCGTTGCTGTTGTTGGCGGGAAGCGCCCACGCGCAAATGTATAAGTGGGTCGGCCCGGACGGCAAGATCACTTACAGCGATACGCCGCCGCCCAAGACCGCCGCCAAGGTGGAAAAGAAAGAAATGGGCGGCGCTAGCGTCGACACCAGCAACATGCCTTTCGCGCTCGCCGAAACGGTCAAGAATTTTCCGGTCACTCTCTATACCGGCTCCGATTGCACGCCTTGCAGCACCGCACGCAGCCATTTGCAAAAGCGCGGCATCCCCTTTAAAGAAAAAACGGTGTCGACCAATGACGACATCGACAAGCTGAAAGAGTTAAGCGGCAATCAACAATTGCCGGTCATGACGGTCGGACGTAACAAGCAAGTCGGCTATGAAGAGAACATGTGGAACGCGGCGTTGACGGCGGCCGGCTATCCGACCTCGAATACGCTGCCGAAGAATTACAGCAATCCGAAAGCCGAACCAACAGCGCCGCCGGCGCCGAAGCCCGCTGCCAAAAATGCCGACGCGAGCGGAAGCGGCCGAACAGCTACCGCTCCGCCGCCTCCGTCCGGCAATGCGCCGCCCGGCTTCCGTTTCTAAGTTCTTGCCGTGCAATGACGCGCATCGACTTTCATAGCAACGTGCCGGAAAAGATTCACTACGCTTGCCGGCTAGTGCGCAAAGCGCGCACCGCCGATTGCCGCGTTGTGGTGTTTGCCGAACGGGCCGACCTGGCTGCGCTGGACACGGCCTTATGGACTTTCATGGAGCAGGAGTTCGTGCCGCATGTGATGGCGAACGATGCACTTGCGGCACGCACACCGGTTATTCTCACCGACAGCGATACAGCCGAATTGCCGCATCACGAAGTGCTGATTAATTTGTCGAATGCGACACCGTCCAACTTTGCCAGCTTTGAACGTCTGCTGGAAATCGTCTCCACTGAGGAGAACGAAGCTGCCGCCGGTCGTGAACGCTATCGCTTTTACAAGCAGCGCGGCTATCCCTTGAATCACTTCGTCGCAGAAAAATCCTAACGCCGACAACAATATGACTGATCCGATTGCCGACAATAGTATTCCCTTGTTAACGGAAGTTGTGGCGCCGGAAGCTGCCGCTAAACCGGCATCGCCCTCTGCGCCGGCCGCGCCGCAGCCCGCAGCAAAAGCGCCTCTGCCTCCGATAACCGGTACCGCCGCGATTCCGCCGCGGCCTGCCGCGCCTCCCTTGTCAGCGCCGCCGTTGAGCGCCGCGCCTAAGCCGGCGCCGGCGGCAACAAAGCCGTCCGCCGCCTCCCCCATTCTCCCGATGGCTTCCGCACCGGTCATCTCTGAACCATCTTCGAACTTATCGTCCGCCGCAGCTGCCGACGCACCATCGCTGCCGCCGTTGACCGAAGAAGAATGGAATCGGCTAGAGAATGCGCTGCATCAACGCATCGCTCGCCAAGTGTTGGAGCGCGTTGATTTTGTGCTCGATCATCGCGTGCGGCACACGTTGACCGATGCCGTCGATCAGGCAGTCGATACCTTGGCGGCCGATATCAAACAAGGTTTGCACGACACTTTGCATGACATCGTATCAAGAGCAATTGCGCAAGAAATCAACCGTTTGCAGGCTTTGAAAAAATAAAAAAAATCTGAGAAATTCTTTCATTTATAAACAAAATGTCGGAAGAAATATTTTTTGAACGATATTTTCAGCACTGCATTGACTGCCTAAGAAAACCGGAATTTTCTACAATCTCAGCATGGGAAACGCGGAGATTGATATGAAAGTCATCGTTTTAGGTTCAGGCATTATCGGCACGGCTTCCGCTTGGTTTTTGAACAAGGCAGGCCATGAAGTCACCGTTATCGAGCGTCAACCCGGCGCCGCACAAGAAACCAGTTTCGCCAACGGCTGCCAAATCTCCGTTTCGCATGCCGAACCCTGGGCCAACCCGTCGGCCCCGTTAAAAATTTTGAAATGGCTGGGCCAGGAAGACGCGCCCTTGCTCTATCGCTTCCGTCCCGAATGGCTGCAATGGCGCTGGGGCATGCACTTCCTGCGCGAATGCACGCCCGGCCGCACTGCAGACAATATCCGCCAGATCGTGGCGATCGCCGAATACAGCCGTCAAACCTTGCAAGCCGTACGCGCCGAAACCGGCGTCGACTATGATTGCCTCACCAAAGGCATCCTGCATTTTTACACCGACAAGAAAGAATTCGAAGATTCGCTGCCGGCTGCGAAATTGATGCGCGACTTGGGCTGTCCGCGCGATTCGATTTCCGCCGAAGAAGTGATCAAGATCGAGCCGGCGCTCGCGACCATTCGCGACAAGATCGTCGGCGGCGATTTCACCGCGACCGATGAATCCGGCGACGTCTACAAGTTCACTTCCGGCCTCGCCAAAAAAGCAGCGGAAGCCGGCGTGAATTTCCGATTTAATTCCACCATCACGCGCCTGATCACCGAAGGCACCGGGGCTGCCGCTAAAGTCACAGGAGTGGAAGTCATCGACGGCGACGGCCGCCATCAGGTACTGCGCGCCGATGCCTTCGTCATGGCGATGGGCAGCTTCTCGGTGCAGTTGCTCAAGCCGCTCGGCATCGATCTGATGATTTATCCGGGCAAGGGATACTCCGCGACTTACCCGATCACCAATTCCGATGCCGCGCCGGTCGTGTCGTTGACCGACGACGGTTACAAGCTCGTGATCTCTCGTTTGGGCGATCGCCTGCGCGTAGCAGGCACATGCGAGTTGAACGGCTACACGCGCGAATTGAACACCACGCGCTGCGACGCCATCACGCGCCGCACACGCGCACTATTCCCGGAGGCTTGCGACTACACCGATCCGGTGTACTGGACCGGCTTGCGTCCGCTAACGCCTTCCAACGTGCCCTACATCGGCAAGACGAAGTTCAGCAACCTATTCCTGAACACCGGCCACGGCACGCTCGGCTGGACCATGGGTTGCGGCTCGGGCCGTGCGATCGCGGAAATCGTTTCAGGCCGTCAGCCGGAAGTAAATTTCGCCTTCACCGGCATGCCGCGCTATACCGGTGTGCAAATAATCAAGGCTCAAGCCGCGCGGGCTTGAGACGAATCATTCCGATCGCTCAATAGCGATAACGAGTGATCGGAATCTGTCTGCCATCCGGCAAGGTCAAAGTGCCGTTAGTGGAATTACTGAAGTTGACCGTAATGCTCCCCGTATTGCTATTGACGACCGACGCCGGTTTGAAAGCGCCGGTCAGCGTCTGACCGTTTCCATATTCCTGCCACGTACCCTGATATGTCGTGGAGTTCGTCATCGCCGTCGGACCCGAGGCATACCAAATCGGATTGCCTGAGTTGTCATACATATAGCCGGCCAAGAACATGGTGCCGTTCTGGATTTCGATCGAATAACCGCGTCCGCCTTCCGCGCTGTTCCACCACCATCCCGCCTCCGGCGTACCGTTCGGCACCGCCGCGCTTGAACCGTTGGTCACGATGTCGTAACGCTGAATCGCGACCGTGCCGCCCGGCCAAGTGAGACTCCCGTGGGTGGCGTCAGTGAAGGTAATGCTGATCGTGCCGTTGTTGATCGTGCCCGTCGTGGATCGATATGCACCGGTTAAGGTTTGACCGCCTAGATAAGTCAGCAGAGGTGCGGAGAACGTCGCGCCATTCATCGCCGCAGGGCCGGCGGCATACCAAGTGGCGCGGCCGGACGGATCATACAAGTATCCCGCCATGAAAACATTGTTGCCCTGAAGCTCAATGGTAAAACCTCTGCCGCCTTCATTCGGATTCCACCACCAGCCGGCTTTGGGAGCGATCCAGGTCAAATTACTCGACGGCGCGCGCAAACCGGTCAACGTAGCAGTTTGAAGTGCCGCACCCGCAATTGCCGATTCGCTGGGTTCGCTCGCAAAGGTGGTATTCAAGGCATACAAAGTGAATTGATAGCGGTGCGACGAATCCGGTGGACAAGGACCGCTATAGCCGATGTTGCTGAACTCGTTTGACGCTTGCTGAAATGTCCCGCTAACGGCCGCGTTCTCCGTTGCAGACGCATTCGCCAGCAACTGCGTGGTCGATGCAGGAATATTCCACGCTTTCCAATGCAGGAAATTGCCGCCGTCCGGGTCGCGCATGATAATTGCGAAGCTTGCCGTTCCGGCAGGCACGGAACCGAAACTCAGCGGTGGCGACATGTTCGAGCCCGAACATTGTCCGCTGAGGCTGTAAGTAAATTCGTTAGGGATGACACCATTGTCGGCGAACGCCGCTGATGTGAGCGTCAAAGCAAATGCTTTGGCAGTGATGAAACAGCCCAAGACCAGTAGACATAAAAAACTTTTTATTGCGCGCATAACTCCCCCTTTAACTAAGCTCTAATTACTACTTCCCCACTCTTACCTGTACTTCCGCCACCTTTTCATCGAAGGCGATGCGCGTCACGAATTTCGCGCGCTTCATCGGAAAACGCGATTGAAAATGCCGCACGTTTCCGGAACCGGAAATCGCGCGACGCACGAACTGGTAATACGCATCCATGTCGACCACGTGCACCGCCAAGAAATAATCGTAATCGCCGGAGACGAAATAGCATTGCATGACTTCCGGCTCTTTATTCATGCGCGCTTCGAATTCCTGCATATGTTCATCGGTCTGATTGGCGAGAGACACTTCGAGAAAAGCCAACATGCCGTAGCCCAATGCAAACGGATCGACCAACGACACGTCGGCGCTGATGATGCCGGCGTCGCGCAAGTCGCGGATGCGGCGCAGACAAGTGGGCTGCGAAATATGCACTTTATCCGCCAATACCCGGGTGGGCATCTGATTGTCTTGCTGCAATAGATTCAGCAGTTTGCGATCAACCTTGTCTAGGGTATGGAATTTCGGCATAAAAATTCAGAAAAATGGTGAAAATCCGCAAAAAATCTTTGCGAAAACAAATGAATGTTGTAGTGTTTTGCCTGCCTCAATATTACCCCTGTTCTGTTTCCTTAAATCATCAGGAGAACGTTTATGCAACACAAGACAAAATTAGCTCCACTGGCCGGCGCGATTGTATTCGCTTTGGCAAGCAGCGCCTTTGCGCAAGAAGTGGTTGTCAAGCTCGGCCACGTCGCCCCGATGTCGGGCGGCCAGGCGCACTACGGCCGCGATAACGCCAACGGCGCGCAAATGGCGATTGAAGAGCTGAACGCAAAGGGTGTCACGATCGGCGGTAAAAAGGTTAAATTC
This sequence comes from Burkholderiales bacterium, assembly GCA_016177875.1. Lineage (GTDB taxonomy): Bacteria > Pseudomonadota > Gammaproteobacteria > Burkholderiales > Burkholderiaceae_D > Paucimonas. Next base: position 85,399 of record JACOUL010000004.1, read on the forward strand.
GAAGCGCTGATGGAAGACGATGCAGCCGATCCCAAACAAGGTACGGCGGTCGCACAAAAACTGGTGGATGCCAAAGTTAACGGCGTCATCGGCCATTTGAACTCCGGCACGACGATTCCTGCATCGAAGATTTATCACGATGCCGGCATTCCGCAAATTTCGCCGTCCGCCACTAATCCGAAATACACCCAGCAAGGCTTTAAAACCGCCTTCCGCGTGGTAGCCAATGATGCTCAACTCGGCGGCACGCTCGGCAAATATGCCGTGAAGACTTTAAAAGGCAAGAGCATCGCCGTCATCGACGATCAGACCGCGTACGGCAAAGGTGTCGCTGATGAATTCGCCAAGGCAGTCGTGGCAGCAGGCGGCAAGATCGCCAAACGCGAAGCCACCAACGATAAAGCGACCGACTTCATGGCGATCCTCACCGCCATCAAAGGCAAGAAGCCTGACGTCGTGTTCTTTGGCGGCATGGACAACGTCGCAGGTCCGATGCTGCGCCAAATGAAACAACTCGGCATCAACGCAAAATTCATGGGCGGCGACGGCATTTGCACCTCTGAATTGGCGAAGTTTGCCGGCGACGGTATGAGTGACGGACAAGTGGTATGTGCAGAAGCCGGAGGTGTCATGGGAGATCAGCAGAAGAAGATGGATGAATTCGTCGATCGCTACAAAAAGAAATTCAACCAAGACGTGCAGATTTATGCACCCTACGTTTATGACGCGACCATGACCATGGCAGCCGCCATGCAAAAGGCGAATTCGGCCGAGCCGGCCAAGTACTTGCCTGTGCTTGCCAAGATCAAGTACGACGGCGTGACCGGCAAGATCGAGTTCGACGGCAAGGGCGACATCAAGGACGGCACCCTGACTTTGTACACCTATAAGGCAGGTAAGAAAGAAAAAATCGCGGTTGTGAAGTAATTCGTTTGCGGGCAGTCACCATTGCTGCCCGCAAAAGGACCAAGCATAAAAAAAGCGCTCCGAAGAGCGCTTTTTTTATTGATTGAATTTCTTTGCGGGACAGCGCTACGCAACGCGTGCTCTGTCCTCAACATATTTAGAATCACTTTGTCGAGAGGATCCATTTCACCAGCGTACGCGCCTCGGCTTCATTGACCTGGGTATTCGCCGGCATCGGAATCGCCCCCCAGGTGCCGCTGCTGCCCTTCAAAACTTTTTGCACCAACTTGTCTTCCGCATCTTTTTGGCCGGCGTACTTGGCAGCCACATCTTTATAAGACGGCCCCACCAGCTTCGAACTCACGGCATGGCAAGACAAGCAATTCTTCGCCTTCGCCAAATCGGCATTCGCAAAAGCAGCATTGGAAATCGAAGCCAAGGCAAACAGGCACACCAGCAAGGAAGATTTCATTGTTTTCTCCATATGAATGACGTGATTATTGTACCCGGTTTGGTGCGTCGGGCACACACGCATGATGTATAAACGCAGCATACCGCCGTCCAGTTGACGAGCAGGTGCTTTGCTTCTATTCTCGCTGGGAAAGGAGACCATCATGATATTGATCATCGCATTTGTCGGACTCGTAGCCCTTAAGTATTTCGAAGTCGGCCTGGTTGCAAATTTGTCATGGTGGTGGATTGTCTTATTATTCGTGGTGGCCTTTATCTGGTTTGAATTCCTTGAAAGGATGCTGGGACTCGATAAGCGCGCGGCACATGACAAGGTCGAGAAAAACCGCGAAGAGCGTGTAAAAAGAACGTTCGAGAAAAAACGCTAAATTTTTACAAACGAAAAGGCCGGCATCATATCAGGCTGTGTAAAAAGTCTGAGAATTGGCTGATGATGAAACGCCCCGCGCAAGTGGGGCGTTTTGTTTTGAGGCGGCAGGTTAAAAAATGCTCTCAGGCCTGCAGCACCTGTCTCATCCAGCCGCTTCCTTTCATGTTGA
>JACOUL010000002.1 GCA_016177875.1 Burkholderiales bacterium
CCGCTTTATCCAAAACTTTATTTCCTATCATCCCAAAAACCGCGCGGCAACGCTACCGGAAAAAAAGTCGCCTCCGGCTTATCGGCAGCGATAGGATGCGGCTGCGACATCACAACAGTTCAAGAGCTGTTAGGGCATAAAAATGTGACGACCACCATGATTTATTATGTGCAGCGGAGGGTTATGTAGAGTCGCTTCGGTAAGTGCTTGCCGGTAAAGTCATTTCTCTTGGATTGCAGCACATAAGATTTCATGATGGGTCTTCTCGGCGGCCATGGGGGTCGCCGCTTTTCAGAGGAGGTCGATCATGGATCAATCCAATCGTTTAGTTTCGGGGAACTTGCCACTGGGCCAACTTGTTGGGAACGCCCTGGGCGAGCTCGAGAAGTTACGGTACAGCAGGAGATCGCTGGATCGGTATCGAGCAATCTGGACACGCCTCATCGAGTTTTCCCGCCAGAAGAAACTGGGAGATGAGTTTTCCGGGAATCTGGCAGCGCGCTTTGTGGAGGAGTATCGTGCCGGGGATAAACAAGCGCACAAGCCGGGCGAGGGATGGTGGCGGCATATCGCGTTTGGTGTACAGGTGCTTGCGGACTTTGCTCAATACGGCCGCATCGGACGTGCCCGCGCGGACATCGAAAAGATCCATCTTCGTCCGGCCACGAAGAAGGTGCTTCGGGACTACGAACAGTACTGTAAGGACGGACTTCAGCTTCGGCCGGCGACCCTTCAAAAGCGCACCGGAGAACTCACGATCTTTTTGGATTTTCTGAGTTCGAGGAAAGCGAAGGCCCTGGACGAAATTCAGGCGCTGGATCTGTCCGAATTTCTGTCTTTTCGGGGTCACTTGAAGCCGAACACCGTCTCGCGAGTCGTCTCTGATGTGCGTTCCTTTCTTCGATTCCTTACCATGCGTGGGATCCTCCAGAAGGATCTCAGCGTTGAGCTGCCAAAGGTCCGTGTTCCCAGGGATGCCAGTATCCCCTCGGTGTGGGATCACGACCTCATCAGTAAGCTCCTTGGGGCTATCGATCGCAGTTCGGCCAAAGGCAAACGAGATTATGCCATTCTCTTGCTGGCATGCCGGTTAGGATTGCGTGCGGGAGATATTCGCACACTGAAACTGGATCACCTCCGTTGGGAAGATTCCAGGATTGAGATCACGCAATCGAAAACGGCCACGCCGCTCAGCCTGCCTCTGACCGAAGAGGTCGGCGAGGCATTGATCGACTACTTGAAATCGGGGCGTCCCAAAACGGCACACCGAGAGGTCTTCCTCAAATTGACCCCGCCTTTTGATCCTTTCGGGGGAAGCAACAACCTATACGACATTGTTAGGTATTGGCGCCAACTGGCAGGGATCACATTCCGGACTCCACAAAAGCGAGGAATACATTCCCTTCGCCACACTCTGGCGACTCGGCTTCTGGAGCAGGGTACTCCTTTTTCCACCATTGCGGACATCTTGGGGCATACCAGTTTGGAATCGACACGCATTTACGCCAAAGCCGATGTGGAAGCCTTGCGGAGCGTGGCGTTGGATACTGAGGAGGTGAATCATGCCGAATGATCCATCCAGTGCTCCGTTCCAAAGCATCCTGGCTCCTTTCATGGACAGATTTCTCCAGGAAAAGCACGCCTGTGGATACCGGTATCATGAGCCGACCCGAATCTTGCGGCGTTTGGACGATTTTCTGTTCCAGGAAGGGTTGACGAGCTGCGAGTTACCTCGATCCATCGTCCAAAAATGGTTAGCCAAGAGGACTCACGAAAGTCCCAGAACCCACCAGCAACGGATCATGGTCGTTCGCCAGTTCTCCAGGTTCCTGTTGCGGTTTGGTTATTCCGCCTATGTGCCCGATTCCACACTGGCTCCTCGAGAGCAATCTAGTTTTGCGCCAAGAATTCTGACTCATGAAGAGATTCGCAAGCTCCTTCAGGCCGTGGACGCGCTCGAACCCACCGTACGGTCGCCTCTGCGCCACCTGATTATGCCCGAAGTTTTCCGCCTCCTGTATGGCTGCGGGTTTCGTCTGGGGGAAGTGTTGAAACTACGTGTCCGAGACGTAGACCTCGATCAAGGTATCGTCACGGTGCGCCAAGGAAAGTTTCGCAAAGATCGCCTGGTCCCTTTCGCCTTGTCGCTGGTGAACCGCTTACGCAAGTACGCAGCCCGTTTCGAAAATCGCCTGCTCGATGCGATCTTCTTCCCGGCGCCCAACGGGGGGCCCTTCAGCTTGCGGACCGTTTACGGCCTGTTTCGTAAACTGCTACTGCGGTGTGGGATTCCTCACGCGGGAAGAGGCAAGGGACCCAGGATCCACGATATTCGCCACACACTCGCAGTCCATACCTTGCTGCGTTGGTATCGGGACGGCGAGGATCTGGACGCCAAACTTCCCCTTCTCGCCACCTACCTGGGCCATCAGAACCTTTCGGGAACGCAGCGCTATCTTCATCTCACTGCGGAACTTTTTCCTGAGATCACAGCGCGAGTCGATGCGGTCTTTGGTGAAGTCATTCCGAGGAGGATCGAGCCATGAAACCGACCGATTTCTCCGTTCACGTGACGACCTTTTTGACGCATTACCTGGGTGCACAGCGCAATGTGAGCCCCAATACGATCAAGGCATACCGCGACGTGTTTACTCTGCTTCTGCGATTCTGCCGCGAAGTCCAGGGAATCGCTCCGGAAAGACTGCGCCTCGAACAGATCGAGGTCTCGTTGGTGGAAGCGTTCCTGGATTACTTGGAAAGAGAAAGGCGCTCTGCGCCCACTACACGAAACCATCGCCTAGCTGCCCTGCACGCATTCTTCCGGTATCTTCAGTCGGAGGTACCGGACCGCATGCTTCAATGCCAAAAAATCCTCGCCATTCCCCAGCGCCGACACGCTCGTCCCACGGTTGGGTATCTTTCCAAAGAGGACTTGGCTGAAGTCCTGGCGCAGCCGGACCTGAGAAGTCGAGGGGGGCGAAGAGATGCAGTTCTGCTAAGCATCCTCTACGATACCGGAGCGCGAGTTCAGGAGTTGATCGATCTTTCGGCAGGAGATGTACGATTGGATCCACCCGCGCAGGTGCGCCTTATGGGAAAGGGGCGCAAGATGCGTGCTGTACCTTTGATGGAGAAGACCGTCCAGCTCCTACGCGATCATATGCACGAAAACCACTTGGATCGTCCCGAACAGTTTGACCGGCCTCTTTTCCGGAACGGACGCGACCAACGATTGTCCCGTTCGGGAATCCGCTACATCCTTCAAAAACATGTCGGGAAAGCACGAAGCAAGCGTCCGAGTCTAGATCGCACGGTGACTCCCCACATGCTTCGCCACACGAAAGGAATGCACCTGTTGCAGGGTGGAATCTCCCTTGAGATGATCCGGGACTTCCTGGGCCACGTGGATGTCAAAACAACTCAGATCTATGCGAGGGCAAATCTCGAGATGAAACGAAACGCACTTGAGAGAATCAGCGATTCTTCGCCGGTCCGAGCGATTCCATCCTGGCAACAGAACAAGAACCTTCTTGAGTGGCTCCGTTCTTTGTAACACTTCGGAGGACCCCCATGCCAGCTCTGAACCGAGGTCCGCCAACCGCGACCAGGTTGTTATGTGCAGTCCCACCAACCAGATGGCCTTGCAATCAAAGGGTTAGGGCACCTCACTGCGCATAACGACTGTCTGCACATAATAAATCTTATGTGCAGCTGCACATAAGATCTACACCCATGTCTTGAACCGTGGGGGCAGGGGTGTCCGTAGCCCGGTGGACGGACTGGCCATCAGCCTGCCGGCTGGTCGGCCATAACGGAATTAGGCCGGTCAGCCATATTGGCAAAAGGCCGACCATCCGGTCGGCCTTTTGCGGCGGTAAGCGATATTTAAAATCCTTGACAAGTGCTTGGAAAGGCGACAAAATCCCCGCCATCTTATGAAACCCAGCAACCGTGCTATGCTGATCAGTATACTCAATGGTTAGCCACCTTGAAATGTCATGGCAAGATCGAAACGGTTGGTATATGTTATGGGAGGGTCCAAAGGAGGAGATTTGGTGTCGCAATGAAA
>JACOUL010000007.1 GCA_016177875.1 Burkholderiales bacterium
ACGTAGCGAAGGTAGCAAGTGATCACGAGAGATGCTCCTAAGGGCCCTTGGTGTGAGTATGCGCCCTTGGCTGGTGGAGCCAAAGATCGCAGCACGCGGCACGACTACCGCGCCCTCCGGCGCGGAGCCAAGAAAGCGTGCGAGTTGCGCACTGGCGAAAACTGTCATTCTGAGCGACTGGGCAAGCTACATGAGAGCGGCTCATTCTTGAAGCCCACCTTGTTCCAGAATATCAACCCTGGACAAATGCCAGTGATGCCTGCGAAAGTGAAAAACCCGACGGGGAGATACGGCTGGAGCGCCTGGTTGGGCATCAGTCTTTCCGCCCGAAGAGCCCGGACAAGATATGCGAGAAATCTGATAACTCAAGACGAGTGCTCCGCTTAATATCATTGCGCATTCTTGCGACCGCCAGCAGTGCCTCTGTCTTGAATTGCTCAATGGCGGCGTTTACGGCCTCGTACTCCATCTGCGCCCAGGGCGTGCGGTAGAGCTGCTCATTTAGGCGGTTCAGCTCGGTTGTGAGTGCTTCATCCTCACATATGAGGATTGCCTCGCCGATCAATTGTTGCGACTGGCCATACATTTGGTCGAACTCGAAGGCCACTTGCGCTGGGACGTCTGAAACCGGATGGCCAGGGTGGTGGGCGAAGATGTAGTTACGCATCTTGACCCAGGTTCCGATGATTGAGTCGAAGACCTTGATCTTGTTGTCAATAGTGCGCTGCTTGAAGCTAACCTTCATTGTCACTGTATGAGCGGCAAAGCCGCCAAGCAGTCCAAGCAGAAAGGTCAGTAAGCCGGTCATTTCACTGATGCCCAACGTGGAGGTCACCGGCGCTGCGCGGCTTTATCGCGCAGCGTCCGGTGGACCGCAGGGTGTGCGCCCAGCATGGGCGCGGTGTGATGGGGTGGAAGTCCCCTGTGGGAGTGCCGACATGGAATCGTCATGACTCCATGATAACCACTAGTGTCCTGAGTTAGAAATTCGCAGACAAAAGCGTTCGATGCTGGCGAGGATGTCATCGGCGGACTTGGACCAGACGAAGGGCTTGGGGTCTGCGTTGTAGGTGTCGAGGTAGGTACGGATGGCTTGTTCGAGTTGGCG
>JACOUL010000009.1 GCA_016177875.1 Burkholderiales bacterium
CCATCGCGGCGCTGCAGGCGGCCTTGGGCAATCCGGCCTTGACGACGGGCGCCAAGCTGACCAGCTTGCCGGCGACCTTGAACTACAGCGTCGCGGTGAACGTGGCGCCGTACTACAGCGTCCAAGCAGGCGATACGTGGGCGAGCATCACCAACGCCTTGTATGGAACAACAGACGCCAATGCAGCCAGCGCATTGCAGGCAGCGCTGGGCAATCCGGCCCTCACCGCAGGAGCGCAACTCACCAGCATCCCGGCAACGCTGAACTACATCACCACAATCAGCGCGCCGCCGCATTACTTCGTCCAGGCAGGCGACACCTGGACCGGCATCACGCAAGCGCTCTACGGCACCAGCCACGCCAATGCAGTGGCGGCACTACAAGCAATCCTGGGCAATCCAGCGCTGACCGCCGGCACCAAGCTCGACAATCTGCCGCCCACGCTCGATTACTCCATCACGGTCGATGTCACGCCGTACTACCAAGTCCAAGCAGGCGACACCTGGGCCGGCATCACCAACACCCTATACGGCACCACCGAAGCCCACGCCATCGCCGCCCTGAAAACCACCGAGGGCAACCCCACCCTCAGCACGGGCACCAAGCTCTACGTACCTTCAACTTTAAATTATGAAGTTACGACGCAGCAGGCAACGGACACTCTTAATAGCGCTGCTTTAAGCACCTTTGGATCACAAACGGTTAACAGTCCCCTGAACAATAGTGCTTTAGCGACGACTGAAAATCAGGCGGCCAGCAACACATTGAACAATGCTGCACTGAACACGACGGATGTGCAGAATACGAACACGACGTACAGCTTGAATGCGGGTGCATTGACGGCCACCAACGGTAGCTGGTCTGGCATGTCGAGTGTGGATGTGCTTGCTATGTCGACATCTGGAGGCATAAGCGATCCTATTGTCGCCTACGACCAGAACGGCAATGGCTTGAAGATATGGGTCGACAATAACAACGTATATGTAAGTCGATATGCGAAGAATAGTAATGCTCCGACGCTCTCCCAGTGGTCTGCCCCTGTTTCGCTTGCAAGCGATGTACTAAGTACGACTGGCATAAGGCCAAATCTAGTCGTGAGCCCGAATGGCAATGCGCTTGTCACTTGGGTGGACACAGCGCAACAACGTGTTTATGCCAAGCGTTTTGTGAATGGTGTATGGGATAGCCAATCTGCCTTGCTCAATGTTCCGTCTGGCTACATAAATGGGCAACCAACATGTGCCATTAGCGATAGTGGAAAGGCAGTAGTGGCCTTTTGGCGAGGGGCCTATGTGTATGCCAATGTATTTAATGGGAGTGCTTGGCAATCGACACCGACTAGCCTGAACTATGGAAATTTAGCCGAGGCTCAAATTCCGCAGTTAGGAATGGACGCTAATGGGAACGTTACTGCGATGTGGATGCAGGCTGCTTCTGGGGAACCCAATGCCAGCATCTTCGTTTCGCGATATGACGCCTCCACGGCCACATGGTCCACCGCTACCGGTACTACAGTCGAGAATTTCACCGGACATGTTACCGACATGAATTTCGCGGTAGACGGCAATGGCAATGGCTTGGCGACTTGGCTGCAGGACAATACGCTCTATTCGAACGGCTACACCAAGAGCACCGATTCCTGGAGTGGCCCCATTGTTCTGGCAACCGGCAGTGCCTCCAATCCTCTTTATGTCTCCTCCAAGGCATTAGCTTTAAGCAGTAACGGCAACGGAGTCGTGACATGGAAGCAGAGCATGATCACTTATGCGCGCCGCTATGCCAATGGAGCTTGGCTAGGAACAGGCGCTGATACCTTGAATCCTTACAGTACTTTGAGTAATGCCAGCCCAGTTGCAGTCGTTAACGATAGCGGTCAGGCAGCTGTCCTATCGTTTTACAATGCCGGCAACGGTAATGTGTTGGTTCTTTCCAATCGCTATAACGGCAGCCAGTGGGTGTCAGCAGAAAATATCCAGACCACTAATTTTTGTCCTATTTATAGCGGCTGGGAACTTATCGCATACCGAGGATTCAGTGCCGCGATAGACGCAAGCGGCGATATCACGACGCTATGGTTGAACGATGAAGGTATTCCTTACGGTACGCCGCATGGTGTAAGTGCACGTCTTTACGGCAGTACTTATGTCGCTGGTCAGCAGTATTACACGATTCCCCAGGGCGCGACTTGGACCTCGGTTGCCTCAGCCTTGTATGGTACTTCCAATGTGGCAAGTCAATTGCAGAGTGTGTTGGGCAATCCGGCACTGACGGCAGGCAGCCAGCTGACAGGCTTGCCGACGACGCTGACGTATTCGACACAAAACTCCATTACGGTGCCCGCGTATTATCAGGTGCAGGCAGGTGACACGTGGACGAGCATCACCCAAGCGCTCTACGGCACGAGCAATGCCAACGCAGTAACGGCATTGCAGACGGCACTGGGTAATCCGGCACTCACAACAGGCGCCAAGTTGACCAGCTTGCCAAGCACGCTGAATTACACCGTCACGGTCAGTGTGGCACCGTACTACAGCGTCACGGCAGGGGATACCTGGGCCAGCATCACCAACGCACTGTATGGCACCACGGACCCCAATGCGGCAAGCGCTTTGCAAACGGCATTGGGCAATCTGGCTCTTACCACCAGTGCCAAGCTCACGAACATTCCGGCTACGCTCAATTACACGACAATAGTGACGGTCACGCCGTACTACCAAGTACAGGCAGGCGACACGTGGGAAAGCATCACCAATGCCTTGTACGGCACGACCGATCCCAACGCGATAGCAGCATTGCAAACCGCATTGGGCAATCCGGCCCTCACCGCAGGAGCGCAACTCACCAACATCCCGGCAACGCTGAACTACACCGCCACAATTAGCGCGCCGCCGCACTACTTCGTCCAGGCAGGCGACACCTGGACCAGCATCACGCAAGCGCTCTACGGCACCAGCCACGCCAATGCGGTGGCCGCGCTACAAGCAGCCTTAGGCAATCCAGCGCTGACCGCCGGCACCAAGCTCAACAACCTGCCGGCCACGCTCGATTACTCCGTCACGGTCAACGTCACGCCTTACTACCAAGTCCAAGCAGGCGACACCTGGGCCGGCATCACCAACACCCTGTACGGCACCACCGAAGCCCACGCCATCGCCGCCTTGCAAACCGCCGAGGGCAACCCCACCCTCAGCACGGGCACCAAGCTCTACGTGCCAAGCAGCCTCGATTGTCTCAGCACCGACACCAACGGCGAAATGCGCGTCACCGACGCTTTGGGCAACGTCACTACATTCATCAGCGACCTCAAAGGCCAGTTGATCGGCATCCAGTCCGCCCCGGTCAACGGCGTCAGCCAGCAATTCAGCTACACCTACAACGTCAACGGTGACGTCACCAGCCAAACGGATGGCCTGGGCCATACCGTCACATACCAGTACGACGCCAACGGCAACCAAATCCTGCAGCGCGACGCCGCCGGCAATACCATCACGCGCACCTACGGCAGCAAAAACGAGCTGCTTACCGAAACCATCTATGCGGTGCCCGACTCGGATGGCGCAGGCCCGGCTCAACCGAGCCAAGCGATCACCACGCGTTACGCCTACGACAACACAGGTCACCTGCGCTTCACCGTCAGCGCCGAAGGCCGCATCACCGAATACCGCTATAACGCCTCCGGCCAACAGGTCAGCAACATTACCTACGCCGGCAACTTATACGACTTAAGCGGTCTGTCGGCAAATACCTCGATCGCCGAAAGTGCACTGGCCGCATGGGCAGCCGGCGCAGGCGTCGACAAGAGCAATACCTTACGCATCGACACCACCTACGACTTCCGCGGCCTGGTCGCGAGCGTCACGCGTTACGCCAAAGTCGACGGCACCGGTGCAGGTGTGTCAGACGGCACGCAATCCACGACTTACTACATCTACGACCAAGCAGGTCAGCTGCTCAAGACCATCGCTCCGAAGGGCGTCGCCACTACCGGCAACGCCGACGATTTCGTCACCCGCTACACCTACGACGGCCTGGGCCGCTTGCTGTCGACCACCGACAGCCTCAACATCGTCACGCTCAACCAATACGACGACGCCACTCACCAGATCAAGGTTACGCTCGCCAACGGCCTCGCCACCACCTCGACCTACGATGCCGCAGGCGAATTGATCAGCGTCACCCAATCCGACGGCGCCAACACGCTCGGTCAAACCAGCTACCAATACGATGCACTTGGACGTCTGCGTATGGTCACTGATGCATCCGGCGTCACGCGTCATTCCCTCTACGACGAAGCCGGCCGCAAAGTCGCCGATATCGACGGCGACCGCAGCCTGACCGAATACGTTTACAACGCCAACAGCCAAGTCATCCGCGTCATCCAGTACGCCACCCCAGTCTCGACCGCAGCGCTGGTTGACGGCAGCGGCAACCCCGCCAGCGTCTCCCTGGCCGCAATCCGTCCGGCAACATCCGGCGACGACCGCAGCAGCTGGAGTCTGTACGCCGCCGCCAACCGCCTGGTCAAGACGGTCGATGCCCTCGGCTACGTCACTGAAACCCAATACGACGGCGCATCGCGCGTCACGGCAGTCATCCGCTACGCCAACGCCGTCAACGCCGGCACCATCACCGCAAACACGCAAGCCACCGATGCCGTTGTCACACCCGCAAGCAGCGCGGCAGACCGCCGTGCCCGCAGCTTCTACGACAACGACGGCCGCCTCTTGGCCGTGCTCGACGCCGAAGGCTACCTCTCGGAAAACCAATACGACGCCGCCGGCCGCTTGATCCATACCATCAGCTACGCCGCTCCAACCAACAGCGCCGACTGGGCCGCAGGCACGCTCGCCCAATTGCGCCCGGCCGCCAACGCCGCTTCGGACATCCACACCTGGAAGTTCTACGACGCAGAAAGCCGCTTGATCGCCACGGTAGACGGCGAAGGCTACCTCACCGAAACAATGTACGACGTCAACGGCAACGCCACGCAGCAGACACGCTACGGCAACAAGGCTCTTATTGCGCCCAATGCCATTACCGGCAGCACGACAGTTGTGAGTTTGCGCCCAGATTTGAGCAGCCAAGATCGCACCAACAGCTGGACTTATACGGATCTCAATCAGGTCAAGACCCAGACCGACAACCAAGGCACCGTCACCCAATACATCTACGATGACGTCGGCAACCTCATCAAGACCGATCTCGCCCTGGGCACGGCCAATGCTCGCACCCTGCAAGTCAAATACGACAAGCAAGGCCATGTGATCGGCGAACTTACAGCCGAAGGCAGCACCACGCTTGCCGCCTTGAGCAATCCGACGCAAGCCCAAATCGACGCCGTCTGGACGCAATACGGCATCTCGCACCAATACGATTCGCTCGGCAGAAGAATCGCCACCACCGACCAAAGCGGCAACCGCACGTTGTTCTACTATGACGCCGTCGGGCATCTGACGCTGACCGTCAGCGCCTTGGGCGAGGTCACGGAAAACCGGTACAACAGCTTGAACCAGCTGACGGCGACCGCTCGTCTTGCAACCCGCATCGACACTACCGGACTGACCGGTGGCATGATGACGCCGGCTGTCGCCGCCAGAATCGATGCTGCGCGAAATGACCTGCAGGACAGCAAGATTCGCTACATGTACAACCTCAACGGCGCCGTCGCTACCCGCATCGACGAGGAAATTTATACAACCACCTTCCAGTACGACGCATTCGGCGAAGTCGTTGCACGCACCAGCCAGGTCGACCATGCTTCCGTCACCGAGACAGCGCGTACGGTGTTCGATGCCAACGGACGCGTGCTGTACCAGATCGATGCCGCCGGCATCGTCACCCGCTACGCCTACGATCAGGTCGGCCGGGTAACGCGCAGCACACGCTACGCCAATACCATTGCCACTGCCGGCTTGTCTTTGTCGCCCAGCGCTATCGACGTGGAATCCCTTATCTCCGCCGACCTCGGCCGTGACCTGAGCTTGACCAATGTCTACGATAGAGACGGGCGCCTGGTATTCGCGATCGACGGCACGGGCAGTGTCACGCAACGTATTTACGACAGCAACGGCAATGTGCTGCGCCAGATTACCTACGCCACCCGAATTTCGGCCGGCGTTTTGCCGACCTTCGACGCCGTCAGCAGCGCAGTGGCCGCCATTGCCGATCCCGCTAACGATACGTTGACGGTCAATGTCTATGATGCCGGCAACCGCCTTGCCTATTCCATCGACGGCATCGGCGTGGTCACTTCCTATACCTACGACGAAAATGGCAATCTGATCTCCAGCGCGCGCTACGCGAACCAGATTGCCGTGCGCAGCCAGCCCATCAACGCCGCTGCCGACGTCGCCGGCCTGCTGGGCGCCAGCCCCGAACAGGTGCAGAAACGCATGGCCTACGACGCCAGCAATCGCCTGGTTGCCGTCGCCGAAGCGCAATCTGCCGACGCCAACGGCAACCTGCAATGGGCGGTGACGAGCATTTCCTACGACAGCAACGGCAACGTCGCGTCGCGCACGGAATTCGCGACCCTGCTCGTATCGGCCAATCCGGACGCTGGCGCGATCAAGGCATGGGTCGACTCGGCCGCCAATCATGCCGCGAACGATCGCACCACCGTCATGGCCTACGACGCCACCAATCGCCTGATCGCCAGCGCCCTCACGCTGCAGACGGATGCCGCCGGCCGGATGCAATGGTCGGTGACGAGCCAGGCCTACGATGCTGCGGGCAACGTGATCGCGCGCACGGTTCATGCAAGCTCGTTGACTTCGGCCAATGCGGCTGCTCGCCCATCCGCTGACGATCTCAAGAGCTGGATTGCCGATGCAGCGAATTACGATCCCGCGCACGACCAGGCGGTGCGCATGGTGTACGACAGGGCAGGTCGCGTGACAGCGACCGCCACGGCGCAGCAAGCCGATGCCAACAGCGGCATGGCAGGCCAGCTGCAATGGTCTATCGTCAAGCAGGAATACGACGGCAACGGCAACGTCGTGTCGCGCACGGCGTACGCGACGTCGATCTGGTCGCCGACGGCCGGCGTTCACCCGAACAACGCAGCAGCATATGCTCAGCTGGTGACGGACTTCAAAGCCTACTTCGACAACACCGCCGAAGGCGCGGTGATGCAGGACTGGCCGCAAGCAGGTTACAGCCTCACAAAAGGGGCGGGCGACGTCGCCGTCCTCAAGGATGCCGACGGCAAGGTGGTCTATACGATGCGCAAGGACGACAGTCCCCGCGCCGTCGCGGCCGAATGCGCGCTGATCCGCCAGCATTGGGAAGCCCAATTTTCTGCGACGTTCGGCGTGGATTTCCGCTTCATGCCGGATACCGACATCTACGTGCCTTCCACTACCCTGGTTCCCGGGGATACCGCAGGCAAAACCGTCTACGAGCAACTGGTCGAGGATTTCAACGCCTTCTTCAACGACAATGCGACAGGCGTCGAAATCCACGGCTGGCAATATGCGGACGACAAGATCGTGCGCGGCCCGGACGATACGGCGATTTACTATCGCCATGCCACCGACACAGTCGGCTATGTGTTCCATCAGGCGGACGGCCCGCTGGCCGTGGCCCGCGACAATGCCGATATCCGCAGCGGCATGGAATTCAACGCCAATCGCCGGAACGGCTTGACCGATCCGGCTACGCAATTCCATTTCGTCAGGCGCGACGCGCGTATTTCCACCTCCGGCGCCGCGCAGTCCGATGTGATCGACTGGATCAATTCGGTAACGGCCAATGCCGCTCTGGACCAGACCGCCCTCATGGCCTACGATGCCTCAGGCCGCCTCAAGCTCAGCGCCACCACGCATCACCTCGGCGCGAACGGCCAGATGCAATGGGCGGTCGTGCGTAACGAGTACGACGGCTCCGGCAACTTGGTGGTTCGTACCGCCTACGCCAACATGCTTTCGGGCATGAACCTGACGCCCGCCGACATTGGCGCACCCATCTCTGCTAACGTCAAAGATGCCGTTACGCGCATGGCCTACGATTCCGCCGGCCGGCTGCTGTTCAGCGTCGACGCTCTGGGTGGCGTCGTCGGACGCGAGTACGATGCGTTCGGCAATGTGATCAAGCAGACCGCTTACGCTGTGCCGGTAAGCTTGAGCGGCACGTTGACCGCAGACGCTCTGCGCGGCGTGCTCAACCAGTCCGACGCAAACAACCACGTCGAACGCCGCATATTCGACGCCGCCGGCCACCTGACGTACACCGCCGATGCAGAAGGCGACGTGACCCATTTGGAATACGACGCCCGCGGCAACCTGGTCAAGAAGACTGCGTACGCCAACAAGGCCGCAATCGGCCAGTCGCTCGACAACATCGTTGCAGGCACGGCCGACCAAGTCACCTCGATGGCCTACGACTTCGCCAATCGCCTGGTTTACAGTGTCGACGCAGAAGGCGATGTTTCCAAGCTGGATTACGACGCTTTCGGCAATGTCGTGCAGCAGATCGCCTATGCCTTGAAATGGAGCGGCAGCTCGACCACGCTCGAAACCTTGCGTAGCGGCGTGCAGTCCAATCCTAACGACCGCGTCCAGCGCAACGTCTTCGACTCGGCAAACCGCCTGGTCTACAGCGTCGATGCGGCCGGCTTTGTCGCCTACACTCAATACGACGGCGCCGGCCGCATTCGGAGCGCCACGCATTACGCCGCAGCGATTTCCGCAGGCACGCCGGCAACGCTGGAAGGCATCGTGGGCGCGCTCGGCGTGCATCCGCAAGGCCATGCCAACTGGTTCGAATACAATGCCGCCGGCCAGCTGGCCGCCAGCGGCGATCCCATGAACTTCGTTGAGTCGTATACCTACGACGCCCTGGGACAAAAGCGCAGCTTCACGAACAAGAACGGCGCAACTTGGACCTACCGCTACGATGCCGGCGGACATTTGACGGATGAAATCGCGCCGGAAGTCGAGGTTGCGACGCTCAGCCGCTCCGGCGCCGTTATCACGGTCAATACGCCGGACACCGGCATCGTCACACACTTGGACTACGATGCCTTCGGGCGTCTCGCCACGCGCACCGAAGCCGCCAATATCGCAGGCGCGCAGCGCAGCACCTCCTACAGCTACGATGCACTGGGCCGCCAGGTAACCGTGACCTATCCGCCGGTCGCGGTTTACCAGACGGAAAGCGACGCTGCCTTGCTCGCCAACGGCGCCAATGGCGCAGTGACGCGCACCGATACGCAGCCGCTCGACCTGAGCACGGCTACTACCTACGACATCTTTGGAAACGCCGTGGCAAATCAGGACGTCGGCGGCAAACTGTCCTTCAAAGTCTACGACAAGACCGGAAGCGTGCGTTTCGACATTGACGTGCTCGGCTACGTCACCGGATACGAAAGGGATGCGTTCGGCAATGTCTCCAAGCTGGTTCGCTATGCCGACGCACTTCCGGCGAACGTTTTCAGCAGCTTCAGCGCCCAAAATCCGCCTTCAGCAGCCGTTGTCGAAGCGAACCTCGGTGCCGACGCGCGCGTCATCACGACCACGTACGATAAGCTCGATCGCGCCGTCAAGATCGTCGAACCGGTTGTGTTCAACTACGACTCCAGCGCCAATGTCGATCGTCAGTATTTCGACGCCGGCAAGACCACGGTCCACCATTACGACGCCTTCGGCAACGTGGTCGAGACCGATACGCTCAGAAACAAGAACACCGATACCTGGGCGCGCCACAATTTCTATTTCGACCGCCGCAACCAGCTGATCGAGGAAATCGACGCGCTCAACTACGTCACCACGCGCGACTACGACGCCTACGGCAATTTGACGGTGCAAAAGGAATACGCGACCGCCGTCACAGGGCCGGTCAAGACCGATGAACTTCCCGCCCTGCTTGCCGGTGCAGACGACCGCGAGACCAGGTACCAGTACGACGAAAACAACCGCAAGGTGGCGGAAATCCGCGTCGCTATCGCGCAATCAACCGTCTCCGACCGTGTGGATAATTCGCCCACGGTGGATACGGTCAAGGCCGACGCAACCACTTTGTATGACTACGACAAAGTGGGCAACCAGACCAAGGTTACCGACGCTCTTGGAGGAGTCACCCGTACCGAGTACGATGCGCTCGGCCGTATCAAGGCTGTAGTCGCGCCGATGGTCGGCAGCGGTGCGGGCGGCATTCTGCCGCTGACGGTATTCCAGCGCGATGCCTTCGGCAACGTTGTCGTGCGCACCGATTATGCCCAGGGCGCCAATAGCGCTTCGGCATTCGCGCCGGCAGGTCTCGACGCCGAACATGACCGCACGAGCTATACCTTCTTCAATTCGCACGGCCTGGCGATCGAGAGCGTCGATGCGCTCGGGCATTCGAGCTACGCCTCATACGACCGATTCAGCCACGTCGCCAAAACTTGGCAAGCCAGCTCGGCGAGCGGAAGCGGCAACAGCATCGTCAATACCTTCGACTACGACGCGCTCGGGCGTCTGGTCAACCAGCGCGAGCGCTATGCTGACCCGGTTTCCGGAGCGTCGTCCATCGTTAACCATCGGATGCAATATAACGCCTTCGGCGAAGTGATCGCCAAAGGCATCAATGGCTATCAGGAGCATTTCGATTACGATGCAGCCGGCCGTATGTGGCGCACCAATAGCGGCGATGGCGCAGTCAAGGTCAATTTGTTCGACTTGGCCGGGCAACAGACAGCCGAGCTCAAGAGTATCGATCGCAATCTCGACGATGCCAGGTTGTCGAGCGCGAAAGAAGTCGTGCAGCTGGGCGGCTTGGTGCGTACCGACACCATTTATGACCTGGCTGAGCGGCAGGTACGCCAGATCGGCACCGAGCGCCATTCGACTTTCTCCGGCAATTTCATGCCGAGCGATTACGCCGCCTTCAAGCGGATCGAGGATGCGCTTGACCAGTTCTTCCATTCCGCGCCTGGCACGACCTCCAGCAATTGGGACGGCATGGGCGGCAGCATGACGCTCAATGCGGACGGTAGCGCAACCTACTCGTACGCCGGCGCGAATAGCTCCGCCGCCAGCTATACCTTTACCAGCGCCGATGGTCCGCTGAAAGCCGTGAAGGAATGCGCCGCCATTCGCGCCGTGTGGGAGCGTCAATACAATCTGAGCTTTAACCGCAGCGGCGACAACTATGCTCCGCGCAATTACGATGCCTATCGTTTGGTGGAAGCCGACTTCGACCGCATCTTTACCTGGGTACCGGGTACGTATGGCTGGGCTAACGGTACAGTGCGCGTCATCGATAGTTCGATGGCCGTCTACACGGACACTGCCGGACATGCATATCGTTTCTTCAAGAGCGACGGGCCGCTGACGGTGGCTGGTCAAGTCGAAGCGCTGCGTACCTGGTGGGAAAGCGTCTATCAACCGGGCTTCTCGCAGGATGAGGGTATCACGGTAGAGAAGGCGTTCTTAAAAGGTACATATACGTGGGGCGGTGTCACACAGACCGCAACAGGCGGAGAACCGGGTGTTGTCTACACTGTAGAACCCGCTTCCATTCGCCTTGAATGGTCTTCACTCGAATCTCTCGGCAGCGGCGAAATTCGTGTCGATGTCGATTACGTCGATGGCGTCAATTACCAGGATACTCACTTAACGCAATATTTTTCAGCGAGTTTTGCAGCGAACGGCGTCACAATCGATCAGGAAATTCCACATGAAACCAACAACGTTCTAACCTCAGGCGGCGTCTCGGCTCTCAAGAATGTCTTTGTCTCCAAGAAGAGCGCCGACGGCAGCTGGAAAGTCGTCATGGGCGTGGTGCAAGACCCGGCTCAAGTTCAGCCGAATATCACGACTCTACTCAGCGCTCCATCGCAAATCCCCATCATCGGCTCGCAATTCGGCGACCTGGGCAATTTCGTCTTCGGCAGCGTACTTGACGATCCCTCTAAGAAGCTTCAATTCGAGAAGCGGGCAATAGGCGCCAGCGACTGGCAAGCCCTCATCGTCACGGATTTCGGAGGCTCTTTGTCTGTCGATACGAGGACGCTCGCCAAGGGATCATCCTACGAATACCGCACGTATTACCTCGACGAACAGGGGCAAGTCCAGACCGTCGACACCGGCACGATCACCGTGCCGCTCGACACTCTGTCTTCGACGCCGACAATGAGCTCTGCGGGTATTCTGAGCTGGGACGCGCCGGCCGACCCCGCGGTGACGCAAACCTTCCGCTACCGCACGGCATACAGCGTCCATCCAAACGATGCGACGGTCTACGAAAGCTTGCTGGCGGGATTCAATTCCTACTTCGCCACTACGGCAGAAGGCAGCGTGCGACAGGACTGGCCGCTAATCGGCTACAGTCTCACGCGAAGCGCGGGCGACACGGCCATCCTCAAGGACGCGAGCGGCAATGTTATCTACACGATGCACAAGAGCGACGACCCGCGCAGGGTTGCGGCCGATTGTGCCCTGATTCGCCAGCGCTGGGAAGCCGACTATTCCGCGTTGTCCGGTAAGAGCTTCTATTTCATCCAGGAAGATGAAGCCTATACGCCTACGATCACCCTGATTCCGGGACGCAGCGACGGCATGACCGTCTACGACCAGCTCGTCGCCGACTTCAATGTCTTCTTCAACGGCGCCGTGGCCGGGACAGAGGTTTACGGCTGGCTGTATGCGGACGACAAAATGGTTCGAGGCCAAGGCGATACGGCAATTTACTACCGCCATGCCACCGACTCGACCGGCTATGTATTCCACCAGGCCGACGGTCCGCTGGCCGCGGCGCGCGACAATGCCGACATTCGCGCCGGCATGGAGCTCAACGCCAACCGGCAGAACGGCCTGACCGATCCTGCCACCCAATTCCGCTTTGTCAAGCGCGATGCCGGCGATCCCGACTCCGGCTGGGTGACATTCGCACCGGACGCCGTCACGACCGCCGAAGGTAAGAGCCGGGTCGATCTGTCCCATTTGACCGGTGGCGTATTCGATTATGAAGTGGTCCAATTCCGCAATGGTTCGCCGGTCGCGCATGCAAATGGTGTGCTGACGGCGACCATGCCGAGCGCAGCCGGCTTGGCGCCGGTGTCGCTCCCTTATCTCAAGCTGGACGTCAATGCTGTCATTCCGGCTCTTACCACGATCGGTGTGCTCAATAATACGCCGCTCTATGCCGATGCGCAGATCGTCGGCAACGATGCCTTCGGTCGTCCCATCTATGCGAACAACGGCGCCGGCAATGCAATCAAAGCTGCCTTGCTGACATGGGCGGGCGCCGCGCCGACCGCATTCAGGTTCAGGGTCGCCGGCAACCAGGATTGGTTGCAACGCCCGGTATTCACCATCACAGATGCAGGCACCGGCCAAACCCTCAATGCCGTCAATCTGACGGGCCTGGGGGGCGGCAATTACGAATTCGAAGCCCTCTATTCCGCCTCCGCCGGCGCATCGGCGTATGCGCACAGCGTCGGCAAGTTCAGTCTGACCGGTAACGGCAGCTACAAGCCGAGCGATAACGACGCCTACGCCGCGCTGGTCGCCGATTTCGCGCAGCTGTTCACGCTGCCGACCGGAACGAGCGTGGAGCTTTGGGGCGGCACGGTGACGCGCACCAATGACGACGGCGCCATCTATATCGCAGGCGGTCAGAGCTATATCTTCGAACAGAGCCAAGGTCCGCTTGAAGTGGCAGCGGAAATTGAAGCCTTACGCAACGATTGGGAGCAACGGTACCAATTCCAATTCGTCGGTCAGAATGCATCCTATGTCGTCACGAATGCGCAAGGCTACAGCCTGCAGGATATGCGCAACGCCTACGCTGCCCTGCGTGCCGACTATGCTGCCTATTTCCAGACAAGCGCTGCCGGCCAGCTGATTGCCAAGGATCAGAACGCCGACGGCACGGCCGATATCAATTTTGTGCGCGCTGACGCCGCTTCTGCCTACCTGATGGGAAGCGACATGCAGACCATCACGCAAGCCGAAGGAGCACTGGTGGTCGCCAACCGGATCGAAGCCCTGCGCCTTGGCTGGGAAACGCAATTCGGCTTCAAGTTCTACCGTGAGTTCGGTTATGTATCCGGCCAAACGCCGACGCTGCACGTGGCGGCCGCGCCGGGCTCCACCAATCCGTTCAGCGGCGCCGATGCGTACGCTGAACTGCTCCGGCAATATGACAACTACTTCGAAGACGAGGTAAATAACCCGATCGGCAGCACCATCAACTGGATGGGCGGCATTCTGAAGAAGACCTCGGCGACCACGGCAGAGTACACGCCGCTCGACACGTCACAGCCGCTCTTTACCATGCCGAGCGACGCATTCGACTTGGTCAATCTGGGCGACGATATCCGTAACGCGCTGGCGCAGCAATACGGCATCGCTTTCCAATCGCAGTCCTACGGTTTAACGGTCAGCAATGCCGCCATCTATAACCAGCTGTTTGCCGATTATCTGGCCGCCTTGCAGGTGCCTCCTGGAACCCTCAGCGCATTCATCAACGGTCATAGCCTGATCATGACGAACACCAGCGGCACGGCAATCTTCACGCCGGACGCCGTAGCT
The DNA here is from genome assembly GCA_016177875.1 of Burkholderiales bacterium. Lineage (GTDB taxonomy): Bacteria > Pseudomonadota > Gammaproteobacteria > Burkholderiales > Burkholderiaceae_D > Paucimonas. Next base: position 14,517 of record JACOUL010000009.1, read on the forward strand.
GTCATGAGCGCCAACGACCTCCCAATAGATCTGGTGCGTATCTATCCGGAACTCAGAAACTACTGGAGCGCGCAATACAGCATCACGTTCGACCTGCAGGCAGACGGCAGCTATCTGCCAAGCAATCAGAGCGTTTATGAGCAGCTGGTTAGCGACTATCAATCTTGGTTCAACAGCGCCACTTCCGGCCAAGTGGCTTATGCAGGCGGCATGCTCATCTACCACACGGCGGGCGCAGCATATCTACTGCTTGGCAGAACGGATACGGTTTCAGCATCGGAAACACCTTTGTCCCTTGCGCTGCGCAACGACATCATCCGCCAGGATTGGCAAGACGCGTACGGCATCGTGTTCACGCAAGGCGGCAGCGGCTACTACGCGCTGGGCGATCAAACCAGCCAGACAGGCTGGGGACAGTTGGTAACTGCATATCAGAACTTCATGCAACAGCAGCCGGGCGAAAGGTGGACGCTGAGCAGCGGCGCCTACTTCATCCGCACAGCCGACAACGGCGCGAGCTTTGTGCCGGCGGGTCAATCGCTCGCCTCCATCACCTTGACCGCCGGCGACACGCCTTTGGACATCGCCGCGCGCAGCCCGCGCATCCGCAGCGGCTGGGAAAGCCAAATGGCTGCGGCCGGGCTTCCCTTCGTATTCGTCACCGGCGAACCGGGCCTCGACACCTGGTGGGCGCCGCTCAGCACCGAAGGCATGACGCAGTTGCAGGCGGCATACGACACCTATTTCAATGATGCTGTGCCCGGCCAGGGAACCAACTGGAGCCAGTTCTCCGAGGGTATGACAATCGTGCGCGGCACCAACCTGGCCAATGGTCAGGGGCAAGCCTATGTATCGGCAGGCGGGGCGTTCCGCTTCTTCCAAGCCGATACCGTGGAAAGCCTGCTGAACGAGAGCCAGGCCATACGCGAAAGCTGGGCCAAGGAATACCCGGCCCTTGCGTTCACATTGGCGAACGCCGGTTACCTTGACGGCGCCGCGGTGGAAATGACGGCATCGGCAAGTGGGGCGACCGCATCGACGCAAACGGTACGCAGCACCACGAGAGCAGGCGCCGACGTCAAGGCGACGACCTCGCACGACTCGACCGTCCGCTACGACTCGGCACGCACACTGGACCGATGGAGCAATGTACTTGCTGTTACCGATCCGTCGGGCAATGGTTACGGGACTGCTTTCCACTACAACGCCAACAACCAAGTGGTGGAGCAGGACGCCGGCGTGAAGTTTGCAGCAGACGGCAGCTGGAGCAATACCGCTACCACCAGCGTCAGCCGCAGCTACTATGACGCGCTGGGCCGACAGGCCGCCACCGAAAATGCGAATCATCATGTCAACGCCATGCTGCGCGATGCGTGGGGCAACGTCACGAACGAGCTGCATACTGACGGCGGCAATATCCAGCACGCCTATAACGCCTTCGGCGAAGAAAGCCTGCGCATCACCGCGCAGAATGCCGACGGACTGAGCAACCACATCGTCAAGGAATACGACCAGGCCGGCCGCCTCACCAAAGAGACGCAATCGGCGGTGGACGTGTACCGCACCGACGAACTCAGCCTCCACAACTGGACGGTCTCCTACGTCGGCCAGTCGGCATCGACGACGCAGTATCACTACGATCTCGCCGGCCGCCGTATCGACACGGTCAACAATGCCGGCGAAACGACGTACACCAGCTACGACACTCGCGGCAACGTCGCCCGTACCGAACAGCCGGGCAACGTCGTTACCACCGCGCAGTTCGACGCCAACAACCACAAGACCCTGCAAACCGACGCCAACGGCAACAGCAGCGCGTGGGACGTCAATTATTTCGGGCAGACGGTTTCACATACCGGCATCTCCATCGCCGGCCAGACCGCCGTCCAATTCCAATACGAATACAACGGCCTGGGCCAACTGAGCAGAACGACCAGCAGCCGAGGCGCCGAACAGCTCGGCGACACGCGTTACCAGTACGACGAAGCCGGCAACCTCATCGGCATCGACGAGCGCGGCTTCGGCTCTGCCGACGACACCGGCGCCAAGCTCCCCTCCAACCTGCAGACCCGCTACGCGCTCGACGGCGCCGGCCGCCACGTGCGGGAAAGGACCACGCGCCAGGTTGCGGACAACACCAACGGCATATTGGTGCGCAACCAGACCATCTACCAAGACAACCGCATCACCTACGATGCGCAGGGACGGCTATTCAAGGTGGAAGACGGTCGTTATTCGCAGATTACCTATTACGATCTGGCAGGCAACCGTAAGCAAGTCATCACCGAATACGATACCGATCCGATGCTCGCGGATACGAAACTGGTCAAAGAAGCGGCAACTTACGCCTACCGGTTCGAAGGCGCGACGCACCAGAAAGTCATCCTCAGTTACGAGTACGACGTGATGGAACGCAACACCGCCATCACCACCCAAACCGCAACCAATGGTGGCGCCCTCATCGATGACCATAAGCGTTCGGCTCTCATGTACTACGACCGCGCCGGCAACCTCACCGACGTCATCACCACGGTCGACACTGCCGACGGCACCATGCAAGCGCACGACAAGTCCCACTACGACGCGCAAAACCGCCTGGTCAAGACCGAGCGCTATATCGGCGCCTACCTCGACAGCGCCATCGACCCCTACACCGGCGCCTACACCGGCCCGTACGCCGACATCTACAACGCCGATCAGGCGCCGCGGTGGCTGACCATCGACTTGCGCCAGTACGACCAAGCCGGGCGAGTCGTCTACAGCGGAGCGAACAATATCCTGTATGGCGAGCCGGACAACGGCATGCCGCAGCAGTTCGACATGTTCAAGCTCGGCCTCCGCGATACCGAAACAAAATACGTCTACAACGGCGGCGACCACCGCCTGTGGGCCACGCAAATGAACAGCGCAAAACAGTTCACCACCTACGACAAGGTAGGCAACGTCACGCGCTCCATTACCGACACGCTCAATTACCTGAATCCCGGCACCTACTACGACACCACCTACAAAGGCTTCGACGGCTACGTCGCCGACAAGGTCGAGCTGCGCCAGGCAGATGGCGCCCCCGTCATGGCGACCACGAACTACACCTACGACGCCTACGGCCACCTGCAACAGACCGTCATGGACAACGGCGATCCCCTGCAGATACAAAGGCGCACCATGGTCAACAGCGCCGACGGCCAGGTCCTGCAGCGTACCCTGACCGGCAAGCACCAGGCACCCAGCGAAGTGCAGCACTTCCTGATCGCCAACGGCCAGCAGCTCGGCGAATCGGGCCACAATCCAAGTCAAGCGAATTTCGATCCCAGCTTCGCCGCTCTTGCAGGCCAGCACGCCACCAGCGGTCCGCGCACCTATGTCGTGGCCAAGGATGGCGAAACCTTGGAAGACATCGCCCGCATGGTATGGGGCGACTCCAGCCTGTGGTACAAGATCGCCGACACTAACGGCTTGACGGGCGGCGAGGCGCTGGAGGCAGGCCAGGTATTGACCCTTCCCGCCGATGTCAAACCGGCGTCCAACAATGCCACGACGTTCCAGCCCTACGACCCGAGCCGGGCGGTTGGCGACACGCTGCCGTCGTTGCCGATACCGGCGAAGGACAACGGATGCGGCGAGTTCGGCACGGTCGTCATGGTGTTTGTGGCGTTTTTCGTTACCTGCATGACAGCCGGAGCGACGAAAGAGTTATTCGTCGGGGTTTTAGGCGAGGCAATGGCCGTTATCGCCGATGGTGCGATTGCCGGCGCCGCTGGCAGCCTTGCTTCGCAAGCTGTCGGCAATATCATGGGTGTACAGGATGGTTTCAATTGGAAAGACGTCGCATTAGCTGCGATTAGTGGCGCGGTTGGTGGCGCAATGCAGGGAGTAAGTTTCGCGGGACTTGATAAATTTGGAAATGCAATCGTTAGAGGGGCCATCAGTAGCGCGCTATCTCAAGGCATTAGCGTGGCTACCGGATTACAGAAGGAATTCAGCTGGGTTGGGGTAGCCGCGGCGGCAGTAAGCGCGGGCGTCGGAGAGGCTATTTCGGATTCCATATTGGGCACTCCTGTCGAAGGCCCTACACGTCCAGGCGAACAGGGACGATGGGGTGGTTTGGTCGGTGAATTGGGAGGAGGTAAAGCAGCACAGTTCATGGGGACCGCCCTAAAGGGCTTCGTATCCAGTGTTGCGGGTACTGTGGTTCGAGGAGGACAAATCAGTACTGCGCAGATCGTAGGTGATGTCTTTGGCAATGCGTTGGGTAGTTCGCTGGCGAGCGGCAATTTCGGCGGAAATGGGCAACAGACGGAGAAGGTCTACGGTGCCACCTTTGCCGATGACATGGCGGCGCGCAAGGCGATGAATCCGCTCATGTCCTTCTCGGGTGGCTCTTCGTCTGGCGATGAAGGATTCGGTAGCTCTTTCGGGCCTCCGCAAACTATAGACACACCGCCGGAATTGAGGGAAGGATGGGTTCCTGACGAGCTAAGGAGTCGAAAGGATTTCCAGCGAGGGGAATTGCTGTTCCATCGTCAGCATGACCTGGGCTACGGCGGAAAAATTTACGTCACCCTTGATCCTGGTGAAACCAGCTATCCGGATATTCCTGGAATGGAAAGGCGAGGTGACTCAGTCGCGGTAACTCAATATTCAAGGAAAAGCGACACAACCAGGTATTACGACGCACCGATTTACACTCCAATAGGCGCTTTGGAGGGTGACGCTACTAACGTGGCAGCGCCTAGCTTCACCAAGCAAGATGTTTCGTTCGCAAGTTTGGCGAAAAACTTTGCCGGCGGCATAGGCGATACTGCTTATGGTCTCACGATTGGTACATTACATAACGGCTTGGACCTGCTGCAAGCTGCCGGCTCCGTGGCATGGAACGAGTTGGGCGTGCGCGACGCATACAATTGGTCGACCAATTCCAATGCGCCGAAGTGGTACGCCGACTTGAATGGCCCGACGGCAGAGGCGTATCGCAATGGGACTTCCCAATTTGAGCTGGCGCTGGCGAATACGCCGATCTTGAATGTCGGAGTCTTGAGCTACCACGCGACGACAGCCACGCTCAATGGCGATTGGAATGGATTGGCTCGGCAAGCCGGCGGTGTGGCGGGCGGCTTTGCTGTCGGTGCCGGTGTTCAGCGGTACGGTAACTATAATGTTCGTTCGCCGATCTACATGGATGCTCAGCCAGGCACACTCTATTCTGGGGTGCCAATTGGCCTACGTAATCCTCTGGTAAAGAATATAGACTTTGGTGCACACTTAAGGCAGTTGATTGGTGATCCACCCCCTGGCATGATCGATCCGCATGCGCACCACATCTTATTCAAGGAGGGTAATGGTGCTGCTCAAAAAGCGCTTGTTCAAGAGGGGCAAGCGCTGTTGAAGCGGTACGATATTGATCCGATCATGGGCGTGGAAAATCTGACATGGGCACCGAATCGAGTGGCTGGTCAACACGGCATTGATGCGCTAAGAAATGTGGTCAATAGCCTCAAACAGGTTGAACAATTTGGCGGTGACCGAGCTGCAATTGTCAAGAAACTCCAAGAGTTAGGCCAACTGGCTGCTCAAAGAAAGTAACGATATGGATGAGAAAATAAAGCCTATACAAATTTACGAGGCCATTACACAAGGCAAAATTGAACAAGCAATATCATGGTTGAAAACAAATCCTGATTTCTTGAACATGGAGACGCCATTTGGCGCGTGGTTGCACGTGGCAGCTTCGGTCGGCAGTGTCGAAATGGTGAAGGAGTTGCTAGATTTAGGTGTGGATATCAATGCGCGCGGCGGTACGCTCGGCGGCAACGCGCTAAATTATGCGGCTTCGAATGGTCACATGGAGGTTGTTAAGTATCTGCTTTCCTGTGGTGCTGAAATGGACGTAAGCGAGCCAGAAAGGAATCCGCTATTCAGTGCTATTTACGGCGGGCACATCGAGATCGTAAATCTGCTCATTGAAAATGGCATTGATATCCACGTTAAGTACACAGGAGAGTCCATGAAAAATATGGATGCCCTGGCCTTTGCGCAAGAGCGAGGACAAGCGGAGATCGCTGCTCTATTGAGCAAGAATCAATAACTCTACCCGCAAGACTGATCGCGTATATCTTCTCTTTGAAATAAAAAACCGCTCCCAACCCCCTTAGCTGCAAGGGGTTGTAGAGCGGTTTCTCTTTTTAGCTGCTAAGTAACGGCGTTCACTGCGCCGACTGCGCCAGCACGGTATCAATCATCTCCAGCACGAAGCGCTGCTTGGTCTTGGTGTTGCGTACGCCGCTTCCATCGTATTTCGTGCCGAACTGCCATCGCACGATTTCGCGAAGAAATCCCCGACTTTGCCACATTGGCGTCGTCCGATTTTCGGTGCCGAACCGCGCTACGATCGTAGCGCGAATCGAATTGCCATCATAACCACCGCGCAGTAAAAAGGGGACATCACGTCCCCCGAACTTTACGACGATGCCGGCAATCCGCTAAAACGGTTCATCCTCGTTCCGATCCCGTTTGCGCTGCGACGCCTCTTGCAGCATCGCCCGGATATCCTCGCCATACGTCTGCGCCAGCACCTCGCGCACCTGATCGAGGAATTCGATCAGCGTGAGCGCGTCTTCCGCACGCAGGTGCGTGACGATCGTATTCACGCGCATGCTCATGACGCCACCCGCTGCTTTGCCGTTTGCTGCTTGAGCAAAGCCTCGTGCGACCGCCAGTGCGGCTGCACCAGCGCCGCATTCACATGCGACACGGCGACGATGCGCTGACGGTCCCGGCACGTCTCTACCAGGCTGGCATAGCACAGGTTGCGGCACAACCGCAGATTCCCCTGCACCGCGCGTGCGATGACCTGCAAGGCCGCTTCGTCGAAGGTATTGGCGCCCAATCCGACCGCGGCCAATTCGGCGACGATGAACGCGCTTAAATCCGCATCACACAGCGGCAGCAATTGCTTCGAATAGCTGATGCGACTTTTTATATCTTCATTGCACATCAAGGACAGCCGATGCAACAACTCCGGGTGGCCGAGCAATACCAGATTATGCTTCTTCGGAAACCGCTCGAACAACAGGCGCAATCTGCGCAGGATATCGATCGCCAGTAGATGCGCATCGTCGATCACGATGAACAGCGTCTTGTTCGATTGTACGTGACGCAATGCCGCCTGCACCAGCTCTTTTTCCAGATTCTTCATCGGCGCGTCCACCTGCAGCGATTCGGCCAGCAGCCTGAGAATCGGTTGGTAAGTATGCATGGTCTGCGTGAATGACACCACCACCGTATCGCGCTCCTTGCCGAGCTGTTCCAGATGCGCGCGGATGACCGACTTGCCCACACCGGGGTGGCCGACGACGACCGAGAAGCCGCCGTGCTGCGCATGGATATTCATCATCTCGACGGCTTCCGCCTGTTGCGTGAGCAAGGCATAGTCGCTGCGGTAAAACGGTTCGCGGGTTAAGCCGAAGGTGGATTTGATCATGATGCATCCCCCTCGGCACCAACGGCTGCCGGCATGCGCAAACGCGCATTGGCATGCAAATCCAGCGGTACCGCTTCGCCCATGCGTTGCCCGTCGAAATACACGATGAAGCGGTCGCGCCGCATCCGGTCGTAGCGCACCTGAATCGTCTTCTCGCGCAAGTCCACCGGACATTCGTGGCGCGCCCCGTTGATCGAGAACACGTTGGTCTTGCTCACCTTGCGCGATTCCTCGATGAAGAACGCTTCGGCGGAATAGGCGTCGTCGGCCAGGAACCTGATCCGGTTGCGATCGAGGTTGAAACGGTCGATCGGCGCCATCTGTATGCCGCTGTGGTGCTTTGCGTTGTATTCCTCTTCGACCCATTGGTGCGTCAAGCGATTGAGTTCTTCCAGGGACGCAAACGATGCATGCAAGGTCAGGAAGCGGTCTCTGAATCCCCGAAAGAACCGTTCGATCTTGCCCTTGGCCGCGCCATCGCGGATCGGCGCATGCGACAAATGGATATCCAGCCGCACACAGGCTTGCAGGATTTCCTTGGCGGCGTAATTCGCGCCATTGTCGAAATACAAGCGCTCGGGCTTGCCGCGCTTGTACAGCGCCGAGCGGAAAGCCAGCACCATGTTCTCGGTGTTGTCGCGGTAAAAGAATTCCGCGTGCGTGATCACCCGGCTGGCATCGTCGATGAAGGCGATCAGGAAGGTCTTCTTCCATTGCCCGTCGGCTTGCTTAATCGTCGGGCCGTACATGGTATCGGCTTGCCAAAGCTGGTTGGCGAACTGCATGGCGAAGGACAGCCGCTGCTTTTGCATGGTTTGCTCGTCGAGCAAATGGTGGGTACGCACCATCCGGTAAAAGGTGGTGGGGGCCAGTTGCGAGCGCACGAACAAGCCGCGTTGCAAAAGCACCCGGTACAAGACGCTCTTTGGAATCACGCCGGTCTTGTTGTGCGCGAGCGTGGGCAGCACTTCATGGATCGCTTCGGCCAACTGATTCACCTGCACCTTGCGATAGGCATCCTTGTCCGAGCGCGTCTTGTTCTGCAGCGTGGTGATGCCGTTCTTCTTGTGGCGGTACAGCCAGGTGCTGATGGTGCGCCAGGTGAAACGGTAGGTGTGGCCGGATAAAACATCGGCAAAGGATTTGTCGGCGACATACTTAATGCGTTCCCGCATGGTGTTGCCCGGCGCGTCGTGGACAGCATGCAGAACGCGCAGACGCAATTCGAAAGAAGGCTTGGCAGCCATGGTGTCGTTTCTCCCTTTCTGATCACAAAGAACGGGAGAGCGTATCCGCGCCGCGCGAATTCATCGAGAGACATCATCTGTTGCGCGGGCAGGGAGAGGAAATTCAGCTATATCGGCATCGGTGAAGACGATGGAAAGAAGGGAAAGAGGCGGCGTAAATTATAGAAACGGCCGCTGCGTATGGCGCTGATAATGCGCGCAAAGCGGCTGGCCGAAGTGTTGCAACAGAGCGGCGAATGTCGAGGTCAGCAATTGGCGTGGCCCGGCATGTGCCGCAGCATTCGCACCGGCATCCTGCAGCGGCGGCTTGTGCGCCAGGCTGCGCCAGACGCTCAACTGCGCGGATAAGCGATGCAGCCATCGATACGCATTGCGCGGCGTGTCTGCGTCAGTGCCGGTCGCGGCGTGATAAGCGTATTGTATGGTCAAGCCCTTTATGAGAGACAGCGCAAACGCGACCACGCACTCGCCGGCATGACGCAAATAGCGTATTGTCGAATCGATATAAAGCTGCACGGTGCGTCCGCAACCCGTGTGTCGATTCCGATTGGAACAGTACACGCGTTTGCCCACCGCTTCCGGCTCGGCGCCCGAACGTTTCTTGCGTATAAAACCATGGGAGATCAGGTGATGACTTTGCCGGCAATGCCGGCATGGCTCGTCGTCCAACTGCATGGTTTGCTGCTCGATGGCTTGTAGACTGGAGTAGTAGAGTTGCATGATGGCACCTGATAAAAAAGATGCCTATTGTGCAGTACGGCGCGTTTCATCAAGCGTCGCGCTGTCTTTGCTTGGCTGCGCGAACGCTTGCCAATTCGTCCAGTTCAATGCGTTTGTTCGTGCCGTTTGAAGCGGGCAACTTTACGGCCACTGCCGTCGCGCATGAAGCACGCGCACGACTTCCAGCAAATCGCCTTTGGCTTGATAGACAAGAACATAGTTCGGCCGCACCACGGCTTCACGGGTGCCGCGCACACGGCCGGCGCGGTAAAGCTTGGGGTGCTCGCTGGCCTTGGTCGCAGTGGCCTTGATGGCATTGACCAGCGCCAGCGCAGCGACTGGATCATCTGCCGCGATAAAGGCGGCGATGGTCAGCAAGTCCTCTTCGGCTTTGGGGCGCCACTCAACGCGCATTGTCACGCGCCGAGTCGATCAGCTTTTGCGCTTTGGCCATTACCTCGTCATGAGAGACGTTCGGCCGCGGATCGTCAATGCTGGCCTGCACTTGCTCGCGGAACCAGCGGTTATAAGCGGCGGCCTCGTGCGCCTCTTTCAAGGCGGCCGAGCGATCCGGCCGGCGCTGCGGCGCCGACTCTTGCGGCGCATAGTTTGCCGCGTCCACGTCGAACCTCGCCACGCCGATTTCCTTCAAGTAGGAAACCAGCGTTTCAAACTTCTTGAACAGGCGCGGCTTGTCGCTGCGCTGGGTGGCCAAGGGGCGCTCGATCATGCCGTATTTAATCAACACTTCCCAACCGCCCGACTGGCCCACGATGTGGGCGCCCCGCACGGCGCCGGCTTCGACCAAGTTGCGCAAGGTGGTGTGGTCAATGGTATCCATGGCTTTGTCCTCAGATTTGATATGTCATTTTACAGTAAAACGATCGTCGAACAATAAAAATACTATCGTTGCAGATTTTTTGCAAGACTTGATTTCTTTACATAAAGCCTATTCTCGTTATAACAGGAATGCGTTCGATGGATGAGAACGGCGCACAAATCCTTCGGTTTGGGCGATGGGAGAGCGGGAAACTACAAAAAGAGGCGTCAATTAATGCAACTCATTCCATAACCATATGGAATGAAAGAGATTCAGGGGCAAGTCTCGCCTTTTGCCTGGCTTCGGCTGAAGCATTTTCTCTCTGGTGACGGCGCACGGGGGCAGATCAAAGCGCCTCCAAGAGTGGATATAATGGCGCACGGCCTTCGTCAAGGATATCTCATGAATAGCGCACCGCAGAAAGAACGGCTACAACGCCTGGAAAAATTTCTCGCCTCCGATCCGCAAAACAATACCTTGCTGGGAGACGCGTTCGAGACGGCCTTGGCTGTGGGCGAACTCATGAAGGCTGAAATCTTTCTTTCACAGGCCATGGCAACTGGCGCCGATGCGGCCGGCTGGAAGTTCAAGGAATCCAACCTGCGCATTGCGCAAAAGCGCTTCGATGATGCATTGCATCTGCTTAGGGAGCTGGAGCGGGAAAGCGGCGCACATCCGGCCATTACGCAAAATCTCGCCTACATCGCCTTTTGTGGGCAGCGTTACGCAGATAGCATAGCGTTATTGCGCCCCCTGGCCGACGCAGCAACGGACGCTTCGTTGCAGTCTCTTTGGCTGCGCGCTTTGCATCATCAGGGCTTGTTGGATGAAGCGCTGGCTTGGTGCGAGCAGCGCATGGCTGCCGGTACGCTCACCCCCTCGGCAATCGGCGTGGCAAGTCTCATCCAGATCGACGGCGGCAGCCTGGAACAGGCGCGGAATTGGGCGGACCAGGCATTGCGGCAAGAGCCGAATCACATGGAAGCCCTAGTGGCGCGCGCCACGGTTGCTCTGGCCGAGCGCAATGTGCCTGCCGCCCGCAGCTTGCTCGCTCAGGCGCTGGAACGCAATCCGCAAGACGGCCGCTCCTTCTCGGCGCTGGGTTTTGCGGAGATGTATGCAATGGATATCGACAAGTCACTCCGGTATTTCCAGCAAGCGGTGGCTTTCATGCCCAACCACATCGGCACCTGGCATGGCTTGGGGTGGGTCTGCTTCATGAATAAAGACTTGGAAGGCGCGCGCCAGGCATTCGAGCAAGCCTTGGCGCTGGACCGCAATTTCGGTGAGAGCCACGGCGCGGTTGCGGTGATGCAGGCATTGGCAGGCGATCGTGAGGGCGCAAAGGAATCGATCGAACGCGCTACACGGCTGGATAAAGCCGGCTTGTCCGCGCGCTACGCGGAAGCGATTCTGAGCGGCGAGGCTTTCGATTCTCAGGCGATGCTGCGCTTGGCGCAGCGTTTGCTGGGCGGCCGCAAGGCGCCGATGGGTGATGGGTCGATGGCGGACTGGCTGCCGCATTAGTCAGGTCTTGATGTTTGATTGTTTGTGTCGCCGGTACATTTCCCACAGCGCGTTTTCGAGATTGCGGGCAAAACGCGTGGCATCGAAGAGCGGCGAAGCGCCTGCCTGTTGCCGCAATGTCGAGCGCAGCTGCGCTAGCGCATGCACATCGTTTGCAAATAGTATGGCTTTGTCGATGTAATCCTGTTTGCAATACGCAATCCATTCCACCAGTCCCGCCGCCTTGAGAAGAGCGGCGCCTTGCCGCGCGATCATGGTCTTGCCCTCCAGTGTGAGGGTCGGCACGCCCATCCATAGCGCTTCGCATGTCGTGGTGCCGCCAGAATAAGGGAAGGTGTCGAGGATCATGTCGACTTCGGCGTGGGCGGCCAGGTAGCTTGCGCGTGGAGTCGAGCCATGGAGCATCACTCTCGATGCAGCGATTCCAGCGCTGCTCAGGCGTTGCAGCATGCGGTCTTTCTGCGTCGGCGCATCGAATTGCTTGCATTGCATGCGCAGCCGCGCATTTGGCAGCGCCGTGAAAATTTGACTCCATGCTGCTAGCACCTCATCGCCGACTTTCGACAGGTTTTGGAAGCAGCCGAAAGTGATCGCGCCTTTGGCGAGCGCAGGCAGGGGGGCGACAGGAATTGTTTCGTCGGGTGCGGAGAAGCACAGCCGCGTTTCGGGCAAATACCAGATGCCTTCAATGAATTGATCGCGATCCTGTTCCGGCACGGAGACTTTATCAGCCAAAACGTAATCAATCTCCGCAATCCCGGTCGTGGCGAAATAGCCCAGCCAGCTAGCTTGGACTGGCGCGGGCTTCCAGGCAAAAACAGGCAGCCGGTTGAGCTTGGTATGGCCCGACAAATCGATCAGCACGTGCACGCCATCCGCGTGAATCAGATTGGCTGCTGCTTCATCACTCAGGTGGCACAAATTTTTCCAAGCGGAGAAATAGGGCCGAATACGCTGCGTGAGTTCGTCTTCCTTGCTATTGGATGAATACGCGATCAATTCGATGTGCGCCGGATCGATATGCGCGAGCACGCCTTCCAGGAAAAAGCCGACCGGATGCTTGAATAAATCGCCGGACACCAAGCCCACGCGCAAGCGTTGCGGATGGGGCACGTATGGCCAGCTGGAAAAGCGCGCGCTGCCGATGTTTTGCGAAACGATTTGGCCGTACTGCCGCGCTTGTTCCAGCGCGTTTGCGGGTGTTTGATTTGCGGAGTAGTTGGAGACGAACAGCAAGTTGCTGCGCGCGTTGATGAGATCGGGCTTGATATCCAGCGTTCGTTTGTAGCCGGCAATTGCTTCGTCGAGCTTCCCGAGATCTTCCATTGCGGTGGCCAAGTTATTGTATGCCTCCGCATAGTCGGGCCTGATGGCGATCGCCTGGCGCGCGCTTGCTGCCGCAGCTTCCGATTGCCCAAGTTCGCGCAGCACATTGCTTAGGTTGCTGTACGTTTCCGCTTGGTTGGGATTGAGCGCAAGAGCTTGCCGGTAGCTGTCGTATGAGGCTTCAAATTGCCCGATATTTTTTAAGGCGGTGCCGAGATTATTGAATGCTTCCGCGTAATGCGGTCTGATTTGAATCGCTTGGCGATAGCTTTGTGCGGCTTCTGCGAATCGGCCCAAGGCTTGCAAGGCGTTGCCGAGGTTGTAATGCGCTTCCGGGAGATCGGCTTTGATTGCGAGCGCGCGACGATAGCAGGCAAGCGCTTCCTCCGGGCGGCCTTGTTCTCTCAATGCATTGCCGACGTTACTGTGCGTTATCGGATCATGCGGCATCAATTCCGCGGCGCGTTGCAAAGCGGCTAAACCGTCTTTTCGCTGGATTTGCAGAGATGCGCCGAGAATATTCCAGACAAGGCCGGCGTCCGGATAGCGCTCTGCAAGCAGGCGCGCGCAATTTTCTACTTCGGCAAAGCGGCCGGCGTTAAACAGCTGAAATAGCTGATTGAGTTCGGCAGCCGGCGGTGCGTGAAACGGGGTGGTTGGTGGGTTGGTCGGCTGCATTGAAATTGGAAAATTTCAAAACCCGTTGGAAAAATCAGTCGGTACTACGGCGGGATGTTAGGTGTTTTGGGGTGGCCGATGGGACTCGAACCCACGACGACAGGAATCACAATCCTGGACTCTACCAACTGAGCTACGGCCACCACTGAAGCAGAATGCCGAGAATTCGACAGTCCGCCATTATACGAAATTCGGCAATTGCTGGCAAATTGAGGGCGAGTTCGTCTAGACAGGGGCTTTCTGTACCTCCGGATGCAAATTCAACAGCGTAACGAAGGCGCTGGAAAGTGCGGGTGCTTCCCCGGTGGTAAATGCACGCAGCGTGCCCGCTTGATTGCCTTCGCATTGCAGCGCGTGTTGCTGCAGCAAACGCGCCAATTGCCGGGTTACGGCTTCTCCCGTATCGATAATAGTTACCGGTCCGCCGGAAGTTTGCTCGATGATTTGTTCAATCGTCGATTGCACGAAAGGGTAGTGTGTGCAGCCCAACACCAGCGTATCCGCGCCTTCTTGCAGCAACGGCGTCACATAGCGCTGCAGCAGGGCAATCGTGGCGGGTGTTTGCAATTCCCCTTTTTCTACTTGATCCGCCAAGCCGACGCAGGCTTGCGGCAAGAAAGTGACTTGCGTCGCTGCGCTGAGTTGCTGACGCAGCGAATTGAATTTGTTGCTTGCGAGCGTGCGCTCGGTGGCAAGCACGCCGACGACTTTTGATTTTGTGACCGCGGCCGCCGGTTTCAATCCGGGTTCGACGCCCACTACAGGCAATTCGGGATAACGCGCGCGTACCGCGGCGATGGAGGCGGCGGTCGCGGTATTGCAGGCGACGACTAAAGCCTTGGCGTGCTGCTTCAATAAAAATTCTGCGATGGCCAGCGTACGGGCGACGATGACTTCCTCCGGCTTGCCGCCATAGGGTGCGAAACCGGAATCGGCAAAGTAGAGCAAGGATTCATGCGGCAGCGTTTGGCAAATATGGCGCAATACCGATAAGCCGCCGATGCCGGAATCGAAAACGCCGATCGGATTTTCATTTCCGATCGGCGTGGCGTTACTCATGATGATTTTGAAAAATAGAGAAGCTTAAGCGGTGGTCACAGGAATCTTGATCGCGCCGGAGGCGATGCGCTCCTGCCATTCTTTCGGCCCCGTGTTGTGCACCGAGATGCCGTTCGAATCGACTGCCACCGTCACCGGCATGTCTTTCACCTCGAACTCGTAAATGGCTTCCATGCCGAGATCGGCGAAGCCGACTACTTTTGCGCCTTTAATCGCTTTGGAGACGAGGTAAGCCGCGCCGCCCACCGCCATCAGGTAAGCCGACTTGTGATTTTTGATCGATTCGATTGCCACCGGGCCGCGCTCGGCTTTGCCGACCATCGAGATCAAGCCGGTTTTCTCCAGCATCATGTCGGTGAATTTATCCATGCGCGTAGCGGTAGTGGGGCCGGCCGGGCCGACCACTTCATCGCGTACCGGATCGACCGGGCCGACGTAGTAAATCACGCGGTTGGTGAAATCGACCGGCAATTGCTCGCCTTTGGCCAGCATGTCTTGAATGCGCTTATGCGCGGCGTCGCGGCCGGTCAGCATCTTGCCGTTCAGAAGAAGGGTCTGGCCCGGTTTCCAGGAAGCGACTTCTTCCTTGGTTAAGGTATTCAAGTCGATGCGTTTGGATTTTTCGGTGTCGGCCACCCATTTCACATCCGGCCACTCGGACAGTGAAGGCGGTTCGATATAGGCCGGGCCGGAACCGTCGAGCACGAAGTGCGCATGGCGGGTTGCCGCGCAGTTGGGGATCATCGCCACCGGCTTCGATGCCGCATGGGTCGGATACATCTGGATCTTCACGTCGAGCACGGTGGTGAGTCCGCCCAAGCCTTGCGCGCCGATACCGAGCGCATTGACCTTTTGGTACAGCTCGATGCGCAACTCCTCGGTCTTGTTTTGCGGGCCGCGCTGCAGCAGCTCATACATATCGACGTGATCCATCAGCGATTCTTTCGCCATCAGCATCGCTTTCTCTGCGGTGCCGCCGATACCGATACCCAGCATGCCCGGAGGACACCAGCCGGCGCCCATGGCCGGCACGGTCTTCAAGACCCAATCAACCACGGAGTCGGAGGGATTCAGCATGACGAACTTGGATTTGTTTTCCGAGCCGCCGCCTTTGGCTGCGACTTGCACGTCCACGGTATTGCCCGGCACGACCTCCATGTGAATCACCGCCGGCGTATTGTCTTTGGTGTTCTTGCGCTCGAACTGCGGATCGGCCACGACGGACGCGCGCAGCACGTTGTCCGGGTGGTTGTAGCCGCGGCGTACGCCTTCATTGACGGCGTCGGCGATCGATCCCTTGAAACCTTCGAAGCGCACGTCCATGCCGATCTTCAAGAAGACGTTCACGATGCCGGTATCCTGGCACAACGGGCGCTTGCCTTCGGCGCACATCTTGGAGTTGGTCAGGATTTGCGCGATCGCGTCTTTCGCAGCCGGGCTTTGCTCGGTTTGGTAAGCGCGCGCCAGATGCTGGATGTAATCAACCGGATGGTAATAGCTGATGTACTGCAGGGCAGCGGCGACGGATTCGATCAGGTCTTCTTGCTTGATGGTGGTCATGATGGCGAACGGAAGGTTAATGTGACTTGTGAGTATTCGGCGGGCTCATCAGGCGGTCGCAATAGGCAATCGCCATGGCCGAGACCAGGAAGGTGATATGGATCCCGGTCTGAGCGATCAGCGTTTTGGCATCGTAGGCACTGGCATTGATGAAAGTTTTCAGCAAATGAATGGAGGAGATGCCGATGATCGCCGTGGCGAGTTTTACTTTCAGCACGGATGCATTCACATGCGATAGCCATTCCGGCTGGTCGGGGTGGCTCTCCAGGTTCATGCGCGACACGAAGGTTTCGTAGCCGCCGACGATAACCATGATTAAGAGATTGGAAATCATGACCACGTCGATCAAACCCAGCACGACGAGCATGATAGTGCTTTCATTGAGCTTGGTCGGCTTGGTTGCGCCATCGATGGCGACCGCGTTCAGAATATGGTCGAGAGCAGCTTGATTGCCCATGGCCGCGCCGATCAGGTCGACCAGCTCCACCCAGAAATGGAATACGTAGACGCCCTGAGCCAGAATCAAGCCCAGGTACAAAGGCAGCTGCAGCCAGCGACTCATGAAAATCAGGTTAGGCAAGGGACGGATCGGCCGCTGGGCTTTGATATTGGGATCTTCGTGGGTCGTCATGCGAGGCAAGGAAGTGGCTGGGAAAAGCCAGCATTTTACACGTGCGAGCGTGCAACTTGCAGAGTCTGCAAGGCCGTCGCACACGATTTTTCATCAAGGAAAACCGCATTTGCGCTTAAACAGGGCAGACTGGATCAAAGTCGTCGCAAATAGGGGGCTAGAATAGTAATTTTGCTACATAGCGTAGCGGCAAAAGAAGCTGTAAATTGCGCAAGACCATCTTGAGACAAGGCTGGGTTGGAGCAATGTAAGCACTCCGTAAGTGTGAAAGCTTATTTTCTGGCATCAAACAACATCCAATAAATACCAAAACATCAAAGCAGGAGCACATCATGGCCGACATTGAAAGTTTGAAACAGGAAACACGCATCTTTCCGCCCGCTGCGGATTTCGTCAGTAATGCCACCATTTCCGGCATGGACGCTTACCAGGCGCTCTGCGCCGAAGCCGAGCGCAACTATGAAGGCTTTTGGGCTAAGCTTGCCAAGGAAAACATCGAGTGGAAAAAGCCATTCACGCGCACGCTCGACGAATCCGATGCACCTTTTTATAAGTGGTTCGACGATGGCGAGTTGAACGTTTCCTACAACTGCCTGGATCGCAATCTGGCCAATGGCAACGCCGACAAAGTCGCCATCATTTTTGAATCCGACGGCGGCGACGTTACGCGCGTCACGTATCGCCAGCTCTATGAAAAAGTCTGCCAATTCGCCAACGGCTTGAAGTCGCTCGGCATCAAGAAGGGCGACCGCGTCATTATTTACATGCCGATGTCGGTGGAAGGCGTCGCCGCCATGCAGGCGTGCGCGCGTATCGGCGCCACGCACTCGGTAGTGTTCGGCGGTTTTTCCGCCAAGTCGCTGCAAGAACGCATTATCGATGCCGGCGCAGTAGCCGTGATAACCGCCGACGAGCAGGCGCGCGGCGGCAAGCATCTGCCGTTGAAGGCTATCGTCGATGAAGCGCTGGCGATGGGCGGCTGCGAAGGGATTAAAAACGTCGTCGTCTATAAGCGCACCGGCGGTGTCATCAACTTCGCGCAAGGACGCGACGTTTGGCTGCAAGACTTGGTGGAAAAACAGTCGGCGGCATGCGAGCCGGAGTGGGTCGGCGCCGAGCATCCGCTCTTCATTCTCTACACTTCCGGTTCAACCGGCAAACCGAAAGGCGTGCAGCACTCTTCGGGCGGCTACCTATTGTGGGCGGCGCTCACGATGAAGTGGACCTTCGACCTGAAACCCGATGACGTGTTCTGGTGTACCGCCGATATCGGCTGGGTCACCGGTCACACATACATCGCGTACGGCCCGCTCGCCGTAGGCGGCACGCAAGTGGTGTTCGAAGGCGTACCGACCTATCCGAATGCAGGGCGCTTCTGGGAAATGATCGCCAAGCACAAAGTCAATATTTTTTATACCGCGCCGACGGCGATCCGTTCTCTCATCAAGGCCGCCGAAGCAGATGCCAACGTGCATCCGGCTAAGTACGATTTGTCCAGCTTGCGTTTGCTGGGTTCGGTCGGTGAGCCGATCAACCCGGAAGCGTGGATGTGGTACTACAAGAATGTCGGCGGCGAGAAGTGCCCGATCGTCGACACTTTCTGGCAAACCGAAACCGGCGGCCACATGATCACGCCGCTGCCGGGCGCGACGCCCTTGGTGCCGGGTTCCTGCACGCTGCCATTGCCCGGCATCATGGCAGCCATCGTCGACGAGATCGGGCACGACATGCCCAACGGCAGCGGCGGCATCCTGGTCGTCAAGCGTCCATGGCCTTCGATGATACGCACGATCTGGGGCGACCCTGAACGCTTCAAAAAGAGCTACTTCCCGGAAGAGTTGGGCGGCAAACTTTATCTCGCCGGCGACGGCGCGATTCGCAATAAAGAAACCGGTTACTTCACCATTACCGGCCGCATCGATGACGTGTTGAACGTCTCCGGGCACCGCATGGGTACGATGGAAATCGAATCGGCCTTGGTCGCCAATCCGATTGTGGCGGAAGCCGCGGTTGTCGGTAAGCCGGATGAGACCACCGGCGAAGCAATTTGCGCTTTCGTTGTGTTGAAGCGTACGCGCCCCACCGGCGACGAAGCGAAGCAGATTGCGAAAGAGTTGCGCGACTGGGTTGCCAAGGAAATCGGTCCGATCGCCAAGCCCAAGGAAATCCGCTTCGGCGATAACTTACCCAAGACGCGCTCCGGCAAAATCATGCGGCGCTTGTTGCGCGTGCTTGCGAAAGGCGAAGAGATTACGCAGGACATCTCCACGCTGGAAAACCCGGCTATTTTGGAGCAATTGAAACAAGCGCAGTAGATTTCGGCAGTGTTGAAAAAACCGGTGCGGCCACAAGCTGCACCGGTTTTTTTACGACCTAAGGATTGCATCACAGGAATTTTCTGTAGCCCGGCGCCGTTTTCTTGCTATAATCTACGGCTTCGCGAAACGCGACCCGAATCCAGGAGAGGTGGATGAGTGGTTTAAGTCGCACGCCTGGAAAGCGTGTATAGGTTCATAGCCTATCGGGGGTTCGAATCCCCCCCTCTCCGCCAGAAAAAGAAGCCCCGCTTTTTGCGGGGCTTTTTGTTTTGGCGGAGAGAGCACGCACTGCGTGCGAGGGGAGATTCGAAGCTTTGCGCTTGCAAGCGCAAAGCCGGGAGAATCTGCGGGGCGGTGTGGCGCGCAGCGACGCGACGCGCCGCAGGCTTTATCCCCCTCGTCACAAAAAAACAGGCCCCCTAAATACGGAGCGTTTGTTTTTTCGCAAAGCACACGCACATACCTGCATTACCTTAATTTATTTCCTTCTGTCATTTAATCCTGTGAGGAAATCCTCGTTAACCATATTGCTGAATCAGGTAATGTCAGTAATGCTTAAGCCAAAACTGGCAGTAAACTAAATCTGACTGATAGTTCGAATTTCGTTCCGCATACTGGTCCGGCTTTTTCAAATGGAAACAGTTGCTCACTTCCATATCGACAAGATATGGAAGCTTTCGAAGCAATAAAAAATTTCAATTACTGAATTTCAATCCTCAGACGCCAATCATGCGACACAATTAATCGCACTTCATCCGATGCCAGCAATAAGGAACATCTTCTGCGTTACGTTTGCCTAACAATTGGCTAGTGGCGCGATCGTAAGTAAGAAGCCGATCTTTGAAAAATTTCAGTCGTAAAGCGAAATAGTGATGTCACGTGAAAGAGAAGAGTTCAGCGCCAGATTGCGGACGGCGTTAAAAGACGCCGGTCATACCAGTTATGGCCCCACCGATTTAGCCCATCAATTCAATGCACGTTTTTCCGGGTCGCCTATTACGGTGCATGCGGCGCGTAAATGGCTGATGGGGGAATCCATTCCCACGCAAGAAAAAATTCGCGTGTTGTCGAAATGGTTGGCGGTTCCTGCGGACTGGCTGCGTTTCGGCGGGTACGATTCGCCGCATGACGGACCCATCTCGAATGAGCATATCGATCCCGTCTATCAGAGCCTGATCAGCGACTTGCAGCGCCTCGATGCCTACAATCGCAAATTGGTATTGGAATTCGTTCGGCTTGTCACGCGCTTGAACGGCAGCGTGAAGAATAATTAATTGGCGGCCGGCCAGTAGCAATTTCCCCCGTCTTTATTCAAAAAGCGCCAGTTTTACGGCGCTTTTTCGTTTCATGTGGGCAATTCGACTACAATAAAATGAGAGAGTGGCGCCATGACCAGCATGGGCACGTTCCTCTTTTTCGGTAGGTGTTGCCTATGTATGACAAGATGAGGCTTTACTGGAGTGCCAAGTGCATTCTTGCATGTGGCCTTGCACTGGCGGGTTCATTGTCGCATGCGGAAGAGATGGCGCAGTCGCCGTCCGGCGCTAGCGCTTCGACGCCCAAGCCGAAGATTTACAAGTATGTGCGTAGCGGCGTGACGACGTTTTCCGATATCCCGCCGATCAAAGGCGCATACATTATCTTCACGCCTTCATGTTATGCCTGCAATCTGACTTCTCATATCAATTGGCAGACGACGAAACTGCATTTGAAGGCGTTCGCAGACTACATCAGCTCGGCGGCGCACAAATATGCGGTCGATCCGGCATTGGTGCGCGCCATCATCCACGCGGAATCGAATTTCAACGCCTCGGCGCGTTCGCGCAAAGGAGCCATCGGCTTGATGCAATTGATGCCGGGGACGGCGCGTGAAGTCGGCGTGCGGGATGCCAGCGTGCCGGCGCATAACATCGAAGGCGGCGTGCAATATCTCGCCGGTTTATTGTCTCAGTTCCGGGGCAACATCACTTTGGCGACGGCGGCGTACAATGCCGGTCCTGGAGCGGTGGAAAAATATGGCGGCATACCGCCTTATCCTGAAACGCAAGTGTACGTGCAGCGTGTGAAGGTCCTGCATGAACGATATAAATCGGAAAGCATTCAGTGATTAAAATAAATCGATGCACGTTCATTTTTAAAATTTTCCTGACGTTTTATCTCGGCTGCTTGAGCATAGCCGCTCACGCCCAGGTTTCGGCGGCGGCAAGCGCCGGCACCGTGGTGTTCGTCGGAACGGTCGAGTTGGTGGAAGGCGACGTCAAGATAGTTGACAGCGAAAAAAAACAAAGAACGGTCAAGGCGGGCGACAAGGTATATGAAGGCGACAGCGTCGTAACCGGTGCCGACGGCGAATTGCATCTCGCCATGGAAGATCAAGCGACGATTGCAGTGCGTCCCAACACTAAAATGCGCATCATCGCTTATCGCGCGCAGGGTGATGAGCAGGACAAAGGCGTCATCGGATTATTGGTGGGGA
Source organism: Burkholderiales bacterium (assembly GCA_016177875.1). Lineage (GTDB taxonomy): Bacteria > Pseudomonadota > Gammaproteobacteria > Burkholderiales > Burkholderiaceae_D > Paucimonas. The sequence continues at coordinate 36,359 of JACOUL010000009.1, forward strand.
GCTTGCGTTCGATCACCGGATGGATCGGTAAAAATAATCCGAAGTCGTACACCATTCGAACGCCAAATGCGACGATCGGCGTTAGAGGAACGGATCATGAGCCCTTGGTCATCGCCGCGGATAGCACGGAAGGAGAAGCAGGCACCTACGATAAGGTAAATATCGGCGGCAGCTACATTCAAACTTCTCACGGAACGATCGATGTGCCGGCGCAACGTGCTGCGTTTGCGGCGCATGGCGGCGGTCGCGCGGCAATGCGGCCGAAATTGCTGGAGAGCGTTCCTCGCTTCTATCGCTCGACGCGTAATGAAAACCTGCTGGAGAAGCGTCACGAACTGATACACCGCGTCCTGGAGCAGCGCCTCGAAGAGCGGCGAAAACTCATCCGGGAAAGGATCAAGCCGCTGGCCACGGCGAAAGCGGAGCGCCCGTTGGCGCAAGAGCGTGAAGCGCGGAAAAATAGGTTGCACGAATTGCGCGAAGAACGAGTGCAAAGACGCAAGGACCATGAAGGGCACAATCAGCGCCCCCATGGTCCGCGCCATCGACGTGAAAAAGACGACTGAGCGTTAGACTGAGCGTTAACGCACGAGCCTTAACTCACCGGCATGCCGCTTGCGTCGAACATGCCTTCAAACAGAATCGAACTGAGATAGCGTTCGCCGGAGTCCGGCAAAATCACGACGATATTCTTGCCGGCATTTTCCGTGCGCTCGGCCAGGCGAGCAGCGACGGCAACGGCAGCGCCCGATGAAATGCCGGAGAGAATGCCTTCTTCGCGCGCCAAGCGTCGTGCGAAATCGATGGCGTCTTCATTGCTGACTTGTTCGATTGCATCGATCAAGCTCATATCCAATACCTGCGGAACGAAACCGGCGCCGATTCCTTGGATTTTGTGCGGGCCGGGTTTGAGCGGTTCGCCTGCGCGCGTCTGCGTAAGCACGGGGCTTGCAGTCGGTTCGACCGCGACCGAAACAAGGGGCAAGCCTTTTGTTTTTTTCAGATAGCGCGACACGCCGGTGATCGTACCGCCGGTGCCGACGCCGGAAATAAAGATATCGACTTTGCCGTCGGTGTCGTTCCAAATTTCCGGGCCGGTCGTTTCTTCATGAATAGCCGGATTGGCAGGATTTTTAAATTGCTGGAGCAAGAGATATTTTTCCGGATGAGACGCGGCAATTTCCTCCGCTTTGGCGATGGCGCCGCTCATTCCCTTGGCACCTTCGGTCAGGATCAGATTGGCGCCATAGGCCAGGAGCAGTTTGCGCCGCTCGACGCTCATGGTTTCCGGCATGGTCAAGGTGATGGGAATGCCGCGCGACGCAGCGACAAACGCAAGCGCGATGCCGGTATTGCCGCTGGTGGGTTCGATCAATTCCATGCCCGGCTTGAGTACGCCGCGTTTTTCCGCATCCCAAATCATGGCGGCGCCGATGCGGCATTTGACGGAGTAGGCGGGGTTGCGTCCCTCGATCTTGGCGAAGATGCGCGCAGATGATTTTTCGCCAATGCGATTTAAGCGAACCAGGGGGGTGTGCCCGATTGAGAGTGAATTGTCTTCGTACCAGTGTGCCATTTTTTCTCCTTGAGTTGTGCGGCGATGAGTTGGTGCCAATCATACACGTTCGACGCCATACCTTACCCAAGGAGGATAAGACGAGAAATAGGTCTTTCGATCTAGGCTTGTTTGCTCAGGAAGACGTTTTTAGTCCGCGCGGCGCGCCGTTCGTATTCCATGCAGCATTCCATCATGACCGAGCGAACTGCCTCCGATTCCCACGGCTTTTGCAGGAATTTGAAGACGATATTGCGGTTCATGACATCGAGCAGATGATTGACTTCCGTGTATTTGCCGGCCAATACGCGCACCACGTCCGGATACATGCGTTTAATGTTCGCCAGGAAGTCGAGGCCGCGCATGCCGGACAAATGATGGTCCGCGATGACCGTGGTGACGCTCGGATTGGTCGCCAGCATTTCAAATCCGGCCTCTGCATTTTCGACGGAAAGAACGCGATATCCGCTCGCGGAAAGCATCGCCGCCAGGCTGTCTGCCTGATCGCCTTGAACGTCGACAATCAGTACCGTATGGCTGCTGTCGAGCTGCATGAGTTTTTCGATGTCGAAGCGCCGATCTTCGCGAATGAATGCGGCGCATGGCTGCGCGCTGAGCGGCCGGCTGATGTAATAGCCCTGCGCTTCTTCGCATTGATTGCGGCTGAGCAGCGTCAATTGCGCTTCGGTTTCCACACCTTCGGCCACTACCTTCAAATGTAAACTGTGCGCGATCGCGAGGATGGCTTGCGAAATGGCGAGCGCTTCCGAGCTTTGGGTGATTTCGCGTACGAAGGATTGATCCAGTTTGATCTTATCGACCGGGAAGCGCTTTAGGTACGAAAGATTGGAATAACCGGTGCCGAAGTCATCAATGGTCAGCGTAATGCCGAGATCCCTGAAGGTCTGCATGATGCCGATACTTTGTTCCGGATTGCCCATCGACATGCTCTCGGTGATTTCGAGTTCCAAATAGCGTGGATCGATGCCGGAGGAATCGATAGCGTATTTCACCCGTTGCGCGATGTCCGGCTGCAGGAATTGCCGCGCCGAGAGATTGACTGCAATCGGAATCGGTATGCCGGCAGCCTGCCATGCCGCGCCTTGCGCACAGGCGGTACGCAGAATCCAATCGCCGATCGGAATGATCAGGCCCGACTCTTCCGCAATGGGGATGAACACGCCGGGGGAAACCACGCCCATTTCCGGATGCTGCCAGCGCACCAGCGCTTCCACGCCGACGATGCGGCCGCTGCGCAAGTCGAGCTTCGGCTGGTATTGCAGCAGCAATTCATCGTTGTCTACCGCCACCCGCAACTTGCTCTCGATGGTCATGCGGTCACGTGCCTGCGAGCGCATATCCGGTGTGTAGGCTTGGATGTTGGAACGCCCCAGCTGCTTGGCCAGGTACATGGCGGCATCGGCGGCATTGAGCAAGGTATCCGCGTCCGTGCCGTCGTCGGGATAGCGGGCAAAACCGATGCTGCAGGTGAGCGATACTTCTTGTGCGAGGTCGGGAATCGGTTCGCACAGCGTTTCCAGCAAACGCTGCAATACCAGCATGTGTGCGTTGCCGTCGTTCGGATTTTCCAGGATCAGCACGAATTCATCGCCGCCGAAGCGGGCGACGGTATCGCTCTGCCGCAAGCTGCTTATCAATCTGGAGGAGGTTTCCACCAGCACACGGTCGCCCGCGCTATGGCCGAGCGTGTCGTTGATGTTTTTAAAGTGATCAAGATCGACGAAAGCAATGGTCGCTTTTTGCTGCAATCGTTCCCAGCGCGACAGGCCGCGAGTCAAGCGATCCATTAAGAGCGAACGGTTCGGCAGACCGGTCAACACGTCGTGGCTGGCGAGACGTTCCAGTTCGGCGTTTTGCGCCTGGGCGAGCTCGAAGTTTTTGCTGTTGGTGATCGCCGTGCCTAAGAAGGAAGACAGTTTTTCCAAGAGGCGCAGGTCGGATTCCGACACTTCTACGACTTTGCTGATGCTGAAAAAGGCAATCGAGCCGATGGCCTTATTTTGGTAGCGGATCGGCAAGACCAGCAGCGTTCGCGGTGTTTTTAAAATGCGCATCGTCGCCTTATCCAATTCGGACATCGGCATGTGCAAAATCTCCATGGCGTCATGGAACAGCAGCGAGGAATTTTTTAAGAACGCGTGCGATACGCCGCCGGCGATATGCTTGAGCTCATACGTCTTATCGGACAAATAGCTTGACCATTCTTCTTGAACGCTTTGAAAGCTTTCATCGGAGCAGACCACCATTTTATTGTTTAAGCCCTTGCCTTCATGCAGGAAAAAGCCGAGGCACTCAAAGGGAATTTGCCGAAACAACTCAGCTGCAAACATGCTGAAGATTTTTTCCGGCGCGGTGAGGTTATTGATATCGATGATGAATTGCAGTGCGCGCTCGTGTTCCGACGCTTCGGCGGCAAAGCGTTCGCGGAATTCCTTGAGAAGCGCGGTCTCAAGTGCGGCCCGTAGCGGTGTCGCAAACAACGATGACAACTCGGTCAGGATGTCAAATGCGCCTTCCTCGATACGACCGTTCTGCAGCATCAGCATGATCGTCCCGACAGGAGAGGGGTCGTCGGCGGCGCGGTCGACAATAGGCATCGCCGCGCAATCTTTCAGATCCCAGCGCGACATCGCTTGGCTGCGGGAGGCGTCTTGGTCATCGACTCGTACGACGCTCCGTTTGTTAAAGGCGATAATGTTTAGATTGGTGGATTCGCCTTTTACCGAGGTTTTATAACCATGGTAAGTTTTTTCAAGATAGCGATATTCCCCTGGAAATCGCATCTTGAGGCTGATTAGATAATCGCTACCGGCATCGTGCAGATTGATCATGTACCCGTCGAGCAGGCCGAGTTTATCAATCTCGTTGCCTAAGACATCGAGTAAAACGGATAGGTCAGGAGCTTGGCTAATTGCTGCCAGTATCTCGCAGCGCTGCTCCAGCGAATAAAAGCGCATTCGGGGCACTCGATTTATTGTGTGGGATATTGCCCAGAGGGGCCGCCTTATTGTTGCCCGGAAAAAACTTTGAGGCAAGAAAAACAAGCAACATCAAAGTCTTACACCCCCGATTAAACACAAACTTTTTTGCGCTAAGGCAGAACTTGCAATTTTTGCTCTGCAAGTCAGTCTGATCCGTTCAACATTTAATTCCCAAAAGGAGAAAGAAAATGATCAAAAAGGCATGGGCGGTATGGAAAGGCGGCATCAAGGACGGCGGCGGCACGCTCTCCACGGAAACGGGTGTGTTGAAGGAAGCGCCTTATGGCTTTAAGTCTCGGTTCGAGGAAGGGCCTGGCACCAATCCGGAAGAATTGATTGGTGCAGCGCACGCCGGCTGTTTTTCGATGGCTTTGTCGCTCATGCTGGGACAAGCCGGCATGACGCCGGAGTGGATAGAAACCCATGCCGACATCACGTTTGAGAAAGTCGGCGAGGGTTTTGAGATTACGGCCAGCCACTTGCGCGTCGCGGCAAAAATTCCCGGCGCCGACCAGGCGCGTTTTCAAGAAGTGGCGGAGCAGGCGAAAGCCGGCTGCCCGGTGTCCAAACTCCTCAAAGCAAAGATTACGATGGAAGCGAAGCTGGAGTAAGCGCGGCCTTATTTTTTGATGAAGCCAAGCAAATCGTTGATGAAGCGTTTGACTTCCCATAAATGCGGCGAGTGGTCGGTGCCTGCATACATATGCAGCACCGATTGCGGCATGCGTTCCTTCACATAGAGCGCGGTGTCGGGCACATAGAAATTGCTTTCGTCGCCGTAGATGAGCAAGGCGGGAATATCGATTGTGCCGAGCACGTCGCGATAGTCGGTTTTCACCAGGCTCTCCCACACTTGAATCAAGGGTTGCGGGTTTTGCTTGCGCAATCGCTCGCGTTCTCCTTGCCAGCCGCGCGTATTTCGCTCATAGCCGATGCGCGCTTTTTCATTCAAGCCGTAGGCGCAGATACGCATCATCGCTTCGGCAAAATCTTTCTGTAAGTCGGCGACAAATTGGGCAGAGCGCTCTTCGTCGAATGCGCCGTGGATACCGAACTTCCATGCTTCATCGGTCAAGAGCCGCGGCGATTGATCGATGAGGCATAGCTTGGCAAGGCCGTGCGTGCCGAATTGCGAAATGTATTCCCATGCCGTCAATGCGCCCATCGAATGCCCGACCAGCGTGACATGCGAAAGGCCGAGTCGGTCAATCAGCTCGCGCAAGTCGCGTGCCATCGCTTGCACGCTCGGTTCGGTTTTTGAGCTGAGCGTATGACCGCCATGGCCGCGTGCATCCCACAAGACGACGTGATGGTGGTGCGAGAGTTCATCAATGAAAGGCAACCATTCCTGGTGATCCGCTGTCCATCCATGCAGCATCACAATCGGAGAGCCGTTGCCTTTTTGATAGAGATGGATGGTTTCGCCGTCGTCGGCAAAGAAATGAGACTTGAGAATTCCGTGAGACATGGGAGCAAAATAATGTTGCAATAGGTCAAGATTGTATCAACAGTATGGCTTTCGCCGACAGCGAAATTTCGGCTGCGCAATACGGTAAAAATACTGTATACCCTTGTCAAATCGGCAGTGTCTTCTAGACTCAATTTGCGCTTGGACGAACATGATTGTCGAGCGAACCGATTAAGGCATTCTGCCTGTTGATCAACTTGGACCAAGGAGATTTTATCGAGAGCTTTACTTCCATCCCTCCCGAAAGCTGATTTGGTTTTCCGTACGGCGTCATGGGCCGTAACGGTGTAGCTGTAACACCCGGGCCTGATCGAGACAAAAGGGCGTTTTGTTTCGGTCAGGCCTAACTATTTTAAGCCTCCTTCTTTCTTGAGACGCCTCAAGCAATCTTCCAACTCTTTTCCCATTCATTGTATTTCCCGTCTTGAATGCTGTAATGATCTTCACCTAGTGCATGGAGGAGTCGTATGGCAACCGGAAAAGTTCTCGTCGCTCAAGGAGGCGGACCGACCGCGGTCATCAATCAATCGTTGATTGGCGTGACCCTGGAGGCGCGGCGCTTTCGCGATATCGGATTGGTCTACGGCGCTCGCCATGGCGTGCGCGGCATCGTCGATGAAGATTTCATCGACTTGACGCAGGAAACCAGCCACAACCTTGAAATGGTGGCGAATACGCCATCATCCGCGCTGGGTTCCACGCGCGACAAACCCGACGTGCAGTATTGCCAGGAAATTTTTAAAGTGCTGCGCGCGCACGAGATTGGACACTTCTTTTACGTCGGCGGCAACGACTCTTCGGATACGGTGCGCATCGTTAGTGAAGAAGCAAAGAAAGCGAATTACCCTCTGCGCTGCATACACATTCCCAAGACGATTGATAACGATCTTGTTTCTAACGATCACACACCTGGGTTTCCCTCGGCGGCGCGCTTCGTTGCGCAGGCATTTGCCGGCGTGAATCTCGACAATGCTTCCTTGCCCGGCATTTATGTCGGCATCGTGATGGGCCGGCACGCAGGTTTTTTGACGGCAGCATCGGCCTTGGGGAAAAAGTTTGCGGATGATGGCCCGCATCTGATTTATGTCCCGGAGCGCACCTTCGTATTGGAGAATTTTCTCGCCGATGTGAAGGCGACCTATGAACGCTTCGGCCGTTGCGTCGTGGCGGTTTCCGAAGGCATTCACGATGCATCCGGCGCGCCGATCGCCACTTTGCTTGCGAAAGAATTGGAGCATGATGCGCATGGCAATGTGCAATTGTCCGGCAGCGGCGCCTTGGCCGATTTGCTGTGCGAAGAAATCAAAACGAAATTGAAAATCAAGCGCGTGCGCGGCGATACCTTCGGCTACTTGCAGCGCTCTTTCATCGGTTGCGTATCCGATGTCGATCAACGCGAAGCGCGCGAAGTCGGCGAGAAGGCGGTGCAGTTTGCCATGTGGGGCAAGCGCGACGGCTCGGTGTCGATCAAGCGCACCGGCTATTACTCGGTCGATTACGAACTATTGCCGCTGGATGCGGTGGCCGGTAAAACGCGCACCATGGAAGATGAATTCATCGCGGAAAACGGCGCCGACGTCACCGATGCTTTTCGCATGTACTTACGGCCGCTGTTAGGTTCCGGCATGCCGGATGCTTTTCGTCTGCGGCCGAATCCCGTTCCGAAAGTGATGCGAAAGTAAGGAAGCTTCTTCAAGCCTTAGAGCTCTATCACAATGAAACCGACCCGCCTGCCAGCCAAATGCGGTGTCTGCGTCGTTGCGCTCCTCGCCAAGGGGAGCCACCCTTGGCGAGGAGCGCGTCTAGCATCCATCTGCATGTGGCAGCCAGGCAAATCGGCCTCATTATGTTAGAAGCTCTTAGTCGAGGCTTTTTTCTCCCTTCGTCTCCCGCCTTTTTATTGCCGGCATTTCTTACTTTTTGCATGAAATCATTCTTGATTTCATGCATTTAGTTATTCATTAAGTTAATACCTGGTATCACAAATCAAAACCACATCTCTGTTGCGATGCAGCATAATGTTCGTGTAATTTAAACAACATTATTAATGTAATAAGCAACGGTGTGGCGATGAATTTTCTACGTAAAATACTGATTTCTTTAACTATTTTTGCATCAAGCATGCCCGTATGGGCACAAGTTTCATCAGCTCCCCACGCATTGAGCCTTACCTATATCAACTGGGCTTACCCCAATATCTTCAACAAGATAGAAACAGATCTTAAGTTTATTAATGACCCTGGTATCGGCACTTCTTGGTTCTTGGCTCACCAATTCGGCTTTTTTAACCAAAGCGGCAATGAGCAAGGCGGCGGCTATATCGGCCTGCAAACCAATACGATAGGCACTGGTGGACAAAAGGGCGTGATCTTCTCGATTTGGGACGCCACCTATGCCAATCCGGGCAGCGGTGCCACTTGCCAGGATTTCGGCGGGGAGGGCATAGGCAAGCAATGTTTCAAGCCTTATCCCTGGGTGGCAGGCAAGACTTATCGTTTGAAAGTGGTCAAGGACGGCGGCTTGTCTTATAGCGGATTCGTGGTCGATATGAGCACCACGCCGGCCACGGAAACCTACATTGGCCAAATTCAAGCGCCTTCTTTTGCGACCGGCTTTCATCGCCGCACTTCTCAATGGGCGGAATATTACGGGCCGATCGTCGCCAATTGCGCAGACTACAAATACGTGAAAGTTTTATGGACGCGGCCTAAAGCTGACGGCGGCGCAACCACGCCGACGCAATCCATTTATCTGGGGCCGAATTATTGCGAGAACACGGCCGTTATCGCCAATGGCATGGATAGTTACATGGAGGCGGGCAATCCCGGCACCAGTTCGCAAAAAAATCTGACGACTTCCAAAGGTAAATATCTTTACGCCGTCAACACCTCCCAAGGTTGCGGCGGCGGCGGTTTGAAAGGCGATGCGTTTAGCTCAAGCATCTGTGCACAAATTACGCGTGTAGCCCTGCCCAACGGCAAAGTCGCCCTGCAGACGGAAAACGGTTATTACTTAAGTTGCGTTGGCGGCGGCAGTACGGTGAGCGCGACGTCGCGAACGGTGGGTAATTATGAAACCTTCACGGAGAGCGTCGTCAGTGGTGTGGCCACTTACAAGAGTTACGGCGGCAAATATTTGACAGTGCCGAGCTATGGCACGCCTGATCTGAAGTGCAGCGCTTATTTCGCCGGCACGACGGAAAAGTTCAAGTTGATCGCTAAGTAAGACTGTAAGACTTCAAAAAAGGCAGCGCGAATCTTTAGGGTTTGTGCTGCCTTTTGCTTTGTCCTTTTCCCTTTCCATTACGAATTTATCTCACTCCCTCTAAAATTTTACTGTATATTTATACAGTGTGCGCCGGGAGACCGGTGAAGGTGAAGGGGTGAAAGTCCCCGACGATGCAAGACCTAGCGAGTCACATTGTCCCCGAGTCATGCGTGGCAAGCCGCGAGGCTTGACGCGAAGCGTTGACAGGGGTGCTGATA